>JAZQQU010000066.1:0-52786 GCA_045629225.1 Bacteroidales bacterium | reverse complement strand
CTGGGAGTCGCTCGGATACTGCGAGGCCCGCGAGGCTGCCGCCGACTTCCATGCGCTGCTCCAGGCCATGAAGCGCGTCTTCGGCGGCAAGTGGGCCATCTCGGGTGTCAGCAAGGGCGGCATCACCACCACCATGCAGCACGCCTTCTATCCCGACGATGCCGACTGCTTCGTGCCCTATTCTGGTCCGTTTCTGGGCTACTATCAGGACCTGCGCATGCAGGAGCGTTACATGACGTATGGCTGGAACCAGGAGCTGAACCAGAAGATGCTGCACCTGCAGCGACAGATGACCAGCAGTGAGGAGTTCTTCGCCCTCTTCTGCCTGGTGTCGGAAGTTGACCCGGCTGAGGGCATTAACGATCCCGTGACCGTATGCAATTTTGCCGATGCAGTATGCCATATAGATTTTTTGCCTCGCGCCTACAATTCACGTGAGGAGGTGGAGCGGATCTTTGCGGCCAACGAGGATGTGCTCCGACAGATGGGGCTCGAAAACTATACGCCCGAGATGATGCTCTACATGCTGTTTAATGGCACCATACTGATTGATCAGAACTTCTTCGACTGGTATGAGCAGAACTTCACCCCCGAGGCAGCAGCGGATGGTGCCAGTCTTGCACGCGCCCGACTGAAAGAGGGCGTAAAACTGAAGTATAAGCGCCAGCTGCAACTCCCCGTGTTCGGCATTGATGCAGAGAACTGGGACTATAGTGCGTTAGCCTATTATTATCAGGCTTGGCATGAACTGGGCTATTATGACCTACGTTTTGATTATTATTACGACGACCCAGAGGAGGCCCACCGTGTGAACGAAATGTGGCAGAGCCTGTACAATAATGCACTGGAGCCGAATTTCATCAACGTGTTCGGCGACGTGGAGTACAATCCCGAGCTCCTTGCCTTCGTGCGCCAGCAGACGGCACAGACCCAGAAGCCTATCCTTTTCCTCTACGGAGGTGACGATACCTGGACGGGTGCACACATGGAGGACGAGTACATCAATGGCGACAATGTGCGACTCTACATACTGCCCGAACAGAATCACAGGTGCAACATCAACGCAGTCGCCGACCCCGACTTGCAGCGCGAGCTCTGGGCCTTCACTGATGCCATCTTCGACCCCACACCCGTGGGCATCAGCACACTCCGCGACGATGCTTCGGCTCCAGCACGCTACTATGACCTCTACGGCCGTCGCCTGAGCGAACAGTCGCTGCGTGGCAGGATAGTATTGAAGAGATAACAAGTAGAGCAGAACGATTCATTAACCCCCAATAAATAATCAACAATTATGAAAAAGTTATTTTTGACCATTTGCTTGGCAGCTGCAGCCATGATGAACTGCCAGGCAGAAGATTTTAAGGATTGGCATGGTATCAACGAGGCCAGCATTGAGCAGCGCATCGACATGCAGACAAGCAAAGTATGTGTCGTGGCACACAGCCGCGTACAGAAGAAGGGCACCAAGGCAGCAGCCAAGCAGCAGGCCGCCATCGATGCACTGGGCAGCACCATCGTGAGCCAGCTGCAGCACAAATTCCCCAAGGCCAGCATCCAGCTCATTGCCAACGCCTCCGAAGCACCCGCCGATGCCATCGTCGTGGAGGCTGTGCTCGAGGAGATCGTATGGGGCACCGCACACTCCCTGGCCGGATCGATAGCAGGCAATGGCATACAGGGCCGCTATTCGGTGAAGGGCACCAACGCCCAGGGCACAGTCTTCACCATGCGCAACCATCGCCTCTACAACAACCCTCTCGCCTCAACCAAGGGCCAGAAGGTCATCCAGGCCTACAACGAGGCCTTCGCCGACGATATCGTCACCGTCTTCAAGGAGATGAGCAAGTGAGGTTGGGAGGTTGGGAGCAAATGAGGAAGTGAGGTTGGGAGGTTGTTCCGCAACCACCCAACCTCACAACCCCAAAACCTCACAACCTCAAAACCTCACAACCTCAAAACCTCATTCCTCCCTTTCAGCCCACTCAAAACGCTTAGTCCATCGCCAGACCGTGACGCGTGACAGGTTGGTGATGTGCTGGATGTCGGGTTTCGCCATCCCGATGCGTAGCAGATAACAGACCTGCATCTGCTGATCGGTGAATTCACCAAGGTGTTGTAATAGCGTTGCGCGGAAAGATGGATGTTCCTCATCCACTGCCTGATAGAGCTGACGCCAGTTTTCGGTGGTCATCGAATGCCGACCTTCTGCAGCTCGTTTCAGCAGGGAGAAAATATCTTCAGCTTTGCTTTCGAAGTCCGACTGATGCAGCAGCCGGATGAAGGTTGAGTTCTGCTGTTTCTGTCGCTCAATTTCTTCCAGTAGTTTTTCCTTTTCCTCCTTCAGTTCAGTCATTTCGCATGACAAAGAGAGCAGCCCCTGCATCATTCTGTTTTTTTTCCACTCGTATAACAGGCCTCCTACCAGAAGCGCAAGGAGTGCGAACAGCGTGATTGCTATCGCCCAAAGCTTATAGCGCTCACTTGCCTGCATTATCTGTTGTTCTTCATCCTTGTCTCGTTGATAACGATATAGGTTGTTCACCGTGGCAGCCATCTCCTGGCGCTTACCAAGATTCAAAGTGTCGCACAACTGCACAAACCGCACTGCGTATCTGTTCTCCTTTTCGGCATTGCCCGCTTCGTGATACATTGTCACCAATCTGCGGGATGCATCGTACATCTCCTCCAGATTACTGCCTCTTGTCATTACCTTTTCATAACAATCGATTGCTGTTGGGTCATCGCCTTTCATCTGATAATACCTGCCCAATGTCAACAGAGCCATATTCTGCTTGGAGTCCAACGATTCATGGTCGATGGCTTCGAGCAGACTCATACACTCATCAGCCTGCTCCAGATTCTGTGTTAAGGAGTAGAAGTCGAGTAGGATGTACAGCTCATGAGACACCGGAGCTGACCTCTGTCGCAGCAAGGCCTCATCAAAATACTGCAAGGCCAACCTGCTGCTATCCACATGATGGTAGGCGGTTGCCAGGTGAATGATGCTGGTGTTTTCAAGTCGATGTAAGTTCAGTGAAATCTGGTATTCCTTTTGGGCATACTTCAGATAGTTCTGGTTATCCTGAACAGAATTGAACAAATAACTAAGGTTGGAATAGGTGTTGCGAAGCATGATCGAGTCACAACAGGCAGCCTGTTCGGCAATCTTCATAGCCTGAAGAAAATGCTCCAAGGCGCGTGGCGTGTCGAGCAGATCCCGATAGGTGCTTCCTGCATAGTAATGCGCTTCCTGTCGCTCGACGTCACTGCCTTTATGCTCAAAATAGGCAACCAGTTGTTTCACCTTCGCATCTGTCTGTGGCATGATGTCAGCCTTGTCGTCCAAGCGTATCCGCAGCAGTTCGCTAGTCATCAGAAAGTGCTCCGAAGGTTTTTTCAAAGAGTCAGACAACGAATCAAGACTGGCACGGGCCGACTTCGGAGAAACGTCGCCTCGCTGCTTTATCAACATCAGTTCGTCTTCCCACCCAGCGTTTTCTGAGCAGGCAAAGAGAGCAAACAGACAACAAACGAAGAAAACAAATCGGTTCATTATTGATACTATTTAGGCGCAAAGATAAACATTTCGGACGATTATTCAAACTTGAAACAAAAATATTATAGCTGAGAAACACTTTGAAACACCATTTTTTACATTAAATGTAACAATATTCATATATTTGCAGCCGTCTTTTTCCACAATTATCAAGTCAGGCGTCAAGGACCTTTTATACAAATATTTTTTTATGAAAAAAACTCTACTATTACTCAGTGCCTCTTTTATGGGCTTGGGCTGCTATGCCCAACAGGCTGCAATCGGCAAGTACACTGACTCTCTTCAGCCACGTTCGATTCACGATGGAGCAATCAGTACCCACCACATCACACCTGCAGTTGCAGAACAATTGAAGGCTCTCAGTAGTCAGCCAAGCCGTTCTGGTTCGCTGGTCACTCCTACGATCGACCCTCAGACCTACACCATGAGCGGATATTTCTTCACCTATAGCGGAATGGCTTATGCCAATGGCGTGGCTCAGCAGATTGCCATCGATGGACAGCAGGTCTATTTCAACAATTTGTTTCCAATCATGCTCGAAGACCGCGACGTCTGGACAGTAGGCGAGTTGAATGAAGATGGCACAACTATCACTGTTTCCGTACAGCATATCTACGATGACGACTGGTATGATACCGGAATAGACGTGGAGTTCTATATGGGTGATATTGTGTTCGACGAAGAAGCTAATATTATAGATGTACGACCTTTCGAGTTCCGCAAGGAGGGCGACTTGATCTATATCGACGATCTCAATGAGGTCAATGATGAGGGTTATGCGGTGGTCAATCATCACATCGGCATTTTCGCATACGGAGAGAATGAAACCGACGTGCAGCTCTATGATTACGTAGCAGGTCATAAGTTTACCCCATACGAAACAGGAACGCTGATTGAATGCCCTACCGATGCGCGTGTTGAGGAATATGTATATCGAGCACTCAATGACTATGGCGAGCCTGTCACCCATCAACTTCAGGTAGCATTCAGTGGTAGCGACATCTACTTCAATGGCCTTACTCCCGACCAGCCATGCTGGGTACACGGCAGGCTCGACGATGATAATGTGGTCAGCATCCCTTCCAATCAGTATATTGGTGTCATGAAGTATTTCTACACCTACTTCTCTGCCCTTAGTGTAGCTGGCTACGATCCTAATGGTGATGCCAACTTCCACATTAAGGATAATCTCCAATTGCTGTTTGACCCTTCGACAGGCAACTTCACGTATTCAGACCCAGAGGTCTTTGTCGGGGAATTAATCTACACTGGCAACAACACTCGTGCTGTGATGGCAGCTTTCGGCGAGATTACTATCTCTCCTCTCGGACAGGCTGTGGCAGCTATACCTTCTGCACCATACGAGGTATTTGTGATGGATCTCGAAGACTATGGCTATGAGCAGTGGGACTTCGGCTTCATGCTCGACAACAAGGGCACCAACGACGAATATCTCCTCCCTGAGAATCTGAAGGTGTACATGTTCATGGATGATAATCTCTTCACATTTGACCCCTCAGAATATCTGATTGATAATGCTATCTGTGGCATTGGCTATGATGACATTGATTCGAATGATGCCTTCTATCATGACGGCAATGTATTCGATCTCTATGTCTATAAGGACAATCTTTTCGCTCGTCTGGGCGTAGTAGCAGCCTACACTGTCGATGGAGTAGCCAACTATTCTGAAATTGCTTACATCAACATCCTCACCGAGGAGGTGACTTACGAGCAGCTCACTGCCGATCAGATCGCCCAGCTGAATGGTGGCGATGTAGTATCGATCAGACCTTTTGGCAATGAACCATCGCGCGAGGTTCATCATTACGATCTTCAGGGTCGCCGCATCTGTGCAAAGTACCCTGGTCTGCATATCGTAGTAGGAGCAGATGCCAACTTCTGACATAGGAATCTCGTTTTCGAGCGCTCGGATTCTCCGCCAAAAACTCTGGTAACCATTTCGAGTACTCAAAATCCTCGCCAGAACCCCTGACAGCCTTTTCGAGCACTCGAAAACTTCGCCAGAGGCCCGGGCAAACATTTCGACGTCTCGAATTCTTCGCCAGACCCTCTGGCAAGGATTTCGAGACGTCGGATTTTTGATTTTAGAGTCTGGGAACAAATTCGAGCCGTCAGAAAGTGCAACTTTTGATAAAGATGCCTGCGCGTGAACCAGGCATGACAGGCTGCCCCATCAGGTTGTACCATCGATGAGGAGCTGAGGCAGCATCGGCACGAATCTCAGTGATGCTTTCTCCCTGAGAAGGTTGTACAGAGGCCACGGCTGTATTATAGACGCGCGAGTCATTGCGATCGTCAGGATTGTAGTTGCTGACGAAAGCCACAGCCTCCACATACTCTGCACGCCAATCGTTGGGAAGGGTGTATTCGAGATGGACAGTGGCGTGGCCCTGCTCATCGCACTGGAGAGTGTCGCCCCAGATGTCGGTGAGGCACTTGCGATAGACATGACGATGGCGGAACGAGCTGGAGCTGATGCCTGCCTGATGCTCTGCAGGGATGCTATCCTCGATAAGGATGACCGTGAGACGAGGTTCCAGCGTGAGCGCATCGAGCACAGGAGCTTTCTCCACACTGACATCGAGCGAGAGCTGGCGAGTGGCCTCGTCGTAACTCAACTGGGGGTCAACATTGGCAAAGGCAGGCATGGCTAGCGCCTTCTCAAGTGCAGGACGGAAGCTGTCGGCATAGCCGATGCTGAAGATAGGGAATCCGCCTGAGCCAGAGCCTGCAGTATAGAAGTCGGGATCGTAAGTGCGGTCGAACATGCCAGCTGGAGCGAACGAACCTTCATCGCCATAGAACCACAGGTAGGTCTTGTCCTCATTGACGGTCAGAAAGTCGGTGTAGTAACCTACATGGTGTGATATCTGTGCGAAGCGATAGCCCTCGTTGACCATCTGTGCCAGCGTGTTGATGGCACGCGGACAGTTGGCACATTGCTCGGTGGTGAACTCCTCCATCAGCAAGGTGTGAGGATAACTCCAGGTGTAGTTGGAGCGATAGAGGGTACAACGGTCATCGTCGGCTACCTCATCGCCCTCGGTGCTGACCAGCAGAGGCATGGGGAGGAGCACCTCGTCGGGCTGCTGCCTGTCGACAGGCACCACGATACTGAGGGTGTCGCGCTGACGATACTGCAGCACCACATCACTGCAATCGATGCCCACCGGAGCATCGCCCTCAGCAATCTGATATTCACACTGGTAGCCACGAATCTCGCTACGGGCCACATTGCGCACCACGACCTGAGCCCGGAACGGCTCACCATAGGGCACTACCTGTGGATAAGAGAATGACTCGATGGCTAAGTTGGTGGCTGGCACCATGTCGCCATCGATCACCAGCTCCACGCTCACAGCGCCCAAAGCGTCGGCTGACTTGTTCTGCCAGTCGCCATTGCGAGCCACCCAGTAGCAGTCGGGGGTCACCAGACCACCCTGTGCGATGCACTTGGTCGATTTGGATTGCTCGAACTGATAGCCGATCACCAGATCCTGGTCGGCACGCAGGGTGTAGGAGCTGGGAGCATCGAGCGAAACCTCGTTCCACCCCACTACGGGCTCGGCGAAGGTGGCTGTGCAGAGGTTGTCGCCGTCGAGTGAGGTTCGCACCCAACCCTGCACACCCGAGATGCCCTCTACCAGACTGAGACCTACACGCATGCCACTGAGCGACGCACCCTCATAGCGGGCGAAGGCAGAGGCTGGCAGCACGATGGCCACCTGGATAGTGCCACTGCCCGTCTTGCTCATGCCTGTGGTGCTGCACACACCGTCGCACAAGCCCAAGTCAAGCAAAGCGGCGTGTGCCGGCTTGCCCACAGAGGCAAGCATGACACACGCCAGCATAGATAACATATAATTCTTCATCAATTCCTGATTATTGAAGTCTTGCAAGTACGAAACCTTAAAGTAATGTTGATGATTACTTCATTACCTTCTTGGCTGCACTGCTATTGCGCATGATGTAGGTGCCATCCTTCAGCTCGTCGAGGCTGCTGGCATTGACGCGACGACCATCGAGGGTGAAGAACTCTGCCATCTTGGCATTGACCTCAGCACGGTCGAGGCCCAATGGATCAGGAGCCACAACTGAGATGGTCTCAGAAACAGCCGAAGACTTCGCACCGAACTTGCCCACTACGCTATAGGTGAATGTGTCACCTGCAGGGAAATCGACGATTACGTCGTATAAGGTCTGGTCGGCTGGCACGCTGACAGTAGCATAAGGTGCGGTGTACTGCTGACCTGGCTCGGCTACGCCTGTGATATTAAGGTTCAGGAAGATTGCCATGTCGCCTTCAGGTGAAGCATCGGCCATCTGGAAGAGGAGGATGCTCTGCTCGGTACCACCCTCGACCTCAACCTCGAACATCGAACCAGCAGGTGAGAGCTCAAACTCCTGAGCACCATCGAGGAAGGTGTATGAGGTGCCGAACATAGTGCTATGAGCCTCAGCAAAGCCGACCTTCATCACTACATCATCGACCATCGTGCCGCCGATGCCCGAAATGGTGACCTTGCCACCACCAAAGCTGAAATCCATCTCGTCGCTCATCAGCATGGCTGGAATACCGTATGCCTCGTAGATGTTGGTGAGGGCAAGCATTCCGGTGGCGCAAGAGGCCAGATAGGTGTTCCAACCCTTGGCATTGATGTAGCTATCGAGCGATACCGGCTGACCGTCGTAAGCAACTATGGTTGACTCTACGTCATCCTGCGAATAAGGTACCTCTGAGAAGTCCTCCTGCATGTAATAGATCACCTCTGGCTCATCGCCCACAGTGTGGGTACGGGTCAAAGAGAGCTCGTAGGTGTTGGCCCAGAACGAAGGCTCCCACTGAGCTGTGAAGCCGTCATTAGTCACGTTAGTAGCTGCGAGGGCTACTGGGGTCTCGATCTCGCCACCACAGTAGAGAGGGCTGTAGCTACGACCAGGATAAGACTCGCCATTCTCATTGCTGGCAATAACGGTGGCGATGACATCCTCATTGGCATTGAAGCTGTAAGTGAAGACTGCGCATGGCTCGTCGCACTCAGCCACATAAACCACGTCAGAAGCGTCGCGCGAATAAGCCTCAATATGGTAGTGGGTAGCACCCTCCACAGGGTCGCTGCTCACTTTGACCTGATTGCCACTCAGAGCCTCGATCTGGATGTTGGCTGGGGTGTCGAGCTCATAGATGATCTCCTCAATGGTAACCTCATCAACCAGCACCTTGCCCGACCAGCTGAAGAACATAATGCCGGTGAAGGCTGAAGATGACTGACCTACGAACTCTACGTCGGTCCACTCGCCATAGGTCATAGGCAGTGTGTTGGCCAGCTTCAGTCCCATGTGATCAGGATCATTGTCCATCACGAAGTACTGGAGACCGCTGGCAGTGGCATTCTCGTTGACATTCATGACGCGAGCCTTGAAACGGAACACGCCCTGGCCGCTCTGTGAGAAGTCAAGGTCTGGCACCATCAGGTAACCTGGGCCATTGTCGCCCACCTCGTCAAAACTCTGAAAAACGGCACCGCCTGCCTGAGTGCAGTAGAATGCGGTCCAGCCTGGCACATCGCACAGGGCATCGACAGTGGCCTGATCGTTGGCATCGACAATCTGAGCATCTGGTGCCTCGTTGGTACCAGCAGCCCACTTATCGAAACTCTCGGCTACGAGTACGTTGGTTGGGTTGGCCTTGGCACCCACTACAGGCAAAGTGGCTGACTGACGCATCACATCGCGCACCTGCTGCTCGTTGAAGTGGCTGCCCACCTTGGTGTTGAGGAACTTCTGGATCATAGCCTGCTCAGCTGCCTCACGTTCGTTGGGGAGGTGCAGCTTGATGCTTTGAGCCGACAGGCTCATGGCTGCCATGGCAGCAGCGGCAAAAAGTAAAGATTTCTGCATAAGAATGTTGTTGTATTATAAAAATTATTAATGATAAAATAAGCAAAAAACTATTAGAAACGACCGCAAAGTTAGTTATTTTCTGTGTTGTTTCAAAATTTTTGGGGAGGAAAATGCCAAAACTCTGCAAATTCACTAATAAAACTTGCATATTGATGCACAACAACCATATCAAAGCTGCGTAAAGCATGGAGACGTCTCTGCCCCATCATTATTAAACCAATAAAATCACCCATAACAAAAATTTACCCTCGCCACAATATGTTGTAACGAGGGTGAATAACATGCAGCATTTATATATGTATCTGCCGAGACTCGGCGAGAGCCTAGCCGTGCTTGTACGGGTAGTGGGACTCGAACCCACACGCCTCGCGACACCAGATCCTAAGTCTGGCCTGTCTACCAATTTCAGCATACCCGCAGATGCTTTGCTCGCACAAATAATATATAATGGGTATTATAAGCATTATTTGTGGGCGCAAAGATACGACTTTTTTCTGAAATGTCCAAATAATTGGTCGATTTTTTCAATTTTTTGCCAATTTACTTGAATCGTTTCTCTTCGTCTGGGTCCTTTGGCTCGCAACGCTTGGCTCGTGTGTGCTCGATGATGTATTGGCGTGCTGCCTCGATGATGGCGTCCTCATGCAGGTCGAAAGTGCTGACACTGTCCATATCGACTTTGAGGCCCGGACTGGGGTCAATGCCGCTTTCGGTGCTGTGGCCATCCTTATCGAGCATGGGACAGGCACTGAAACGAATGGGCCACCCGTTGGGCAGGACACTCTCGAAAGGCATGCCACTGCCGCCACCGGTGCGGTCGCCACAGACCTTGATCATCTTGGGATAGAGCTGTCCGAGCGAGTCGGGTGTAAGGGTACCGTCGAGCGCCAGCATGGCTTGCACGAAGATGTTGGTAGCACTGTAGGAATGGCGGTTGGTGAGGATGACGACGGGATAGGTAGAGGCATCCCATGTGACACGGCCCTCTTCGGCAGGCTTCAGATAGAGAGGCTCTGGCTTGGAGAACTCTTTGTGTCCAGGACCAGTCTTGTGACTGATGTAGCAATAGAGAGTGCGCTCAGTGCAGAAACGTTCGGCCAAAGTGGGTACGTTGGTCAGCGAACCACCTCCATTGTGACGCACGTCAATGATCAGACCATTGGACTCGCCGAGGGCAGCCAATGCGTAGTCAAGGTTAGTGGCACCGATGGTATTGTCGAACGAAGTGTAGCGGATGTAGGCCACAGAGTCGCGGCGAAAGCGGCCGTACTGCATGCCAGAAGCCATCCAGTATCCTGTGCCTAAGTAGTAGGTCTGCAGCAGGTTTGCATCGAAGTTGATGGGGTAGTCGTCATACCACTTCGAGTAGCGTGCGGTGTTGAAGGGGGCATAGACGTTCACATGGCCGTCCTGCAGGTGGTCGAGCATCTGGTCGAGCAGCATGAAGAGCTCCACCTGGCTCTGCACTGAGTCGCGCACCAGCGGCATGAAGACTTCATGGAGCGAGTCCCAGTTCACATGTTTCTCTTCGAAGTAACAGTAGCGCTGATCGAGCGTCTGCCAGCAGGCCTCGAAGGTGCCGAGGTAGTCGTCAGTGTGCTCCAGGCTGTCATCGTCAAGGCAGGAGGAGAGGGTAATTAATAGTGTATAATTAATAATTAATAATGCTTGGATGAGGCGTATGGGGAAGAGTCTTTTCATATCAATGCAGTTTATTCACCAGCGATGTGATGTCGGCCACGCTGATACGACCATCGCCGTTGAGGTCGGAGGCCATACGTGAGCAGGTGGCTGGGGTGCGGCCCATCAGCAGTTCGAGCAGGGTGAAGATGTCCTTGTCGTCGACCTTGCCGTCGGTGTTAGCATCGCCCAGCAGTCCCTTGACGAGGTGGACGGTGGTGTAGCCGCGTAGGTCGCTGTAGTGGCTGTAGGCGATGCGCACGTCCGTCTCGGTGAAGGCCTCGTCTGTGGTGAAGGTGAAGGAGTCGTCCTCGGCCGTGTAGCTCCCTGTCGGAGCGTAGATGGACGTAATCTTATAACCCTGAGGCAGGCCTAGGCGGAAGGTGCGAGTCTCGCTGGCACCGATCAGACGGTCTGAAGGTGGCACGATATAGGTGGTGTCGGGCCTGACGTCATCGTAGGCGACGATAACCGGCGTGATGTGGTCAGGCATCACACCTACAGCCACCGCTCCATACGACTCATCGGCCGGGATGCTCACGGTTTTGATGCCATCGATTGTCAGACTGGCCTTGCCGCCTTTGTCGCTGTAGATGCAGTAGTTGACCTGCGGCAATCCGCTCTTGTCGGCCGTGATGTAGAGGTCGTTGACGCTGTAGAAGAAGTCCTGCTTCGGCTGCTGATAGCCTATGCCCTCGATGGTGAAGCAGCAGCTGGTGACGTCGGCAAAGGCTGTGAAGTCGCTGATGTGGTTCCAGCTGACGTCCACGGTCATCTCATCGGCAGCGGAGAAGCTCAGCAGACTGATCTCCTCCAGCTGGTTGCTGCTCAGGTCGAGCTGTCTGAGCGCAGGCAGGCGGTAGAGGCAGCCGACATCCTCCAGCAGGTTGCCCCTCAGGTTGAGCGTGGCAAGGCTGCTGAAGTGAATGAGGTCGCGCACGTCGCTGATGCCGAGGTGCGAGAGGTCGAGCACGGTGATGGTGTCCAGCTGTGTCTGGCTGAGCGCTGCCTCGTCCTTCAGGCCAAGATGGTGCTTGACCTGCTGTTCGATGGCCGGCTCATAGAATGCCACTCGCAGATCCTGGCCCCGAGCCACTACGATGCTGCCAGCCAGCAGCAGGATGAGGCAAAGTATATGTTTCGTACGGTTCATGTCCGGGTCGTTGGTTTAATTGTTGTAGTGAATCTTTCGATTGCACAAGTAGAGCTTGTCGGCTATTGACGAATTCCATAAGGTGGATTCCACCTGGAAGTCGATGTTCACATAGCCACCTTGATATTCGAGCTTGGCATCAATTTCCTCATTTTTGAGAATTGGCACTTTGGTGATGCGGCCATTGGCCCACTTGATCGACAGGATGAAGCCTGATTTCGAATAGATTCCGCTCAGCCGAATAGGCAATTGAATCACTCCATCTTTCACTTCTGGGCTGATCTTTACATCATCTATGCTCTTTTTCTCAATATTCTCCAGGTTAACCACCTCAAGTGTTATTGAGGATATCACCTTGCTCAGTTCTTTGGCCTGCACGTCCTGCCCGTTGTGGTGGAACTTGATTACCCAGGTCATGCCTGTCTGAAGGTCCGAGGCCAAGCGGGCGGCATCGACCTGTTCTTTCAGGTTCGAAGCCTGCTGTGCCAGTGCCTTACCTACGTCGTAGTAGGTGGAAAGGACCTTCGAATAGATGCTGAGTCCAGGGCTTAACTGTGTCGCCTGGGCCAGTTCGTGAACGAAGCAGGTGTAGGCATACATCTTCTCCAAAGGCGAAGAGGCGTCAATGATCGCTTGTTTCTTCGTGGCCAAGTCGTAAAGTTCCGAAGCTCCATCAGCCAGCAGTTTGATGTAATCCCATAGACGGTCTTCGTGTGAGAAGTCGAACTTCTTCATCGCTGCCTTGAGGTCTTTCTCGAATTTTTTTAGGAGTTCAGGCTTGGTAATCGATTTTAAGCGGTCATATAATACCTTGTCAATATTACCTTCATGATTGATGTAGTACTTGAAGAAATATTCGAAATTCTCCATCACTAACAGGTACTCTTGGAAGGCTTTATCGATGTCCTCATCGCTCATCTTGAGCTTGTCAAAACCCTTTACATCATGTTCGAAAGGATTCGTGATCTGGATACGGCTGTTGACGCCCACATCCTTCCAGATGTCGAATGTTCCTTCATAGCTCATCACCTTGAAGGAGAACTTCTTTGTGCTCTCCAGGTCGATGTCCTGAAGCATCCTGATGTTGGCTATGCAGAGGGTTATCTCTTTCTCCTCAAGCGGGTTGAAGGAGAGGTTGGGAGTCTTGACACGATCGTTGTTGGTGAATGTGTACGAGATCTTGTCCCAGAAGCCCGGATCCTCGGCCTCAACATCGTGTACGAATACGCCCAGCTGACCTCTCCACGTCTCGTACGAGTTGTTCACAGCCTTGAAGGTGAGGAAGCGACCGCCTTCGCTGAAGGTGAAGCCGGAGTTGATGTAGATGTCGCATCCACTCTCGTCGTAGGTGAAGTCATCGGGTATATTACTATTCAACTTTCCGACAAAGTCCAGTCGTTTCGTTCCGTTGTTGACATTCTTGTCGAGCGTGAAGGTTTGGTAATAGAAGGTATAGAAACCATCATCCTCAATGCTTGCATAGATGGTATGACCGAGGGGCATAAATTCTAACACATAGCGTCCATTCTCGTCGGTATTGACGGTAGTGACGACCTCACCACCAGGATTGTCGTACGAGAATCTGATTGTCTTGGCTTTGCTCTTGTTGCTGAAGCCCGGATACAGCTTGTCATACGATACGGTGCCATAGACCGCGCCCACGCGGTTGACCTTCTCGCTCGCATTGGTCATGGTGATGGTCTGAGTGTTGGAGCGCAACGAGACGGGCTCGCCCTCCTCATCGGTGTATTTGGCCAGCACCTGATAGGTATAGGTGCCGTTGGCAGGGAGGTCCATGCCGTGGATCTCGCCTTGGGCACCTTGGCCCTGGTATTTGCCCACCACGGTATACGCCTCGGTGCTTGTGCCGTTGAAGCGCAGCACCTTATAGTTCAGGTCGTTGGGGAGCGAATTGAATGAATAGGAGACGAACCCCTCAGGCGTGACTTTGGCCGAGAAATTCACCTGAGCCTCAGGAAGCGGCAGGAGGGTGAACATCTGGCTGATGACTTCGCTCAGCAGAGAGCTGGAGTTGCGGGCCTGAATGTTGATGGTGTGTATGTCGTCCGACATCTTATGCACCGTGACGTCGCGCTTGATGTCGACCATCGGCGAGGCGTTGAGCACAGGGCTCTCGACGGGTTCGTTATCGTCCACCCAGTAGCGGATGGCTGTTACCTCGAGGTCGTTGGCCGAAGGTCCGTACATCGACTTCACCATGATCGGAGACATCGACACCGCACTGGCTGTGTGCGTGCTCTGCGAGGCGGCACGGTAGTAGAGGCGATGGAAGCCGGGGGCGGCCTCGTTCAGGTCGAGGTCGGCTACGATGGCGTAGCTGCCATCGCATGACGGAGAGCCCTCAGCCAGGCGGCTGTTGGCCTGGTCGTCGTCGAGCCAGTATTCGAGCCATGCAGGCTCACCTCCACCCAGGCGAAGCACATAAGCGGTGGAGATGGGGGTATACTGGCCGTTGGCGGCGATGAGGCGGAAGTTGAGTCGATGCACGCCCAGGGGGAAGTCGCTGAGCTGATGCAGGTCGAGCTTCGTGTCGAGCCCTGAGGTGGCGTCGGCTGCGATGGAGTGGTGGTGGTCGTAGTTGTCGTCGAACCAGTACTCCAGTCGGCCACCCACAGCAGGGTCGGACTTGAGGAAGGGCGAGGTGGTGATGCCGCTGTAGACGCCATGGGTGTCCACAGTGCGCATGTTGAGCCAATGCAGGCCCACCGAGAGGCCGTCGGTCGAGAGGTTCTGGCTGACGTAGTCCTCATCACCGCTGAGGGCGATGCTTCTGCGGCTGCTCACACGGCTGTCGAACCAATACTCCAGCTTCGAGAGGCTCTGAGCAGAGGCTTGCAACATCGTCAGCAGCATCAGGCAGAGCAGCCACCCATGCCGGATATGTCGTTGTCGGATATTCATGATATGACTGAATAGGGGAGGGGTGCCCACGGGATTAGTTAGCCTTGACTTTCACTGAGATATGGAGCTTGCCATTGGCGTCGGTCTGCTCGGCCACGGCCTTCTCTACGATGTGTGGAGCCGGAGGCAGGCAGCCGTCGCTGAATCCTGTGCCGCCAGCGTAGATGCCGACATTTTTGTCGCCTGTGTATTCGTCCTTGAAATGGCAGTCGGATTGTGATGTGATTCCTTTCCAGTCAATATAATTGCCAAAATCAAAATTTATTATCGAACCGATATCATCAGTTCCGGTAATACCATTAGAAAGAACATTATACTTCGAATTAGAGTTTTCGGCAATTATAGAGCAATATTTTCTATAGGAAACATCATATGATCCACAAATAATGTTGTATTCTATTGTACCACCGTTAATGGAATAAATATAATTAGAAACATTGTTTGTAAATACCACGTTTGAGTATCCAAAACTACTCCGACTACGCAGATAATTCTGGTTTACATAGATGCCAGGGCACCTATCGGTCTTCACTTGGATAGAATTGATATTACAATATTTCACGGTGATGTTACTCACGCATCCATCAACACCTATGTTGATGTCTCCATGCAGATACACACCCATCACGGCACTGCCGTCTGAACCCGGGGCGAAATCAAGATTGCCACTGATGCTCGTATTGCCGTCGGCATTCACAGAGTTGCCCTTGTGGCTGATGCCCAAGAGGGTGAGCTGCTTATCGATTTTCGTGCTCACATGGAAGCCTCCGCCAGGCAGGTAGATGGTGCTGCCAGCCGAAGCTCCTTTGATGGCTTCGTCGAGGGTGTTAAAAACTTTGGAACTGCCTGAACTGCTCACTACGGCAATCTGCTGTGCGGTGAGTGTGGCCACGGTCATGAGCATGACGAGGAGGGTGAGGAAGAGGTGCTTCATATAATATATAATGTAAAGTTAAAAATTAAAAGTAAAAAGTTGAAAGTTGAGTAAAAGTGAAATAATAACTTGGTCTTTTTTCTAAGTCACGAATTATCATGAATTATCACGAATTTACAGCGTGGTCGTAGGACCATTCATGAATAGATATTGCAATTAAAAAAGGCTACTATATACAATTTGGCACTCATATTAATTAATGAATGGTCCTGCGACCACGCTGTCATTCGTGGAAATTTGTGATAATTCATGACAAAAACTCTTTTGTGCCAAGTTAATAAGACCTTATAACCTGCCATGTGTCCGCCTTGGGTTGTAAGGCAGGCTCTGGAAGGTCCAGCCCACGATGGCTTCGATGGAGGAAAGGCGGGTGGTGGTCTGGTTGATCTTCATCGTCTCGATGTGGTAGGCCACACCCAGACGCAGGTCGCCGCCACGGGTGGGCAGCAGAGGGACGTCGGTGGTGAGGCGCAGGTCGAGGTCCTGCTGATTGTGGAGCGAGGTGAAGTGATGCATGTGCTCCACATTGTTCAGGTAGAACGACTCGTAGTAGCTGGCACCATATTCAGGCATCAAGGCGTAACCTAGCAGTGGGGCCTGGAGCAGCAGGTTGGCCTGGCTCATTCGGCCGAAGAGGCGGTAGTGGGTGGCTACCATCAGCGAGAGGCCGGCGTTGACGGCCAGACGAGCCGTGGCAGGATTGTTGCCACCAGCCATCTTGAGGTTGTAGTCGAAGCCCACTTCTGTGCCCACGTATGGTCCGGCCATGAGGGTGAGGAAGAAGAGATCCCAGCCGTAGTGGGCAGCGTAGCGATAGCGCAGGCGGCCTGACCACGACTCGCTGTGCGAGCCTTTGTCTTCGCCCATGGTGAACTGCCCCGAGAGCGACTGCAAGCTCATCCAGTCGGGGTCCTTCCAGCGACGGGAGCGTTCGTAGCTGAGGCCGAGGTCCTGACCGGTGTAGAGCAGGGGAGCCAGATAGGTATTGCGCACACTGGCCGAACCCAGATGCACCTCAAAGCTGCTCGTTATTGGGCGAAGTGCCACTTCTTCCTGCGCAAACAAGAGATTAGAACAGGCTGTCAGCGTCAGCAGGAGTATCAGTAGTTTCTTCATCGTCGGTTTCATTGTTGTCATCGTCCTCAGGTTCAGGCTCAGACACCCGTGTAGGCTCGAGCTCCTCAATGAGGGCCACGTTGTAGTTGGTCAGGCGCTTGCCCTTGGTGCCGATGCTGCGCACGGGGATGAAGTCGTCGGCCTCAAT
This sequence comes from Bacteroidales bacterium, assembly GCA_045629225.1. Lineage (GTDB taxonomy): Bacteria > Bacteroidota > Bacteroidia > Bacteroidales > UBA3663 > Liminaster. Next base: position 35,346 of record JAZQQU010000066.1, on the reverse strand, counting down.
CACGAGGGCAGGGCGGAAGTCGTCAGGCTTGCCCAAGGTGACGCGGAAGCGGGCATAAAGCACATCTGTGAGCAGGGGCTGCCCCTGGCGGCGGGCATCGATTGAGAGCTTCTCACCATCCACCACTGTAGCCATCTGGAAGCGCTCGGTATCGCCCACCAGATTCTGTTTGGTGGCGCGGGCTTCAAGGGTTGATCGCTTAAGGTTGTAGCAGCGGTTGTCGGCATCCCACAGTATCATGGTCCATACCTTCTGCGCGTCATACTTCTCCACACGCAGTATGTTCGACTCGTAGTGGTTGTTCTCGTCGAACGAGGTGATGTAGTAGTCGTAGTTCGAGAGGATGATGAGCACGCGGTCATCGCTCTGGAATTCGCCCAGATAATTGCCTTGTTTGTTGTAGTTGATGCGCTGCACGTCGGGGTCCCACCACACGGGGCGGCCTCCGAGGGTCGATCCGCCATCGGCGGTCTTGGTGATCTTCTGTACGTCGGCCTTGGTGAGCAGGTTGCCCTTCACGCCACGGCCCTTGATGGGGGTCTCAGCAAAGTCGCGGTCGAAGCTGATGACCTTGGAGTTGCGCAGCTTGGACTTGATGTAGACCTTGATGGTCTCGGCCTCGCCATTGGCATTGGCACTGAAATAGACGATGCGCGAGCCCTCCCTGCCCTGCGTGATGTCGTAGACCTTGTCGCGCATGATGGAGGTGATGGGGAAGCGCTTGATCATATGCGGGCCACCCTTGCCATCGCGATAGACGACGTTGTAGATGGTGCGCGAGTCGTTCTTGCGATATACGGCGAGATGAATGACATCCTGGCCGATATAGACCTTCGAATCGACCTTTACGACCTTGTACTGGCCGTTCTTGTAGATGACCAGGATCTCGTCGATCTCCGAGCAGTTGCATACGAACTCCGACTCCGACTGCTTGAGGCCCGTGCCCATGAAGCCCTCGTTGTAGTTGACCCACAGCTTCTGGTTCGACTCGATGACCTTGGTAGCATCGACCGAGTTGAAGTTGCGGATTTCGGTGAGGCGCGGATGATCCTTGCCGTACTTCTCCTTGAGGTGCTGAAACCAGTCGATGGTGTATTCGGTCAGGTGCTTGAGGTGCTTCTCCACCTCGCGGATCTTCTTCTTGGTCAGGAGCAGGTCCTCCTCGGCCTTCTGGCTGTTGAACTTATGGATGCGGGCCATTTTGATGTCCTCCAGGCGCAACAGATCGTCGCGAGTCACCTCGCGCACAAAGTCCTTCTTGAAGGGCTCCAGGCGCAGGTCGATGTGGGCGAGGGCGATGTCGAGGTCCTTGGCCTGCTCATATTCCTTATCCTTATAGATGCGCTCCTCGATGAAGATCTTTTCGAGCGAGCAGGTCATGAGGTGTTCGAGCAATTCGCCCTTCTGCACCTCAAGTTCCTGACGGAGCAGGTCCTTGGTGTTGAGGGCCGAACGACGCAACACTTCGCTGACAGAAAGGAAGTTCGGCTTGTTGTCGTAGATGACGCAGCAGTTGGGCGAAATGGAGATCTCGCAGTCGGTGAAGGCATAGAGCGCGTCGATGGTCTTGTCGCTCGAGACGCCAGGCATCAGATGCACCACGATCTCGGCATGATCCGAGGTGAAGTCGTCGAATGACTTGATCTTGATCTTGCCCTTCTCGATGGCTTTCTTGATCGACTCGATGAGCGAGTCGGTGGTCTTGCCGAAAGGAACGTCGGTGATGCGGAGCGTCTTCTGGTCGATCTTGTCGATGCGCGAACGCACCTTAACCACACCACCACGCATGCCGTCGTGATATTTGGCTACGTCGATGAGGCCACCTGTCGGGAAGTCTGGATACAGTTCGAACTCCTCACCCTTCAGGCAGGCAATGGAGGCATCAAGCAGCTCGTTGAAGTTGTGAGGCAGAATCTTGGACGAAAGGCCCACGGCAATGCCCTCCACACCCTGTGCCAGCAGCAGCGGGAACTTGATAGGGAGGTTGATAGGCTCCTTCTTGCGACCGTCGTACGAGAGCTGCCAAGGGGTGATTTTAGGATTGAAGACGACCTCGAGGGCGAACTTTGAGAGTCGCGCCTCGATGTAACGCGGAGCCGCCGCCGAGTCGCCGGTGAGTATGTTGCCCCAGTTGCCCTGGCACTCGATGAGGAGGTCCTTCTGGCCGAGCTGCACCAGGGCGTCGCCGATGGAGGCATCGCCGTGCGGGTGGTACTGCATGGTCTGGCCCACGATGTTGGCCACCTTGTTGAAGCGGCCGTCATCGATCACCTTCATGGCATGCAGGATGCGTCGCTGCACCGGCTTCAGTCCGTCAGCGAGGTGAGGCACGGCACGCTCCAGAATGACGTACGAGGCATAGTCGAGGAACCAGTTCTGATACATGCCACCCAGGTGGTGAATCTTGTCCTCGCCCGCTTCGTCGTCGTTATGGGGCATATAGCCGTTGCCACCAGCGGTGACAACCTCGTCGGCATCATCGCTGGTGGTTTCGGTAGTGTCATCGGAGTTCAAAGTCTCGTCATCGAGCTTCTCATTGTCTTCGGTCATGGGAGGTAAGTTTTTTTAAAAGAAGTAGGTGAGGCCTATGCGGTGTGTGCCTTGCGAATAGTCGGCCTCGATGTTGTTCAAAGCATCCTTGAACGAGGTGGAGGTGCTCAGGGGGAATTCGTAGGCGTAAGACAACTGGAAGCGTTTGAGCAATATGACGCCCATGCCCAGATTCCACTTCCAGATCAGGTCATCGGTCTCGAATTTTATATCATTGTATTTTTGGTCGATTCGCTCCTCAAGCTTCTTGACGGCATAGCTGGCCTGCGGACCAGTAAAGAGGTAGGGAGCCACTGCATATTCCACGGCTGGAAGATTCATGTCCCAGCGCAGGTGGAGTGGTATGGTGACAAAACCCACCTCGCCATCGACCTCCTCCACCGAAGTGTTGCCCAACTGGTCTTTGGAGGCGAGACGCAGCGTGCCTTCATTCTGCGAATAGGTGGCCGAAAGATCCAGACCCAGACCGGTGACAGGGAAGGTGAACTTGAATTGGAGGCCGGCATACCAACCATGCTGCGAGTCGGGCACCCACCCATAATAGGCATTGGCATCATCGGTCTCAGCCTTTGAGATATTCATGCCAGCAGTGACGCCTAAGTCCATGATTCTGGCCCAAGCCGAGGTGCAGATGACCATCAGGGTAAGGATTGAAAAAATGAGTCTTTTCATATTCTATCGTGTGGAAACGTGTAATAAGCAGCTAATTTTTGGCGCAAAGATAATACATTTTCTGAGAATATGGGGTAGAATAAGGAAAAAAATGGATTTTTCGTCACAAATATTTTGCATTTTCGCGGAAAATACCTATATTTGCACATTATTTTTAAATGTAAAAGACATTATGAAGCGACAGGTGAAAGGCTTATGGAGCCTACTCCTTATAATAATTCTCACTGCGGTCAGTCAACCGCAGGCCGTTGCTCAATCACAGAAATCTTCGAAGAAAAAAGACCTGCACCTCGATGTACAGCAGTACATGGAGATACTGGGGTCGGCCATTACCACCCTGCAGGGGCAATATGTTGACAGCATAGACTGGAACCGCGTGCTCACCACTGGCATCGATGCTATGTTGAGCGAACTGGATCCCTACTGCGAGTTCTACAGCGAGGAGGACCAGTCGGAGTTCAAAACCATGACCACAGGCGAATATGGCGGCATCGGTGCCCTCATACAGCAACATGGCGACACAGTGAAGATAGCCAACCCCTACGAGGGACGTCCTGCCCAGGAGGCTGGAGTGCGAGTGGGCGATGCCATCCTGGCCATCGATGGCGAATCGATGATCAAGAAGACTACCAGTCAGGTGAGCGACAAGCTGCGCGGTCAGGCAGGCACGACTTTCACACTGCGACTGCTTCGTCCGTACGAGACGGAACCTCGCGATGTGAAGATTACACGTCGCAAGATTGTGCTCGATGCCGTGCCCTACTATGGCTGGGTGAACGACTCTGTGGCTTATCTGGCCCTCGACCAGTTCACCGACAAGGCTGCGCAGGATGTACAGTCGGCCCTGGTGGCCCTGCGCGGTGATGAGAAACATAGTCTGAAAGGCCTGATCTTCGATGTGCGCAGCAATGGCGGTGGCTTGCTCGACGAGGCTGTGAAGATTGTCGGCATGTTCGTGCCCAAAGGTAGCCCTGTGGTGGAGACCAAGGCCAAGCGTCAGGAGTGGAACAGCTCGTACCGCACCAACACCAACCCTATCGAACCAACATTGCCCATGGTGTGCCTGGTGGATCGCAACTCGGCTTCGGCCTCGGAGATTCTGACAGGTGCACTGCAGGATCTGGATCGTGCCGTAGTGATGGGCGAGCGCTCGTTTGGCAAGGGACTCGTACAAAGCACGCGTCCGCTGAAGTTCAACACGCTGATGAAGTTCACATCGGCCAAATACTATATCCCCTCAGGCCGCTGCATCCAGGCGCTCAACTATGGTGTGGATGGCCAGGTGGCTCAGATTCCTGACTCGCTGACCCATGTGTTCTACACCGCTAATGGACGCGAAGTGCGCGATGGACGTGGCATCAAGCCCGATGTAGAGTTGAAGCCACAGGTGATGTCGAACCTGAACTTCTATCTGACACGCGAGAACGAGATCTTCAACTTCGCCACTCGCTATCGTCACGAGCATGAAACGATACCTGCAGTAGGTGAGTTCCATCTGGCCGATGAGGATTATGCTGCCTTCAGCCAACAGGCTTTGGCCAACAAGAAGGACAGCATACTCACGCTGCTCAAAATAACCGACATGGCTCACGATCTCGACTCGTTGCGCAACGAGATACGCCAGTCACTCGAGTCAGAAATAGTGCTGCACTACTACTACCAGCATGGTCAGGAAGCACAGAACCTCCTCTTCGATGCCCAGGTGAAGGAGGCAGCCGCCCTTTTGGCAGACAGAGACCATTGTGAAGCCATCCTTGACCCCAAGGGAGCTGCACTCAAGGCCGAAAAGGCTGCCAAGAAGGCAAAGAAAGCAGCCAAGAAAAAGAAATAATCGCAATCAGAATGCTTTCATCCAATTTTTCGAAAGACCCAAGCTTCGATAATCAGATACTTCGAAGCCTCGAAAATTCGAAAGAAAAACGAAAAAAGAACATAATAACAAAAAACAACACAAATATGAAAAAGATTCTGCTCTGCGGCCTGGCCGCAACCCTCTCAGCTGTAGCATTTGCCGATGAGAACGAGATCAAGAAGGACTCTATCGACGAGGGCTTCCGTTTCACCACCATCGACTCAGTGGCCATCTCACCAGTCAAGAACCAGAAGAATGCCGGTACTTGCTGGAGCTATTCAGGCATGAGCTTCTTCGAGAGCGAGGCACTGAAGAAGAGTGGCAAGCTATATGACTTCTCGGAAATGTTCGTAGTAGAGAACACCTATATGGATCGTGCAGAGAAGGCTGTACGCACCCATGGTGACGTGAGCTTTGCTCAGGGCGGTTCGTTTGTCGACGACATCTACTGTCTGCGCAACTATGGTCTCGTGCCTGATGTAGAGATGCCTGCTGGCGTGATGTATGGAGACACCCTCAGCAACCATTCAGAGCTTTCGGCCATGACCGACCCACTGGTACACGCTGCCGCCAGCTCGCGCAAATTGCAGTATAGTCCTGATGGCGAGCCTCTCTGGAAGAAGTCAGTACGTGCTGTTCATGAGATCTACTTGGGCAAGATTCCAACCGAGTTCACTTATGAGGGTAAGAAATATACTCCAAAGAGCTTTGCTGCCAGCACCGGCCTCAACGCTGATGATTATGTTTCGATCACCTCGTTCATGCACCATCCTTATTCTACAGGCGAGAACAAGGGCAAGGGCTTCATCATCGAGGTTCAGGACAATTGGCGCTGGGGCGAAAGCCTGAACGTGGAGCTCGAGGACATGATACAGATCATTGACGATGCCATCAAGGCCGGCTACACCGTGCTTTGGGGTGGTGATGTGAGCGAAGATGGCTTCACCCGTGATGGTCTCGGCGTGTATCCAGACATGGAAGCTCCTGAGGCTCCAGGTCTCGATCAGGCTCGTTGGCTCAAGCTCGACCGCTCGGCCAAGAATGCAGAGATCAGCAAACGTCCATTGCCACAGAAGAAGGTGACCGCCGAGGAACGTCAGCGTGGCTATGACAACTTCGAGACCGGTGATGACCATGGTATGCATCTGTTCGGTACTGCCAAGGATCAACAGGGCAACCCATACTACATGGTAAAGAACAGCTGGGGTAAGACTGGCAAGTGGGATGGCATCTGGTACATGACTCCAGAGTTCATCCGCGCCAAGACCATCAACTACGTGGTCAACAAGAACGCCATTTCGAAGGCTCTTTGCGAGAAGTACGGCATCGAGACCGCTGCTCCAGTCAAGGGCAAGAAGAAGTAAGAAAAACGGCCTTTGATGGAACTAGAAAAGACGGTAGCTTCACTAAGTAACATCTCGAATAGCGAGTTACACCACTATGGCATCGACGGAGTCCCTTTTCCGTCGGTGCCAGAGTTGCGTGACATCGTGGAGTTGTGTCGCACAGTGCTGTTCCCCGGCTACTATGGCAAGAGCGTGGTGGACGGAGGTGTGCAGTACCACATCGGTGTGGCTGTGGAGCGCATCTACGAGAAACTGCACAAACAGATTGCTGCAGGACTGGCTTTCTCCTCGCCCGAGGAGTATCAGCAGCGCAGCAGCCTGCGCGAGGTGGCCTGTCAAAAGGCGCAGACTTTTGTGGAGCAGCTGCCTGCCTTGCGCGACTTGCTGCAGACCGATGTGGTGGCCATGTATCGCAACGACCCAGCGGCACACAATCTGGGCGAGGTGATACATTGCTACCCTGGCATGAGGGCCATCACTAACTACCGCATCGGACATGCATTGGAGGAGCTCGAAGTGCCGCTCATCCCCCGCATGATTACGGAGCTGGCACATAGCGAAACCGGTATCGACATTCACCCGGGAGCCACTATCGGACACTCATTTGCCATTGATCATGGCACTGGTGTGGTCATTGGCGCCACAGCCATCCTTGGCCATAATGTGACGCTCTATCAGGGTGTGACGCTCGGAGCCAAGAACTTCCCACAGGAGGAGGATGGCACACTGGTCAAGGGCATTGCCCGTCACCCCATCCTAGGCGACAACGTGGTGGTCTATGCCAACGCCACCATCCTGGGCCGCATCCAGATAGGCGATGGCAGCACTATTGGCGGCAACATCTGGCTCACGCACGACGTGCCAGCCGGAACCAAGCTGTTCTATAAACAACAAGGGTAGCTCTGTTTGTTAATGTGTTAATAGGTTGTTGTGAAAATGTATTACCATTATCTGTAAGAGAAGAGCATAACAATAACGACACATTCAAATTTGGAAAGCATCACTTGATTCAGAAGTGAAACTTGCGAAATTTGAATAACAAATTAACAGATTAACAAATTAACAAAAACAACATAATCTATGGATAAATTCAAAATCGTCGCTAAGACCCTCGCAGGCCTCGAGGAGATACTGGCCAAGGAGATCGAGCAGCTAGGTGGCACCAACATCGCCATCGGCAATCGTATGGTCAGCTATGTAGGCGACAAGCAACTTCTTTATAAATCCAACCTATGGCTCCGCACCGCACTGCGTGTGCTGAAGCCTGTTGAGCAGTTCGATGCCTGCGATCCTGATGAGCTCTATCAGCAGATTAAGGCCATCGACTGGGGCAAATATGTGGCAGAGGGCCAGACCATTGCCATCGACAACACCATCTTCAGCGAGAACTTCCGCAACTCGCGCTATGCCATCTATAGAGCCAAGGATGCCATCTGCGACTGGTTTGTAGAGAAAGGCATGAAGCGTCCACGCGTCAGTGTGGGCAGCGCCGATGTGCAACTCAACCTCCATATCACTGACACGCGCGAACTGACCGTTGGTGTAGAGGATGAGGCTGTTGAGGCTGATGCCCTCACCACCGTCAGCCACTGCACCCTCTCGCTCGACTCGAGTGGTGATCCACTCTACAAGCGTGGCTACAAGGAATATCAGACCGACGCTCCTATCAGCGAAGTGCTGGCTGCCGGCATCCTGATGAAGGCAGGCTACGACGGCACACGTGACCTCTACGACCCTATGTGTGGTTCGGGCACCTTCCTGATCGAGGCTGCACTGATTGCCACAAACACCCCAGCTGGACTCTTCCGCAAGGGTTTTGGCTTCCAGCGTTGGACGGTGGGTGACATAGCCTTCGACGAGGAGATGTGGCAGGACCTCTACGATGATGACTCGCAGGAGCGCGAGTTCATGCACCATATCTATGGCTCGGACATCTCGAAGGTGGCCATCGAGGCAACGGCTGAGAATGTGCGCACTGCTGGTCTCAGCAAGTACATCACCCTTGAAGTGAAGGACTTCGAGGAGCTGAAGATGTCACCATGGGGCGAACAGCAGATTCGCGAAGCCATGGAGGGTGGAGCCTCAGCCACTGAGGGCATCAAGGCTGAAGGCGGCATTGTGGTGATGAATCCACCTTACGGCAAGCGACTCTTCACCGACGTGCCTACCTTTTATCGCATGATAGGCAACCAGCTCAAACAGAAGTTCCAGGGCTCAGAAGCCTGGATCATCTCGAGCGACGATCCCAATGCAACCTTTACTGCCACCGACAACCGTGGCTTCCGCAAAGAGGGCACACCATTCGACTTTGTGGGTCTCAAGGCTTCGATCAAGATAGATCTCAACAACGGAGGTATCCCTTGCCAGCTGCGCAAGTACGAACTCTTCAGCGGCAAGTACGATGAGTTCCGCAAGGAGGGTGGCGAGCTTGACAAGGAGTCAGCTGATCAGAAACAGGACAACTCGAAATACGAGCGTCTGCGTCCCGTACGTTCAGCAGGCGGCAAGCGTGACTTCAAACGCGATGGTGAGAAGCGTGACTTCAAGCGTGGCGACCGCAGGGAGGGTGACGGCTCAAAGAAGCGTTTCTACGACAAGGATGGCAATGCCTTTGAGCGTGGTCACAAGAAGGTAAAACATGACGACAAGCCAAACCGCACCCGTACGGCCAGCACCGAACGTGCCTACACAGTCAATAAGGATGGAAGCATCACAAGCAAGGCTGCCGGAGAACAGAAGCCTTTCGAGAAGCGCGATGGCAAGAAGCCTTTCGACCGCAAGAAGGAAGGAGTACAGAAGCCATTCGCTCCACGTGGCAACTTCAAGCGTAATGCCGACGGCAAACTTGAGGAACGCGAAGGCAGTTTCCAGCCACGCGGCAAACGCGAATATGATCCAAATCGCCCTATGTTCCACAAGGACTTCGACATGAGCAAGGCTGTGCTGGACTACACCCAAAAGGACGATAATAAAGACTGAGACACATGAGAACTCATTGCATAGCATTGATGGCATCACTATTGGCAACTACGGCATTGGCACAGCAGCCTACCATACTAAGCACTACTCCTGCCCAGCAAGGTGCACTACCCACTATGGCACAGCTCACGCCAGGCAATCCCGATTATCTCTATGCCAAATCGCTGGTAGGCGCAGAGTTCGATGCTGAGGGTAATTTCCACTTCTATATGCCTGACGATGCAGACAAGGCACCTTCGCATAAGGCAACCAAAGGTACACCAAGTGCTGATGGCATGTGGACCGCACTCAACGAAGGTGACCGCCTCTGGGTGGAGATGCTCAGCAATGCTTCGACTGATGGCTGTGGTACTGTGGAACCTATACGTCAGCAGGTGAGCTATGCAGATGCACCCTCAGACAGTCCTGTGACTGGACAGTCAGAGGTAGTGTGGGGCCAATCGGTGCATCGCAATGAATTTGGCATCGACGGAGGTCTCTTTTGGAGTCCCAAAGGCCATCAGCTGGCCTTCTACTGTATGAATCAGTCAATGGTAGGCCAGTACCCGCTGCTGCAAACCGATGCCCGTGAGGCCGATGTGCAGTGGATCCGTTACCCCATGGCTGGCATGACTAGTCATCAGGTATTATTAGGCATCTACAACCCCGACCTACAGCACGTATGCTGGGTACAGACCGGAGCAAAATTAGAACCTCAAAACCATACGACCTCACTTCCGAGTTCTGCTCGCGTGGAGCTTGCGAAACAACCTCACGAGCAGCTGGTATCCGATCCCGAGCACTACCTGACCTGCATCAGCTGGCGTCCTGATGGCAAGCAAATCTTCATTGCCGAACTCAACCGCAAGCAGAACTACATGGAGCTCAATGCCTACGATGCTGTCACTGGGCGTTTTGTTGAGACCATCTTTGCCGAGGAGAGCCCTAAGTACGTCGAGCCCGAAGATCCGCTCTACTTCCTGCCAGGTTCGAACGACAAGTTCATCTGGATGTCAGAGCGCGATGGCTACAAACATGCCTATCTCTACGACCTTTCGGCTCGTGACAAGCGCGACGGTATGCTCCGCGAACCTGTGCAACTCACCAGTGGCGAGTGGTTGGTCACCAGCATCGTCGGCATCGACCCAAAGGCTAAGAACCTCTATTTCATGGCCACCAAGGAGTCACCCCTCGAGCAGAACCTCTATAGTGTAGAGCTCAAGAGCCGCAAAATCACCCGCATCACCACCGAGCCAGGTGTGCATCGCGTGAAGATCAACAAGCAATATACCCAAGTTTATGATACCTTCACCCGTCATGATGTGCCTCGTCAATGCCAGCTCATCATCCTCAAGAATGGCAAGCCACAGAGCACTCAGCATCTTTACACTGCCCCCAACCCCTATGAGGGATTGGCTCGTCCTGAGGTAGAGGTGGGCACACTTAAGGCTGCCGATGGTGTATCCGACCTCTACTATCGTCTGGTCAAGCCAACCTCACTTCCGAGCTCTGCTCGCGTGGAGCCTACGCAACAACCACAGAAATACCCCGTTATTGTATATCTCTACAATGGACCTCATGCCCAGATGATCACTGAGGGCTTCCAGTGGGGTCTGCCTGGGTGGGATTGCTACATGGCTAACAAGGGTTATGTGGTCTTCACCATCGATGGCCGAGGTTCAGAGAATCGCGGACTTGCCTTCGAGCAGACCATCTGGCACAATCTTGGCTACAACGAAGGTCTCGACCAGCTGAAGGGTGTTGAATACCTAAAGTCTCTACCTTTTGTTGATCAAGACCGCATTGGCATCTATGGCTGGAGCTATGGCGGCTTCATGACCACCTACATGATGCTCAATTATCCTGAGATATTCAAGGTTGGCGTGTGCGGAGGTCCTGTGCTCGACTGGAGTCGTTACGAAGTGATGTATGGAGAACGCTACATGGGTACTCCAGAGGACAACCCCGAAGGCTATGCAGCCAACACCATGATCAATCAGACTGAGAAACTGAAGGGCCACTTGCTCATCATCCATGACGACCAGGACGGTACAGTAGTGCCACAAATGTCTTATCAGTTCCTCAAGAATGCTGTGGCCAATGGTACCTATCCCGATTTCCTGATGTATATGAACCACGAGCACAATGTGCGCGGCAAGGATCGTGTACACCTTTTAAATAATATTACCAGATACTTTGACGAGCATCTGTAAAGCTTCGCGTTCTTTTGTTCTTTTGTTAAATTTATCAAAAAACAACAAATTAACATAAGAACAAAAGAACAAAACAACATAACAACAAAAGAACAAAACAACACACCTCATATGAACATCCTATTGCTCGGTAGTGGCGGCCGTGAATGCGCCATCGCATGGAAGTTGGCCCAAAGTGCCAAATGTGACAAACTCTATATTGCTCCAGGCAATGCTGGAACCACTGCCTATGGTGAGAATGTGGCCATCAAGGTTGGCGAGTTCGACAAGATTGCTGCCTTTGCACAGGAGCATCAGGTCGAGATGATCGTTGTAGGCCCTGAGGATCCATTGGTCAATGGTGTTTACGATTATTTCGAGAATTCGCCCATCAAGGTCATTGGTCCAAGCAAGGCGGCTGCCCAGCTTGAGGGCTCGAAGGACTTCTGCAAGCGCTTCATGCAGCGCAATGGTATCCCTACCGCCCGCTATCAGTCGTTCACCGCAGCTGAATACGACGAAGCTTGCAAGTTCCTTGAGACCCTGCAGGCACCCTATGTGCTCAAGGCCGACGGCTTGGCTGCCGGCAAGGGTGTGCTAATATTGCCTACGCTCGACGAGGCCAAGCACGAGCTCAAGGAGATGCTCAGTGGCATGTTCGGTGCCGCTTCGGCTACTGTGGTGATCGAAGAGTTCATGTCGGGCATCGAGTGCTCTGTCTTTGTGCTGACTGATGGCGAACATTACAAGATCCTGCCTGTAGCCAAAGACTACAAACGCATCGGCGAAGGTGACACTGGTCTCAATACCGGTGGTATGGGCAACTGCTCTCCTGTGCCATTTGCCAACGATGAGTTTATGCAGAAGGTCGAGGAGCGCATCGTGAAGCCTACCATCGCCGGCCTTAAGAAGGAGGGGCTCACCTACAAAGGCTTCATCTTCCTGGGCCTGATCCGCATGGATCGCGACATTCAGTGCTATCATGCAGGCGACCCAATGGTCATTGAGTACAACGTGCGCATGGGTGACCCTGAGACCGAAGTCGTCATGCCTCGCATCAAGAGCGACCTGGTGGAACTCTTCGAGGGTGTGGCCAATGGCAATCTCGACGAGAAGAGCCTTGAGGTCGATCCTCGTGCTGCAGTGACTGTAGTGCTTGTGAGCGGTGGCTATCCTGGTTCTTATGAGAAAGGCAAGGTGATGACAGGCATGGACAACGAACTCTTCACCCAAGGCGTAGTGGCTGAAGTTGATAGCGACAAGAAGAGCATCCTCTTCCATGCTGGCACTGCCGTGAAGGAGGGCGAGATTGTTACTGCTGGTGGTCGAGTCATCTGTGTCACATCCTATGGCACTGACCGTGCTGCTGCCTTAGCTCAATCAATGCGTGGTGCCGAATTAATCCAGTTCGACGGCAAATACTATCGTCGCGACATCGGCAAGGATCTTGCTGCTTGGGATTGATCATATGTATCCCCTCTCCCGATTTTCTTATACAACCCCACTGCTCATTCTCTTGAGCATGTCCTTGGTCATCGCCCAGATGTTGCTGGACGATGCCAATGGGCTTGCCTTGTGGGGCAACTGGCTTTTCGCTGGCATCGTGTCGGGAGGCATCTGGCACGTCACCAAACGCTATCATCTGTGTGGTCTCAACGATGGCAAGTCAATCACCATCTCATGGCCACTGCTGAGTGCAGGCATGAACTTTGCGCTTTGCCACTTTCCGCGCACAGAGCAGTTCTATGTGGGTATCCTGCTGCTGTTGTCTATACTGGTGGTATTGTCGTTGATTCTCAGCGTGTGGCAGGAGACGGTTTCGGTGGTTAGGCATATGACCATCGGGCTCATCATTGGTGGTGTTTCCACCCTGTTGCCATACACGTTACTGTGGCTGTTCTTATTGCCTGTTGCATCCTACCACATGCGGTCATGGAGCCTCCGCAATGCCTTCAGCGTCATCACCGGTGCACTCTTAGGCATCTGGATGGTCTATTGCGCACTCTTCTTCTGGGGCGAATGGCTGACTGGGGGGGCCATTCCACCGCCTCCGGTCGGAGCCGACCATATTATCCTTCAGTACTTTACCCTCATCAGTCCGGAGAGTATCAACCTGCTCAGTTCCGGCTTCGGCCTCTGGCATTGGCTCTTTCTGGCACTCATAGCCTTGTTGGTTGTGGTCTATAGCATCTCGGCCATGCTGCTCAATGCGGGCGGCAGCATCCGCTCGAGTGCCAGCATCTCGCTCATCTCCACGTTGAGCATCTCGATGGTAGTCTTTGCACTTCTCGACAGTGGTCACCTCTCCATCTATGTCAGTCTGCTCATGCTCTTCCTCAGTATCCAGCTCACCATACATCAAGCCAACGTGCGTTCGGCCTTTAATGAGTGGTGGACACTCTTCATCATCCTCTGCACGTTGGCCTTGACAGCTTTGCCGCTTATAACTTCGAGCATTATTTAGTTTCGCAGGTGCTCAACTTTTTGGGGCTCACTCCTCGAACAAAGCTGTCGAAAGGTATCTCTCGCCCGTATCAGGCAGCAGTACTACGATGTTCTTGCCCTTCAGTTCAGGACGTTGTGCCAGCACCGAGGCAGCATAGGCAGCAGCTCCAGAGCTGATGCCCACCAGCAAGCCCTCCTCGCGAGCCAATGCACGTCCGGTGGCCAGGGCTTCGTCGTTACCTACGGGCAGTATCTCATCCACCACTCCACGATCGAAGTTCTTGGGTACAAAGCCTGCGCCAATGCCCTGAATCTTGTGAGGCCCGCTTGGATTGCCGCTCAGTACGGCACTGGTGGCGGGCTCCACAGCCACTACCTTTGCATTAGGGAAGTGGCGCTTGATCGTGGCACCCGCACCTGATATCGTGCCGCCTGTACCTACACCTGCTACAAACACATCCACCTGCTTTCCTGCTGCCATGAAATCTCGGACGATCTCTTCGCCCGTGGTCTGTTCATGTATCTTGGGGTTGGCAGCATTCTCAAATTGTTGCAGTATCACCGCACCTGGGGTAGCATCGCGCAGGGCTTCAGCCTTGGCAATAGCCCCCTTCATGCCTTCTGAACCAGGTGTCAGCACAATCTCCGTACCATAGGCAGCAGCCAGCTTGCGACGTTCAACGGACATCGTCTCTGGCATGGTCAGTATCACCTTGTAGCCCTTCACTGCTCCCACCAGCGACAGGCCCACACCTGTGTTGCCCGATGTAGGCTCAATGATGGTGCCGCCGGGCCTCAGTAAGCCTCGTCGCTCAGCATCCTCTATCATGGCCAGTCCTACCCGGTCTTTAGCCGAGCCGCCAGGATTGAAGAACTCTACTTTGGCAAAGATCTCTGCCTTTGCTTCGCGTCTGGCCGCAAACCTGCTGATCTTGACCAGAGGGGTGTTGCCGATCAGCTCCGTGATAGTGTTATGGATAGACATGCTTCGCGATGTTTTGTTGTATTGTTAATTTGTTGTATTGTTAATTTGTTGTTTATGTTCTTTTGTCGCATGACTGTTCGGATGTTTAACAAAAGAACAAAAACAACAAATTATCATATTAAAAAAGAACGCCCCGATTAGATCTGTGCAAACGCCTGATCCAAGTCTGCAATGATGTCGTCAATGTGCTCCACGCCGACCGAGAGGCGGACCGTGGTTGGCGTAATGTGCTGCTCTTCCAGCTCCTGTGGGCTCATCTGGCTATGTGTGGTGGTGTAGGGGTGGATCACCAGCGACTTGACGTCGGCCACATTGGCCAGCAGCGAGAAGATCTGCAGCGAGTCGATGAACTTCCACGTGTCCTCCTGCGAGCCATTGATCTCGAACGTGAAAATCGAACCGCCGCCCTGTGGGAAGTACTTCTCATACAGTACATGGTCAGGATGGCCCTGCAGAGCCGGGTGGCTCACACTCTTCACCTTAGGATGCTTAGCCAGGTAGTCCACCACCTTCAGGGCGTTCTCCACATGGCGTTCGATGCGCAGAGGCAGCGACTCCACTCCCTGCAGCAGGATCCAGGCATTGAATGGCGAGATGGCGGCACCTGTGTCGCGCAGTATCACCGCACGAATGCGGGTCACGAAGGCTGCTGCTCCGGCCACGTCAGCAAATACGGCACCATGGTATGACGGGTCGGGCTTGGCCAGCGTCGGGTATTTGTCGGCATGGGCCTTGAAGTCGAAACGTCCTGCATCGACTATCACACCGCCCAACGATGAACCATGGCCGCCTATGAACTTAGTGGCCGAATGCACCACAACGTCGGCACCATGCTCGATGGGACGGATCAAGATGGGTGCAAATGTGTTGTCAACAATGAAGAGCACGCCGTGCCTGTGTGCAACCTCAGCGATGGCGTCCAGATCGGTGACGTCGGAATTCGGGTTGCCGAAGGTCTCGGCATAAATCACCTTGGTGTTGGGACGGATGGCGGCTTCAAGGGCCTCCAGGTCGTTGACCTTCACGATGGAGTAATCGACACCCTGCGTCGTGAGGGTGTGGGTAATCAGGTTGAAGGAGCCGCCATACAGGTTGTCAGCAGCCACGATGTGGTCGCCCTGTTGCAGCACGTTCTGCAAGGCGTAGGTGATGGCTGCCGCGCCACTGGCCACCGCCAGGCCTGCCACGCCTCCCTCCAATGCTGCCACGCGATCCTCAAACACTCCCTGAGTCGAATTGGTCAATCGGCCATAGATGTTGCCTGCGTCGCGCAGTCCGAAGCGGTCGGCGGCGTGTTGTGAGTTGCGGAACACATACGAAGTGGTCTGGTAGATGGGTACTGCACGTGCATCTGATGCTGGATCGGGGGTTTCTTGTCCTACGTGGAGTGCGAGGGTCTCGAGGTGAAGTCTGTTCTGTGCCATAGTCTTGTTCGATTTTTGATTTTTACGATTTACGATTCATCTGCCCTTGGGCTATCAGCCTTTTGGCGCTGCAAAGGTACGACTATTATAGCACAAAACGCAAGAAGATCCTACGCACAAAAGAATAAACACCACAAATTAGTCGATAAAGTAGTGTAATTATTCTTCCGAAACCACGTATCTGCGAAAATATTATTATTTTTATGATTTTAGGATTCCTAGATTCCAGGACTGTGCCACGCTGACCAGAAAAAACTGCAACAGACATTACTATCGTCCTAAAAATCCAAGAATCCTAAAACCTAATCAAAAAGTGTAGTTCTCTTTTTTTGATCAATATAGCACCTTCTTGCCCTCCTTGATCATGATGCCATGCTGTGGGCCGCTGATTTTCTGGCCCTGCAGGTTGTAGTTGCCATGGGCCACAGGAGCCACCTCTATGCTCTCGATTGCCACAGTCTCGCCGCCAGGAGTGGTGAATACCACCTCAGCCATTTCGCCCCATTCACCCTTAGCATTCTTGCCGATGGCACAAGCATGATAGGTGGTGCCTGGCTCAGCGTTCCAGAAAGCATTGTCCTCCGTGAACTGTGCATAGTAGCTATAATAAGGATCCGAAGGATCATCCTCCTCCTTCAGGTAGGCAATCACGCCCTCGGCGCCCTGCTCCTGATAGAACTCGTCGGTGCAGATCAGGTCGAAGAATACCGAAGTATTCTCGTTAGGAGTGTAGATCACCTGCTGCCAGTGGCCATACTCGTCATCACCGCCGAACTCACCGACTACGATGCTTATCACCGAAGGGCCGTCTCCACCCTGGCCTGCGGTGGTCACCGTGAAGCACTGAGCCTCGCCATAGGCACCGCTCTGATCCAGCGTCTGCACCCAGATGTCGTAGGTGGTCTCAGGGGTCAGGTCCTTCCAAAGCTTGGTCTCTGTGCCAGCACAAGCATAACCCCATGCCTTGATCATGTCACCATAGCAAGTGAAGCCCATCCAGGCACCGAACATCTGATACTGTGCCTCCATCTCGCCCTCGCCAAAGAGGCAGCAGTAGTAGTCCGAAGTCTCCTCATTAGGAGTGAAAGTCAGTTCGATGGTGCTGGAGGTAATCTCCGACACTTCCATAGTCACCTCAGGAGCAGCCTGAGCCATAGTAATGGCCGATGCAGCCATCAACGAAAGTAAAGTTTTCTTCATACGCTTAGTGTTTTTTTTGATTAATAATGATGGTGTCAATAATATGTCTGTTGAGCACGACATCCCTCGGTTCACTCAGGATGCCACTAATTCCGCTACAAAGGTATAAAATTTACAAACATCTTCCAATCCTACACGAAATAAATCATCAAAAACACAGCATTTTTTCAGCATTTTGTGTGGAAACACCCCAAAAAGACCCATTTTTTTTGTGCAATCTGTGATTTTTCCTATCCAAACGATGAAAAAAATCAGGCGATTCACGGATTGCACATTTCTTTTTCCTTCATTACAGCACAAATCCAAAACATCCTATTGAAAAAGTTCAATATTTTAAGGCAAGAGATTGCAATTCGTAACTTTCTCCACTCAACGACTTACCCTTAACTTCCAAAATCTGCCAAAAGTGGACCAGTTATAAATGTCTTTTTGGGGTGCACTTAGTATAAATCTGAGTTTATAAAATAGTCAACATTTTTCATCATTTATTTATGGAGGGTAACCAGAAAATTTAAGGGGAGAGGGTCTGTGAGGAAAATACCTATTTGCGATAAAAACTGCCACATTGTATACAAGTTGCTAAAAAGAAATGGCAACATTCTGTTGTAATCCAAACTTGAGGGTAAGTTTTAGTGCCATCCTTTCAAAACATCTGTTCAATGGCATTGGTGTGGATACTATATTATCATGGTATGACCAGTTCGAAAGCATGTTAAATAGCAGATGTTTTGTACCACAGATGATTGATGTGAATACTTCCAGCCTTCATCCATCATTGAGCGGAAAGACGTATTTAGGTCATAATCTCCCAGTGTGGATACAAGGAAATGTCTTTTTTGCAAGTTCGGAACAGAATGTGCCATATTGTGTTGCTGAAAAGCTAGTGATGATCATCTGACATGATCCTATGCGAACTACCTCTAACAAAATCCTAACCTTAGCTATTCCCTGAGGTTGCATGCACCCAATGCATACAGGAGGTATCTCGCAAAATTCTATAAGAATGTCATAAATCCTCTTTTGGCAAAAGGATACGAGTTTTTTGTGACTGATTGAAACTTTAAATTGCTTGTTGCATTAAGCAGTAGTGCATTCTGCTTTGCGGATGCACAAAAACCTCACAGGAGTTCTGTCACAAATTTGTGGATGCACGGAAACTCGTCAGAATCTGTGACAAAGAAATGTGGTTGCTCATTTCTTTGCCAGAACCTCTGACAAGAAATTGTGTGTGCACAAATGTCTGCCAGAGTTTCTGGCAAACTTTTGTGGATGCACAGAAGCCTGTCAGTAACTCTGGCAACGTTTTGTAGCAACACAGAAAGCCTGCCAGAGTGCTGGCAGGCTTTCTAGTGGCACGAGACCAAGAGGAGGAAATTTTAGATCTCACAGCTGTTGCTGGTGTGATTGTTCATCTGATCTCGTAGCTGTAGGTTGAGCGGTTGTTCATGCGGGTGACGAACTTGTCGAGAGCGTCGTCCTTCAAGCCGCGCATCATCATGCTGTTGGTGTCGCCTTTTACACGATAGATGAAGCTGATGTTATGCTTCTCGAAGTTCTCGTGGCCCTCTGCAGCTGTTGATTTGATGGAGATATTGACGGTACCCTTAGTGGTGGCAGGCAGGACGAAGCGGGTGTAGATAAGGTCGTTGTCGACGATCTCCTCCGGGACGTTCTTAATGTTGACCAGTGCGAAGCGCAGACCCTTGGAGAGGGTGGTTGACTCGGCGGTCATAGGATTCACCTCGTAGGTGTTGTCGGCTGTCTCAATGACGTAGGTGATGTTGATGGCTTCGTCCTGGCCCTTGAATGAGGCAAACTCGATGGTGTATGGATCGATGTTGAACACGTCCTCCTGTGCGCCGCTCTCATTATTGGCCTGCTCCTGTGCGGGAGCCACGGGTGCCTTCCTTTCGATGAAGTCAGTGTCGTCGTTGCTGCATGAGGTCATTACTGCTGCCATTGATACGATTGCGAGTGCGAATGCAAAAATCTTCTTCATAATCTTGGTGGGGGCTCACCTGTATCGCTCCCGGGGTTTTAGATGTTTTTTAATTTTTATTATTATTAAATGTATTGTTTTCTGTCTGTGTTCGTGTGGTGGACTTGTTGTTCATCGTGCGAATCTCAGTCTGTGTCATCGAACGTTTTTTTGTTTTTTGACGCTGCAAAGGTACGGCATTTTTTCGGCCCATGTCGTGCAATGCATGAAAAGAAATGTGCAATCGGTGAATCGCCTGTTTTTTTCATCGTATGAACAGGAAAATTCACAGATTGCACAAAAAAAGCGCTATTCTCGTGTGTTTTTGGCTCGAAAATAGCCAAAAAGGCAATAAAAGAAGGGAAAATTTGTAAAACAAGTCTATGAATTTGGTAGTTTGGAGAGTTATTATTATATTTGCATCCACAAATGCGTTGTCCTAAATCTCGCAGTCAAAACAATCGTATTCAAACACAATAAACGATATGAAAAAACAACTCTTTACCCTCATGCTTCTGCTGCTTGGCGCGCTCATGGGCCGTGCACAGTATTCGGTGCTCAACGGTGACCTGACCCATGATGGCAGGATCTCCGTGGTGGACATGACGATGGTGGCCAACATCAATTTAGAGAAGATCCCAGCTCAAACCATAGAGTCGACTGCAGAACTGATGATACCAGGCACGAACATGGGGCATGGACAATTGTCAATTCTCAACGGTGACCTGACCCACGACGGCAGTATCACAGAGGATGATATGACAATGATGGCCAACATCATCCTGGAGAAGAGCCCTTGTGAGACCATCGGGTCGTCGGAAGAGCTGAACTATGGCGAGGTGTCAGAGGCTTATCTTGAAGAGGGTGTCAGCTGGAAACTGGCACAGCATCGAAAGGCTACCATCAGCAATCTTCGTTACTCTCTTTTCTTTGACATTTCAGCAGACAAGGACGCAGCCATTGAAGCCTGTGAGAGGCTGAGCTTTGATCTTGCCACCCGTCAGGATCTTATCCTGGATTTCCGCGAGCAGCCCTCGTTGATCCATAATATCATGGCCAATGGCAAAGAGTGCGAATGGCGTTACTGCAACGAGCATCTCATCATTCCGTCACATTCCTTGCAGCCAGGAACGAATGAGGTAAGTATTGATTTCACAGCTGGCACCCAGTCTCTGAATAGACGCGACGAATATGTCTATACGCTCTTTGTGCCAGACCGTGCCCGCACCGTCTTCCCCTGCATGGAGCAGCCTGACATGAAGGCTCGCTTCACGCTCTCCCTTCGTGTGCCTGAGGGATGGAAGGCCGTAACCAATTCGAAGCTGGAGGCTGATACCAGCGGGCTGCTCACCTTCGCTGAGACTGAACCTCTGCCCACCTATCTCTTCGCCTTTGCTGCCGGTATCTTTGAGCATGAGACGTATGAGGAAGACGGACACAACATCGGTATCTACCATAGGGAGACCGACGCGGTGCGTCTTTCACAGCTTTCTGAAATCGGACATCAGGTGGTCTTCGCGCTGCAGTGGCAGGAGGCATTCACAGGTGTGCCCTATCCGTTCCAGAAGTACGATCTTGTGATTCTGCCAGGCTTCCAGTTCGGTGGCATGGAGCATACGGGCGCCACCTTCTACAACGACAATACCATTTTCCTGTCTGCCCATCCCACACCTGACGAAGAGTTGCGTCGCACCGAAGTCATCAGCCATGAGACCACGCACATGTGGTTTGGCGATGCCGTGACGATGAACTGGTTCGATGATGTGTGGACCAAGGAGGTCTTTGCCAACTATTTCGCAGCCGAGATTACCACCCCTCTGTTCCCCAATCTCAACCATCGCTTGAACTGGATGAAGACTTACATCAATGCCGCCATGAGCGAGGATCGCACTTCGGGAGGAACCTCCATACGTCAGCCACTCGACAATATGCGATATGCTGGTCTGGTGTATAATCAGATCATCTACAACAAGGCCCCGGTGATGTTGCGAAAACTTGTCGAGCTAATGGGAGAGGAACCCTTCCGCCGAGGCATCCAGCGCTACGTCCAGACCTATCTGTATGGCAATGCCTCGTGGGAGGATCTCGTGGACATTCTGGACGCAGAGACCCCGGAGGATGTCCGTTCCTTCTCTGATGTCTGGGTGAACCAGAAGGGCGTTCCTACTCTGATGTGTGAACTGGATGGTGACAGTGTGCGGGTTACCGAGAGCGACCCATACGGAAGAGGGCTGCATTGGCCGCAGACGTGTGAGCATCGTGTAGTCAGCGGACAGATACTGCCCAATTATGATGGCCGAGGTTATGGATATTACACCATGAACGACGCACAGTTGTTCGGGTTGCTCGATTATTGGCCTAAAGTTGCAGATGCCACAGCTCGGCAGTCATTGCTGATGACGCTGAACGAGAACTACCTCCATGGCCGTTTCGACGATGAGCAGTGGGCGACAAAACTCGTGGATTGGCTCGAAGCCGAACGCGACGTGCTGACCGCCAGCACAATCATCAATGACCTTTACGAACCTCTTCAGCTGTTGCCTGCCCAGATAGCAGCACCTGTTGAAGCGCAGTTAGTGGCCATGAGTCGCACACATCAGCTTACATCTGCGCGTACACAGCTCCTTCGTCTGCTATATTCCTTGGGCAGAAGCGAGGCCACAGTCCGATATCTGTACTCCATGTGGGAGAAACAGGAAGAAGCATTGCTGTCGGAGCGTGACTATATGAGTATGGCTTGTGAACTGGCATTGCGTCTGCCTGAACAGTACCATGAGATATACGAAGCCCAATTGAACCGCATCACCAATACCGACAGAAGACAAGAGTTCTGTTACATATTCCCTTCAGTCAGTCCATCAGCAGAGGTGCGTGACAGTGTGTTCCAGTCTTTGAGCATTGCAGAGAACCGACGTATAGAACCCTGGACTCTCAAGGTGCTGTATAACTTGAATCATCCAATCCGATCGTACGAGTCCGTGAAGTACATCCAGCCTGCCATGGAGCTTTTACCCGACATACAGCATACAGGAGATATCTTCTTCCCTGGCGATTGGTGCCTACAGCTTTTGGCTGGGCATCGCAGTCCTGAGGCTCTCCGCGAGGTTGAAACGTTCCTCGCCAGACACGAGGACTACCCTCAGTTGCTGACCAACAAGATTCTTTTGGGAAAGTATTGGTTGGAAAGATATGTCAGTAACAAGATCCATAATTGATAAATGCTAGAAAAATTCGTTGTTTCGTGTTTCCTACATCATCTTTTTTTTAAATGGAAAGAAAAGAACATCGAATATAATCTCCATTCTACAAGAGAAGCATTGAGAATTTATGATGTTTTATTTCTAGCAACAGGAATCGATCTAAAAAATTGAATGACGTTTTTTGCCATAGAATTTGGAAATATCGCAAAAAGCGCGTATCTTTGCAGCGGATTTTGACGAAACGAAAACGAAAGAATGGTAAATCATAATGTCCTGACCACCGAACGCGACCCCATGGGAGCTGCCATCGCTGAATACCAACAGACAGGCAGGGCGGGCAAGCTGTGTGTGTTGTCGACAATGTTCGACGATGACGAGATTCCCGTGCCACACCTGTTCCGCACCCTCGCACAGATGCCCCCACTCGAACAGCAGGCTTTAACTTTAGCTCGTGGCCGTGTACTCGATGTGGGTGCTGGTGCAGGTTGTCATGCCCTGGAACTGCAAAACCGTGGACTGGAGGTTAAGGCCATCGACATCTCGCCCCTAAGCTGCGAGGCCATGAACCGCCGTGGCATAAGTGATGTGCAGTGTGTCAATCTGTTTGACCCACGACTTACGGGTCCTTTCGACACTATTCTGATGCTGATGAATGGCACAGGCATCATAGGCAAGTTGCGCCACATGCCCGACTTTCTGGAGCGAGTGCGTGGCCTGCTCTCAGCTGATGGCCAGCTACTGGTCGATTCGAGCGACCTGAAGTACCTCTATGAAGACGAAGACGGCACCTACGACATCGACCCCATGGGTCCCTATTACGGCGAGGTCGATTACCAGATGGCCTATCGCAAGGTGCGTGGCGAATCGTTCGACTGGCTCTACGTCGATTTCCAGACCCTACGCCTCATAGCCGAAAGCAATGGCTTCAGATGCGAGCTGGTGGCCGAGGGTGGACACTATGACTATCTGGCAAGAATAACTCATAAATAATACACACTATGTTCTTACTCATCTCTCTCATGGGTCTGGCCTCTGCCGCCTGGAACCAGCCTCAGCTCAAGGCCGAGCAGCCACTGAACATCATGCCTGTGCAGGTCAATGCCTTGCAGAAGTCACAGGCCAGTGACATCATCACTAACCCTGAGGGTACCGACGCGCTCTACACCATGAACTGCGACATCGTGACCCAATGGGGCAACTTCACCTATCCCAGCCTCCGCTCGGAGATTTGCTTCGATGCCGACGGTGAGACCATCTACTTTCACAACCTCTTCCCACGCTATCAGGAGTGTTGGGTGAAGGGTACCATCGTGGGTGGCAACGACATCGTGATTGCCAGCGGTCAGCCTATCCTGGTCGATCCTGAGTATGGCGAAGTCTATTTCTATGCCTCGCAGCAGAGCGCTGAGGAGGAGGGCCTCTACTACACCGTCGATGAGATGCACCTCACCGTCGAGACAGCTGCCAACGGTCACACCTGCATCTATTCGGCCGACCCCTCAGTGCTGGGCGGCGTGGTCAAGTTCGACGATGAGGGTGCCGGCTACCTGGTGCTCAACGGATTGTATGACATGGAGGAGTTTCTCGATCCCTTTGCCACCCTGCCCGAGGGCGTGCAGACCGAGCAGTACATACTCTCGTACACCGACTATTACAACCACTCGGAGAACAAGACCGTGGAAGTGGGTTTCGACGGTCAGGATGTCTATCTGCAGGGCCTGGTGCCTGACTCTGATGGCGAAGGCGCTGCCTGGGTGAAGGGCTCGCTCGAAGGCGAGCAGGTGGTGATTCCATCCATGCAGGCAGCCCGCTCGGGCCTCTACCTGCTGTCGTTCTGCGCTGGCTATATAGCTGAATACAGCGAGTATGGCGAGCCTCTGTTTGCCAACCAGGAGGCCTTGACCCTGAACCTCAGCGCCGACCGCAAGGAGCTAACCAACGTGGAGGGCGACTATGCTCTGACCATCTACGGCAACCGCCAGGCCATGATCTATGCCTTCGACCGCATCCGCTATCGCCAGTACGAGGGCGACCAACCAGCTGTGCCAGCCACACCTGTGATCAACTATGCCGATGACTGGATGGTAGATTTCACCATCCCGACTGTGGATGTGGACGGCAACTTCATCAACCCCGAGAAGATCACCTGGAGTATGTTCATGGACGGTGACCTCTTCGAATTCGACCCCAATGAGTACGTAATGCTCTGGGAGCCAATGACGGAATTCGAATGGTCATTCACTGACTCGTACGACATCCTTGCCTATGGCGACTCGCACATGGTGTTCCTCTATGACCAGCCATACACCTCGGTCGAGATCCAGTCATACTACACCGTCGATGGTGTACGCAACGCTTCGGCCAAGGCCTGCTGGGGCGAAACACCTGTTGGTCTGATTCCATTGGAGGGCGACACCAAGATCACCTCGATTGAGTTCTACGACCTTGCCGGCCACCGCCTCCCTGCCGCCACAGGCACCTGCATCTGCCGCACCGTGCTGAGCAATGGCAAGGTAGTCAGCAAGATCATTCGTAATTAAATTTACAATTCATAATTGATTATTTACGCCCACTGGCACTCCGAAAGGTAGTGTCAGTGGGTATTTTTGTGCGCCAATACCTACATACCATTAACGCCATGGACAAAGATGGGAAGAGAAAAGGGAGAAAAATAATCAGTTGTGAGTAAGACGGAAGTAGGATAATTTACGCGAAAGTAGGTATTTTAGATTCGTAGAAAAAGCCGTAACTTTGCACCCGCAAAAACGAGAGGATTCATGCCTCGGCATTGCACATTTTGCATTTAATTTTATTAAATTTTTAATTTTACAGTTTAAATTTAAATATGAGACATTATTTGGCATCAGCCCTGACACTGGCCACCGTGACATTGGCATCGGCTCAGAGCAACCTTTCCATCGGCGGCTATGGCGAGGTTGTGATGACAAGAAACTTCTACAGCGACAACATCTATCGCTACTCGCGTCCCTACGAACATAAGGACGATGACAGTCACGGACGCTTCGACCTGCCACACGTGGTGCTGAACCTGGGATATGGTTTCGGCCACGGATGGACCATGGGCATGGAGATAGAGTTCGAACACGGAGGCACGGAGAGCGCTGTGGAGATGGATGCCGACGAGAGCGGCGAATATGAAGCCGAAATCGAGAAGGGCGGCGAGGTGGCCCTGGAGCAGTTCTGGATCAACTATGAATGTCACAAGGCGCTGAACCTCCGCTTGGGCGAGATCATCGTGCCCGTAGGTGCTGCCAACGCCTACCACATGCCCAACGAGTTCTTCACCGTGTATCGTCCCGAAGGCGAGAGTACGCTGCTGCCCAACACCTGGCACCAGGTGGGCGTCTCGCTGTGGGGTCGCACCGCGCGATGGAAGTACGAGGCACAATTCCTCTCGGCACTCGACTCCGAAAGGTTCGGCTCGGAGAGTTTCGTTCATTACGGCTCGATTTCGCCCTACGAGTTCAAGATTGCCAATGGCTATGCCGGTGCGGGACGCGTGGATTACTATGCTGTGCAGAACCAGGAGCACCGCCTGCGTCTGTCACTGAGTGGATACTACGGACACACGTTCACCAACACGCTGCGCAGCATCGGCTCGGGCTACAAGAAGGTGAAAGGTGAGCTGACCATCGGAGCCTTCGACTTCCAGTATAAATGGACCAACCGACTCACCATGCGCGGCAACATCGACTACGCACATCTGGGCGATGCAGCCAAGATTACCGCTTTCAACAAAGCATTCCCTACACACAACGGTCAGGACGGTTCGCCCTCGAAGCATCAGCCTGTGGCCAAGAATGCGCTGTGCTATGCGGTGGAGGGTGGATACAATGTGCTTGCAGGATGTTCGAAAAGTTTGAAAGGTTTGAAAAGTTCGAAAGGTTATGCCCCCTCAAACTCCTCAAACCCTTCAACCCCATCCCACACCCAATCCCTCTACCTCTTCGCCCGTTACGAATACTATAATTCGATGGAGAGCAGCAACCAGAGTGCAGCTTATAACTGGTGTGGCAAGAAGCGCTTTGCCCTGGGCCTGAACTACTCGCCTGTGAGCGACATTATCATCAAGGCCGAGTATAGCTGCCGAAAGTTCAACAAGACGGGTCTCAGCTACACGGCTTCGGACGGCAAGACCTACCCATTGGAGTATAATGATGAGCCAAGCGTAAGCATCGGAGTGACGTATTGCGGATGGTTCAAATAAATGTATAATGAATTTAAAATGTAAAATTGTTACCTTGTGAATCAAAGAAAGGCAGGCAACACATTAACATATTAACAAAATAACAAAACAACAAGATTATGACCAAGAACTGGAAAAACCTACTGACTGTGTCGATGATGGCCAGTGCAGCAATGATGGCTGCTTCATGTGGCAGCGACGATGACGATGATGACCCTGTAGTGACTAATACCACCGCGCAGCAGTTGGCCGTAGTGAACCGGACATTCGTGGAGAAGACCGTGCAGCCTACCTACGAAGGTTTGGCCAAAGCCACGGACGAGATGATCACGGCGCTGGAGGCATTCGGCGAGAGCGGCGCACAAGGCGACCTCGACAAGGCAGGTCAGTCCTGGAAGAACGCACGTCAGTACTGGGAGTGGTCGGAGGCCTTCCTGTTCGGCGCCGCCTCAGGCTATGGCATCGACCCACACATCGACACCTGGCCATTCGATGCCGCCTCGTTCAACACCTACATGAGCAAATACAACCCAGCCGACAGCGAGAGTGATGCCGCTCTGATGGAGGAGGCCATCGCCACAGGTCAGAACCTCACGGGCTTCCATGCCGTGGAGTACTTGATCTTCCGCGACGGCAAAGTACGTGCCGCTGCCGACCTCACAGCCGACGAGACCTGGTTCTGCATAGCCGCCAGTCAGGACCTCTACCTCTCGGCCAGCAAGCTCGTTGCTGCCTGGAACGGCAACCTCAGCAAGGCTCAGGAGGAGCTGCTCAAAGAGGCTGAATTCGAGGCCGACAGCTTCGGCAAAGAGATGATGAATGCCGGCAATGCAGGTTCGCGCTGGCCAACCACACTGAATGCTTCGATCAACATCATCGAGGGCTGCCAGGATATCATCGACGAGGTGGCACACTCCAAGATCGGCGCACCCTACACTGGCGAGGATGTGAGCTACATCGAGTCGCCACACGCCTGGAACTCGGTGACCGACTTCTATGACAACATCATGTCATGCAAGAACGCCCTCTACGGCCTGACCCCATCGACTGCCAACTACAACACCTCGGCTCCTGCCGCCGGCTCTCTGATGGCTTTCTGTCAGACTGCCCTCCCCACCCAGGCCAAGGCTGCCATGGAGGCAATGGAGAATGCTTTGAACAAGGTGAACGGGATGAAGAAGCCATTCGTCAACAACTACACCGACGCCTCGGCAGGTGCTGCCATCGAGGCAATGGAGGAGCTGGACGAGGCACTCGATGCGCTGAAGAAGGCACTGGATAAATAACCTTGATGGAATATAAAAGCAGCAGACAATGAAAAGATTCTTTATATATGGTACAATCTTTGCTACCTTGGCTCTGACGGCCTGTAGCGACGATGATGAGAACGAAAATAAAGACGGAAACAAGCCTCAGCCAACCACCAGCATCGACCCCGCGGAATGGTATGCTGGCGGAGAACTGGGCACGGTGTTCAACGCCACAGCCTACGCCTTCTCGCAGCCATCGCCTGCCACGGAACAGGGCGGATTCAGCCAGTCGTTCAAGCTGGGCGAATACCTGTTCGAGAAGGACTTCAACACCAACACCTCCGGAGCTTTCCACGGTCTCGGCCCCGTGGCTGTGCGTCCGGGATGCCTCTATTGCCACCCCAACTACGGCCACGGCAAGCGTCAGGAGCGTTATCGTGCCACCGACCAGGGCAATGGTTACCTGCTGGTAATCTACGACAAGACAACCAACGGCTACATCACCTCGCAGGCCGGTATGCCGCAGACATTGGGTTACGGCCCTTTCAAGGCTCCGATCGACGAGACCAAAATCAAGATTGACTGGAAAGGCTATACCGACGAATGGGGCAACCGCTTCCCCGACGGCGAGACGTACTCGCTGATCTACCCCGAGGTGACCATACCCGAAGATGCCTACTACACGCCGCTCAACATCCCCTTCGAGAACGTGGAGGTGCGACTGGAATCGACCATCGGCGTGTATGGCACAGGCATCACCGACGCTATCCCCGATGATTCCATCTCGGCCGAATGGGAGCGCCAAAGCCGCTTCTTTGCCACACGCGACAACAGTCACGACATGCTCAACCCCAGCTACTGGGACAGCAACGCCCACCAGTGGAAAAGCTACTACAGCAATGGCCGACAGGGCGATGGCACGAAATATGTGCGCCGCTACACCTACGCCATGAGCCGTGGCCCTATCCTCGATGCTGCCGGTGCCAACGCTATCTGGAACATCACGAACGTGACCCGCTCCGATCGTCGCTACCACTACCTCGACCTGAACGGCACGCTCTATGCCACACAGGCCATGAACGATCCTGACGTACAGGCTGGCTTCCCGGAGTGGATCGAAAGCATAGACCCTGAGCACAACCATGCGGAATGGTTCACCAAAGATGTGGCACAGAACATCTACAACTACCTCACTTCGACCACGCTCGATGCCGAGATGTCGGACAAGGACTACCGCGACTTCATGGTATGGCACCGAGGCCTGGCTGTGCCTGCTGCCCGTAACCTTGACGACGAGCAGGTGATCAAGGGCCACGACCTGTTCCGCCAGATCGGTTGCGCCCAGTGCCACCGTCCATCGTGGCAGACGGGTGACGACCACATACAGGACCCAAACAAGTTCTTCACCTCCGACAGCGACATGCCTCGCTATCCACACCAGACGATCTGGCCCTACACCGACTTCGTGCAGCATCGCCTGTTCATGATTAACGACATCCGCACCGGCTGGTGCCGCACCACTCCGTTGTGGGGCCGTGGCCTCTGCAAGCTGGTGGAGAATACCGAAGACCGTCTGCACGACTGCCGCGCCCGCAACACACTGGAGGCTATCATGTGGCATGGTTCGAAGGAGTCAGATGCCCGCTGGACAGTGGAGCAGTTCCGTTCGCTCTCGAAGGAGGAACGAGATGCCATCGTAAAGTTCTGCGAGGCTATATAACTCGAATATATGACGCTTTTTATTGGACAGGAATTTGAAGAATTTCAAGAATTTAACAATAAAACTCCTTTCTCTCCGTTATATTAGCATGTTACGTAACACATCATTCCTGCTGATGGTAGCCACGATCCTTGTGATGATGGCAGCCACATTGATTGAGAAACAAACAGGCACAGCCACCGCGATCTACGGGTCGTGGTGGTTTGCCTCGCTCTGGACTTTATTGGTGGTGAGTGCCTTGACCTACTGTCTGAGGCGCAAGCTGCAACGGCGTCCTGCCACCTTCTTGTTGCATATTTCGTTCGTAGTCATTTTGGCTGGAGCCTTGATTACCCACATCTGGGGCAAGCAGGGTACAGTGCATCTGCGCATCGAACATCCCACGTCCGAGTTCATCACCGACGATCACTATGTGCATCAGCTACCCTTCTTGTTGCAGCTGCGGGAGTTTAAGGTGGAATACTACCCGGGCACGCAGTCACCGATGGATTATGTGTCGCGTGTGGAGTGTGGTTCTCACCCTTCGGACTTTTCAACCCTCTCAAACTCTTCAAACTCTTCGAACCCTTCGAACTCTTCATCGATTTCGATTTCGATGAATCACATCGGCGAATACCAGCACTACCGCTTCTATCAGTCAGGCTACGATCCCGACATGCAGGGCACGCTGCTGGCGGTGAGCTACGACCCCTGGGGCATAGGCGTGACGTATGTGGGCTATGGCCTGCTTTTCCTCTCGATGCTGCTGATGATGATGGTGCCTAATGAGGGAATGAGACGGGCGATAAGGGTATTAAAAATGCCCAATGATAATAGATCCGCACGCGTGTTGTTGCTTTGCTTAGCATTATTGGTTCCTCACACTTCGCTTCTCTTTTCTCTCTCCTCATTCTTCACTCCTCACTCCTCACTCCTAACTCCTAACTATGCTACTGCTGCCGCAGCCACTCCCAAGACCCTGCCCGCAGCGCAAGCAAGCGAGTTCTGCGACCTGCACGTCTATTACAATGGTCGCATCTGTCCGCTGCAGACCGTGGCCAAAGACTTCACCTTGAAGCTCTATGGCAAGCAGAGCTACGAGGGTATGAACTTCGAACAGGTATTCTGTGGCTTCATCTTCTACCCCACCACCTGGCTCGATGCCCCCATCATCAAGGTGAAGGGCGAAGCGGCTCTGGTGCTTGGCATCGAGGGAAAATACGCTACGTACCAGGACTTCTTCGACGGCAATCAGTACAAGCTCGAAGAGCATCTGTACGACAACAAGCGCGCCCTGCTCGAAGCCGACGAAAAGGCCAACATCCTGAAGATGCTGTGGGCAGGCGAGCTGCTCAAGTTCTACCCCTATCAGGGCCAATGGCTCAGCCAAGGCGATGACTTGCCGATGGATATGCCTCAGGAAGAATATTTCTTCATCAAAAAAAGTATGGACTATGTGGGCGAACTGGTGGTGACCAAACAATACGACAAACTGACAGAGACATTGGCTAAGATACGTCGCTATCAGGAGAAGCAGACATCGGTCACTGCACCCGATGGAACAATCACAGCCTCTACCCTCCCCTCGACTATGGCCTTCCACGCCGAGAAGATTTACAACCGTGCCGACTACACCAAGCCCCTGGCCATGGCTTTTGCCACTTTGGGCATCGTGCTATTCCTGCTCTTTGTGTTGAGGTCGGTACCAAAAGCTGAAAGCAAAGCCTCAGAAAGCACTTCGAACCACCTGCCGATATGGCTCGCACCTGCGTGCAATGCCGTGCTGGTCCTCACCGCCCTCTATCTGCTCTTCCTGTTAGGGCTGCGCACCTATGTGAGCGGACACCTGCCACTCTCGAACGGCTTCGAGACCATGCAGTTCATGGCCCTGTGCGTGGTAGTGATCACGCTGCTGATGCAGCGACGCTTTGCCCTGGCCATCCCCTTCGGATTCCTGCTGATAGGTCTCACACTTTTAGTGTCGATGATGGGCGAGGCCAATCCACAGATCACGCTGCTGATGCCCGTGCTGCAGTCGCCGCTGCTGAGCCTGCATGTATGCGTCATCATGATTGCCTACTCACTGCTGGCATTCACCTTCCTCAACGGCATCGCCTATTTTGTTTTGAACAAATTAACAAAACAACAAATTAACAAAACAACAAAACAACAAAACAACGTGTCAACCTGCTACCAGCTCACCACTATCTCTCGCCTCATGCTCTACCCCGCCCTCTTCTGCATGGCTGCCGGCATCTTCATCGGAGCCATCTGGGCCAACGTCAGCTGGGGACGCTACTGGGGCTGGGACCCCAAGGAGGTCTGGGCGCTCATCACGATGCTTGTCTATAGCTTCGCGATGCACGGGGAGTCGCTGCCCTTCATGCGCAAACCCCTCAACTTCCACCTCTTCATGATTCTGGCATTCCTCACGGTGCTGATGACCTATTTCGGCGTCAATTTCCTTTTAGGAGGCATGCATAGCTATGCAAATAGCTGATTTTGCACATTATTTATATACTCTTAGACTCCTTTTTTGCCGAAAGATTTGGTGCTTCGGGAAAAACTTTGTACCTTTGCCCCAAAAATCGGGGAGCAAAGTCTCCCCTGGATGCAAACTTTATAAACGACCATGTTAGCAAAAGAGGAAAGAGAGAGAATCATTTCGCTCATCAAGCGCGAAGTGGTACCTGCCATCGGTTGTACGGAACCTATGGCTGTGTCGTTGTGTGTAGCCAAAGCTGCTGAGACGCTGGGCCAGCGTCCGGTAAAGATCGACCTGCTGCTGAGTGCCAACATCCTGAAGAATGCCATGGGTGTAGGCATCCCTGGCACACAGATGGTGGGTTTGCCCATAGCTGTGGCGCTGGGTGCTCTCATCGGACGAAGCCAGTATGGTCTGGAAGTGCTTCGCGACACTACACCTGAGGCCGTGGCTGAGGGCAAGGCCTACATCGACGAGAACCGCATCACCATCGGATTGAAGCAGGACATTGCGGAGAAGCTCTACATCGAGGTAATCTGTTCGGGCGGACAGGGTGAGTCGTCCATGGCTATCATTGCTCATGAGCACACCCACTTCATCTACGTCTCAAAGACCTCGGCTGACGGACATTGCACCGAACTGCTGAATGAAGCACACGAAGGTGTTAGTCAGGAAGAGGCCTCGGAGGGCGATGACGGACTCTCGTTGCGTAAGGTCTATGAGTTCGCCACCACCACACCAGTGGAAGAACTGGAATTCATCAAAGAGGCTCGCAAGCTGAACGAGAACGCTGCCGAACAGGCGTTGAAGGGCAACTATGGCCATGCTTTGGGTAAGACACTGAGCCGTCCACTGGGTCGCGGCATCATGGGTGACTCGATCTTCAGCCACATTCTTTCGAAGACCAGTTCGGCTTGCGATGCACGTATGGCTGGCGCCATGATACCAGTGATGAGCAACTCGGGCAGTGGCAATCAGGGCATTGCAGCCACGATGCCTGTGGTGGTCTTTGCCGAAGAGAACCATAACACCGACGAGGAACTGACCCGCGCCCTCATCCTCAGCCACCTCACAGCCATCTACATCAAACTCTCGCTTGGTCGCCTCAGCGCCCTCTGTGGTTGCGTGGTGGCATCGACAGGTTCGGCCTGTGGCATCACCTACCTGATGGGTGGCAACTACGAACAGGTAGCCTATTCAGTCAAGAACATGATAGCCAACCTGGCTGGCATGGTGTGCGATGGTGCCAAGCCATCATGTGCACTGAAAGTTTCGTCGGGCGTTTCGACCGCTGTGCTCAGCGCCATGCTGGCCATCCAGAACCGCCATGTGTCGAGCGTGGAGGGTCTCATCGAAGACGATGTGGATCGCTGCATCCACAATCTGACACGCATCGGTGCCGACGGTATGAACGAGACCGACCGCATGGTGCTTGACATCATGACACATAAGCAATGAATTGAAGATAAAAAATAAAGAATCACAATTACTATGATCAAGTGCTTGATTATTGGCAGTGGCCCTGCAGGCTATACTGCCGCCATATACGCCAGCCGCTCAGGCTTGCAGCCAGTAGTGTATGAGGGCCCGCTGAGTGGCGGCCAATTGATGCAGACCACCGAGATTGAGAACTTCCCGGGCTACCCCGAGGGAACCACCGGCCCTGAGCTGATGGAGGATCTGCGCAAACAGGCTGAGCGTCTGGGTGCCGAGGTGCGTTATGGCATCGTGGATCGTGTGGAATTTGGCGTGGCTACAGCCGAGAATCCTAGGCCTGTGCATAAGGTGCATGTGGACGATGGTACCGAGCTTGAGGCCGAGACCATCATCATCTCGACAGGTGCTTCGGCCAAATACCTAGGCCTTAGCGACGAGCAGAAGTATGCAGGCATGGGCGTATCGGCTTGTGCCACATGCGATGGCTTCTTCTACCGCAAGAAGGTAGTGGCCGTAGTAGGTGGTGGCGATACAGCCTGCGAAGAGGCTCAGTACCTGAGCAATCTGGCCAAGAAGGTCTATCTCATTGTGCGTCGCAACGTGCTTCGAGCCAGTGAGGCTATGCAGCAGAAGGTCAAGGAGCGTGAGAACATCGAGATCCTGTGGGAGACTCAGACCGTGGGCCTCTTTGGCGAAGATGGCGTGGAGGGCGCACACCTGGTACGTGGCAAGGGCACTGACCATGAGGAAATGCTCGACATAGCTATCGACGGCTTCTTCTTAGCCATTGGTCACCACCCTAACACAGAAGTCTTCCTGCCTCGCACCGATGCCAACGGCACCCAACACGTAGGCGTGGAGGTGGACGAACAAGGTTACATCAAGACCCTGCACCCAACCACAGCCACCAACATCCCTGGCGTCTTTGCTGCTGGCGACGTGGCTGACCCCATCTACCGCCAGGCTATCTCAGCCGCTGGTTCAGGTTGCCATGCAGCCATGGACGCTGAGCGCTATCTGAACAAATAAATCAAGTTTCGTAAAAACGCAACTTCTGATTGTGATATTATAAGGTTATGAAGTTACAACCTTATAATCTACGGATTAGAAGATCGTCCTATATGCACAAAGGGGCAAAAGCTGCAACTTTTGCCCCTTTGTGCATGCACGATGGTGACACTTGCTGGTAAACGTCACCGTTGTGCATACAGGATGTTGACACTTGCTGGTAAACGTCACCGTTGCGCATGCACGATGGTGACACTTGCTGGTAAACGTCACCGTTGCGCAGACACGATGGTGACACTTGCTGGTAAACGTCAACATGTCCTCCTCCAAAAAAAGTTGAATGGATTAGACGTTAACTCCAGCCTTAGTTGAATGCTTTTAGGCTTAACTCTGGCAAGAGTTGAATGATTATCTCTTAACTCCAAAACCTGTTGAATTCAGCCTTGTCTGGCTAGTTC
>JAZQQU010000065.1:0-47027 GCA_045629225.1 Bacteroidales bacterium | reverse complement strand
ATCACCCTCGGCTTCGACTGGAAGGGTCTCGACTTCAACGTAACCGGCGCTGGTGCATTCGGAATGCAGGTAATGCAGTACTACCGCACCGCTCAGCTCCAGGCTTGGGGTGAGAACTACACCACCGACATCTTTGATCGTTGGCACGGTGAGGGTACCTCTAACAGCAAGCCACGCCTCGTCGTAGGTGGCAACGCTAACCAGTGGGTGTCAGATCTCTACATGCAGGATGCTGACTACTTCAAGATTCAGAACGTTACCCTTGGCTACGACTTCAACAAGCTCATCAAGAACTCTCCATTCGGTCAGGTTCGCGCTTACGTACAGGGCCAGAACCTCTTCACTTTCACCGGCTACACTGGCGTAGATCCTGAGGTAGGTTCAAACGGTGGTAACGGTGATGGCAACTGGGTACGTGGTATCGACGTTGGTACCTATCCTTCAGCTCGCACCTTCATCCTTGGTTTGAGCGTCAAGTTCTAATGATTTGTTAACGCGTTCTTTTGTTAATTTGTTTTTTTGTTAATGCAATGACAAAAACAAAACGACACAATAACACAACAACAAAACAACAATAAGACAATGAAAAAATATCTCATGCTTGCTGCCATCGCAGGTCTCGCATTCACCTCTTGCGACGACATGCTCGACAGCGAAAACTATACTGGCGCCAACACCGGCAACTTCCCCACCTCGGCAGGTGACTTGAACAAGGAGATTGCTGCGCTTTACGGTGTTATGAACCAGCTCAGCACCGACCCACTTCAGACTCCATGGCTCGTCAACAACATCATGTCTGACGATACCAATGGTGCAGGTGGTACTGGTGACGTTGAGTGTAAGGCCATCGGCCACCTTGTAGCCAACAAGGACGGTCTGTTTGACAACGCTTGGAAGAGCCTCTATGTAGGTATCGCTCGTGCGAGTGCTATCCTCAACACCGATCCTGCCATCATGGCAACCATCGACCAGAAGACTCGCGACCAGCTTGTCGGTGAGGCTTACTTCATGCGTGGCCTCTTCTATATGTGGGCTACCCAGTTCTGGGGCGACATTCCTGCCTACTGGGCACCATCGGCTCCAGATCCTTGTCCTCAGGTTTCTGCTGAGGAGGTAACCTGGCCACACATCCTCGCTGACTTCGCCAGTGCATACAATCTCATGAGCATCGGCGCTACCGTACAGGGTGACGGCCATGCTACCAAGGCTTCAGCTGCCGGCTTCCTCGCTCGTGCATACATGTTCTATGTAGGTTTCTACAAGAATGCAGGTGAGTTGGCAAAAGCTAGCATTGATCCTATCACACTCCCTGAGCAGGAGGCTGCTCCAGGTGCTCTGACCAAGGATGATGTCAAGAGTATCCTTCAGGACGTTATCAAGAATGAGAGCTCTTACGGTTTAGGTCTTGTAGACGATTTCCGTCAGCTCTGGCAGTATTCTAACGAGTACACCGCTCCTGACTATATTTTCGTATCTGACATGAACGGCAACTGGGCAGGCAATGGCAACAAGGAACAGATTTTCCAGGTACAGTACACCAACGCTGCCTCTTGGAATGGTACCATCGGCATGGGCTTCACCAACCAGCAGGAGCTCTATTCTTCACTCCGTTGCGGCTCTGACGCTGCCGGTAAGGAGAATGGCCACGCTGAGACCTTCCCATTCGCACAGGGCTGGGGTCAGGCTACCATCAACATGAATCTCTGGGACGAGTGGCCAATGAGCGACCATCGTCGTACGGCTTCCGTACTCGACTGCGTTAACGAGCTTGAGCACTTCGCTTTTGTAACCGACTGCTCTGAGGAGACTGGTCTCTACAACAAGAAGATCATGGCTGTCACCACTAAGGAGACTGCTGGCAATGATATGACTTCTGGTCCTTACACCTGGTGGGGTGTACCTCGCGAGGCTGCCGGTGCTCAGAACAACAATGGTAACTGTATGCAGGGTGACCACTTCTCAGACGTTGTCCTCATGCGTTACGCTGACATCCTCCTCATGGAGTCTGAGCTCTCTGGTGACGCTACCAACATGAACAGAGTTCGTACACGTTCACACCTCAGTGATGTTGTCTATTCTTGGGAGAACATCAAGAAGGAGCGTCGTTTTGAGTTCGCTGGTGAGGGCATCCGCTTCAATGACCTTCGTCGTTGGTCTGGCAAGAACGGTGGCGCTTCATGTGAGGCAGCTCTTGCTCTTGAGAAGCAGAACGGCACTAAGGTATGGTACGAGGGTCGCGAGACCACTATGCACCATGCTACTTCAAGCTGGGCCCAGCGCTATGCTGAAACCGATGGCTTCATCATGATTCCACCAGGACAGATTCGCGTTATCGATGACGAGAACATCCTCAAGCAGAATCCAGGTTGGACCGGCGATGCTTGCCGTATTTCAGCTTCACCTGCATATTAATTCCCCGAAGCTTTGTCTTCACTGCCCTCGGTTTCGGCCGAGGGTAGCAAAAACAATAAAACAATTCACACAAGAATATGAAAAATATCTCATATTTCGTTTTGGCAGCTGCTGCAATGCTTTGTGCATGCGATCCTGTTGAGGAGAGCGGATCATTTGATCCTGTGGCTGTAGGCAGCGATGTAATGAACGACAATTCATTCATCACTTTCTCTCAGGCTGATGCTGACGGCAATCCTGCTGCTGATGGCAACTATATCACTTATACCACCCATCCTGCGACCATCGTAACTATTTATACCAAGAAGGGCGATGCGGAGAATATCCTTGCCGTAGGTGCGTCTGGTTCATTCAAACTGGCTCCTGGCCGTGGTGCAGATCCTAATCAGGTAATCAATATCCGTACAGCCAACTCTGACCGTACCTATACTGAGACCACCCGTACCATCAATGTTTACGTTAAGCAGGATCTCGATCCTGAGTACAAACTCCTCCTTGGCGAAGCTGGTCGCAAGTCTTGGGCCTTCGCAATCGATGGTGTTAACGAGGTTTGGGGTAACGCAGGTAACTCTGGTAATGGCGCAGGCTTCAATGCTGTCGCTGTCGACGGCAAGTGGTGGGGTGTCAAGACCAACGAGGAGTTCGAGGGCCAGTTGCAGCACGCAAAGGGTGACGAAAGTCTCGCTATGCTCGATGCTGGTGTAGGTTCTACCATGACCTTCGACGAGGACTTCAACATCCTCACTGCCTCAAAGGGCAACGCTGAGCACCGCAAGGCCTCTTACTCTATCGAGAACTATGTTCCAGGTCGCGTTGACAACTGGCAGATCGCTACCCTCAAGACCTCTCTTCCTGCTGTCCTCTGGCCATACTCTATCAACGAGGAGGGCAAGCAGGTCACTGAGTTCGACGTTATGTATCTCGATTCAAACCACATGACCCTCGTTTATACCAAGGGCAATGGTGCTGGTTCATGGGGTGAGATTTCTTACTGGCGCTTCATCAACGTTACTCCAAGCAAGAACGTACTCGAAGGTCTCAGCGAGCGCAAGTGGAGCTGGGCTAACGACGGCATCGAAGTTTGGGGCAACGCTGGTAACACAGGCGCAGGTGATGCATTCACCAGTACCAATGTCGATGGTAAGTGGTGGGGCGTCGTTGACGCTGCCGACCTCATGGGTCAGCTTCAGCACTCTGGTGGTGACTCTTACGGCGACGAGAGCAACAATGCTTATATGATCTTCGGCGACGGCAAGGTGACTTCTTATGCTGCTGATGGCTCTAAGATCCGTGGCGGTTCATATGAGCTCAACATCTATCCTGAGGGTCGCAATGGCGGTTG
Organism: Bacteroidales bacterium; assembly: GCA_045629225.1. Lineage (GTDB taxonomy): Bacteria > Bacteroidota > Bacteroidia > Bacteroidales > UBA3663 > Liminaster. The sequence continues at coordinate 43,273 of JAZQQU010000065.1, read as the reverse complement.
GGAGCTCGGTAAGCTCACCACCTCTGAGCCTGCTCTCCTCTTCCCATGGTCAATCAACCAGGAAGGCACTCCTGTTACTGAGTTTGACGTTATGTACATGGATGGCGACTACATGAACTTGGTTTACACCAAGGGCAATGGCGCTGGCTCATGGGGCGAGATCACCTTCTGGCGTTTCAAGGGTGAGTAATTGACTTCGTCACATAATTAAATAATGCTCCGCGTAGGTTTTGCAACTTACGCGGAGTTTTGTTTTGTCATTGCTCTGACCTCAGAGTTGTTGCAGTGGGATTACCAGCCTCAGGCTGATGCATGCGGTGGATGTCCATACCTCGGGCTGATGCATTGGTTGGATTGCTTTGTGCAGATGTAAGAATGATGCTATCTGCAGTGTGCCATGTGCGTTTGTCTGCAAAAGATTTGGCTGGATGGAATAAAAGCACTATCTTTGCACTTTAATAATGCCCCCAAAGTGGTCCTTGTGGCCATCTTGTTACTCAAATGTTACCCGCCAGGAGTTATGGGAGCTCTTTGTCGTTTACTTAATCAATCGTTTACAGGCGGGGATGATTGAACAACCATCTAAAAAGTTAGTTCATCTATGAATTATCTCTTCACTTCTGAATCGGTGTCAGAAGGACACCCAGACAAAGTCGCTGATCAGATCAGTGACACAGTGCTTGATCAGTATCTCGCATGGGATGCACAGAGTAAGGTTGCTTGCGAGACGCTCGTTACCACAGGCCAGGTAGTGCTGGCAGGCGAGGTCAAGAGCAAGGCCGATGTGGATTTGCTCGAGTCGGTTCGTGCCGTGATCAACAAGATTGGCTACACCAAAGCCGAGTACAAGTTCGATGGCGATTCGTGCGGCATTTTCTCTGCCTTGCATGCTCAGAGTGCCGACATCAATCGTGGCGTAGAGCGTGACGTGCCCGAAGAACAGGGCGCAGGCGATCAGGGCATGATGTTCGGTTATGCCACTAACGAGACCCACAACCGCATGCCTCTCACCCTGGAGCTCAGCCATCTGTTGCTCATCGAGCTTGCCAAGATTCGTCGCGAGGCCGAAGCTGCCCGTCGCCGCGGTGTGGCCGAAGATAAGCTTGTGATGCCTTACCTTCGTCCTGATGCCAAGAGCCAGGTGACCGTCGAGTATGACGGTGAGACCAATCAGCCAGTGCGTGTCAACACCATTGTGATCTCGACGCAGCACGACGAATTCATTCTTCCCGACAATGCCACCCCAGCCGCTCAGGAGGCAGCAGATGCCGCCATGGTGGCCAAGATCAAGCAGGATGTCAGGGATGTGCTCATCCCACGTCTCATCAAGCGTCTGAACGCCTTTGAGGCTTCGCTCTTCGACGACCAGTTCATCCTGCACGTCAATCCTACAGGCAAATTCGTGATTGGTGGTCCTCATGGCGACACTGGTCTGACTGGTCGCAAGATCATTGTTGACACCTATGGTGGCCATGGTGCCCATGGTGGTGGCGCCTTCTCTGGCAAGGATCCTTCCAAGGTCGATCGTTCGGCAGCATACGCTGCTCGTCATATCGCCAACAACCTGGTGGCTGCTGGTGTGTGCGACAAGGCTCTGGTGCAGGTAGCATACGCCATTGGCGTGGCTCAGCCTGTCAGCCTCTTTGTCAACACCTACGGCACGGCCAAGGTCCAGATGACCGATGCCGAGATCTCTGCTAAGGTCGGTCAGCTGTTCGATATGACCCCACGTGCCATTGAGGAGCGACTGAAGCTGCGCAATCCAATCTACACCGAGACCGCTGCCTATGGTCACTTCGGACGTCCATGCGAGGTAGTGAAGAAGACCTTCCGCAGCCGCACAGGCCGCAAGAAGCATCTCACCGTGGAGCTCTTCACCTGGGAGAAGCTCGACTATGTGGAGAAGGTCAAGGAGAAGTTCGGCCTGGCCTAATTGTCTTTTGATCGTCGTTTCCTGCATGATTCCCAAGTAAAACTATTATCCTTACAAAGCAATAAAGTCCACCCTCGTTGCAATAGCTGTAACGAGGGTGGATTTGTTATCTAAGAGCAAAACTCAGTTTTTATCGGATAGCCACCTTTTTGCCCCCAACGATGTAAAAGCCAGGTGCCTGAATGCCAGTGCATGGACGGCCAGCTGCATCGAAGATCTGGGTGCCAGCGAGTGAAGAAGGGTCAGAGGTGATGGCATCGAGGGCCTCCTCCTGGTCGAGCAGTTCGAGCATCTTGGCAGCATAACGCTTGCCAAACTCGCGGTATCCAGCAGCGCTGAAGTGCCATGGATCCACGCCATTGCCTGGGAGACCTTCGGCCGAGATGATATGAGCATTCTCGATGAGCACAGGCAGCTTTGGCAGGGCTGCTACGTTGTGCCAAGAGCAGCCACCACCCATGTTTTCGTAGAGTGTCTCGCCAGCCAGAAGAGGAGTCTTGGCTGGGTCAAGGCCGAGGTTATAGCACAGACGCATGTAAACCTTCTTGACCTTTTCTGCCCAGTCGGCCTGACCATTGTTGCTCTCGCCCTGGTGCAGCAGAATGCCCTTGATGGTGCCCACCTCTTGAGCCTTCTTGCCCATCTCGACCAGACGACCGAAGGGGTCGTTGTCATATTGTGCGCAATAGCCTTGGAACCAGCCAGCCTCTCCTGCGATGTAGGCATCCTTGAACTCCTCCATGAAGAGTTCGATCTTGGCACCACCCACAGCCACATTGATTACACCCACGCGAACATCGGGCAGTTCTTCGACGAGCGTACGGCCGAAGTAGTCGGCAGGAGTGAGGCCGGTGCCCTGGCGACAGAGTGGGGGAGTGGCCAGATACCATTCGCCCATGGTGCGCTGTGGGTTGCTGAAGTTGACGGCTGCCATCATCTGGAAACGCTCGGGCACGTTCTCGTAGTCCTCTGCCTCAGGCTCGGCATTTCCCTCCATGTTCGACTGACCGAAGCAGAGATAGACGTGGAAGTCAGGGTCGCCCTGTTCGACGAACTCCCAGCTGTCTGGCACCACAGGCTCCTCGATCTCCGGCGTAGTGTCGCTGTCGCTATCTACGATGGTGATGGTGTGGCTGTGCCAGCCAGGTTTGCCCCAGCCACGGGTTGTGTTTTCGGCAAAGTCTCCATTTTCGACCATGTTAACACCCACGTTGTCGCACTTGAGCACAATGTCGTCCATATAGATCGCTCCATTGAGCGAGCCAAAGACAAATTGCAGACGGTCGTGTGGGTATAGTGCGTTGAAGTGCCAGGTGTAGGTTTGCCATTCGGTCTGAATCTTAGGAGCTTCGCAATACTGCACGTCGGCGCTGCCATTCCACTGGTCGCGGTTAGGACTGGCGTTCCAGATGGGCCAGAATCCGAACTCTACGCCTGCCTGGGTGCTCTTGATCTTGGCTGTGAGCGTGTAAGCTTCGCCCTGAATCATCTGAGCAGGGAGGTCATAGTAGCTCTGGTAGTCCCAGATGTTGCTTTGTGCGCCATTGGTAGTGAACTTGATACAAAGATTCTGTCCATCGGCTGCCGAAGCAGTAAGTGAGGCGATGGACAACGAAAGAAGGAGGAAAAATTTCTTCATTATACGGGTTAATAAAAAAGGTAATGTGTTACTGACGTTTCGTAAGGTGTAATTGGCCGCTTGATCGAAAATGCTATGGACTGGGATAGAGAAGGCCCAGAAGTCTTAACCGAAGACCGATTTGAAAATCATCTCGGTAGCACCGCTGCCCTCCTTGACGTACTGCCCAGCGCACTGGCCAGCCTCTTCGAGTGCTGAGGCATTGGTCATCAGCGTGGTCATGATGCGGTCGTAGTCATCAGCTGAGGCAATGGGGAAACCGCCCTTGGCATCAATCAGCCCCAGAGCCTCGCGGAAGGCCTGATGGTTGGGACCGAAGATGACAGGCATGCCATACACCGCAGCCTCGAGCGTATTGTGGATGCCCACACCGAAGCCACCTCCGATGTAAGCTGCGTCACCATAGCGATAGATGCTGCTCAGGAAGCCGATGGCATCGATGATCAGACACTCGGCCCCTGCAGGCAGCTGGCCTTCAGGCACCTTGCCCTCCTCCCACTGGTGCTTCATCTCGCTGTAGCGCAGATAAGGACGCTTCAGCTTGGCTATGATGCTCTGGATGTGCTCCTCATGAATCTCGTGAGGTGCGATGATCAGCTTCATCTCAGGGTGGTGGTTGAAGTGGTCGAGCAGGATGTCCTCGTCCTTGGGCCACGATGAGCCAGCCACAAGGACAAAGGGCTTGCTGCCCTCACCTCCGGCCACAAACTGTTCTGCCCAAGGCAGCACCTTGGCCTGCTGCTGGATGGCAATGACGCGGTCGAAGCGGGTGTCACCACACACAGCCACGTGTTTGTGTCCCAAGCCACGCAGCAATCGTTCCGACTCGGCATCCTGCACGAACTTGTATTGGAACATGCACAGCACCGGGCGCATCATGCCGCCATACCACTTGAAGAACACCTGATTCTGGCGGAAGATGCCGCTGACCAGATAGGTAGGGATAGCGCGACGGAAGAGCTCCTCAAGCATGTTGCCCCAGAACTCGTACTTTACGAAAAAGACGCGCTCAGGCTTCACCACATCCAGGAACCTGCAACAGTTGCCCGTGTGGTCGTAAGGCAGGTAACAGATCACGTCGGCACCCTTGTAGTTCTTGCGCACTTCGTAACCCGAAGGGCTGAAGAACGTCTGCAAGATCTGGTAGTCGGGGTAACGCTCGTGCAAAGCCTCAATCAGGGGGCGGCCCTGTTCGAACTCTCCGAGCGAGGCAGCGTGGAACCAGATGAAACGCGGTTCGCGTCCCAGTCGCTGGCGCACAGCTGCCACCTGAGCCTCCAGCTTTGATGCCCAGTCCTTGCGTCCCTCCTCCATCAGCTTGGCTTTGCGATGGCCGAAGGTGGCGGCAAGCTTGATGCCGGCGACGTAAGCGCTTATACCTATATTATATAAAGGATTCACTCTATTATGCTAAGTAGTTGTTCAAAATTATTTGATATAATAAGTAAGGATTCATATCATACCTATTTTTCGCTCTTGCGTGCATCTTTGCACTTTATCTTCGGTCACAATGTCACATTGCTCCCTCACAGAAAGTACAAACCTGCATCACAATAGCTGAAAAATATGTATAAATAATTTTGAACACCTACTTATTATTCGAGTATCGCAGGTCTGCAACTTGTTTACAATCTTTCGACTGCAGTACGAGCACGCTTCAGGCTCTCCTCCTTGCCGAGCATGTCAGTGATGGCAAAGATCTGTGGACCACGGGCTTCGCCAACCAGTGTGCAACGGAAGGCATTCATCACAGCGCCCACCTTGTAGCCCTTCTCGGCAATCCACTCCATGACCTTAGGCTCGAGTGTCTCGCCTGTCCAGTCCTGCTGAGCCTCCAGGAAGTCGCACAGCTCGGCCACCATCTGGCTCGAAGCAGGAGTAGCCACGCCAGTCTCTGCATTGACCGAAGCAGGCTTCCACCACATCTTCATCGACTTCTCGTCGTACGACTCTGGAGCCTTGAAGTAGAAGTTGCACTGTGCCCAGAGTTCCTGTGGCAGGTTGATGCGCTCCTTCATGAGCTGCACGGCACGGAGCACGTAGGCATCGTCCTTAGGATCAGCGCCATTCTCAACAACCTGCTTCTTCAGCGACTCCACGAGGAACTGCTCGTCGCACTCCTGCAGATAGTGGTGGTTGAACCAGAGCAGACGCTTGATGTCGAAGTGCGCACCATTCTTTGAGCACTTCGAGAGGTCGAACAGCTTGATCATCTCCTCCATGGTCATGAAGTCCTGGTCGTTGCCTGGGTTCCAGCCCAGCAACGCGAGGAAGTTGACCACAGCCTCAGGCAGATAGCCGCTCTCGCGGTAACCGCTGTATGACTTGGGCTCGCCCGTCTCCTTGTCGGTGAAGTTCCACTGCAGAGGGAACACAGGGAAGCCGTACTTGTCACCATCGCGCTTTGAGAGCTTGCCGCTGCCTTCTGGAGCCAGCAGCAAAGGCAGGTGGGCAAACAGAGGAGCCTCCCAGCCAAAAGCACGGTAGAGCAGCACATGGAGCGGGCTCGATGGCAGCCACTCCTCACCACGGATCACGTGAGTCACCTCCATCAGGTGGTCATCCACAATGTTGGCCAGGTGGTAGGTTGGCAGCTCGTCAGCACTCTTGTAGAGCACCTTGTCGTCCAGGATCGAAGAGTTGATGCGCACCTCGCCACGAATCTGGTCGTTCACCAGCACCTCCTCGCCTGGCTCGATGCGGAAACGCACCACATAAGGCTCACCCTGAGCAATCAGCTCCAGGGCCTTTTCCATGCCGAGGCTGATGCTGTTGCGCATCTTGCCACGGGTCGAGGCATCATACTGGAAGTTAGCCGTTTCGGCACGGGCAGCATCTAGCTCCTCCTTGGTGTCGAAGGCATAGTAAGCCTTGTCAGCATCGATCAGGACCTGTACATACTTCTTATAGATGTCACGACGCTCTGACTGGCGATAAGGGCCGTGATCGCCGCCGAAGCTCACACCCTCGTCGAACTGGATGCCGAGCCACTTGAACGACTCGATGATGTACTCCTCAGCACCAGGCACGAAACGCTGCGAGTCGGTGTCCTCGATGCGGAACAACAGTTTGCCGCCATGCTGACGGGCAAAGAGATAGTTATAGAGACAGGTGCGCACACCTCCGATGTGGAGAGGGCCTGTGGGCGATGGCGCAAAGCGCACTACTACTGGACGATTCATATTTTTAGTTTTTTTTTGATGATTCGGTTATTCGATGATTCGAAGATTCGATGGATCGATGACACGTTGATTCGATGGATTGATGATTCGAGACAACAATTTATTGCAAGCCTTCGAGCACCTTTGCCAGTTTCTCGTCGGTCGCGGTGAGCTTGTCTTTGCAGAACGCGATGAGCGTGACGCTCCGTTCGGTCAGTTCGCACAGCTGATCGATCTCGCAGTCAGGACGCTGCAGTTTCTGCACAATCTCTTCCAGCTCTTTCATAGCGCTGGCATAGGTCAGTTCTTTGGCCATGGACGATTTGACGATTTGCGATTTGACAATTTACAATTTACGATTTTGGATTTGACAATTTGCGATTTGCCGAATTGTCGATTAATCGATTATACAATTGCTGATTTACATTTAAAAATGCGCGGCAAAGATAGCAAATTTTCGTGAAAAACACAAAAATATTCAATGAAAATAAATAATTCGCATCCCAAAACTTGGTGTTATCATGCAAAAGTGCTATCTTTGCCGCGCTTTTCGGAGCTAGAATGGTCAGAGTCTCGGCTCGAAACCATCGACTTAATTTGGAAGAGTTTCGGCTCGACCTCTATTATTAACCCATTTTATTTCAACATTACAATTATGTATCTCGATTCAGCTAAGAAGGCAGAGATCTTCGCAAAGTATGGCAAGGGTGCAACCGACACCGGTTCTCCTGAAGCACAGGTTGCTCTCTTCTCTTTCCGCATCTCTCACCTCACTGAGCACCTCCGTGCTAACCACAAGGATCACGCCACCAGCCGCTCAATGAAGATGCTCGTTGGTAAGCGTCGTCGTATGCTCGACTACCTTGCTAAGAAGGACATCAATCGTTATCGTGCAATCATCAAGGAGCTTGGCCTCCGTCGATAATCGATCAGCCTTTTTACACAATAACACCCGATGGTTCGTCATTCGGGTGTTTTTTTTACGCGGTGTTGACGTTTGCTGGCAAGTGTCACCGCCAAGGACGCTTGCCGTTGACGTTTGCCGGTAGGTGTCACCGCCAAGGGCGCTTGCCGTTGACGTTTGCTGGCATGTGTCACCGCCGTGGCTGTCCTGCCGTTGACGTCTGCTGGCATGTGTCACCATCAGGCATCCGCAGGGGGGCGAAATATGCAGCTTTTGCCCCTCTGCGGACACGCGGAATCAACACAACGTACGAAGTGTTGGTCCCACGTGAGCGGGACAGTCCGACATGATGTCAATTCGGACCATGGAATGCGCACTTCGGCTTTCTCGTTTCCCAGGGTGGCCAGATGCTTGACGAAGGTGAGTTATCAACACTTTCCGACGCGCGAAAATAGTGCATTATTGGGACATTTTCGCATTTTTTTGCACAAATAGGCAAGTAGGAATAAGATTTTTTAATAAAAATTTGGAATTGTCGGGAATAAATGTTAACTTTGCACCGTTTACCTAAAGATAATACAATCGCAACTCGAAAAGATGGTTCATCAGACACCGAAATATGGCCTATAATGCCGTAGAACGTCGATATGTTACAAAATTAGATAATATTGTTACATCGTTTATGGGGCATGTTTCGTAATCAAATCCTCATGTTGCATTTATTTTTTGTAATATAATAAAAAAGCAGTAACTTTGCACCCGAAATTTATAGCGCACAAACTGCCTTGGTAGAACGGGTGGCAGGCTGATGAAAAAACAAACAAATCAACTAATAATTTTTAACTAATCACACAATGAAAAAAACAATGCAGAAAGGACAAAGGCTCCTCGCTTTGTTGATTGTTGTCTGGTGCTTCTGCGCCACCGCAGTTGCCCAGAACATCGTCAAAGGTGTTGTAGTGGACTCTTTTGGTGAGAGTGTCATTGGAGCGACCGTTGTGCTCAAGTCTGACAAGACAGTGGGTACGACTACCGATCTGGATGGCAACTTCTCGCTGAAGGTGCCAAGTGCTAAATCAACGCTCGTCGTCTCGTTCGTGGGTATGAAGAGTGTCGAAGTTCAGGCTTCGGGCAAGCCTCTCAAGGTTGTTCTTGAGGAGGACAATCAGGTGCTCGACGACGTAGTGGTAGTAGGTTACGGCCAGCAGAAGAAGGCTTCGGTCGTAGGTGCTATTACCCAGGCTACGGGTGAGACCTTGCAGCGCGCTGCAGGTATCAACAACGTAGGTCAGGCCCTGACCGGTAACCTGCCTGGTGTTATCACCATGTCATCATCAGGTATGCCAGGTGAGGAGGATCCACAGATCATCATCCGTGGTTCTTCATCATGGAACGGCTCTGAGCCTCTCGTGCTCGTCGATGGTGTTGAGCGTAAGATGAGCACTGTCGACATGTCATCAGTGGCCAACATCTCCGTACTGAAGGATGCATCGGCCACCGCCGTCTATGGTGTTCGTGGTGCAAACGGTGTAATCCTCATCACCACCAAGCGTGGTCAGGAGGGTCGCGCACAGATCAACGTCAGCGCCAATGCTATCATGAAGATCCCTTCAAAGCTGCCTGGCAAGCTCGATTCGTATGATGCTATGCAGATGCGTAACATCGCTATCGAGAACGAAATGAACATTGCCTCTGGTTCATGGGCTTACATGAAGCCACAGGCTTACATCAACAACTACCGCAACCAGTCGGGCTACGACGAGTTCGGCAACCTGATGTCGGAGCGTTATCCTAACGTTGACTGGCAGGACGCTCTGTTCGAGAAGTACTGCATGGCCTACAACGCTAACCTCAACGTTTCGGGTGGTAACAAGTTCGTCAAGTACTTCGCATCAGTCGATTATGTGAGCGAGGGTGATATCTATAAGGACTTCGGTGCTTTCCGTGGTTACGAGACCGGTTATGACTACAACCGTTTCAACGTTCGATCTAACCTCGACTTCTCGCTGACCAAGACTACTACCTTCCGTGTGAGCATCGCAGGTTCGAATGCCGTGCGTCAGACTCCTTGGAGTAACTCAGTAGAGAACGATTGGCAGCAGTCACAGAAGTGGTCAGGTATCTACAACATCGGTCCTGACGTCTTCATGCCACAGTATGCTGACGGTACTTTCGGCTTCCTGCCTCACGGTACCAACGTGACCAACTCTGCCGAGGGTGTTGCTACTGGTGGTACTCTCTATCAGACCTCAACCACCCTTAATACCGACTTCGCCCTTGAGCAGGACCTCTCGTTCATCACCAAGGGCCTCTCATTCCGTGGTTCTATCTCTTGGGATAACCAGTTCCAGGAGGGCAGCCGTGGTATCAACGACCTTTACACCTCACTCCAGCACAAGTGGATCAACCCTGAGACCGGTGCTGTAGTATATAAGGAGACCTACGACAACCAGGACCAGTTCGACTATGTAGTTCGTAACGAATGGTCAACCCAGTCGGGTTCAGTTAACAACTGGTCAACCTCCCCCCGCCTCTACTACGAGACCCGTCTGAACTGGGTTCGCTCGTTCCAGAAGCACAACATTACTGCCATGGCTCTCTTTGCTCGCAACGAGTGGGCTACCGGTTCTTCACTGCCTAACCGTACTGAGAACTGGGCATTCCGTGCCACCTACGACTGGGCTACCCGCTACTTCGCAGAGTACTCTGGCGCTTACAACGGTTCGCAGAAGTTCTCTGACGACAACCGCTTCGCCTTCTTCCAGTCAGGTTCTATCGGTTGGATGATCTCTGAGGAGCCATTCATGAAGGTGCTCAAGGAGAAGAAGATCCTCGACATGATGAAGTTCCGTCTCTCTTATGGTGAGATCGGTGACGACAATGGTGCAGGCAGCTACCTCTACATGGATCAGTGGAATGTGGCTCCTAACAAGGTTACCCTCGACGTCAGCCAGAACGCCAGCCCTTACGTTGCTTACCTCCAGTCATCGGTAGGTAACCCTAACGTACACTGGGAGGTTGTGCGCAAGACCAATTTCGGTGTTGACTACTCATTCCTCAATGGTCTGCTGGCTGGTTCGGTTGATATCTTCCAGGATAAGCGTTCGGACATCCTCGTGAATGGCAACAGCCGTGCCGTACCTAACTACCTCGGTATTACTCCTTCTACTGTCAATAAGGGTAAGGTGACCACCAAGGGTTACGAGCTTGAGCTTCGTGTGAACAAGACCCTTGAGAACAGAATGCACCTCTGGGCTAACTTCAATATGACCCATGCTGAGAGCAAGATCATCGTGAAGGATGATGCTCCATTGCTGCCAGACTACCGCAAGGAGGCTGGTTATGCCATCGGTCAGACCCACTCGCACATCGACAAGGGCGTTATCCAGAACCAGGATCAGCTCTATGCTTCGCCACAGCATGATGCCAACGACAACCAGAAGCTCGTGGGCGACTACTACATCGTGGACTTCAATGGCGATGGTGTAGTTGACGTTGACGACTCTGCACCTTACGGCTATCAGGACGGTATCCCACAGAACACCTACAGTGCCACCATCGGTTGGGACTGGAAGGGCTGGTCTCTGAACATGCAGTTCTATGGTGTAAACAACGTGACCCGTAACGTGACCATGACTTCGCTGTCTGATCCTAACCAGGCCAACGTCTATGACCAGGGCTCATGGTGGGCTGAGAGCCACAATGGCTATGACATCGTGACCCCACGTCTTACTTCTACTCCTTCATACTTCAACGGTACACAGTTCCTCTGCGATGGTAGCTTCATCCGTCTGAAGAATGCTGAGATCGCCTACAACTTCAACAACAACCTTACCAAGAAGTTTGGTGTTTCGAACCTGAGACTCTTTGTCAGCGGTAGCAACCTTTGGGTATGGAGCCGTATGCCAGACGACCGTGAGTCGAACTTCTCATCACAGGGTGGTGCTACCGGTGCTTACCCAACCATGCGTCGTATCAACTTTGGTCTTAAGTTCAGTCTCTAATACATTATATATATATTAGTATGAAAAAGTCAATCTTAAGATATCTCACTTTAGGAGCAGTCTTTGCTATCGGAACTACTTCATGCTCCGACTGGCTCGAGAAGGAGGATGATTCTATCGTAGATTCATCTGAGGCCTTCAAGAACTACTCCAACTTCCAGGGCTTTGCGGAGATTCTGTACAACGCCATTCCTAACAAGGAGTCGAACATGTGGTGCTGTACCTTCAACTGGGGTGAGGATGAGATCATGAACGTTGGTCTCGGTGACTCGCACGTAACTGCCCAGTTCGACCTCGGCAACTACCGCAACTGGTACCAGAACAACCAGAGCTTCCTGCATGCTGACAATCCTTCGCTCACCAGCACCAACAAGTATGAACACTCTATCGAGAGTGCATGGGAGTGCATCCGTAATGCCAACATGGGTCTTGCCAACCTCGGCCAGCTGAGCGCTACCAAGCGTCAGTCTCAGGCCATCGAGGGCCAGCTCAAGTTCTTCCGTGCCTGGTGGCACAATGAGCTGATGGTATGGTATGGTGGCATCCCTTACATCAACGAACTGCTCGACGTCAACCAGGACTACACCCTGCCACGTCTCACCTTCGTTGAGGATGCTGACCTCGCTTATCAGGACTTCATGGATGCAGCTGGTCTGCTCCCCAAAAACTGGGACAATGGCGCAGACTTCAAAGACACCAAGGGCCACAATGACCTGCGTGTGACTAGTGCTGTTGCCTATGCCTACGCAGGCAAGGTGATGCTCTGGGCTGCCAGTCCTCTCAATAAGCTGGGCCATGGCGAGCTGGGTGGCAAGAACACCTACAACTACGACACCGATCGTGCTGCTAAGGCTGCCCAAGCTCTCAAGAAGGCCATCGACCAGATCGAAGGCGGTGAGACTCCATACGCTCTGGCCGACTGGTCATACGCCACTACCGACGAGGTAGCTGCACAGTCAGAAGGCTGGGAGGGTGACCGCGGTATCTACGACCACACCCACGACAAGACCAAGGGTAGCAACAACTACTCCGACATCTTCCGCACCACTGGTCAGAACTGGAAGATGCCAGGCACCGTGGAGGCTATGATGCGCGGCCCTATGCCAGACATCAATGGTTCGACCTGGAACTTCTGTAAGCTGTGGGGCACCAAGAAGAACTCAATCGTAGAGCACGATGCTGTGATTCACAACCCAACTGCCAACTACATCAACTACGCATACGGCATGGCCAATGGCGAGCCTATCGTTTTCGTGCAGAATGGCGAGTATGTGATGAATCCAAACTCAGGCTTCGACCCATCACATCCTTTCAAGGATCGTGACCCACGCTTCTATCATGACATCGTATTCGACGGCTTCCGCTACATCAATGCTTCGGTTGATGACGTTGATAAGCCATTCCAGTACGTACAGATGTACACCGGCGGTTCATGCCGCGACGAGAAGGATGCCTCACGCACCGGTTACTACTGCCAGAAGCTCGTTCCTCACCAGAACAACAAGTACGATGGTATGTATAACTGGGGTGGCGCTGAGCAGACCTATCTGCCATACATGCGTGTAGCCGATGTTTACTTGATGTATGCTGAGGCATGTGCTGCCTGTGGCATGAACGATGAGGCTGTCGCTGCCATCAACGTGCTTCGCGACCGTGTAGGTGCAGGCCATGTAGGTGCTGCATACCAGAGTGGTAATGCCCTGATGGACGAGGTTCGTCGTGAGCGTGCCTGCGAGTTGGCCTACGAGGGCTTCCGCTGGAACGACCTGCAGCGCTGGCTGCTCCTCACCGAGAAGCCTTACACCACCAAGACCTCTCAGGAGTTTGTTCGTGCCGAGGACTATGACTTCGTGAAGAACGATCCTGCCAATGCTGCTGTTGCAGGTTGGAGCGAGAAGGTAATTCTGGAGCGTAGCTATCAGGTTAAGCACTATCTGCTTCCTTTCAAGCAGTCTGACGTAACTCTCTATCAGGAGTTTGAGCAGAACCCAGGATGGTAATCTAATAACTTTTTTCAATGAAAAATATGAAATCAACATATAAACCATTTCTGACAGTTGCGCTGGCATCTGCTTCTGCACTCCCTGTGCTGGCACAGGCCGAGGGCGAGGAGGCTGGTGAGCAGATCAATGCTGCTTTCCACCAGATTGCAACCGAGGATCTCATGGGTGGTTACTCGACCGTCAATGTTGAGCAGCTCATGAAGAAGAACAACATCAGCATCACCAATGCCCTGGAGAACCTGCAGGGTGAGGTAAGCGGCTGGAATGGCGCAGGTATGTGGGGTAATACGGCCGACATCCTTTACCTCATCGACGGTGTGCCTCGTGATCGTAACAACATCAAGCCAGAGGAAATCCAGGAAATCACCTTCATGAAGGGTGCCCAGGCTGTCATCCTCTATGGTAGCCGCGCAGCCAAGGGTGCTGTGCTCATCACCACCAAGCGTGGCAAGGAGGAGGATCTGCGCATCAACGTCAAGGCCAATACTGGCTGGAACGTAGCCAAGGTTTATCCTGAGTACCTGCATTCGGCTGAATATATGACCCTCTACAATGAGGCTTTGGCCAACGACGGCAAGGATGCCAAGTATTCTGCTGTAGATATCTACAACCATGCTTCGGGTGAGAATCCTTATCGCTACCCAGATGTGAACTTCTACTCTTCGGACTACCTCAAGAAGGCCTACAACCACACCGATGTTGTGGCTGAGATTTCGGGCGGTAACCGTGTGGCTAAGTTCTACAGCAATGTGAGCTACTATCGCTTTGGTGACTTCATGGATTTTGGCGAGGCTGCCAACGACTACACCGATCGTTTCGACGTGCGTGGTAACGTTGACCTCCGTCTGAGCGATTATGTAACGGGCTTCGTAAATGCTACAGCTACTTACTACAATGCCAACTCGGCAGTCCATAATAGCGACTATGGTGATTATTGGGATCAGGCCACAAGCTTCCGTCCTAACCGTCTGAGTCCATTTGTTCCAGTTTCGGCTGTCGATCCAAACGCCAAGGAGGCATTTGCAGCAGTCAACGGTTCGAGCAACATCATCAATGGCATGTTCCTCGGTGCTGACGAGTCGAACAAGACCAACATCTTCGCCGACTACTATGCTGCTGGCAAGAGCACTTGGACTTCACGTCAGTTCCAGTTCGATGCAGGTGTGAACCTCGATCTTCAGAAGGTATTGAAGGGTCTCTCTTTCCACACTCAGATTTCGATTGACTACGCTACCTCTTACTCAACCTCGTACAACAACGACTACGCTACCTTCAACCCAGCTTGGAGCAACGCTAATGGTAAGGGTGCCATCATCGGCATCACCCAGTACAATGAGGACAAGAAGAGCGGTACGCAGAACATTGGTGGTTCGACCAGCAACCAGACCATCGCCTTCAATGCACACTTCGACTACAAGCGTACATTCAATGAGGATCACAACGTAAATGCCCTGTTGCTTGCCAATGGTTATACTCAGACCTACTCAGGTCAGTATCACCGCACAGCTAATGCCAACATGGGTCTGGATCTTGCTTACAACTTCCAGCACAAGTACTACGCTGAGGCAGCCCTCGCTCTCGTGCACTCTTCACGTCTGCCAGAGGATGGCCGTCAGGGTCTTTCACAGTCTTATACCATCGGTTGGAACCTTGCCAAGGAGAACTTCCTGCAGGACAAGGGCATCGACTACCTGAAGCTCTCAGCCAGCTACAGCGATGTCAAGACCGACCTCGGTATCGACTACTATGAGTACAAGGCTTACTACACCACCGGTGGCTGGTGGGACTGGGGTCATGGCGGCGTTGACGCATTCTATCCAGAGCATGGTGGCAATGAGTCACTCACCTTCATCGACCGCAAGGAGATGTCTGTCAACCTCCAGGGTTCGTTCCTCAACAAGAGCCTCTGGTTCGACGCTTCTTGGTTCACCACCGCGCTTGAAGGCCAGCTCATCGATGCCAACAGCTCGGTGCCAGTTTACTTCAAGACCTATTATCCTGATGCAAACTTCGCTTCACGTATCAACTACAACAACGACAAGCGCACGGGCTTCGACGTTTCGGTTAACTACAAGAAGGAGTTCGGCGACTGGGGCTTCCAGGCAGGCGTGAATGCTACCTATTATACCACCGAGGCTACCCGTCGTGATGACTCGCTCATCGCTGATGAGTATCAGCATCGTGAGGGCAAGATGCTCGACGGCATCTGGGGATATGAGTGCCTTGGCTTCTTCAAGGACGAGGCCGATATTGCCAACTCTCCAACACAGTCGTTGGGTGACAGCCCACGTGTGGGTGACCTGAAGTATAAGGATCAGAACGGTGACGGCGTGATCGACACCAAGGACCAGGTAGAACTGGCTCGTGGTGGCTGGTATGGCGCTCCTCTCACCCTCGGCTTGAACCTCACTGCCAAGTATAAGGGCTTCAGCCTCTATGTGCTCGCTACTGGCGGCTTCGGCGGTCATGGCACCAAGAGCAACAGCTACTGGTGGAGCGGTGCAGGCGAGAACAAGTATTCGGCTGCTGTGCGTGACCGCGTAATCATCAAGGATGGCGCCATCACCAATTACAGCTCTGCCAAGTACCCAGCCCTGACCACCAACTCTGGTTCGAACAACTTCCAGACCTCTGACTTCTGGATTTACAAGACCGATCGCTTCGACCTGGCCAAGGTACAGCTGAGCTATGACTTCAACGACGATCTCTTCGCTGACAACAAGTACATGAAGGGTCTGTCACTGTTCGTAGCTGGTTCAAACCTCCTCACCATCGCTCCTGAGAAGGAGATCCTTGAGATGAACGTAGGTTCTGCACCACAGTCACGTTTCTATAACATCGGTGTTAAGGTTCAGTTCTAATAGAAAGCATTAGTATTATGAAACTCCAAAATATAATTATATTGTCATCTGCACTCCTTGCCTTCTCATCGTGCGACGACCTGTTCGAGCCAGCTGTTGAGAACCACAAGGACATCGCAAACATCAACAATGATGCCAAGGGTGCTCGTGGACTGATGGCTGCAGCCTATCTGTTGCTGCCTTATCCTAGCACTTCGAATACAGATGTTGCCACTGATGATGCTGTCACCAACGACAACAGCAGCAACTATCTGAAGATTGCTTCGCAGAACGCATGGTCTTCACAGAACGACCCATTGAGCCAGTGGCGCGACCGCTATGGTGCTATCCAGTTCTGCAACCTGCTGCTCGAGAATGTAGATAATGTAGAGTGGGCATACTCAAGCAAGGCCCTCAACCAGATGTACATTGACCAGTATAAGGGCCAGGCTTTCGCCATGCGTGGTCTGCAGTTCTTCTACCTGCTCCGTGCACATGCTGGTGTAGGCACCAGCGGTCAGCTGCTCGGCGCTCCTATCCACACCCATTCTGAGGATGGTGGTTCGGACTTCAACCAGCCTCGTGATCCATTCAAGGACTGCATCGATCAGATTATGTCAGACCTCGCTGAGGCCGACAAGTATCTGCCTGAGGAGTACGGCAACGTGGGTCAGAGTTCTTCGGTACTCAGCAAGTACCAAGGCGCTACCAACGAACACTGGAACAAGGCCTTCGGTGACCACCAGAAGGGTAAGATTGACCGTAAGATCGTAGCTGCCATCCGTGCACAGGTTGCTTTGTTTGCTGCTTCGCCAGCCTATCAGAGTGCCAATGCCATGAGTTGGGAGCAGGCTGCAAAGTATGCTGCTGCCGTCATCAACGACAAGGGCGGTCTGGATGGCATCCAGCCTGAGGGTTGGTACTGGTTCAACAATGCAGAGGAGATGAAGACCCTCAGTACCGGTGAGAATCCAAAGGAGATCATCTGGCGTGACAACCTCGGTGAGGACCACAATCGTGAGAGCGACAACTACCCACCTGCCATTCAGGGCAATGGTCGTATCAACCCATCGCAGAACCTCGTCGATGCCTTCCCAATGGCCAATGGTTATCCTATCAACCATGCCAAGTCAGGCTATGATCCTAAGCGTCCATACGAGGGTCGTGACCCACGTTTGTCGGCTTACGTAGTTTACAACGGTTCTAAGATCAGTGCTGGTGACGACGAAATCATCACTGGAACCTATGCAGAGAACAATTCCAATGGTATCGACTTCGAGCAGGGTCGTTCAACTCGTACAGGCTACTACCTGCGCAAGACTCTTCGCGATGACGTGAGCCTCACTTCTGGTAAGGAGACTGATGTATTCCACTACACCACTCGTATCCGTGCCACAGAGATCTACCTCGCATACGCTGAGGCAGCCAACGAGGCTGGCGGTCCTGATGCTAAATATGATTGCAAATACTCTGCCAAGGATGTGATCAAGGCTCTGCGCGATCGCGCTGGTGTGGGTACTGCCTACGTTGACGAGTGCTCGACCACAGAGCAGATGCGTGAGCTGATCCGCAACGAGCGTCGTCTGGAGCTCTGCTTCGAGAACCAGCGCTTCTACGACCTCCGTCGTTGGAATGCACCTCTCAACGAGGGTGTCAAGGGCATCAAGATCACTCAGGCCAATGCCGACGGTTCGATCGAGTACAGCGTCATTGACGTTGAGAGCCGCACCTACGAGAGCTACATGAACTATGGCCCTATCCCTTACACCGAGATTCTGAAGTTCAGCAATCTCGAGCAGAATCAGGGTTGGAGATAATTCATCATCTTAAATAGTAATTATAATATGAGAACTAAGAATATTTTCAAGGTTTTTGCTGCAGGCGCACTCGTTGCAGGCATGGCTTCGTGCGAGAGTCAGGATATCGATTATCCTGACTACGACGAGCAGACTGTCTATTTCGCCTACCAGACTCCTATCCGCACCATGGTGATGGGTATGGACGATCTGGGTTCGACTGCAGACAACGATACTAAGGCCTGCAAGATCTACGCCACCATGGGCGGCACTTACAATGGCCGCAATGCCAAGGTGGAGGTGGCTGTTGACAACTCGCTTTGCGACAACATCTTCTTCGATGACAACTGCACTGATCCTATTCTGGCTATGCCAACATCACACTACCAGATGAGTGGCACCACTATCGACTACAAGGGCGGTTTGACCGGAGCTGTGGACGTACAGCTGACTGAGGCATTCTTCAATGATCCCAAGTCATACGAGGGCAAGTATGTGATTCCTGTCGTGATGAAGAGCCAGACCGGTGTGAACCGTATCCTCAGTGGTGAGTACAACCCTGGCATTACTTCGGGCAGCCGCTTCGATGGCGATGCATGGTTCGTGGCTCCTAAGGACTACGTGCTCTACTGCGTACGCTACATCTCGAAGTATGAGGGCTACTATCTGCCAAAGGGAACGGTCACCACTACTGCTTACGGTAGCAGCTCGACCCGCACCTTCGAGGATAAGGCTTGGGAGTACATCTCAAATGATGACGTCCTCTTCTTCGACACCAAGGGTCTGAACACCGTGACTCTGCCAATCCAGGCACTTGGCACCAAGACTGCCGCTGATGGCACTGCGCTGAACAGCACCTACACTACCGAGGCAGTTCTTACCTTCAGCGGTGATAACTGCACCGTGTCTTGCTCAGGCAAGGGCGTCTGGTCTCATGAGGAGATGCAGGGCGACGATAAGGTTACCATTACCGAAGAGGTTAATGTATCAGTATCAGGTACAGGCACCTTCACTGAGAAGTCAGACAAGTATGCATGGGGTACCGATGCGAGCACCAAGCAGCCAAAGCTTCGCGACGGTTTGAAGCTGAATTTCACCGCTTCTTGGGATTGCGCCGAGAGCGCACAGCTGAAGGCTGACTACGACATGGCCCTCCAGCGTCGTGGTTCAGGCAACACTGTCGAGACTTTCTCTGTTACACTTAAGAAGTAATTAACAAGTAGAAGATATGAACAAGAAATATATTCTTCCCGGCCTCTTTGCTGCCTTGATGATGGCATCGTGCGCCGATGAGTTCAATCCTGAATTCCCAGTTCAGAGGCCTGTCGATCTCGCCAAGCTTGCTGAACTCGAGGATTATCAGCCACTCAAGGAATACATCAATCGTAGCGCTCACCCAACCTTCAAGTTGGGTGCAGCACTCGATGCTTCTGAATTTACCAAGAAGGGCGTTGTATATAATGTGGGCGTTAACAACTTCGATGAGGTCGTTGCCGGCAATGCTATGAAGTATGCCTCATGTGTCGATCCAAAGGGTAACATGGACTTTTCAACAGTTAACAGTTTTGTTACCGCAGCTGACCAGGCAGGCATCAGCGTGTATGGTCATACTTTGGCATGGCATTCACAGCAGCAGCCTAAGTACCTCAACTCACTGATTGCTGACAAACCAAAGCCTGTTGATCCTAATGCAGGAGGAGGCAGCACTACCATCGTTCCAGAGGCAGTGGCCACTGTTACTTATAATGATGGTCCATTCCCATTCTATCCAATGGGTAGTGAGCCACCGGTAATTAATGGTGCTATCCACTTTGAGCCAACTGGCGAATGGTCACAGTTCTTTATCACCAATGCCATTGACCTCAAGGAGCCAGGCAACTATGGTGCCATCCTCCATATCAAGTCAAGTGAGGAGGGAACCATTAAGCTCACTGCTCAGAATGGCTGGAACAACCAGCAGATGCTTGATGGCAATGTGAAGCTCAGCACCGACTGGACTGACGTAGAGGTTAAGTTCGATGGCATTACCTGCGAACCAAGCACCAATTACGACTTCATCCTCAAGCCTGAGACCTTCATGGGCGTTATCGACCTCGAGTCTTTGACTATTGTGCGTTATAAGGAGGTTGCAGGTCCTACAACTGTTACCGAAGATAAGGAAATCGCAGAGATTACCTATAATGATGGTCCATTCCCATTCTATCCAATGGGTAGCGAGCCACCAGTGATTGACGGAGCCATTCACTTCGAACCAACAGGTGATTGGTCACAGTTCTTCATCACCAACGCCATCAACCTTGGCGAGCCAGGTGACTTCTCTGCTATCCTTACAATTAAGTCAAGCGAGGAGGGCACCATCAAGCTCACCACTCAGAATGGCTGGAGTGAACAGCAGATGCTTGATGGCAATGTGAAGCTCAGCACCGATTGGACCGACGTAGAGGTTAAGTTCAATGGCATCACCTGCGAACCAAGCAGCAACTACGACTTCATCCTCAAGCCAGAGACCTTCATGGGCGTTATCGACCTCAAGAAGCTGAGGATTGTACAGCACATCACCAAGACCGTTGGTGGCGATGGACCTCAGTACGTTGACGTATGGACCAATCAGCTCACTAACTCCGAGCTTGATCCTAATGCTTCGACCGAGAGCTTTATTGTTCGTGACGCAGTCAGCAACGATGATCCTGCTGTTGTTCAAGTTGGCGCTGGCCCTGACGGCAAGAATGCTATCATCGTCAAGGGTAAGACCAATCCAGCAGAGGAATGGGATACCCAGTTCTTCGTTTATACTCCAAACAAGCAGTGGGAGGCTGGCGAGAAGTATCGCTTCAGCATGTGGTATAAGGCTACCAAGGCTATTGGTACTGACACTCAGGTTCATGGTACTCCTGGCGGTTATATCTACTGGCAGATGCTCTCACCAAACCCAAGCTTTACTACCGAATGGCAGTATAAGGAGTGGGAAGGCTCTATTCCAGCAGATGGCGGTGGCAACCAGCAAACCATCGCTTTCAACTTGAATAAGAACAAGAGCGACGATCCTGGCACACAGATTGACTACTACTTCTCAGACATCCAGTGGCAGTCATACTCACAGGATGAGGTTCCAAAGACTGAGGAGCAGTTCATCAAGAAGCGTGTTCTCATTGTAGAGACCGACGACTTGGTAGAATATGCCTGGGACTCACAGTTCTGGATTCAGACCAATGAGCCATTCCATGCTGGCGACTCCTTCGAGTTCAAGGCTGAGGTTCGTGCGACAAAGGCTGCAGCTCCTGGCACTCAGATTCACAAGGGCAGTGCAGGTGGTTACATCCACTGGGCTGCTATCGGCAACACCAGCTTCACAGAGGAGTGGGAGACAGTAACTGCTACTGGTACCATTCCATCAGAGGGCGACGGTGGCGACTTCATCGCCTGGAACTTGAACGACTTCGCTGACGCTAACACTTATATGTTCGGCAGCATCAGCTTTAAGATCAATGGCGTCGAGATGCTCAACAACACCGACCTCCAGAGTGACGACATCTCTTCATTCTGGAAGAAGGAAAAGCGCGGTGCTACCATCAATGCTCCTATCTCTGACGGCTACACCATCACTACAGAAATCAAGAGCACCATTCCTTTGACTCCAGAAGAGAAGCATGACACCCTCGTATGGGCAATGGACAAGTGGATTGCCGGTATGATGGAGGCTTGCGAAGGCAAGGTTAAGGCTTGGGATGTAGTCAACGAGGCTATCTCAGGTGGCGGTGATGACGGTGAGGGCAACTACCCACTCCAGCACGGTACTGAAGGGGATGAGAAGAACTTCTACTGGCAGGATCACATGGGTGACCTCGAGTATGTACGTCAGGCAGTACGCCTTGCTCGTAAGTACTACGCACAGTCTCTCGAAGAGGCAGGTGGCGATGATGGCCAGCTCAAGCTCTTCATCAACGACTACAACCTCGAGTCAGACTGGGATCAGAACAAGAAAGTGAAGTCTCTCATCAACTGGATCAAGAAGTGGGAGGAGGATGGCGTCACCAAGATTGATGGTATCGGCACCCAGATGCACATCTCTTACTACGAGGACCAGAATATCCTTGATAGCAAGAAGAAGGCTATCCAGGAGTCATTCAAGCTGATGGCAGCAACAAAGAAGCTCGTCCGCATCTCTGAGCTCGATATGGGCTACGTGAAGGCTGATGGCACCGATGCTACCCTCGACGACATGGACAATGCTGAGCAGGTTGCTGCTGGCTATCCACGTGAGAAGGCTATGGAAGAGTACTACAAGTGGATCATCGAGCAGTACTTCACCATCATCCCTGAGGCACAGCAATACGGCATCACCCAGTGGTGCTTGACCGATGCTCCTAGTGGTGCAGGCTGGCGTCCTGACACTCCAGTCGGTATCTGGGATACCAACTGGAACCGCAAGTACATCTACCGCGGTTGGACTGAGGCTCTTGCCAAGTAATCACAAGATCCTTTTATAACAAATATCCACACAGTTACCCACTGTGTGGATATTAACTTAAATCATTGAGAGTATGAAACAATTGCTTATCCTCTTTGCTTGTCTTGCTTTAACCATTGGCAACAGCCTCTTTGCTCAGCAGCCCAATACCAAATGGGGCAAGCCTTCGCAGATTGAGTGGTCGCTCCAAGCTTGGGGCGAGGCTCCCGATGCTGAGGCTGTCATCTTGAATAAGACCATGACCTTGACCTATAAGATCACTCGTCAGTTCGAGAGCTATGGCAACACCACACAGGAGATTGACATGAGCAATGTCGATCAGTTGGGCATCAATGGCGGCAGTCAGTTTGTCCTGGCTAACTATGTGATGAAGGTTCGCACCAAGATCCTGAAGGACGAGGGCGCTAAGTATGCCAACATCGATATCATCTACTTCAACGAGGAGTCTGATCCAGAGCAGTATGACGAATTGGGTCGCCTCAGCGTGATTCGTTATGACTTGAACGAGAAAGGTAAGTCGCAGCGTCATGTGGTGAAGAACACTACGTTCAAGGAGGAGCGTCTGGATGCTCATTACGTAGTGCGTCACATCCTCGTGCCCGACGCAAAGAAGGGTGATATCATCGAGTATCAGTACGAAATCTCGAGCCGTCGTGTCAACTTCCTTTACGACTGGTCGTTCCAGGAGGACATCCCAGTGCTCTATGCCAAGTCGGACATGGATATCCCTGCGTTCATTCAGTTCAATATGACTACGCCTGTACATCCTTTCATCGACTCAAAGGTTGAGGCAGGCACCATCTTTGGCGAACAGGGTGCTGGTGACATGAAGGCTCCAAAAAGCTATCAGAGCAATCATTACGTGATTGAGGGTCATGACATCCTGCCCAAGGGACTTGATTTGCAACGCAAGGCTTCGGACACCGAGGCCGCCAAGGTCTCAGCTGAGCCTGGCCAGGTGTTGCGCACCTATGCTGTCATCAAGAACAAGGTCAACATGCCTTTCGCTATGCCTGCAGGCAAGGTTCATCTGATGTTCAATCCGCAGAAGTAAAAAATACTCATCTGCTGTCATTCTGAGCATAGTCGAAGCCTATTGTGTCGACTGGCTCAGGATGACAGATTGTCCTAAATTTAGGCGTCCCTCTTATTATGTCTATCCGACCCGCTACATATTTTGATCTGTTCAATCTTTTGCTGCTTGTGCTTGGCAGCGTGGTGCTGTTGCCTGTCAGCAATAGCGACATGCTCTACATGGCACAGGAGCATAATCTCTTCATGAGCGGATCGATCTTCCTGGACGACTGTCTGCGCAATGTGGGTGGTGGCACGATGTGGATAGGACGTTTTTTGACGCAGCTGTTCTATTATCCTTGGCTGGGTTCGGCAGTTTTGGTCTTGCTTTGGATTGCTATCTATCTGCTGCTTCGACTTTCTTTCCCGCTGCCGCTCCAATGGCGCTGGCTGCTTTTGTCGCCCATCGTGGCACTGTTGGTCTCAACCATCGATCTGGGTTACTGGATCTATTACATCAAACTGCCAGGCTACTGGTTCCGCGAGAGCGTTGGACTGCTTTTCTGTGCGATACTGATCAGTCTCAGGTCGCAACATTACATCCTGAAATGGGTGACTTATCCAGTTTGCCTTGCGTGCTATCCTCTCATCGGGTGGTACAGCCTTCTTGCTTTCCTGATTATTGCCATCGATGACCTGTTGGAACGTCGCTGGCTACAATTCTCATTTGCTCTCTTGCTGCTGCTTGTCGGACCACCCGCCATTGCACGCAACTACACGACGATGCCCGACGGCGAGGCATGGATCGCCGCTTTTCCTGTCATCGAGTCCAATTTCGTCTTCTCATGGACTAGGACGTTGCCCTTCATCATCATGGCATGCGCGATGGCAGCATTTCCCATCATTCTTCACTATTGCGACAAAAAAGAAAGCCTGTCCACTTCGGGGAAAGACGCCCCTCTTCATGCCGTGGACAAGAGCACACATTATATATATAATATTAAGACAATATTGTCTGGTATGTCAAAAAACGGGGCATTACCAGTCATCGGAATCCTCAGTATGGCTTGTTGGGCCATCTGTGCCAATTTCTACGACCACAACTATCATGCCGAGATGCGAGCCTATCGCGCCATCGAAGAGCAGCGATGGGCAGATGTGCTGAGAGAGGTGAAAGAGGCACCCGATGGCCCCACACGTCAGTTGGTCGTGAGCAAGAGTATCGCTTTGCTCCATACCGACCACCTGCACGACCTCCTGTTTGCTTACCCTTGTGCAGGAGCCGATCCTGCACCCACTGACACCCTTCCCGTACATCTGGTGCAGACGGCAGCCCCGCTGTTCTACCTCTACCATGGCATGACCAACGATGCCATACACTGGTGCATCGAAAATAGCGTGGAATATGGCATGACAGTGTCGGACCTGCGCATCCTGTCCTTGGCCTCGCTCGTCGGCGAAGAGTATGATGTGGCAGCCAAATATCTGAACATGTTGCTGGCAACGACATTTCAACGCAAGTTCGCCCAACGTTACCTCCCGCTTGCCTTGCACCCTGAGTGGATCACCGAATACCCAGAGCTGGCCATCATGAAGGAGTTGCACGAAGACTTGGGCGAGCGCATCAACAACGATACTGGCAACTGCGAGAAGATGATCTACGAGGCGTTTGCCAATCAGGCCAACCACGACAAGAAGCGAGGCTTGGAGGCTGCCATGGCCTATTCGCTCATGCTCAAGGACTATGAACTGATCTGGTATCATTTCCCTCAATATGCCCGTCTGGCAGACAGGAAAACGATGCCCCGACAATATCAGGAGGCCATCTATCTGGGCACGCAGATGAAGGGTGCTCCGCATTCGGCCGACGAATTCCGGTTTGACGCAGACATCCCGCAGCGTTTCCCATACTTCTTCAGTCAGAATAATCTCAAGGACGATCATTCCTACTGGTGGTTCTTCCAATACTGTACCAATGTGCGCTTCTATTAAATATCTCTTAGTCCTGTTTGTGCTGTTGCTCACGGCCTGCAGCCATCCTGATGTCCCTTCGGCCTCAAAGCCGGCAGGGCGCTTGCCGTTGTTGCAGCCAGACTACGTGGATGTCACAATACCCGTGAACCTCTGTCCGCTCAATTTCGGTGTGCGTGAGGATTGTGAACGTGTGGTGGCGCGACTCACAGGTGGTCATATCTCCTACACCTATGGCAAAGGCAAGGTTGTGGCTATTAATGCCGACGAGTGGCATGAACTGGCTCAAGCGGCTCAGGGCAATGACATCAAGGTAGAGGTCTGGGCGAAGTTGCACGACGGCAGCTGGCTGCAGTATGAGCCATTTGCCATACATGTCTCTTCGGATGAGATCGATTCCTATCTGACTTACCGTCTTATTGCACCCTCGTACGTGTCCTATGAGGAGATGATCATTGAGCAGCGAGACCTCACATCGTTTGACACTCGCGAGATCTATAACACGCGCAAGGTTATCGATGAGCAGCACGGACAGTGCATCAACTGCCATTCGTTCCAGAACTATCGTACGGACCGCTGGCTCTTCCATGCTCGTAAGGACTGGGGCGGCACTATCATCAGCGATCAGGGCAGGTTGCATAAGGTCAACCTGAAGCGCCCTGAGACCATCTCGGCTGGTGTCTATCCTGCCTGGCATCCAGAACTCAATCTGGTTGCATTCTCGACCAACAACACAGCACAGATGTTCCACACCAAGGACTTGGGTAAGATTGAGGTATTTGACTCGGCCAGTGACCTGA
This sequence comes from Bacteroidales bacterium, assembly GCA_045629225.1. Lineage (GTDB taxonomy): Bacteria > Bacteroidota > Bacteroidia > Bacteroidales > UBA3663 > Liminaster. The sequence goes on along the minus strand of JAZQQU010000065.1, from coordinate 16,740 downwards.
TTCTCTATGACCCCGAGACCGACGAGGTTACGACCATCAGCAACCGCGAAGACCAGTTGGAGTGTTTCCCCACGTGGAGCCCCGACGGACGTTGGCTTTACTTCACTTCGGCCACTATCCCTTTCGACATTCATGCCGCTGATCCCATTCAGGAAGCTATGGTTCGGTATGATAGTATCCGTTATGACCTTTGTCGCAAGTCGTTCGATCCTGTAACCCGCCAATGGGGTGAGACAGAGATGGTTTATGCCGCTTCGGCCGACTCGATGAGCGTCAGTCTGCCACGTCTCTCGCCCGATGGCCACAGACTCGTCTTTGCTTTGGGTAGTTGGGGATGTTTCCATGTGTGGCATGCAGATGCTGATATCTACATGATCGATGTTGATAGCATCACAACTGCAACCGATGTCCAGGAGGTTTCAGAACCTATGGAAGCTTCGGCAATGTCAGGCACCATCAGCAAGTCGTCAGTGGTGCCCAAACCTCTGGAAGCTCTTAACTCTGAGCGTTCAGAGTCCTATCCTACTTTCTCGAGCAACGGACACTGGGTGATGACCGCTTCGCGTCGAGATGATGGCAACTACACACGTCCATACATTGCCCATTTCGATGCTACGACAGGCAGTTGTTCTAAGGCGTTCGTTGTGCCACAGCAGTCACCTGCCTTCTATGACCGCTGTTACAAATCGTTCAACCGCCCGGAGTTTTCTATTGAGCCTATACGTGACAACTGCAATGACATTTCTCATGCGATTCTTAAACAATAAATGCGTCAGCCTGCTGCTGGTGCTTTATGCCTGGTTTGTACTCGTATGGCAACAGGCTGACATGCTTTATGCCATTCAGGACTTCTCGCCATGGATGGGTACTGCGGACTATTGGCAATTGCATATTGGTCATCCTGGCGGATTGCGCGAGTGGATAGGTGACTGGCTGACGCAGCTCTTCTACTATCCTTGGCTGGGTGGCACGCTCATGGTGCTCTGCTGGGTAGTTAGTGCCTGTGCCTTGATCCGTGCATGCAGACTGTATGGCTGGTGGGTTCTGCTGGCATTCATTCCGATGTTCTGTCTGTTGGCCGCTATCACAGAGATGGGCTATTGGATGTTCTGCCTCAAGGCTCCGAGCTATTGGTTCGGACCCACATTGGGATGGTTGTCCGTGAGCCTTTCGCTGTTCGGATATTCTCATTTTAAGGAGACAGGACGTCAAGCATGGTTGGCTGGAATGATCCTGATGGGTTACCCGGCCTTGGGATGGTATGCCACATTGGCTGTCCTGACGATGGTCCTTATGTCTGAGTGGAGAGTGAGTTGGCAGGTGTGGCTCAAACGTCTTGCAGCAATCGTCCTACCACTTGTTACGGTGACGGTCTTCTACCATCATTCTTCCTCTATTCATTGGGAAGAAGACGCCCTGACTTATGGATTCCATCACCTCATCAACCCTGAGGCGAGCAGTTGGGTGCTTGAGCTTCCCTTTTGGATTATGGCCTCTGTGGTGCTACTGTCGCCAATGTTATCAAAACTGCAAGCACGGAAAAAGACCCTGGCTTGGTTCCCCTTCGTGCTGGTGGCTGCCACATTGGCTGGTAGCAACATGCTCAACTACCGCAGCCATAACTTCCATGCCGAGTTGCGAATGCTGCGTGCCATGGATGAGGGACGTTGGGACGACATGCTCCGTGACATGCGTGAATCGAGTGCTCAAAAGACCCCAACACGCCAGATGGTCATCATGAAGGACGTGGCTTTGGCGCAAAAAGTGCGGCTTGGAGATGAGGCCTTCAGTTATCCTATTGCAGGTATTCGTCCAGCCATGAACACTGATCTGCCCATCCACATGGCACACTCGGCAGCCCCGTTGTTCTACTATTGGCTCGGCATTCCGAACTTTGCGTTCATGTGGTGTATGGAGAACAACATTGAGTATGGTCTCTCGCCTTTCTATCTGCGAATGATGTATCGCTGCATGATGGCTAATGGAGAGTGCGAGGCGGCCGCTAAGTACAAGGCATTGCTACAGACTACCCTCTTCCATCACGACTACGAGGTGAGCACGAAGGAGTTGGCTGACGTTCGTCGCTTCATGACTGGGCAAGACGAGTTGACTAACGATCGTGGCTACAGCGAAATCTATCTGCTTGAACGTCTCAGCCAGATGCAGTACGATACTCCCGAGGCGCAACAGATAGCTGTGCACTGGAGTATTCTGGCACGCAATCAGGAACGGTTTGACAAGGCAATGGCTCGCTATCTGGAACTCGTTCACCCCGAGGCTTCAACTGATGAGCAGACAGCCGAGTCTGCTTCACTCCCCAAGTATTTCAACCAACAGACATTCGACTGGTATTATGCAAGCAAGACTGGCAACAAGAGCTATTGATAAGCAGTCCATCCTGCGCTATGCCAAGGGCATTCTCGCCTTGGTGTCATGCCTTGTGTTGCTTACAGGATGCAATAGTCATCCGGCTTTGCCAACACAAAGCGAGGTTACAGGACAGCCTGTCCACATCCTGCCCGACTATGAGGATGTTACTATCCCACCCAACATTGCGCCGCTTAATTTCAGTGTACAGGGAGACTCAATCACACAGTCTGTGGCTCAAATCGTCTATCCTGGTGGTTCAATGACCTACGGAAAGGGTCGAAAAGTGATCATCGATGCTGACGAATGGCGCCAGATGCTCAGCCTGAGCGTTGGACAGTCTTTGCGGGTGCAGCTCTATACCGAAGTCGCTGGCCAGTGGCGCCAGCATCCTGCCTTCGACATCCATGTGGCTCCTGACAGCATCGATGGTTATGTCTCTTATCGTCTCATTCCTCCATATAATACTTACGAACGCATCAGTTTGTGTCAGCGCAGCTTATCGGATTTCACGGAAGTGGAGTACTACAACAACCAGATGCTCGACACTCCACAGCGAGGCCATTGCGTCAACTGTCATGCCTTCCAGAACTATCGTACCGAGCGCATGCAGTTTCATGTGCGTGAGGAGCATGGCGGAACCATCATCTATGACCACGGACAGTTAGGCAAATACAACATGAAGTTGCCCGAAACCATCAGTGGCGGTGTCTATCCTGCCTGGCATCCCTCGCTTGACTTGATAGCCTACTCCACCAACCTGCCTTTCCTCGAAGTGCATACTGATGGTCTCACTAAGTCGGAGGTGCAGGACAGCGAGAGCGGACTCATCCTTTACGACGTAGCCAATCGCCGAGTCATTCCTATCTGCAACGAGGCTGACCGCTTGGAGACCTTCCCCTCGTGGAGTCCCGATGGCAAGTGGCTCTATTATTCGGTAGCGGAGTTCACTTTTTCTACCGATCAGAGTTCCAATGTCTCAAAGGAGGTGCGCCTGTTCCGTCAGCATGACATTACCGAGCGCTACCACGAAGTGCATTATGACATCTATCGTCGCAGCTTCGATGCCTCGACGCTCTCGTTCGGTGAGCCCGAACCTGTGCTCCTTGCTTCGGCCAACACGATGAGTGCCACCCTGCCCCGCATCAGTCCCGACGGACGCTGGTTGCTCACCAGCATCGGAAACGAGGGCTGTTTTCATGTCTATCATCCTGAGGCCGACCTCTATGTCACCGACCTGCAAACTGCTCCTGACAGTATAAAAGCACAAACTGACAGCCTGAGTTCCAAGTGCGATGTCGTCGGCATCTCCACTTCGCTGACCCAAGCCAATAGCGACCGTGCAGAGAGCTATCACAACTGGTCGAGCAATGGCCGGTGGATCGTGTTCCAGAGCCGCAGACGTGACAACAACTACACGCGTCTGTATTTTGCATGGTTCGATGCCGAGGGGCATGCGCACAAAGCTTTTGAGCTGCCTCAGCGTGACCCGGACTATGAACTGCTGCATCTCAACTCATACAACATACCCGAATTTACCATTGAACCTGTCCGCACAACACCGGCACAATTGGCGAAAACTATTTTATCAATTACTATACCTAATAACAATAACACAAAATGAACAGCTTATTGAACAAGGCTCTTAAGCATCATTTCTTCATCCTCCTCGGGGTGATCCTTTCGGTTGTCCTAACCTCGGGATGTTCGAAGGACGAATGGCAACCTGTTGAAGAACCCACACCTGTTGTCCCGGTAAATCCTAATCCTGATCCAACTCCCGATCCAACTCCCGACACCCAGTCCATGGCTCCACTCCATGTCGAGGGACGTTGGCTCTGTGATGAGAGTGGCAAGCACATCAACCTACACGGCTTCGGACAGACTTATAGTCCATGGTTCAACGAACAGGGCAATGGCTGGGGCTGGAGCAAGGATCCTGCCGCTTGCCTCAAATACAATCAGAACCTCATCTTCCAGATGCTCAATGCTGGGTGGAACGTCAACTGGCTGCGTCTGCACATGGATCCTTATTGGAGTAATAAGGAGGGCGTACAGACAACAGGCGAGAACGACATCTCAGCCTTCGACATGACGCTCTTTAAGAAATACCTCGATGAGGTGTTTGTCCCAATGGTCGAATATGCCAACAACCACAAGCTCTACGTCGTGATGCGTCCTCCTGGAGTCTGCCCTGAGAAGATTGCCATTGGCGATAACTATCACAAGTACCTCAAGTCCGTTTGGAAGGTGGTGACTAGCCACAGCAAGCTCAAGAACAATCCAGGCGTGATGTTCGAGCTGGCCAATGAGCCCATCAATATCAAGACCCCAGGTGGCGACTACAACTCCTGGACTGATGGCGCCTTCCAGAACTGTACCCAGTTCTTTCAGGAGATTGTCGATGAGATCCGTGCTCAAGGAGCTAACAACATCCTTTGGGTGCCCGGCTTGAGCTATCAGATGAACTATCAAGGCTATGCCAAATATCCTATCACAGGCAACAATATCGGTTATGCCGTGCATTGCTACCCAGGCTGGTACGGTTCGGACAGCGAGGCCGAGGGTGGTAGCGTGGAGCAGGGTGTAGTAACCAAAGGTAATGGCTATGCAGAGTTTCAGGCAGGTTGGAATGCTAACGTGATGCCAGCTGCCGAGATTGCCCCTATCCTTGTCACCGAAATGGACTGGGCTCCCAAGAAGTATGACTGTTCGTGGGGCAAGGCTACCACAGGTGTGGCCGGTGGCATCGGCTTTGGTGCTAACTTCAAGTACATCATGGACAAGACGGGCAACGTGTCGTGGATGCTTTTCACCGGTCCCGAGCATTTGGCCAAGTACAATGACAAGACACCCGATGGCAGCACCTTCCTCACCGACCCAGAGGCCTGCGTTCGTCCTATCTATCGTTGGTACAAGGAGTATGCCGATCCCGCCTGGACCTTCCAGGACACCCTGGCTACCAAGCTTTGGTACTTCCCTGGCACCGACGTCCCCTTCAGCCCAAGCATCTGGGAGACGGGTACCTTCGTCAACGGTTGTCTCATCACTGGTCAGTATGGCTTCGGAGGCTGGCAGTTCCCCGGTGGTCTCGACCTGAGCGGTTACAAGTATCTGGTGGTGAAGCTGCTGAAGCCTGCAGAATCCAACAGTTGGTCACTCCGCATCTTCGACGAGAACAACTACTGGGTTGGCAAGCTCTATCGCAACAACTTCGGCAAGAAAGAGACCATTGTAGTGCCCCTGAACAACATGGAGCGCTCAATTGATGACAATGGCACGCTCGATGGCACTTTGCTCGATCCATCACACATCTACATCCTTGGATTCTGGAGCCCGGGTGGCACGCCGCTCTACATCGACAAGATCTATTTGACCAATAATGATGATTATAGCGAATAATCTTATCAAGAACTCACATTACTAATATAAAAAAGATCATGAAGAAGCATCTTTTCCTCTCACTCGCCTCATCGCTGCTCCTTGTGGGCAGCATGCAGGCTCAGAACCCTTACCTTCCCCTTTGGGAACACGTACCCGATGGCGAACCACGCGTATTTGAAGATCCTGACAATCCGGGCAAGCTCCGTGCCTACATCATCGGTTCGCACGACGTGAAGAACGCCGACTACTGCGGCCCTGATATCCGCATGTGGTCTGCTCCTGTGGAGGATCTCAGCCAGTGGCGCGATGAGGGTCCTATCTTTACTCACTATGTGGATGGACAGTGGGACACCATGTTCGCTCCTGACCTCGTAGAGGTGATGGAGAACGGCAAGAAGGTCTATTACCTCTACCCTCACTCTCGTGGCTGGCGTCGTGTGCCTATGGTAGCCAAGGGTGATCGCCCCAACGGTCCATTCACTCCAATCAACCTCACCGAAGACCAGCGTCAGTGTGTTGAGGGTTCGATGATCGACTTCGACCCATCGGTCTTCATCGAGCCGGTGACCAACAAGAAGGATCCTGACTATCAGAAGGGATTCCGCGCCTATGTCTTCTACGGCTTCCAGCATTCGACAGCAGCAGAACTCGACCAGGAGACCATGTATTCTGTACGTCCTGGCACCGACATCCACGACTATTTCATCCCTGCTTCGGCCCGCTATGGAGTGGTTCGCGACCCTGAGGGAATCGAGTATCCAGCACTTTACAAGGGTCAGAACCCAGGAGAGTTTAACTTCTTCGAGGCATCATCCATCCGACAGGTCGGCAATAAGTACGTGATGGTATTCTCAGGCTATTCTGGTCCTGACTACGGCCTCGGTTCTACTAACTCGGCGCTTCGTTATGCTTACGGCGATACTCCGCTCGGTCCTTGGCGCTCGGGTGGCGTCCTCGTAGATTCTCGTGGTGTAGTCCTCAATGAGGATGGCAGCAAGTTGGAAACTACCAACTTCGCCCATAACACCCACGGCTCGTTGCAGGAGATCAACGGCCAGTGGTATGTCTTCTATCACCGTCCACCACGTGGCTTCGGCAATGCACGTCAGGCTATGGTGGCTCCTGTTAAGATCGAGTGGGACAAGAAGCCAGTCGCCAAGGGTGGCCAGGTTCGCATCACCGGCTACGATCCATACGCTGCAGATAATGAGTGGAGCGCTAAGGCTGCCAACGGCGATCACTACACCGGCGCCGAGGTCACCTCAGAAGGCTTCCAGATCTTCGGCCTCGACCCATATAAGTTCTACTCAGCTGGCTACGCCTGCTATATCAACGACAACAACGCACTGCAGGATCAGCGTGACGTGTGGAACAACTCCATGGAGCTTGCTGGCCTCAAGAACGGTGCCATCATCGGCTACAAGTACTTCGGCTTCGGCGGCCTCGCACAGGACACCAAGGGTTGTAAGGCCTTTGAGGGTATCAAGGCTGGCGACAACGCGTTTATCAATATCTTCTTCCGTCATGGCTCTGATCAGGCGTTCAAGATTCGCGTCATGCTCGATGGCCCATACGCTAATGATACTTGGCAGGGTAAGGAGATTGCTTCTATCGATGTGAAGGCTTCAAAGCCAGGTGACTATACCGTAGAGACTGTCCGTGTCCCAGGTGTTGAGGGACTCAGCGGCAAGCATGCTGTTTATTTCGTTGTTGAGGGTCCTGAGATCAAGGAGCCAGAGCGTCCACGTTGGGGTGGCCGTCCAGGTATGCCACAGCGTCCACAAGGTCTTCTCGACTTCATCGGTGTAAGCTTTGCCAAGGGTACGGCTACCGATGGTCCTACCGATCGTCCTGCACCAGAGGACGTTCCTCAGATGACCATCGCCATCGATGGCGTCAACCTCACCATCCCTCAGCAGCCATTGCTCTCGACCAATCTCAATGGCTACACCATGAACAATCACTACCAGCTCTATGGCCGCATCCTTCCTAACTCTGTCCTCACCGCTACTTGTGACAACAAGGACGTGAAGATTGAGGTCGGCAAAATCGCTGATGGTCGCGCTACAGTCAAGGCTACTTGGAGGGGGGTAACTAAGGTATTCTTGATTAACTAAGTGAACCCTCTTTGGTACTATTTCATATTTAATTCTCCTTCAAAGAAATCAAAGGAAATCAAAAACATCATTCATTGTTTGTCAGCAAATATTGATTTTCTCTGATTTCTTTGATGGAGTAAATGATAAGGAAATGAAAAAGACTTTATTATCTGCATTATTAATAGCTGTCTGCGCCTCTTCTCTGCTGGCTCAGAACGACGTCATCTATCCTGGCGGCAAGGTCCCTGAGACACAGACCGTCAATAACCTCTGGATGTGGGCCGATGTGCCAGATCCTGACATTATCCGCGTCGGCGACTTCTATTACCTCGTCAGCACTACCATGCACCTCATGCCAGGTGCTCCTGTGATGCGAAGCCGTGACCTCGTGACTTGGGAAACTGTGTCTTATCTCTTCGATGAGATCCACGATACCCCACGTTATGACATGGAGACTCCTGAGATGACCGGCAACGGAGCCGATGGCGCTAATGATGGTGGCATTGGTTTCGGTGAAGGCAATGTCGCTCTCGGCACCGTCTATGGACGTGGCCAATGGGCTACTTCCATCCGTTATTATAATGGCACGTTCTGGGCTTTGCATTCGGCCAACGACGCGCCTCACAAGTCTTGGCTCTACAAGACCGATGATCCTGCCAAGGGTTGGACGCTTCACGCTCGTCTGCCTCATTATCACGATGCATCGCTCCTCTTCGACGATGCTGATGGTCGCTGCTACGTCTTCCATGGCGGCAACGCGGTGCAGCTTGTCCGCCTGAATGAGGATCTCACAGCTCCTGATCCAACTTGGGAGACCAAGGTCCTCAACACCCGCGAGGGCATGCCTTATGGTCTGCTCGAGGGCAGCCGAGCCTTCAAGCATGATGGCATGTATTATCTCTCGATGATTGCCTGGCCACAGTCAGGCCGCTGCCAGTTGGCTTATCGCTCGAAGAACATCGAGGGTCCTTACGAGATGAAGGTCATCCTCAAGTCGAAGTTCGGTGGCTGGAACTATGTAGGTCAGGGCACTGTGGTCGATGGCAAGAACGGCGAGTGGTATGGCGTCATCTTCCAGGATCGTGACGGCGTAGGTCGTGCTTTGACCCTCAACCCATGTAACTGGATCGACGGCTGGCCAATGATCGGTACGCTCGACGAAGGCAAGGTGCCAGACAGCATGACTCTCCGTGTGGAGGAGCCCACTCCGGCACGAGAGCCAGAGCGCCTCTCTACCATTACCGCCGATGGCTACATCAGCATCGTTAAGAGCGACGAGTTCGGTGCAGAATCTACCATGAACACCAACGTGCCCCTCTGGCAGTGGAACCACAACCCAGTGAAGGAGGCCTGGTCCATGACCGAGCGTCCCGGCTATCTGCGCCTCAAGACTTCAATCCCAGCCAAGACCCTCTACGCTGCACGCAATACTCTCACCCAGCGTATGGAGGGTCCAACCTGTGCTGGTGCAGTCAGCCTTGACATCAGTAAGATGAAGGATGGCGACCGTGCTGGCTTCGCTGCCTTCAACGGCCACTCGGGAATCCTTACTATCGAGCGCAATGGTGGCAAGTCACAGCTCGTACTCTCCTACGAGGAGGTAGAACTCACCAACCAGGAGCATGCCATCAAGGAGGTGAAGCGCGAAGAGATTGCCCGTGTCAACCTTGGCAGCAAGAAGAACGTGTGCCTCCGCATCACGGGTGATTTCCGTCCTGGAATGAATGACAACGCCACCTTCTGGTACAGCCTCGATGGCGGCAAGCAGTGGAAGCAGCTCGGTGGTGACTACCGCATGCGCTTCGACTATCGTCGTCTCTTCATGGGCACCAAGTTCGCCATCTTCAACTACTGTACCAAGAAGTCAGGTGGCTATATTGACGTCGACTGGTTCCACTACGAACACTAAATTCTTTCCGGCCCTCTATGCCCCCCCCACACTCCCTTGAACAGTGGGGGCAGAATACGTCAAGTGCGGGGAGTGATTACCTCAAATTAAACTCGTAAAAAAATAATAACATGAAACATTTCTTTTTGACTTCAATCGTAGCATTGTCTGCTTTTGGAGCCTACGCCCAGCAGCTCCTTCCTTATCAGGATCCTGAGCTTTCGCCCAAGGAGCGTGCTCTTGACCTTTGTGGCCGCCTCACTCTTGAGGAGAAAGCCACCATTATGCTCGATATCTCTGAGGCGGTGCCACGCCTCGGCATCAAGAAGTTCAACTGGTGGAGCGAGGCACTCCACGGTGTAGCCAACATGGGCAACGTCACCGTCTATCCAGAGCCAATTGGCATGGCAGCTTCGTTCAACGACGATCTGGTGTTCCAGGTCTTCGACGAGACCTCTGACGAGGCCCGTGCCGCCTACAACAAGTGGATGGCCGACGGTCATGAGGACCAGCGCTTCCACTCCCTCTCGTTCTGGACACCTAATGTCAACATCTTCCGCGATCCACGTTGGGGACGTGGCCAGGAGACCTATGGCGAGGATCCTTACCTCACTTCGCGTCTCGGCGTACAGGTAGTCAAGGGCCTGCAGGGTCCGTCGGACACCAAATATCGCAAGCTCTACGCCTGCGCTAAGCATTATGCCATCCACAGCGGTCCGGAGTGGGGCCGTCATGTGGATAATATAAATAATGTGTCGCCACGCGACCTGTGGGAGACCTACATGCCAGCCTTCAAGGCCTGTGTGCAGAAGGGCGACGTGCGCGAGGTGATGTGTGCCTATCAGCGTTGGGACGACGAGCCTTGCTGTGGCAGTGAACGCCTCCTGCAGAAGATACTGCGCGAGGATTGGGGCTTCAAGTACATGGTCGTTTCTGACTGTGGTGCCGTCTCGGACTTCTGGCAGAACCACAAGACCTCATCGACTCCGATGCATGCTGCCTCGAAAGGCGTTCTGGCAGGTACCGATGTGGAGTGTGGATTCGACTATGCCTACAAGAGCATCCCTGAGGCTGTGCACAATGGCCTAATCGATGAGGCCGATGTCAACCAGAAGGTGCTCCGTCTGCTCGAAGGCCGTTTTGAGCTCGGCGAGATGGACGATCCAAGCCTCGTGTCATGGTCGAAGCTCGGCCCTGAGATTCTCAACAGCAAGCAGCATCAGCAGACGGCTCTCGAGATGGGTCGTCAGGCGCTCGTACTGCTGCAGAACCGTGACAACGTGCTACCGCTCAAGAAAGGCAAGGTGGCTGTCATTGGCCCTAATGCCGACGACGAGCAGCTGATGTGGGGCAACTACAATGGTACTCCTAACCAGACCTCAACCCTCCTGGAGGGTGTGCAGAGCAAGGTGGGCAAGGGTCGCGTCGTGACCTTCAAGGGCTGCGATCTGGTGAGCAACAAGGAGCTCGAGTCGTTCTACGACCAGTGTTCCATCGACGGCAAGACCGGCTTCCGTGGCATCTTCTGGAACGAGGACATCTGGACCCTTGGCGACGAGCTGACCACCCCCAATCCTCAGTATGCTGCTGGCACCAACCTGCCTGCCCCTGTGGCTACACGCTACCACGAGCGTCCTGTGAGTGTGACCACCTACGGCAACTATGCCTTTGCTCCTGGTGTGAAGCTCACCAAGTTCTCTGGTCTCTACGAGACGGTGTTCCGTCCTAAGCAGTCGTGCAAGGTGCTGCTCAACGTGGAGGGCTGTTCCTATTTCGAGGTCTTCGTCAATGGCAAGTCAACCGTACGTGAGGCAACCTGGCGCGACACGGAGACACGCACTGAGTTCGACGTCGAGGCAGGCAAGGAGTACAAGATAGAGATCCGTTATGCACAGATCCTCACCTACAATGCCAACCTCAAGGTCAACATTGGTCGCGAGAACGACGTGGATTACGCCAAGCTCATCGCTCGCCTGAAGGGCATAGAGACTGTAGTCTTCGCTGGTGGCATCTCTGCCCGTCTCGAGGGTGAGGAGATGCCTGTCAACCTCCCAGGCTTCCGTGGTGGTGACCGCACCGACATCGAGCTGCCTGCTGTGCAGCGTGGCTTCCTCAAGGCACTTCATGAGGCTGGCAAGAAGGTTGTCTTCGTCAACTTCTCAGGCTCGGCCATGGCCATGGTGCCTGAGCTCGAGTCGTGCGATGCTATCCTCCAGGCCTGGTATCCCGGCGAACAGGGTGGTCAGGCCATTGCCGACGTTCTTTTTGGCGACTACAATCCTTCGGGCAAGCTCCCTATCACCTTCTATAAGAGTGTCAGCCAGTTGCCAGACTTCCAGGACTATTCGATGCAGGGCCGTACCTATCGCTACATGACCGAGGAGCCACTCTTCCCCTTCGGCTACGGCTTGAGCTACACCACCTTCAGCGTAGGCCAGGCCAGCATCTCTGGCCACGAGCTGCAGTCGCAGCTCATGACCATGGACATCCATCCTGATGGCAAGAAGCGTCCGTGCCTCACCCTCACCGTACCTGTCACCAATACGGGCAAGCGCGCTGGCACTGAGGTCGTTCAGGTCTATGTACACCGCACTGCCGATGCACAGGGTCCTCGCAAGAGCCTGCGTGAGTACGCCCGTGTCACCCTCAAGCCAGGTGAGACCCGCAACGTGGAGATTCTGCTCGATGCCGACTCGTTCGAGTCATTCGACGCATCGACCAACACCATGCGCCCGCTCCCAGGTCAGTACGAGGTGTTCTATGGCACCAGCTCTGCCGATCGTGACCTCAAGTGTGTCGATGTCACACTGCTTTGATCCGATATGAAGCTCTGGGTAATCACAACCAACTTTGCCGAAGGGCTACCCTATTCCATCATCACCATGCTCAGCGTGGTGATGTTTGCTGATATGGGCTTGGGCAATGCCGAGGTAGCGGCATGGACGTCGCTGCTGGCATTGCCCTGGAGCTTTAAGGCACTGTGGAGCCCGCTCATCGGGATGCCGGGCAGTCGCTGGACGTTGCGTCGCTGGGTGTGGCTCTTGCAGATGCTGCTGGCTGCCTGCATGCTGGGCGTGGCAGTGGCCCTCTTCTCACCATCCTGGCTGGTGCTGACGATGGCTGCATTGGGTGTGGGAGCCTTTGCCTCGGCTACCTACGACATTGCTTGCGACGGCCTCTACATGCAGGAGCTCGACGAGCGTCAGCAGGCCTTCCATCTGGGCATCCGCACCACGGCCTACCGTCTCAGCATGATCTTTGCCAGCGGAGCTGTCACCGCGTTAGTGGGCATACTGGCTCGTCAGCTGGGCGGCGATCTGCGCACGGCCTGGATGTGGGTGATGGCGGGCCTCGGCGTGCTGCTGGCATTGTTGGGAGGGGTACACAGGAGCCTTTTGCCACAAAGGTCTCCCATTCCACCCGATTCATCGCTCCACCCGGTTCCTCACGATTCACTCGATACCCATCGCTCCACTCTCCTTCATTCCCTTGCCACTCAGTGGGGCAGGGCCTTTCGCCACTTCCTGCTCAAGCCTGGTGTCGCTTTCACCCTCCTTTTCCTCCTATTCTTCCGTCTGGGCGAAGCCTTGCTCAGCAAGATGACCATCCTCTTCCTCAAGGCCCCTGTAGCCGAGGGAGGCTTGGGGCTGGACAATGCGGAGTATGGCCTGATCTATGGCACCATGGGCGTGGGGGCACTGATCGTGGGGGGCATCCTGGGTGGCATGCTGCTGAGTCGCTATGGCCTGCGTCGCTGTGTCATCCCCTACGCATTGCTGCTCAATGTGCCCGACCTGCTCTACGTCTGGATGTCGGTGGCACAGCCCTCGAGCCGCTGGCTTATTGGTCTGCTGGTGGGCATCGAACAGTTCGGCTATGGTTTGGGCTTCACCGCCTACACCTACTATCTGCTTCGTGCCTCGCAGGGCAGGTATGCCACGGCACATTATGCCATACTCACTGCTCTGATGGCGTTGGGCATGAACCTGCCCTCCATGCTCAGTGGTGTGATGCAGGAGCATCTGGGCTACACCGCCTTCTTCTGCGTGGCCGTGGCTTGCTGCGTGCCTGGTCTTCTCCTGTCGTGCGCATTATATTCAAAAAAGGTATAGATGTGAAACAGCTACTCCTCTTCCTCTGTCTCTGTGCCAGTGCTTGTCTTTCGGCCATGGGCGCCGAGGCTCGCCGCACCGTCATCGTGGGCAATCAGGCGCAGTTCGATGCCCTCGCTGCCACTGTGACTAAGAACCTGAAGCAGGGTGTCACCGACCTGGTGATCCGTCTGCAGCAGGGTGTCTATTACTATGGCGAGCGACACCTCGACCTGCGCGATCTCAACTATCCCGAGGCCCATGTCACCCTTGTGGGCCATCAGGCCATGCTTGTAGCCAAGCATCTGCCTGGGCACGTGCCCGATTGGCAGGATGGCTGGTTCGACCCTCGCACACAATCCGATTACGACCCCTGGACCGAGCTTGTGCAGAGTCCTGCCGAGGTTGATGTGGTCGATGTCGAATCACGGCTCTGTCGCATCCGTACGCCTCGTCGTCAGCGTGTGCAGGGCAGGGAGGAGTGCGTGGGGCAGTACCTTCAGCTCACCGAGTGGTACGACAGCCGGGTCTATCCCGTGGTGCGTCGCGATCGTCGCTACATCTACTTCACCGCCACCGACCTCGAATACCGTGCCCCCTATGGCCACTGGAACGTCAACCTCGATGTGGCCTATGGCAAGATGTGCCCGCGCTATCGCACCCTCTCCACGGCCGAAGTCCCCAGCCATCTGCGCTGCTGTCAGGCCAGCACGTTTGTCAACCTCTGGCATTCGCGTCTGGGCAGTTTCACGCTGCGTGGCATCAGCTTCGGCCCCAACAATGGCAAGGCACCACTGCTCGATACCGACATGTTCCAGAGCCAAAGGCTCCTCGTCGATTCCTGCCATTTCAGCGGCATACGCGGCCTGGTGGTGCGTGTGTGGGTCACGGACAATGTGGTGATCAGCCACAACCGTTTCGAGCATTGTTATGCCAAAGGCATCGAGTCCTTCAACAACAGCCGCAGGACGCAGGTCCTCGACAACACCTTCTTCGATCATGGTTGCGGACTGACACATAGTTTCGGCATCATCTGCCGAGGCGAGGACTTCGTGATCCGGGGCAACACCTTCCTCAACTTCTGCTATTCGGGCATAGGCGTGGGCATGTGGTATGGCAACAATCCGCAGAACCCCATTACGGGCATAGTGGCCGACAATACACTCACGTTCGATGCCGGATACTACGACGACTACGCCCGTCACACCCTCATGGATGGTGGCGCCATCTACACCTGGACGCAGTGCGATCGCGTACTGATCCGAGGCAACCACATCGATCACTACCGAGGCATGAAGGACTACCGCGGCATCTTCTGCGACGATGGCACAAAAAATGTCACCGTGCAGGACAACACGGTGACCAACCTGGCCGAAGGCTCCTGGAGCATCGACCTCCGCAGGGTGGACAGTGTGGCCGGTCATGTGCCCGACCACAACACGGGCAACGACATCAGTCGCAACAATGTCGACGCCCCCATCCGCTTCGAATAAAACTTCACAACCTCACAACCTCACAACCTCACAACCTCACAACCTCAAAACCCCACAACCTCACAACCTCAAAACCCCACAACCTCACAACCTCATAACCTCACAACCACTGTATCGGTTCGATGCCATGCTGCAAGAGGTAGGCATTGGCTTGGCCAAAGTGACCGCAGCCCATAAAGCCACGGTAGGCCGAGAGAGGCGAGGGGTGAGCCGTCTCAAGCACCAGATGGCGCTGGCGGTCAATCATACGCCCCTTCTGCTGTGCATACGAACCCCAGAGCAGGAACACCAGATGCTCCTTCTGCGAAGCCAGGGCTTGGATGGCAGCGTCGGTGAAGGTCTCCCAGCCCTTGCCCTGATGACTGCCAGCCCGTCCAGCCTGCACGGTGAGGGTGGCGTTGAGCAGCAGCACCCCCTGGTCGGCCCATGCGCTCAGGTCGCCACATTGGGGCAGAGCGGTGCGTCGTGGGCAGTTGGGGAAGACCGTCCCCACGGCTCCCGGTCGGCCGTATTCGTCGCACAGCTCCTTATAGATGTTCATCAGCGACGGAGGAGGCTGCACGCCCTGCTGCACGCTGAAGCACAGACCGTGTGCCTGGTTGGGACCATGGTAGGGATCTTGGCCCAGAATCACCACCTTCACCTGGTCGAAAGGTGTGCGGTTGAAGGCCTCGAATATCAGTCTGCCAGGCGGATAGCACACCGACGTCTGGTAAGCCTGACGCACAAAGCGGGTCAGGATCTCGAAGTATGCACTGTCGAACTGTGGCTGCAGCTGCCGACGCCACGATTCCTCAATTTGGACATTCATGTTTTCAGAAACAAATTAACACATTAACAAAACAACCCATCAACCCCCCATCAGCAAAACGCAATGGCCGCAGCCTGCAGTATGGCGAAGACGAACATGTTGCGGCTCGTTTCGCCCAGCATCTTGTTCAAGGCCCGACCCTGCCTTATCCGGCAAATCTCCAGCCACGTCCTGAGGTGCAGCACCATATAGAGGCAGGGGGGAGCGCACAAGGCCACAGGATGCGCCACCGGGCCGAGCATCGGCATCAGCACCAGGCAGAGCGCCACCGCCACCACGCCGATGGCCAGGTAGAGCCCACGGCCGAAAGGTTCGCCCAGCAGCACCACCAGCGTGCGTTTGCCCGAGATGCGGTCCTGGTCGCGGTCGCGGTAGTTGTTGATCACCAGCAGCGCATCGATGCTCACACCGCTCATCAGCCCCACCAGCAGCGAGGTCGGCGGCACGTCCTGAGCCATCAGGTAGTAGGAGCCACACACCGGCACGAGGCCGAAGAAGACCAGCACCAGCACATCGCCCAAGCCCAGATAGGAGAGGCAGGTGGTGTAGAGGAAGGCCGCCACCACGCACACGCCGCCCAGCGCCACGCACACCCCCCCCCCCCCCC
>JAZQQU010000064.1:0-24883 GCA_045629225.1 Bacteroidales bacterium | reverse complement strand
AACGACCTCGCTGGTCTCTACTTCAAGCAGGGCAAGCTCGCTGACGCAGAGCAGATCTGGAAGAACATCCTCGGCAAGGACGCTAACAACGCACAGGCTAACATGAACATGGGCCTCATCGCCATGAACAATGCTGACTGGCAGGCTGCTCAGACCTTCCTTGGTAAGGCTGGTCAGTGTGCTGAGTACGGCGAGGCTATGGGTACCCTCCTCACCAACAAGGGCCAGTATGCTCAGGCTATCCAGAGCTTCGGCGACGTGAAGAGCAACAACGCTGCAGTAGCACAGATCTGTGCTCAGAACTACAGCGCAGCCAAGGCTACCCTCCAGGCTATCGCTAACAAGGACGCTATGACCTACTACCTCCAGGCTATCGTTGCTGCCCGCACCAACAACAGCGCTGACCTCCAGACCGCCCTCAAGCAGGCTGTCTCAATGGACTCAGCTCTCAAGGCTAAGGCTGCTACCGACCTCGAGTTTGCTAAGTTCGCTTCTGTAATCAACGCTCTTTGATTTCTTATCAAATAATGGTCACCCTCGTCACAACACCATGTGACGAGGGTGCTTTTTTTTATTATGAGGCTGAATTGTAGCCAGACAGTTGCACTTATTGGAGTGAAATAACATGCTGTCAGAGGTCTTTTCAGGTCTGAAACCTCTTTTTCAGCATTTGTCAACAAAAAGTCAAATAGAAAAAAAGACACAAATGTCATTTTTTCATTATCTTTGCACCGTTCTTAACTCTTTGCACCGTTCGTATTATAAATGAAAAGATATCTGCATTTTGTGTTGCCTTACTGTCTGCATCCTGCTTATGGTTTGCTGTTTGCTCTCTGTCTGCTGTCCGTCTCATGTCATGGGCGAGGCTATGACCCTGCCTGTCTGGTGAGGGCAGACAGCCTCACGAATCAAGACCCTAAGGCTGCGGTAACGCTGCTCGACTCTTTGCGCCCGCTGATGGCCGATCAGTCCGATCGTGTGCGTGCTTATTATGACCTGCTCATCGTCAAGGCAGCCGACCGTGCCTACATTCCCCATACGTCGGATAGCCTGATCCTGCAAGTCATAGATTATTATAAGCACCATCCCGAAACCGACCGTTTGGCATGGGCGTATTGCTATGGTGGTCGTGTATATAGAGATCTGCATGATGCTCCGCGAGCCATGCGTTATTTCCAACGTTCGCTCGATGCCCTATCTCCTGCTGCTGGCAATGACGAACTGCGTGCTCGTGTGCTGAGTCAGATGGGTTACATCTATTTCAGCCAGCAGCTATATGATGAGGCAATTAGGGTAAAGCACGACGTATTGCGACTGGACAGTGTGACAGGCCACACTGAGCGACTTGTAACAGACTATAAGGATGTGGCTCAGTGTTATCTGGCTCTCGGCGAGACAGATCGTGCGGTGTCACACGTGCACTATGCCATGCAATTAGCATCCCAGGGGAACTATCCTCAACGAATGACTGAACTTCGTTTGCTCAATGCCCGTATCGAGATGGAACAGGAACATTATGCTGAGGCATTGGAACTACTTCAGAACAATCTGGCAGATGCACGGTTGTTGCAACGCACGCCGCATCTGGCTGCGGCCATTCGTGCTGCCCAGGGTGTGGGAGGAAGAGAGGAATTGGTGGCAGATTACTGCCAGGAGATTTTGCATTCGCCATCCAATGCCCATGCACGCTATGCTGCAGCCCGTGCTATGATGGATGTGTGTCGGAAACAAGGACAGATACAGGCGCTGTCACAGTATCAGGAACTTTGTGCTTCCTTGCTCGACACAATTGCTCATGAGGAAAAGCGCGTTGAAGTGTCGCAGGTGAGTGCTTTGTACAACTATCAGTTGCGAGAACAGGAAAACCAGTTATTACAGGCGCAGATGAGTCGAAGCCGCCTCCTGTGGATGATGTCTTTGGTGGTGATGCTGTGTGCCGTGGTGATGATGTGGCAGCATGGTCGCAAACGTAAGCTGGAAGTCCAATTGCAATGCGAACGCATCAGGGCATTGGAGCTCGAATTGAACCACTGCCGCAATCAAGCCTCGTCAGAAATTGCTCCGACAGCTACGGAAGACTCTTTGCATGAACTGATAGCAGAGCGCATTATGACGCATAGCCATCTCAGCGAGCTGGACTGGGAACAGGTCAATGCCAGCTTCCAGATATGCTGCCCCGCATTCCGACAGCGACTCTTCCGACTTTATGAATTAACAAAAATCGAGTGGCAGATAACTCTGCTCACTCGACTCAATGTGCGCAATGTCGATATCTCAATGCTTGTCTGCAAGCACCCGTCGGCCATCACTAAGGCAAAGCAGCGCCTTTGTCTCAAGGCTTTGTGCCGCGAGGGCAAGGCTGAGACATGGGACGAATTTGTGCGTTCGCTTTGAACCTCGTTCATGCTGGGGCTCCCTCCGCAAAGCAATCAGCGATTGGCTGTGCAGCCAACCATCAAGAACACTACATCATTCATGTCCCAGTCAGTCAATGCGCTGCGAGAGTCTTCACAACCCAGCACGGTGGCTCGGCTGTAATCCAGCCCTGTAAAGATGTCTAGATTGTCTGGCATCGGACAGTCGAGGCTCAACATCATGCCATCGTCTGAACGCATCTGATCGCCCACTTTTGCCACATCTTCATTGCCGGTCTTGTTCTCGATTATCTTCAGATAGAGGTAGAAATCTCCATATAGCTGGTTCGACTCAACATAGATGGGCCGCGTGCGTACCCATGACTTGCCCACCGTATTATTTTCGTTCTCTTTGGCGGCTCCTATAGGCTGCAACCACTCTCCATCTTCCTCTTCTTTATACTCTATGCCCTCGCTCTTGGTCCAGACAGTGTAGTCCGATGTTGTATCAGCCAGATGTAACTCCCATACCAGATTAGCTTTACCCTGGAAGATGGGCATGATGGCAAAAGGCTCCCCATCGGCCATGAAACGCACTTCGTGTCCAAGTGCACGGTTGTCCCGCCCGCTTGAGAGGTGTTCGTTCAGCCATTGCAGCGTATTGCTGGGTACTTCATACCAATCATGTTTGACCACAGAACTGCCTGATGATGGCCCTGCTATGTCGGGCCGTTCCTCGGTCGTTTCCGACATGTCTTCGATCTCCTGCTGGCTGCTGCATGACACAGCATCGAAAGCGAAAAGCCCTAAGAGATAATAAGGAAGTCTATTGCGCATGTTATTTTGATTGTTACTATCCTCAGATTTGCAAAAGTAGCAAAAAAAACGGCTTGATGTGTCACGTTGGGTTGAATTTTTCAAATGCATTGACAGATTTGATAGCGAAATATCATCTCAGATTGCCAAAACAGTCATCCTTTACTGCAACTGATGCATCTCGTACACACGATAGTCCGATCTGATATCAAGTCGGACTGTTGGGGATGGCAGAATTTAACACTTCGTACGATGTGTCAAATTAGTGGACGCTCGATAGTCCGATCTGATATCAAGTCGGACTGTTGGGGATGGCAGAATTTAACACTTCGTACGATGTGTCAAATTTGTGGACGCTCGATAGTCCGAGCTGGTATCAAGTCGGACTATCGGAGATGACGGAATCCAACACTTCGTACGATGTGTCAGATTTGTGGGTATACAATAGTCCGAGTTGACATCAAGACGGATTTCCTGAGGTCTCGAAACACTAGTCCAAGAGCAAAATGGCCTTTCTAATCTACCAACAGAATTCGACAATCTCGACATCGCTGGTTGGTGGCGTGCTTCGGAATGGGCGGATGGGGATAGCTTGTTCTTTAGTCGGATTATCGAGAAATTCGAAATTATTCCATGGAGACACTCTGATGCCTTCACCAGATATCCAGCTCAGCACATGATTGTCCTCTGCCCAATGTTCCCTGACTTTGTAATGATAAAACCATTCTCCGTTGTTATCTTCACGATAGGTTATTGGCAACTGCAGGGTCAGAAACGCAGGGGTTTTCCCCGACTCTCTCAGACTCCAGAACTCTTTCTTGGTGGGCAATCGCCAGCCATCACCGCATCTTTCTGCCACAAGCGAATCGTCGGCCGATTCGAATCGCTCGCCAACATCCAAGGGACCCACTGCCCCAATATTGTGATCCATCATATAGAACTCGTTGTCAGGAACGGATCCTCCTGGCTCAAAAAACATATAGTGATAGACTGTCTCTTTCGGTATTAATGACTGTATATTTTCGTCCATCCACCGAATCTTTCCCTCCATCGACTGTTTCAGACGAGCAATGGCTTCGGAGTAAGATAGATGGGCATCGCTGGTCTCGATGTTGATGGGCCACATCTTGTAGTTGATCTCGGCTGATACACTGAGTTGCTGTGACAAGCTATCGAGCCAGGCAGACACAGCGAGGAAACCATCACGCTGGGCGAGCCAACGTTCCTGAACCAGCTGACCAAAGCCACGATAACCGAAGAGTTCTTTATAATAGATGGACTCGGTGAGCCCAAAGAAAAAGTTCTGGGTGGAGCCGAACGAGACGAGGTCAAAGTCCCACACTGGGCCTGCTGTCATGCGGCCACCCACATCGCGATGCATATACACACTCTTGGGGTGCTGAGGTTCCCAGTTCTGGGCAATCTCATGCACCATCCACCAGTCAGCGAAGGAGGCAAGGTCAAGGTAGTCAACAAAGTTGTTACTGTGATAAGTGGGTACGCTTGCTGGATAGCGGAGAGTAGTTTCCATTTCTTCGACATACCTTTCTACAAACTTCTGCTGTTCTGGTGTCACCTCGTCCGGGTCCTTGAACTGCCAGGGCAGATGGTACCAATAAGAGTAGAACTTGTTAGCCTCGTCGAAATAGGTATCTAACTCAAAGATGTAACCACGGTCTGTTGAGGATTCGCCTTCAGCAGGTTTGTTGATGTTGACGCGGTTCTCGTCCACCTTGATCTGCTCGCAGAGGTAATAATTGCCCATGTGTTGCCCATTTAGCACCAGTTCGACAAATTGGCCTGAAGGGGTCCAGGCCAGTCCCGTGTGGCGAGCCAGCTCAAAGGCTACGGCATTGCGAACGAGCGTGCGGTCGCCCCAGTTGGCCAGCAGACACCAGCGCTTGTGTGCGGGCATACCTAGAATTTCCGACTTCTTGTCGAGCTTCAGGGCGTAAGGTTTCTTGGGAAATCCCCACGAGGTGTTGCCACGTCCTTTTACGCTGAGTGAGCCCTGGTATTGGATGTCACCCTCAGTGCTTAGGATGCTCATTGATGCGCCCTCCATCCAGTCAGTGCGGCTGTTTATCTCACGTGCGCCTGGAGTGTTGATTACCACCACAGGCAGCCCGGTGGCAACCTGCTTCATATCGAAGCTTTGCACCTCGAATGCCGATGACGAGATCTGGTATTCCTGATCGGTGCCGCGCTGGCAGGTCAGCACTAAGGCGAGCGATTCGTCATAATCAAGAGCGTGCTGACGGTCCTGTAACAGAGCGCGGTATTGCCCTTGACGAGGCTGCTGGGTGACGGGATCATATACCTGTTCGATGCTGACAATCTCCACATTGTCAGATGGATTGACATACGATGAGCGTGAGCCATGTCCCACTAAGTCCAGTTCAATGGTCTGTGAACCGCCCTCCAGGTCAAGCGCTGCATTCGAGGGGTTGACGCGGAACTCCACAGCTGCCTGCATGCCACATGTGAGGCTGATGGGCCGTACTGACAGGATAGCGATGCCAGTGGGGTGACTGAAGGCGCTGCCTAGAGTGTACTGACTGCCATCACGCAGGGTGAGGGTGAGGAGATGGCGCCGGTCATCGAACGTGATGGAGCGAATGAGTGCATCAGGGTCAATGTCATACGGAGTAGCGAGGGTGCAGTGCACTTGCGTGGTGTCACCTAAGGTGTAAGCCTTCAGTACATAGTGTCCACTGCCATCGTCGATCAGACGGAGGTTGACAGCATCGGGGCCAATGGTTGTGAACCGTTCCTCCTCGCTGTTGAGGATAGGGGTGAAGCTTTGACCATTGTCCTTGGACCAGAGCCAATAGCCGCCCTGGTCGATGCGCAGCAGCGGATGAATTCCCCCTGTCTGGACAGGGACGGTGAGGTCGATGCTCGTGCCATCGATGAAGGTAAAGATCCAGCCCGACTGGTCATCAGGCGCGGGTGAGACCTGCTGGATTACCTTGCAGCCTGTCAGTGCGGCATCGAGTATCTGGCAGAGTTCGTCGAGCGATTGTACACGCTTCTCTACCCCTTCGACTCGCTGCTTGAGTTTGTCGAGTTCGTTGTCATGACATGATTGCAGGACCATTAGGACCATGCTGAGGCCGAGGAGAATATGCAGAAGGTGTTTGCTCATAATGATGTGATTAATGTAATGATATTGTAATTGATGAAACATAAAAACGGTGCAAAGATAATTAAAAAAATCGCATTTGAATCCATTTCCTTATTGACTTTTTGTTGACAAATGCTGAAATTGATGGGTTCAGCATTTGTCAACGTAATGTCAAGTCGAAATTTCATATTCCTCCATAACATTTTCGTCTGATTATTTGGAAATGTGATAAAAAAACATCATCTTTGCACCGTGAAAAAGACGTATTCTTATACTGCAATGATGATATTTTCCTCCCGTTGCTTGATGTTCATACTCCTAAGTTTCTGCCTGATTTCGTTCAACGTAAGCGATGTTATGGCTCAAGAGGTTGGTGCAGAGTGCTCCTCGGTTTCGACCAGGGAGTCTGCTACTACAGACTTCACCCGAGCTGCTCGTATGTTTTTCGATCCTGTAGGGGGAGGCTGGGGCGTGCCCTATGTGGCCTCGACACTCGAACCGAAGGAGGTGCCAGCCGATCCTGTGACCGAGAGGGAGGAACTGGTGGTGCGGCTCGATGGAGTGGACTGCACTACGCTGGTGGAGTATGTGACTGCCATGCAGTTGGCCTGGCAGCAAGGCGGTCATGAAGCTTTGAAGCAGGAAACCCCGACATGGCAGGATGCCCGGGAACAGATGGCTGTCGACACGCTCTTCCGGCACTACCTGCAGGCGCTGCGATACCGTGGTGGCAAGCGTGGCAACTACGCCACACGCAAGCATTACTTCAGCGAGTGGATCAGCGATGGCGAGCAGCAGGGACTGGTGCACGAGGTGACGCACCAGCTGACTGGGGCGGTGGAGGAGCGACGCACCATCGACTTCATGAGTCGCAACGCGAGGCTCTATCCGCAGCTGCTGGCTTGTCGTCAGTTGCAGCAGCGTGTGAGGGAAGTGGAAGCTGAGCTGTCGACACATATATATTATTATATACCCTCGGCACAGATAGCAGGCGCCTATCCTCAGCTGCGTCATGGTGACATCGTGGTGTTCGTGACCGACACGCCTGGGCTCGATGTGCAGCACACGGGCTTTGTGTGGTGGCCTGACCCATCGGAAGGATCGCCAAGGCTCCTGCACGCCAGCTCGGCCAAGGGGTGTGTGACACTCGATGCTGGCACGCTGCAGGAGTATGCTCAGCGGGTGAAGCATTGTGTAGGTATCCGTGTGGTGAGACCTATTAATTATTCGTTTTGCTCCATGATTTCTTTGATGGAAGAAAAGATCGAAAAAAATAAGAAGTGTAATCACATAAAGCAATACAAACTATGAAACGCAATTTATTACCCTTGGCCCTGGCTTGCCTGTCGCTCAGTGCCTTGGCCAAGGAGGAAGCTGACGTGGTGCGCGTGGTGGATTGGTCATCGGGCATCGACACCATCTACAACAACGTATCGCTGCGTGTGGAATATCTCTACACCGACTCTATGCGCATTGCCGTGCTGGATTCCATCAGCGACAAGCCCCTCCACTGGTTCAACCAGTCACAAGTGGAGTATTTCCGCCAGGCAGATGAGCTGTTTGAGCCACGCAAAGTGGTGATGGACGATGGTCAGCCTCACCGCCTGCTGATGAAGCGCGACAAAGGCAGCCGCAGCAGCAAGGCCATGATCTACACGCTGGGCAAAGGACGCTATGCCCGCTACTACATCCGACCCAAGAACAGCGAGGAGCTGTATCCGCTGGCTTCGAATCAGGGCGGATTCTCCGACTATGCACGCAACTATCTGGATACCCTCTGGCTCGACCCCACGCATGCTACGAAGCAATACATCGACCAGCAGCGAGGCACACGTTCACACTTCCGTCTGGCCGAGCGCATCATGCGCCAGCACAACGACCATTACCTGCGCCACTTCACCTGGGGCGTGATGGCTGGCATGCACAGCTCGCAGGTCGAGATATCGGGTGGATTGGGAGTGCTCGAGTCGCAGCTCTGCGCTACCGCAGGCCTCTGGGCTGACCTGCCGCTCGACACCTGGGGCTTCTCGGCTCGCGTGGAGGCTTGCTACTATGCTTACTCGTGCCATGCGGACGAGGCGCGTGGCGAGCTGGCTTACAATCACCGCAGTGTGGAGCTTCCGCTGCTGTTGCGCTACACGGCTCTGCCCGTGCGTGGCCGTTTCATGCCTTACGTAGAGGGTGGCGTGGTGTTCGATGTGCCATTTCGTCAGGAGATCGATGGACTGAACCGCATGACAGCATCGGATGGCAACGACTATTATGTGCAATGGGAGGGCGACATCACCTCGGGCACGCACTCGGGCATAGTCTTCGGCGCCGGCGTCGAGGCCCGACTGGGCGCGCGTCATTCGGCCTGGCTGGGCGTGCGCTACCGTGTACCTAACACGCTCGATGAGTTCAACTTCCACTTGGATGCCGGCTCTGCGACTACCGATCGCTCGGGTTGGACACTCACCTTGATGTATAATCTGTAACTGCATGACAGGCGGTTATAAGTTATTAGTTACAAGTTAATAGCATTAGTTATGAGTAATTATCGCACAAATACGCATATATTCAATTTCGCCCTGACCGCAGCCATGCTGCTCGGGGCTTCGGGTTGCGTGGAAGATGCTGCCCTCAACTATGGCGACTTGAATCTCGACATCGAGGTGCAACCTGTGGCAGGACAAGGCTTGCAGATCGAAGCCTACCTGCACAATCAGGAAGCTCCCGTCTCGGCCAGCGGATTCCGCGTCATCAACACAGCACCCGAAGACCTGGCTTGGCAGATACGTGGCTACGAACCTATTGATATGGACTTGAAGCAGAGCGGTGCAGCCAGCTTCTCGACACTGGCCGTGCCCAATGCAGAGTGGATGAACGTCTTCACGGGCTATGCCTACGTGGTGGTGGGTGGCAGGGAGTTCCGCAGCGAGGAGTTCACATACGAGCTTGAGCGCTCCGAGGTCCCTCGCACAGTCCCCGAGGTGGATCGTGTGGAGTGCCTCTCTACCCTCTGTGATTACCGGAGCATCCATGGCAAGCTGAGGCTCCATGGCCGCAACTTCTGTGCCTACGAACCTGGCTACACCGATTCGCAGCTGTGGCTGGAGCTGTTGGACAGTCCGGAGATCAGCTTCGAAGGATACCGAGTGACAGACACGCAAGTGGAGGTGAATTATAAAGCCAAGGCCTTCAAGAGCTTCCCGCTGACCCTGCGTCAGGGTGGTGTGGACTATCGGCTCAGCGACTCGCTGTACGTCCTGGCCCCAGACACGCTCATCGCACCAAAGTGTGCAATGCGCGAGGGCGAGTTCTTCAACCTGCACCACGGAAGCACGGGTTATTACGAAGATGTAGATAGCCTGAAGCTCACTGCTGATTCGCCCCATGCACAATGGCGCAGTTGTTACTATAACCTCACGACAGACTTCGGCTTCCTTCCAGACGTTGGTGTCACAACGGCCAGCTTCCATCAGTTCATCCATGGCTACTCCACCCCCAATGTGCTGCATGTAGAGTTCAGTTCGCCTTGGCATGAGGTGGCCCGGCCTGGATCTCTGCCTCGCCCTGAGAGCTACGAGGTGGCAGGTGGGCGCATGTGGTACCTGAGCGATGACCTCCAGCTCCATGGATGTGATCCGCTCACGGGTCAGATTACGGACATTGCCTTGCCATCGGAGATCGGGACTAACTGCCGCGTGGTCATCGGTCATTCCGACGAGGAGCATCTGATGCTGGCTTATCAGTCTCCATCATCTACACGCGTGGTTGTCTTCCGTTTCTCGCTGGCCGATCAGTCGTTTACCTCGATAGGTGGCTTTGGCCCCAAACATTTCAGCGAACATTATATTTCCTTTGTGGGCGAATCAGACGATTTCGTATGCGTGGGCTTCGGCAATACATGGTCAACAGACTTCTGCTCCCTGGTAATGTGTGGTACGAAGGAGGGAATGCTCGATCGCGTGATCAAAGAAGAAGGAACAATCGTCAAGCCGAATCAGCGCTTCGTGTGCATCTATGGCTCACGCGTCTATATGCTCAACGGCTGGTACAATACGCTTGAATATATTGATATCAATGATTGGCATCTTTTTCAGCGCGTGGAATGTACCGCGCCCATCAACTTTACATGTGGCTGGGAATATGAGACTGACCATGCTCTGATCAGCGGCCATTACCTCTACATGGGCCACTCGCCTATGGTGCGCTATGACCTCTCGAACACGGATATGCCCATCGAGTACCTGGGCTGTGCACCTGGCGCCTACAGCCACTCGTTCCTGATTCCTGACGGCGAATCGGCCCTGTCAATTGACACGCAGACAGGCTATCTGTACCGCTTCGAACAGGATCGTTGATCCCTGTCTGCCCTGCCGGATTGTGATGCTGGCAGGGCAGAGCATTTTGCTGTGGTTCGGTTCTGATTTGTGCATTTATGGCCCGATTTTTGGCTCAAAATGGGCAAAAAATATGTTACTCAACACAAAAATGCAAAAAAAAGCACCTAAAAATGGGGCAGGAATGAAAAAAAACGCTATATTTGCCCTCGGTTTCGGGATAAATTATGCCATGAGTACCATGCAAGATTAAAAACAATAGGCCTACAGACAAAAGCTTTTGGCTGCAGAAGTATTAATTTTTAATTTTACATTATTTAAGTTTCGGGAGTTAGCGTGAGTTATCGTGAGTTATCGGGAGCCTCGCGTAACAACTCCAGCGAAGCTAACTCCCGTTAACTCCAGCGAAGCTAACTCCCGTTAACTCCTGATAACTACATTCTTCGATTTTACATTTATCTTATCACCTTTAATAATACCGCTTATGAAAGTCTACAGCTCTAAAGAGATCAAGAACATTGCCCTGCTTGGCAATGACGGTTCGGGTAAAACTACCCTCACAGAGACACTCCTCTACATCAGTGGTCAGATCAGCCGCAAGGGCCGCGTCAGCCAGCAGAGTACGGTGAGTGACTATTTCCCAGTAGAGAAGAACTACGGTTATTCAGTGTTCAGCACTGTATTCCATACCGAATGGAATGGCAAGAAGCTCAACATCATCGACTGCCCAGGCATGGACGACTTTGTGGGTCAGGCCATCACTGCCATGTCGGTAACCGATACCACCATCCTTCTGATCAACGGATCTGTAGGCCCTGAGGTAGGCACACAGAACCACTTCCGCTACACCGAGAAGCTTCAGAAGCCTGTCATCTTCCTCGTGAACCAGCTCGATAGCCCTGAGTGCGACTTCGAGACCATCGTTGAGGATCTGCAGATGACCTACGGCTCGAAGGTAATGCCAGTGCAGTATCCGGTGGAGACCGGCGAGGGCTTCCATCAGCTGATCGACGTGATCCTGATGAAGCAGCTCACATACGGTCCGGAGGGCGGCACCCCAACCATCGAGGAGATCCCTGCCGACCAGATGGACAAGGCACAGGAGATGCATAAGGCACTTGTAGAGGCATCTGCCGAGAACGATGAGGGCCTGATGGAGAAGTTCTTCGAGACCGAACAGCTCACCGAGGACGAGATGCGCGAGGGCATCCGCAAGGGTATGGTTACCCGCTCTATCTTCCCTGTCTTCTGCGTATGCGCTGGCAAAAACATGGGCGTAGGTCGACTGATGGAGTTCCTTGGCAACGTCGTTCCTTTCGTGGACGAGATGCCAGCTGTTCACAACACCCGTGGCGAGGAGGTGAAGCTCGATCCTACGGCTTCTACTTCGCTCTATTTCTTCAAGACAGGTGTGGAGCCACACATCGGCGAGGTACAGTACTTCAAGGTGATGAGCGGTACACTCAAGGAGGGTGACGATCTGGTCAATGCCGACCGTGGCACCTCAGAGCACCTGGCTCAGCTCTTCGTCTGCTCAGGCGCTAACCGCGAGAAGGTCAGCGAATTGCAGGCTGGCGACATCGGCTGTACGGTGAAGCTGCGTGACGTTCGCACAGGCAACACCCTGAACGCTGGTAATACAGACAACAAGTTCAATTTCGTTAAGTTCCCACAGAGCAAGTTCACTCGTGCCATCACCGCTGTAAAGCAGGCCGATACTGAGAAGATGATGCAGGCTTTGACCCGCATGCGTCTGGAGGATCCAACCTGGGTGGTTGAGCAGTCAAAGGAGCTTCGTCAGATCTTGGTTCACGGCCAGGGCGAGTTCCATCTGCGCACCTTGAAGTGGCGTCTGGAGAACCTCGACAAGGTAGAGGTTTCGTTCGCACCACAGCGCATACCATATCGCGAGACCATTACCAAGTCTGCTCGTGCTGACTACCGTCATAAGAAGCAGTCGGGTGGTGCAGGACAGTTCGGCGAGGTTCACTTAATCGTGGAACCATATTACGACGGCATGGAGGATCCTACCGTTTACACCTTCCAGGGCAAGGAGTATCGCATCACCATGAAGGGCAAGGAAGAGGTCGACCTGCCATGGGGCGGCAAGCTCGTCTTTATCAATTCCGTAGTGGGTGGCGCTATTGACAACCGTTTCATGCCAGCCATCCTCAAGGGCATCCAGCAGTGTCTGGAGCAGGGCCCATTGACCGGTTCGTATGCTCGCGACGTTCGCGTAGTCGTTTATGATGGTAAGATGCACCCAGTGGATTCAAATGAGCTCTCGTTCATGCTGGCAGCCCGCAACGCCTTCAGCGAGGCATTCCGCAATGCAGGTCCTAAGATTCTGGAGCCTATCTATGACGTTGAGGTATTCGTGCCATCGGACAAGATGGGCGACGTGATGAGCGACCTCCAGAACCACCGCGGCATGATCGTGGGCATGGGCGCTGAAGCAGGTTACCAGAAGCTGCAGGCCAAGGTGCCTCTGTCAGAGATGGCCGACTACTCAACCTCGCTCTCTTCACTCACCCAGGGTGCTGCTTCGTTCATCATGAAGTTCGCCAGCTACGAGCTTACTCCAATGGACATCCAGACCAAACTCATTGCTGCTCACGAGAAGGAAGCAGAGGCTGAAAAATAAGCCAATTTGATGAATAAATAACACTAAGATATACAAAAAGGGGCTCGAAATGCATTTTTCGGGCCCCTTTTTTGGCGTTTTGCTCTTTTTTTATTATCTTTGCGCGATTTTTTACCTTCGGTACATTGCAAAATGATGAATAGAAACAAGATATTGACCCTCATATTCGCCTTGATGATGGCCTCGCTGCTGCCAGCGATGCGCCTTGTCGTGGCTGCCCAAGCTCAGTCGGATACCTGCTTAGTCGGTTTGTGCATCGACGACTCAGAGAAGCCTTTCCGTGTCAAGAAAGATGCACAGGGCAACGTGACTGGCTACCTGATGCGCGATGCGCAGAACCAGACGGTGCTCTACACCAACCGTCCGTTTGTGAAGGTGGTGAATGAATCGACCGAGGAGATGCGCGACAAGAACACGCATGAGTATCGTGTCATCACCTTCGACCGTGGCCGCAGCACAACCTACGACTACCGTCGCATCCAGCCAGGTTCCTCGCAGCGTCAGTTCATGGTGACGCGCGTCAAGAACATGCAGTATCACATCTATTTCCGCATAGACAGTGTGCGTCAGGCCAATCTGTGGTTCCGTCTGGAGAACAACGACAACATGAAGCGTCCTATCCAGTTGCGCATGGTCGATGAGAACTC
Source organism: Bacteroidales bacterium (assembly GCA_045629225.1). Lineage (GTDB taxonomy): Bacteria > Bacteroidota > Bacteroidia > Bacteroidales > UBA3663 > Liminaster. The sequence goes on along the minus strand of JAZQQU010000064.1, from coordinate 10,970 downwards.
GCCCAAGGAGGCTCTTGCGGCTTTAGGTTTCAAGGAGAAGCCACAGAACACGTCATCTTCAGCGTCTGAATCGTCTGCACAGAAGGAGGTTGCTACTGCCACACCTGCTACTTCTGAGGCTGCATCCAACGCAAAGCAGACCATAGCGACACCAGCTGCAGAGAACGAGGAAAACTCTGCTCGCAACATTCTGCTATCTGTCCTTGTGCTGGCCGCCATTGCTTTGGCAGCCTATTTATGGTGGCGTGAACGTCAGAAGAAGGCCAAGACCGAGCCTTTCATGGGCAAGCCCTATGAGAAGAAAGCCAAGGCTCCTAAGGTTAAGGCCGAGCCTATAGCTCCTGCTATCATGTCGGCTGTGGCCAACGAGGCGAAGCCGGAGGTTAAGGTAGTGGAGAAGGTAGTCGAGAAGAAGGTCGAAGTGCCAGTCGAGAAGATCGTCGAAAAGCGCGTGGAAGTTCCTGTCGAGAAAATAGTGGAGAAGGTGGTCGAGAAGAAGGTCGAAGTTCCTGTCGAGAAGATCATCGAAAAGCGCGTGGAGGTCCCTGTCGAGAAAATAGTGGAGAAGATAGTCGAGAAGAAGGTCGAAGTTCCTGTCGAGAAGATTGTCGAGAAGAAAGTAGAGGTGAAGATCGATCCTAATCCGGAACTCCAACGACAGATTGAGTCGTTGCGTACTGTGCTACAGCAGAAGCAGAGCGAACTGGCTCAGATGCAAAGTGACATCGAGGCCGAGCGTCGATCGCATTTGCGTGATGTGGAGTCGGCTGTCTCAGCTGGCAAGGCTCTGGTCGCCAAGACTGAGAGCAACTATGCACAGCAGCTGGCTGAGGCTAAGCAGCAAGCCGAGGAGACCCTCGAGGCTACCAAACAGCAGGCTGCTGATCAGTTGGCACAAACCCAGCAGAAGGCAGCCAGCGAGATTGCTGCTATCCAGCTTCAGGCCAAACAGCAGATCGACTCCACTATTGCTGAGGTGCGCAGTGAAGCATCCAATGCGATTTCTGTGGCTCGCAACGAAGCCGCTAGCGCTATAGCCGCTGCTCAAAACGAATCGGCCACTGCGATTGCAGCAGCTCGTAAGGAATCAGCTACAGCTATTGCCTCAGCGCAGAACGAGGCTGCCACAGCTATTGCTGCCTCTAACCAGAAAGCCGAGGAGGCTGTAGTCACAGCACGTAAGCAGGTCGAGGAGATTCGTCAGCAGGCCGACTCAGAGATTGCTGATACCCGAAAGCAGGCTGCGTTGGATGTCAATGCAGCCCGTCAGCAGGCCAGCGAGGCTGTTGCAGCCGCCCAGCAGCAGGCAGAGGCTGACATCAATGTGGCACGTCAGCAGGCCGAGGAGGCCATTGCTACTGCTCAGCAACAGGCTGCAGCCGAGGTAGCAGCCATTCAGCAGCAGGCACAACAGGCTCAGGAGGAGGCATCGGCTCAGGTAGCTGCAGCACGTGCACATGCCGACCGACTGAACGAACAGCTCCAGTTGCCACTCCAGATCAGCCGCAATTCTCTCCAGGCCTCACTTGCGCACATCGAGGAGCATGTCACCCTGATGAAAGAGGGTGTGGAGAGCTATAATGCTGACAATAACTACCACATGCTCACACTACATGTGGCTCAGAAGTTCGTCAGCTTCATGTCGTGGTTCGACCGCAACATTCTACAGGGCGAGGATCCAAACTCAAAGACAGTGGATGGCCTCTACAACATGGTGCAGGAGAATCTGCGTCAGGCTCTGGAGAACAACTACTCATGGATTGCCGAGCTGTTGCGTCTCAATGCCTACAGTGCCATCTCGCCCGACTTCCTGAGCGAGGTAAAGCGTACGGGCATTCCTGTGGAGAGCCTCAAGGTGGCTGCCAGCGAGACTATCGCCCTGCTCGGTCGCTATGGCATCACGCTCATTCAGCCAAACCTCTTTGTCGATGACTTTGATCGCGACAACTTCAAACTCAACAACGCCCCACTCATCAATTCATTCTATCCACGAGGCTTCAAGGAGCAGGAGGTGGCTAAGCGTGGTGTGATCTACGATATGATCCGTGCAGGCTATGCCATCAACGGACAGGTACAGAAGGTGCCTGAGGTTAGTGCCATGATGGCTGTGGCTCAGTAAGAGTTTGAAAGGTTAGAAGGTTTGAAAGGTCTGAGAGTTTGAAAAGCTCGATAGGTTCGAAGGTCCGAAAAAACGAAAGTGCGAAAGCTCGAAAGATCGAAAGTTCGAAGGTTTCACTCCCTCAAATCCCTCAACCCCTTCAAACTCCTCACCCCCTTCAAACATCTCAAACACTCCCGAATTTTCCCGAACTCCCAACAACTATATAAAAGGTATTGCGTTATTATGGTTAATTATCCAAGATTGACTGCCGAGGAGGCAGCTCGCCTCATCAAAGATGGTGATGTGATTGGTATTGGTGGTTTCTCGTCTGTCGGAACCCCAAAGGTTATTCCTGCAGCCTTGGCTCAGTATGCTCAGGAGGAGCATGCAGCCGGCCGCTCTTTCAAGGTAGGTCTGGTTACGGGCGGTGCTACCGGCCCTCAGATTGACACACAGCTCGCTCAAGCCAATGCTGTCTCTTTCCGCACTCCATTCCAGAGCAACAAGGACATGCGCACAAGCATCAATACGGGTGCTGTGCAGTATTTCGATTGCCATCTGTCGATGATCGGTCAGGATGTTGCCTACGGTTTCCTTGGCAAGATCAACGTAGCCATTGTTGAGGCTTCAGAGATCACCCCCGAGGGAAATATCATCCTCTCTACTTCGGTCGGTATCAGTCCTACGTTGATCAACAAAGCTGATCGTGTGCTGATCGAGCTCAATGCTGCTCACACAGGCAAGCTCACGGGCATGCATGATATCTACTTGCCAGAGATGCCTCCTTATCGTAAGCCATTTATGATTACCAGCCCTGGCGACCGCATCGGTACCATCGATGTGAAGGTTGATCCTGCCAAGGTGCTCGGTGTGGTTGAGACCGACATTCGCGACAACATGGCTGGCTTCAAGCCACTCGACGATGATACACGTCGCATCGGAGCACACGTCTCGAACTTCCTGGTCAATGAACTCAAGCGTGGCGGTATTCCGAAGGAGTTCCTGCCTCTGCAGTCGGGTGTAGGCAATATCGCCAATGCCGTGATTGGAGCGTTGGGAGACAATCCTGATGTCCCAGCCTTCTCGATGTTCACCGAGGTGATTCAGAACTCTGTGATGGACCTGATCATGAAGGGCCGTTGCAACTACGTGACCGGTTCTTCGCTCTCGCTCACCGAGGATGCGCTGAATATGATGTACGACAATATGGATGTCTTTGGCGAGCGTGTGCTGCTCCGTTCACAGGAGATCACCAATCACCCTGAGTGCATTCGTCGCCTTGGCATCATTGCCCTCAACACGGCACTCGAGGCCGACATCTTCGGCAACGTCAACTCAACCCATGTCAGCGGTGTGAAGATGATGAATGGCATCGGCGGTTCAGCGGACTTCGCACGTAATGCTTTCCTTTCCATTTTTACCACTCCATCCATGGCAAAGGGCGGCTTGATCTCGTCTATTGTTCCCATGGTGACCCACACCGACTCAAGCGAGCATTCGGTTCGTGTACTCGTCACCGAGCAGGGCGTAGCCGACCTGCGTGGCAAGTCACCATCGCAGCGTGCACGCCTCATCATCGAGAACTGTGCGCACCCTGACTACAAGCAGCTCCTTTGGGACTACCTCCGTCTCGCAGAGGGCAAGGGCTACCACACCCCACATACCCTCAGTAAGGCCTTTGCAATGCATCTGGCATTCGAGGAGACGGGTGATATGAGGAATGCGAAGTTCTAATAAACAAACACTCCCCCAGCCCCTCCCGTCGAGGGAGGGGAGTAATTACTGTCGGGAGTCGGAGTGATTGCCAAAGGGAATCGTCTTTGAGCTTGTACAAATAAAAGTATTATCACAAATCTACATCTCCCCCTAAGTTCTCCGAATTTCGTTTTCTGAACGTACTATTCCCCTCCCTTGACGGGGTGGGACTAGGGGAGGGTTTTCTCATGGATTGTTTCAACGTCACCATACTCGGTTGTGGATCTGCTAAGCCCACACTCCGTCACTCGCCTACCTGTCAGGTTGTCAACTTCCGTGGCAACCTTTTCCTCGTCGATTGTGGCGAGGGTGTACAGGTGGGCTTGTGTCGCAACCATATACCTGTGGGCAAGATCGGACACATCCTGCTCAGCCACCTGCATGGTGACCATTGTCTGGGGCTTGTGGGTCTGATCTCGACCTTAGGCTTGGGACAGCGCACGGGTGAGATTGTGATTCATGCACAGCCCGATGCTGAGCGTATATTCCAACCCCTATTCGACTATTTCTGCCCTGACCTCTCGATGAAGGTGACGTTCCAGCCTTTTGATCCTTCGAAGAGCGAATTCATCTATGAGGACAAGTCGCTGCTGATCCGCACCATTCCTCTGCATCATCGAGTGCCCACGGCTGGATTCCTCTTTCAGGAGAAGGAGCGTCCGCGTCATCTCCTCATCGACCGCTGCGAGGAACTCCAGATACCTTTTGCCTACTTCCAAGGCATCAAGATGGGGAATGACTGGACCGATCCGGAGTCTGGCAAGGTGGTGCCCAATGAACTGCTGACTACCGATCCCACGCCCAGCAAGTCCTACGCTTTCTGTTCTGATACCATCTATGCAGAGAGCGTCGTGCCAATCATTCAGGGCTGCGACTTGCTCTATCATGAGGCAACCTATGGCGATGCTGATGCAGCCAAGGCTCGTCAGCGTGGGCACAGCACGGCTCGGCAAGCAGCCACGATAGCACAAAAAGCAAATGCCCGACGCTTGTGCATCGGACATTATTCGGCCCAGTTTATGACCAACGAACAGGAGGCCGTCCTGCTGCATGAAGCACAGGAGGTATTCCCAGACACCGTGCTCGCTCGTGAGCAGCTGGTTTTGGAGGTCTGATGATGGCTGTCAGGAGTCAGTCGCCACACCATCCCATTCTGGCAGGCAGTCACCGACAAGAACTTCTCTGCTGTCGGTACTAAGTTTTTCGGTTAAGCTGTCACCACACGATCCATACGGACGTCCCACGAATCTGTTGGGACGTCTTTTTTTATCTGACAACCGAAGGCAACAGCCCATTTGGGACAGTGGAGGTGAGGCAGCGTGCGGTCGTACCAGCCGCCACCACGACCCAGTCGCTTGCCCTGGCGGGTAAAGGCACGGCCAGGGATGAGTGCGAAGTCAATCTGCGAGAGAACCTCCACAGGGATGACCGGCGCATTGGCACTCTGGTCGGGGATGATGATCTCCTTGCCTGAACCTCGGGCATCGTCGATGAGGAGTTGCAGGCTGACCTCGTCGGGTAGTGCTTCGTAAAGCATCACAGTCTGCGCCTCTTGCCATTCGGCTGTGCCGAGTATCTGGAGACAGATGAAGAGTGACTGAGTGTCGCGTTCGGCTACACTCAGTCGCTTGATTTCGTCACGGATCTGACGACGGAGTTCCTGCTTAGTCATTTCTGTTAGGGTAATTATATTTGCCGTACCCCCATAATACTTTTATATAATATTATAATATATCAAGTCTGCACATGCTTACTTGAAGTAGTAAAAGGGGAATACAAAAGGCGTAGAAAGGAAGAAAAAAGGACGATTCCTTCGGATGTCGGATGATATGATACGACATTATTCAGAACAAGCAGCATCCAACGCTTATCTCCAGCTGTTGTGCTATGAATCCGTCACCTTTGGAGTATAATCCGATATAAGGCGACATTTTTCGACCTTCTTGCAGTTTGTATGGGTGGTACCTGAGTCCGAGGCGTTCGTAGAAACGCGAGGTGCGATCCCACATCTTTGGATGCTTGCCATTGAGGTAGCAGCCTACTTGTCCATGGAGCGACCAGTTCCGGATCCAGGTGGTGTGTACGAACGAGAGTCCCGTATAGGTGGTTCGTTCCGTACGGTCACCTGCAGGCAGATAAGCAACCTCAAGCCCTGTTCCGATGGCACTCTGTGGGTTGTATTGCCAGAGGGCAGAGACTGCCAAGGAGGCCTGTCCATAGAGGCTAGCAGGATGCTGTTCTTTGCGGGTGAATCCCAGGTCGGCCATCACATCCCAGTACCATCGTTTGTGCCAGTCGGCTGGGGAGATGCCATCGGAAACCAATCTCGATGAACGTCCCCTTGATGATACGTCACGCCAATGAGGACGCATGCTCAGCGTCACACCCAGATTGTTGGCCCCACTGTTGGGCTCATGAGTATTACTGTTGCTCATGTGGATGAAGTGCGGACCAATGCTCCATTCTGCCAGGGGGCTGTCGAATCCGGCCAACATGGCCATGTCGAGGTAAACTTGCAGATGTCCGCCCATCGGGAATATCAGATTAGGGAGTTCCTCGTCATGGTGCATGAAGTTATAGGCAACCCCTAAGTCCCAGCTGGTGCGTAGGCTGAAGCGCTCGCCTTTGAGGTAGTATTGGCTGTGGTGCCAGCTTAGTGCCATGAAGCGACCGAAGCTTGTCCGATAGTCATCGAGTGTGCCTTTGCCTGTGAGGTGGCAATGTGTGTAGTCAAGGTAACTGATCGAGAATCCCACAACAGGATAATACAATCCTTTGCGGGCTTTGCCGAAGTCGCTGTCGTGATATTGATGGCCAATGGTCAGCTTGGCATTGTGCATGGCTACACCCGGACCAATCGTGCCCTTGTAGTTGAGCCAGGAGGCTGTGGGCCCGGGGGTGCCAAGACCATACGATGCCTCCCAGACGTTGAAGAAGCGCTCACCATGTGCTGCCAGCGGCATCACCGCCAGGCATAGCCACATGATGATCTTCTTACTGTCCGTCTTCATTCTTTTCATCCAAGGGGTGCTCCCCCATCCCTGCAAAGATTCCGATTACATCACGATGGTCTTGACCAGATAGGCCACATACGACAGGGTCAGGACTAAGCCCTCCCAACGCACCAACTTGCGGTGCGTGCGCAGGAAGACCCAGAGCATGATACCCATCACGAGCATCGTGAGATAGTCGAAGCCAAAGCCCACATTGCTCTCCTGTATTGGACAGATGATGGCCGAAATGCCAATCACACTCAGGATGTTGAAGGTCACTGAACCGATGATGTTGCCGATGGCCATGTCCGACTCACCCTTGATCGAAGCCATCACCGATGCGAACAATTCCGGCAGCGAGGTGCCCACGGCCACGATGGTAAGTCCGATGATACGATCGCTCACACCCAGTTGCTTGGCAATGTCCGAAGCTCCCTCTACCAGCTTGTCTGAGCCGAACACCATGGCAGCAAACGAGATCACCACAATCAGAAGGGCTTTCCAAAGAGCCATGGTTGGGGGAGTTTCAGGGGTTTGAGAGGTTTGAAGGGTTTCCGCCTTGCGCGACTTCACCACCTGATACCACACGAAGCCCACGAGCATCAGCACCATCACCGCACCTGCCCATCGCTCGATGCTGCCCGTCATGGCAATGGCCACAAACAGCACGGCCGAGAGCATCATAAACGGATGGTCGATGCGCAGCGTGACGCGCGACGATGCGATAGGCACGATCATCGACGACACGCCCAGAATCAGGGCAATGTTGGCAATGTTCGAACCCACCACATTGCCGATGGCGATGCCGCTGTTGCCCACCAGCGCTGACTGTGCCGACACCAGCAGCTCGGGCATCGAAGTGCCAAAGCCCACCACGGTCATGCCAATCACCATCTTGCTCAGCTTAGCACGCTGAGCGATGGCCACAGCTCCCTCCACAAGGTAGTCGCCTCCTTTGACGAGGAGGAGGAAGCCGAGGAGAATGTATATGATGTCTGTTATCATAGTTTAGAGTTGAGAGTTTAGAGTTTAGAGTTTAGAGTTGAGAGTTTAGGGTTGAGAGTTTAGAGTTGAGAGTAGTGGGTAGAGTTAACTCTAAACCCTAACTCTCCACTCTAAACTCAATTACTTAATGATTCCGTCCCTCTTCATCAGCGCCTTGATGTCAGGATCGGTACCCTTGAACTGACGGTAGAGTTCGGCAGGATCGATGGTGTCGCCACTCTCCAGGATGTGACGGAAGCGCTTGGCTGTCTCAGGGTTGAAGAGACCCTCCTTCTCGAACACAGCGAAGGCGTCGGCATCGAGCACCTCTGCCCACTTGTAGCTGTAGTAGCCAGCTGCGTAGCCGCCGCTGAAGATGTGGGTGAACGAGGTGGCCATCATGGCACCATCCACGCGAGGCAATACCTGAGTTGGGAGCATGGCGTCGGCCTCGAACTGCTCGATGTTCTGCAGTTGTGGGTAGCGCTGGTCAACCTCGGTAGCACCGCTCTGCTGACCCTTTCCCAGCGAGTGGAAGGCCATGTCGAGCATGCCGAACGAGAGCTGACGAACGCAAGCGTATGCTGCCTGGAAGGTGGCAGCCTCATGCAGGCGGTCGATGAGCTCCTGAGGGATCTTCTCACCGGTCTCGTAGTTCTCGGCAAAGGTGTCGAGGAACTCCTTCTTGCCCATGAAGTTCTCGTTGAACTGCGATGGCAGCTCCACGAAGTCGCGTGACACCGAGGTGCCGCTCAGCGAAGCGTAGGTACACTTGGTGAGCAAGCCGTGGAGCGAGTGACCGAACTCATGCAGGAAGGTGGTGGCCTCGTCGTAGGTCAGCAGGGCAGGTACGTAGCCCTCCTCGCCTGGATTGCCGATGGCCTTGCTGAACGACATCACAATCTGGATGTGTGGACGTGAGTCGGTGCCGTCCTGCTCGAGCCACTGACCCTTGAACTCGGTCATCCAGGCACCCGGACGCTTGGTCTCGCGTGGGTAGAAGTCGGTGTAGAGCAGGCCGAGGTATGAGCCATCGCCATCGAGCACCTCGAAGCACTCGGCAGCAGGGTTATAGACAGGCACGTCGAGCTTGTTGAAGCTCACTCCATACAGGCGGTTGGCCAGGCCGAACACGCCGGTGCGCACCTTGTCGAGCGAGAGGTATGGCTTCACCTGAGCATCGTTCACATTGTACTTGGCGGTCTTCAGCTTCTCCGAATAGTAGCTGAAGTCCCATGGCATCAATTCCTTGATGCCCTCCTTGGCTGCCAGCTGTGCCACCTCCTTCACGTCGTTGAGGGCTGGCTGCTTGTATGCGTCGAGCAGCTGGTTCAGCAGGCTGTTCACAGCCTCAGGGGTGTGGGCCATGTTGTTCTCCACACGATACTGTGCGAAGGTCTCGTAGCCGAGCAGCTCGGCACGCTCCTGACGCAGGGTAGCGATTCGGCGGATGTTGGCGGTGTTGTCGAATTCACCACCCACACAGCGGGCATTGTAGGCCTTGTAGAGCATCTCGCGCAGGTCGCGGCGACTGCTGTACATCATGAACGGACGGTAGCTTGGAGCCAGCAGCGTGAGCTTGTTGTCGTTCTGCTTCAGCGCCTCGGCCACGAAGCCAGGCAGACCCTCCATGTCACCCTTCTCTGGGTCGAGCTGGTAGGTCCAGGCAGCGGTGGCCTTCTGCACGTTCTGTCCGTAGGCCAGGGTGAGGCTGTCGAGCTCGGTGCTGATTACCTGCCAGCGGTCGCGGGCCTCGCCTTGCAGAGTGGCACCCGAGCGCACGTATCCGTCGTAGGTCTGCTTCAGCAGGCGCTGCTGCTCCATGGTGAGCGAGTTCCAGAGGGCTGAGTCCTGGTAGTTGTTCCATACGGTCTTCACACGCTCGAAGAGCTGTTCGTTCAGGCTCACCTCCAGGCTGTGCTTGCTCATCATAGGCTGCAGCTCCTCGCTGAGGGCCAGCATGTCGTCGGTGCCGTCGCACTCCACGAGGTTATAGAAGATTGAGCCCACGTGGTTCAGCAGTGAGCCAGCGCGGTCCAGGGCCTCGATGGTGTTCTTGAAGTCAGGCGCCTCGCTGTTCTTCACGATGGCGTCGATCTCCTCGTTGTGCTCCTTGATGCCGGCCTCGAAGGCAGGCTTGTAGTGCTCGGTCTTCAGCTGGTCGAAGGGAAAGGCACCGTGTGGCAGGGTTGACTCCGCCAGGAATGGATTGTCCATAGTGTTGGCGTTTTGATTGTTCGAGCAGCTGCTCAGTGAGATGGCTGTAGCTGCTGCTGCGCAAATGATTGGATAGTACTTCATATTGTGTAATTGAATAGTGTGTTGTGTCGAAATACCGTTGCAGGGCTACGATGACTTGCCCACGCTTACTGACAAGCCGTTGTGTCTGCACAGAGGGGCAAAATGTGCAGCTTTTGCCCCTGCCTGTTCACACAGAGGGGCAAAATATGCAACTTTTGCCCCTGCAAGTCTGCACAGAGGGGCAAAATATGCAGCTTTTGCCCCTACAAGTCTGCACAGAGGGGCAAAATATGTAACTTTTGCCCCTACAAGTCTGCACAGAGGGGCAAAACATGCAACTTTTGCCCCTACTTGTTCACACAGAGGGGCAAAACATGCAACTTTTGCCCCTCTGCAGTTCTACAACGGGTTTCCGGCTCAGAATTTCGAGGCAAGCTCAGCGGCCTTAACCTTCTGCTGCTCGCCAGTAATCATATTCTTGAGCGAAACCTCCTCGTTGGCCACCTCGTCCGAGCCTACGATCACCACGTATGGGATCTGCTTGGCGTTGGCATACGACATCTGCTTCTTCATCTTGGCGCCGGCCTCAGGATAGATCTCGGCACGGATGCCGGCCTTGCGAACCTGCGAGAGGATAGGCAGGGCAAAGTCCATCTCGTCCTGGCCGAAGGTGACAAACAGCAGCTGGGTGGTCTGCAGGGCATCCTGTGGATAGAGGTTCAGGGTGTTGAGCACGTCGTAGATGCGATCGGCACCGAACGAGATGCCTACGCCCGACATGCCAGGCATGCCGAAGACGCCCGTCAGGTTGTCGTAGCGACCGCCACCGTTGATCGAGCCCATCTCTACGTCGAGGGCCTTGACCTCGAAGATGGCGCCGGTATAGTAGTTCAGGC
>JAZQQU010000063.1:0-4597 GCA_045629225.1 Bacteroidales bacterium | reverse complement strand
TCAATACCTCGGACTGTGACACCATCTTCATTCCAGTACAGCGCGCCTTCCGTTCCATCTGGATTATACTTCTTTGCTACACTCTCATCGGTCGTGAGTATCGTCTCGTGAGTATCAGGATCAACATACCACCAGCGGCCAACGGTCGTGATGCGCTTGTCGAAGATATTGGTGTAGCCCATCAAGGTGATGTTGTACGAGCCGTCGAGCCAACCGCTGTTGTTAATGCGACCATTGTACTCGAAGGTGAGATTGAAGTTGTGACTCTTCTCGGGGTCAAGATCCGGATTGCCATAGATCATGTAGCCCATATTGCCCATATCGTAGTGCATATACATCTCCTTGAGCGATGGGGCACGGAAACCGCCAGCATAAGAACCTCGGACAGAGAAATGACGCCACTTATACATGGCGGCCAGACGTGGAGTCAGGGCTTGCGAGGAGGAGGCAGAGAAATAGTCGTAACGTACGCTGGCAATGACATTGAACTGCTTGGTCGGATTCCAGTCGAACTGCGCAAAAGCATCTGCATTATTCTGCTCTCGTTCTGCATTATCGAGGAACTGATAGGAGGTCAGATAGTCATGAAGGAAGTCGGCACCCAGGGTCAGCGTATTGCTGCCAAATGACTGGTTGTAGAGTGCATGACCCACGTGTTGTACATTGCTGTAGTCGTGGTCGTGGGTACGTGTACCGTCAAGCTGATAGTTGGCCTTGTCATATTGGTCGTATGCATACGACAACTCGAACGTCCGGCCATCCTTCCAGTCATACACGCCCTTCAGACCGGCACTGTAGGCATTGTAGTGATAATCGAAGTTTTTGCGCTGGCTTTCGCGATAGAAGTAGCCCGCACGACCGACGAACCGGAGACGATCTGTAGCGCGGAAGGTTAGACGCTCCTTCACGTTGTAGGTTTTCTGGCCGTAGAGCTCGGTGATGTCCGAATTCTTCTGATCAGTTGTCGGCTGGCTGGCGTTGCCACCTATTATTCCGCTGAGCAGGTCGTCCAACGAACTGGCATTGTCGGTCAGTTTCACTGGGTCAATGGTGGTCTGCTGAAAGTTGGTCTGCGAGTTCCAGCGGCCTTTGTTCAATGAGAAGGTCGCACCATTGCGCCACTCCTTACCGAACGAATTGTAACGTGAATTGACCTGCGCAGTCCAAGGCTGGGTGGATTCGCGACTGATGATGTTGATGACACCGCCTACGGCATTCGAACCATAGAGCGAAGAGGCGGCGCCTTTCACGATCTCGATACGGCCTACATTGTCCAGATTCAGACGGTTGTAGTCGGTATTGTCCATCGTCTCGCCGGCCAGTCGCTCACCATCGACCAAGAAGAGAACGGCATTGCCACCGAAGCCACTCATATTGAGCGAGGTCTCCTGGCTCATGGCATAGCCGAATTCGAGTCCGGGCATCTCCTGCGTCAGCATGTCCTGGATGTTGGTGGCATCGACTTTCTTGATGTCCTCACTGGTCAGGAGTCGTGTCACTACGGGCACTTCCTTGAGCGCTTTGGGTGTAAGCGTTCCGGTGACGACCACTTGTTCAAGACTGGCATAATCCTCGGACATGCGTACGTCATAGCGGATATGGGCGTTGTCGGCCGACAGCGGCACCTTATGAAGGCTGAAACCTACGTAGCTGATTTCAAGCAGATACGTACCGCTCTCTGGAAGAACCAGATGATAGTTGCCATCTGCATCGCTGGTTGTGGCCACGTCGCGGCTGCCATGAGCCACGACGTGTGCACCAGCCAGAGGCTCTCCGCTTGCATCTGTGACCTTACCTGTCACGTCGCGTCCTGCAGCCAGCATTGTGCACGCCATGCAGCTGAGGGTAGCGAGAAGCTTTAATCTCATATTATATATATTTGTTTTTGAAAATCTTTTCGGTTAGAACCGAACCCACATAACCAATAACAAGGCAGAGCACAATCAGGATAGCCAGCTCTGCCGGGTTTGAATACTTCATGAGACCTTCGGCATACTCCACATTGCCCATTTCCTTGACAGCTTCCTGATAGTACCAGTCCGGTCTCGTCCATAGTGGAAGTAGATTGCACGCAGATACGCAGGATATAACAGCACAGGTAATTCTGGAGCCCTTTGATGATCCCGGAGTCAGGATGCCATGTGCAACCTCAGCAACAGTGCCGACAGCGATGATTGCAATCACTACTTCCGGCTTGGATATTTCACCCATTGCCAGCCCCATTATCAGGGAAACAGCCGGGAATACCAGGCTGATGCCTCTAAACGGGTATTTATGTAGCAGTATGGTCACCGGAATTGCGGTAAATAGTGCGGTGATTCCAGAACTGAATACCCACAACAAAGGGGAAAGAAATCCCAGAAATGCTCCGGCAAATGCAATGCAAAAATACAACACCGAAAAACCAACTATGGAAAGTGTTTTCCTCATATTGTATCCTTTCTGGTTGCAAATAAACATATTTTATTTTTTCCAAAAATATGTGTGAACCAGGTTATTTCATCACTCCCTTGTAGTTGGCGACCATAGCCATAGGCATCTTGCCATACTTGAGGCTGTAGGCAATGCCCGCAGTCTTCATCGTGGGGACAATCGCAATGGTAAGGCCAGTAATAGTGTAAGACTTCTCACCGATGGTGCCTGTGATCTCATCTTTTGATGCCACAATTGCTTCGACGCCGTTCTGCGCAGTCTTGCTGACGGTCAGGCCTTCCAGAGTAATGGCAGGCAACGCCATCATGCCTTCGCCAACAGCTGGAGTAGTCAGCGAGATGGTGTTCTCGTCGATGGCCTTGATCTCATAGACAGCATCGGCATAACTGCTCTCTTCGCCCATCACGGTGATGCTGAGATCGCCCGTGTAAGTACCCGCAGCTGCCTCGGCAGCAGGAACAGGCTTTACGTCATCGTCATCGTTGTCACATGAGGTTGCACCCATCGAAAGAGTCACTGCGGCTACCATCATAGCCATGAATTTCATCATTTTCATAATTGTTTTGTTTTTAAATTGTTTGATTGATTATTTGTTCTTTTATAGACAATATAGCCGGATAGAAGTATCAATGTCAGCAGCAGTCCCGCAATGAAAACGTAGAGGACTGAGAAGACCGAACCCAGGAAAGGTTCGTAACATCGACCGACATGCAACTCCAAGGCAAAGTTCCATAGAGACATGGGCTGGGCTACCAACTTTGAGGGCATAGGAGGCATGGGCTTATTGGGCTCATTGTTGTACTCAAACACCACTTTCTCTCCTTTTGGACTTTCTGCGATACCAGTAACGGCATGTGTCCCTACGGGACGCCCTGTCAGTTGTCGGTATGCTTCGCCTGTGAAATAGTCGGTCACAGAGCCTGCCCCGATATTCCAGCGAAAAAGTCCACTGAATGAACCTATCAGCCAGTCTTTTCCATCCCGACAGAAAACATTCACTCCCATTGGACTCACCACGGGTGCTTTATCTGGGGCTATGGCTTTCGGCTTTCCGTCTTTTAGATCATCTAGCAGATAGAATCCTTCGCTAGTTGATAACAACCATTGATTCAATTGATCATCCCATCGGATTGCCCGGAGTTTGTCATGAAAGACGTTCTTGTCAGCGAGCGTTGATCCTGGAAGAGGAGATACCCGGGTGAGAGCTAGCGGAACCATCAGCGGTGGACGCAGACACATGCCCGTTATGGACAGGACAAGGGTGAGCAGGATGGTCCATATACCAAGTCGCTTGTGCCATTTCATACTCCATTTCATACAATGTGTATGCCGCCCGATGGATACCAGCACCCCCTTCTTGTCTGACTTGCTCCGGCCTGATAGTCGTTTGAGGTCTATACGAGCTACAAAAAAGATGATACCGGTAAGGCAAAGGATAATTAGAATAACACCAAGAGCATCCACCACCAGTCGACCGGCTAAGCCGAACAGATCTCCGCTATGCAGCATCCAGACAGTCTTGAAGAGTGTGACCTTAGGTTCGTAACCTTCTGGAGTAGCAAGGATGCATGGGCTAAAGTAATAAGAAGGCGCCACAGCTTGGAAGATACGCGATCGGGTCATCACGATTACCGTATCTTGCCCACGTACCGCAATATCACTCACACGTTCTTCATTGTCTGGCAAAGTGACGGCCTCCCATTCGCCTTTTATATTATTATATGTATATGCGTTGTATAAGCCTGCACACCACAGGCGTCCATCTCCCGTTTCAACCAAGTTGCTGATCTTGCGATTGTCAATGCCTGCTGTAATGCCTCTATTGAAATCCTCGCATTGTTGGTATTGTGTATCAGTAAGCCAGAGTCCGAACTGTCCGTAGATGATGCGTGTGACAGAGTCTGTACGACCCAATCGCTCACCTTCGACATCAAGCATTCCTTTGAGGATGCCCTGATTCCAATCTTTGATGTGATACGACTCTGGCAGCCAACTGCGCGACACCTCGCAGCTTGTAAAGGTTTTGCGATGGTTCATCACGATGCCACTCGCACAGAACAGCATTATCATCACCGATAATACAAGTCCTGCCCAGCGATGCCACATACGCCAATTCAGGGGATATTTCTTCTTTGATTGATTATAGTTCTTCGATTCAGAAAAA
>JAZQQU010000062.1:0-181843 GCA_045629225.1 Bacteroidales bacterium | reverse complement strand
CCAGACCAGCAACCTTAGCGGCAACCTTGGCATTCTTGGCAGCCTTCCAAGCGTCGAACTTAGCCTGAGCCTGCTCTGCGGTGAGTGCGCCCTTCTTGACACCACCATTGAGGTGCTTCATCAAGAGTACACCCTCGTAAGTCAGGATACGACCAGCGGTGAGAGTTGGCTGTGCACCAGTCTCTACCCAGTAGAGTGCGCGGTTGAAATCGAGAGTAATAGTAGCAGGGTTGGTGTTTGGATTGTAAGTACCGATCTTCTCAATATACTTACCATCACGTGGCGCTCTGCTATCTGCGACTACGATTGAATAGAAAGCGTAGTCCTTGTGACCATGTCGTGCAAGACGGATCTTAGTAGCCATTTCGCAAATTGATTTTTTTATGATTAATACTAATGCAATCCTCCATGGGGCATCGCAGCGAGTGCATAGTCCCGGATTTGCGGCTGCAAAGTTACTTATTTTTCTTAAATTGACCAACTTTTTTGCCCTTTTTTTGACTTTTTCTATCAGATTATTTCTCGTGAACTTTAAACTTATAGCGATTTGCAAAGTCAAAAGTGCAAAACAAATACAAATAACTCGAAAAAGATGAAGAAAATTTTCTTTACAATGGCTCTGTGCTGCATGACTTGTACCTCAGTAATGATGGCACAGGATAATACCCAAAGTAAGGCTCCTCGTAACATGAATGCCCGCAACATGAATGCCGTGCCTGTTCAGATGTTGGCCGACACCACTGTCTCGAACCATATCGGTCTGAGCGTGGAGCAGATGGAGCAGATCAATGTGCTTAATAAGGCTTATGTCGAAAAGGTACGTACTGCGATGAAATCACGCCCTGACAGGGGAAGCAAAATGGACGACAAGACTCGTGAAACCTTTCAGAAGCTGGCTGCCGACTCCCGTAACGAGGCTTTGAAGGATTTGCGTAAGATTATGGGTGATGACAAGTACATTGAGTATCTGGAGAAGAGTCTAGACAAGGCCTTCCTCACCATGACATCCCGTCACAGTGGTCAGGGAGCTCCTCATGGTGGTATTCAGGGCGGAGGACCCCGCAGTGGTCAGGGTGGTGGGCCACGTGTCGGCCAGGGAAACACAGGCAATAGCCGTGTGGCAAAATCGCCACAAAATGGTGCGCCTGTTTCTGGGTTACAGCCTAAATAATTCGAACTGTCCGGTTCTGCAGCCTTTTTGCCAAAGGAACACAGACAATTCGAAATAATTCTGATACCCAATTTGTGCCATACTATGAAACAGACCTTTCTCTCCCTCCTATTTGTTATAGCCTCGATTATGGCATCCTATGCTCATGAGATACCCCTGCTGGGCAATATCTATGGACGCGAGCACACCACGCAACTCGATGGTAAGTGGCGTTATATCGTCGATGTTCAGGAGCGAGGCTTCTACGACTACCGCATGAATGAGACCCCTTGGGGTTTCTTCCAGGACGCCCATCAGCAAACGCCTCTCGACCTGGTAGAGTACAACTTTGACACCAGCCAGCAGATGAACATACCGGGCGACTGGAACACGCAGGACCCTCAGCTATTCTTCTATGAGGGCACGGTGTGGCTGCGTCGCACTTTCGACTACCTGCCCAAGGACGGCAAGCGTGTTGTGCTCTATTTCGGTGCCGTCAACTACGAGGCTGTGGTCTATGTCAATGGTCAGAAGATGGGTACCCATGTAGGTGGATTTACTCCCTTCAACTACGACATTACCACGGTATTGCATTCTGGCCAGAACAACGTGATTGTGAAGGTCGATAACAAACGCCATAAGTCACAGATCCCTACCAATATATATGACTGGTGGAACTATGGCGGCATCACGCGCGATGTGTTTCTGGCCGAAGTCGATCCCACCTTTGTAGAGGACTATTCTCTACAGCTGGATCGCTCCGATTGGCAGCACCTCACAGGTTGGGTGCAACTGAATCAGGCAGAAGCCGGAGTGAATGTTATGCTCGAGATTCCTGAACTCAAGGTCAGACAGACGCTGGTCACTGACGCAGAGGGGCGTGCTTCTGTCAGTATCAAGGCTAAGCCCATGCTCTGGAGCCCCGAGAGCCCTAAGCTCTATGACGTTATCATCACTCGAGACAAGGAGGTGATTCGCGATCAGGTCGGTTTCCGCTGCATCCAGACCAAAGGCAAGCAGATCCTTCTCAATGGAAAGCCTATCTTCTTGCGTGGCGTCTCGATGCATGACGAGGCTCCCTTCCAGCAGGGCCGTATGCATAGTGCTTCGCAGGCACATACACTGCTCGCCTGGGCAAAGGAGATGGGATGCAATTACATGCGTTTCGCTCACTATCCTCACAACGAGCTCACTGTGCGTGAGGCCGAGAAGATGGGCATTATGGTGTGGAGCGAGATTCCCGTCTATTGGACCATCGACTGGCAAAATCCCGATACTTATGCCAACGCTCAACGCCAGTTGCACGATATGATTTGTCGCGACAAGAATCGCGCGAATGTCATCATTTGGAGTATTGCCAATGAGACACCCCACAGTGAGCCGCGTGACAGCTTCCTGAGTCGTCTGGCTCAGTATGCCCGCACACAGGACAATACACGTCTCATCTCTATGGCTATGGAGGTCACTTCGGCCAGCAATTACCACAACCGACTCAACGACAACATGAACCAGTACGTCGATGTAGTGAGCTTCAATCAGTATGTAGGTTGGTATCGCGACGTAAACGATGCTGCCCGCATGACGTGGGAGGTGCCTTACCCCAAGCCTGTCATTGTCAGTGAATTTGGCGGTGGTGCCCTCTACGGATGGCATGCCGACGACCAGACTCGTTTCAGCGAGGAGTTCCAGGAGAATATGTATCGCGAGAACCTCAAAATGCTCGACAAGATTGATGGCCTTGCCGGTCTCTCGCCATGGATTCTCATGGACTTCCGCTCTCCAGCCCGCTATTTGCCTGATGTGCAGGACTTCTTCAACCGCAAAGGCCTCGTCTCAGACCAAGGTCAGAAGAAGAAAGCTTTCTTTGTGATGCAGGAGTACTATAGGCAACGTGCTACGCAATAATCTGCTAGCTCATGATACCTTGGTAACTAGAATTCTTGTGCGAGTCTCAACATGTGAACCGATGTGTCAAAAATGAACATGTGCATGCTAGAGCGTGCATTGATGGTAGAGAACGGGAAATAAGGACGTATCAAAACCCACGAAATACTTTATATAATATCGTAAAAAATCCACCCTCGCTACAATTAGCTGTAACGAGGGTGGATTTAGCATTTGTTATTTATTGGGTCTTTTGACACCCCTTTTTTGTCGTGAAAGGGACTCTTTATCGACTGATGTTAATCTTCTGCCCATTGCGGATGTAGAGACCGGGAGCAGTGGTATGGGTGCGCTGGCCATGGAGGTTGAAGATGCGCTCGGTGGCCGAAACGTGGCTGAACTGCTGGATGCTGCTGGCATCGAATGGCAGGGCGTAAAACTCGATGAATGATGAACTGGTATCGTAGTCAAAGTAACTGATCATGAGTTCGGGACGCTCTGAGCCGTAGTTGAGGACTGAGATGTTGCTCAAGTCGCCCTTGAGACTACTCTCGCTGCTGAAAGTATTGAGTATCTCGCCTTGCTGATTAGCAATGTAGAGGGCATCATAGATGTGACCGCTGTGGCTGCGGATCTTGGCCAGGAAGATGTACTCGCGCTGATCGTCAGAATAGAAGAGGTGTGGGTCGAGGCTCTCGGTACTGATGTAGGGATAGAAGGCTTCGGCATCGGGTCCTACGTTGATGAGCACGTAGTCATCGACGGTGAAGTCCTTGTGGTAGATACCGTACTGTACGATGACATCGTTTTGAATATTTGTCTCGGGCTCGTTGAGACCGATTACGTACTTGTAGTCCTCTACAGGGTCGGCAAAGCGGTCAATGTTGAACGAAATCAGTTTATCATCGATCATAGCAGGAATCTGGGCTACCTCGGTGAACGATGGCATCTCGATAAGGCTGATGTACTGTTCACCGAGGTCGTTGACCTTAAGCATTGCCCACTGTTCTGGCTCGCCTTCGATATCGCTCAGTCGGATTGGGTTATTGCCGTCGAGTTCGCCTAGCAGTTCGTTGCCCTGTGCATAGAAAGCTAGAGTCGTGAGGTCATTCCAGTTCTGATCCATGTCGCTAAGGAAGAGCTCGTAGTTGTAGCGGTTGTCTCCTGAGAAGTGCCCCACGGTCAAGTCTTCGGTAGAGCCGAGGCTGCCGAACATTCGCAACACGATGCCTTCAGGAGCCACGACGGGAACAGACAGCTCATCCACCTTTTGGAAGCCTTGGTCAAAGTGCTCCACCAGGAAGTTGTTGCCAGGGGTGAAGCAGGGCATCCAAGTGACAGGATCGTACTTAATCTCACCCCATTCGTCGCGCAGACAGGTTGGCATTTCGTAGTGATAGAGCAGGTAGTGGAGACCATCAGGGAGCGACTGAACCATAAAGCGAGGCCCCATCATGTAGTCGAACTTATCGTTGTCCATGCTGAAGGTGTGGGCTAACTGAATACCGGAGCCATCATTCTGATAAACATTGAAGTTGTAGATTTGGTTGGCGGCATCATACTGCTCGATGGAGAGGCATTCGCCCTGAGTACATCGGGCAATCATGGCGTTGCCCTCCAGTTCGGCACCTTCTATCTGTTGTGTGCCGTCTAGACTGTAGGCACGGAACATCATCTTGCTGGTGTAGTGGTTTGAGGCATTGCCGGGGACATGGAAGTCGATGCCTAACTCTAACTGATCGTCGTTGTTGAAGAGGTGCTGAGTTAGAGGACCAAACACGCTGAATGAGTTGGCCTTGTGGTCAGAGATATCGACAATGAATGAGCCACGTACTTGATGAGAAGCGTCGAAAACCGTGACTTCAACAGTCTTGTAACGCAGATCGTCGTAGTATTCGTTGCCGAGGTTCTCCATTTCGGCTTTGGTGATGACGCTCCAGGTGAGGCCGTCTGGGCCTTCGAGCAAATCCCACGATTCCACGGTCTCGGCCAAAGCAGGCATCCAGATGGCAGCACTAAGGAGGGGGAAGAGTATTCTTTTCATAGTTTTGAGAAAATTGAGTATGTTGAAGATTTACAAATTCTTCTTGAAATACGAAGCTACCTTGTTATAGATGTGATAGTTACTGTTGCCGCCACGAATGAAGTGGTCGCGGTTGGTATAGATCATCATATCGAAGTCCAGGCCTGCCTGAACCCAACGCTCTGTGAGCTCGTAAGTATTTTGAGGATGCACATTATCGTCGGCGGTGCCGTGTACGACGAGGACGTTGCCCTTGAGAGCTCCGGCACGCTCGAGTACGCTGGCAGCGCGGTAGCCATCGGCATTCTGCTGAGGGGTGCGCATGTAGCGCTCTGCATAGACGGTGTCGTAGAACTTCCAGTCGGTGACAGGAGCCACAGCTACGGCTGCGTGGAACACGTCATTGCCCGCACACATGGTCATCAATGTGTTGTAGCCTCCATAGCTCCAGCCCCAAATGCCTATACGTTCTGGATCAACATAGGGGAGCTTGGCTGCATAACGACCGGCAGAAAGCTGATCCTCCGCCTCACGTACGCCCAGCTGGCAGTAGGTCTGATGTTGCCACTGTGTTCCACGTCCACCTGTTCCACGTCCATCGACAGTGAGAGCCACGAACCCCTCCTGAGCCAGATACATAGGGAAGCCGAACTCCCAGCGGTCGAGCACCTCCTGAGAGCCAGGACCACTGTATTGTTCGAGCACACAGGGGAGCTGTACGTTTTGGGGGCGTTGTACCAATTTGTTGATTTGCTCTGTTGTAGGGCGGATCACGTAGCCATTGAGCACATCGCCGCGCTCGGTGGTCATCTGGAAGAACTCTCGCTTGGGCATCGAGGCAGTACGCTGCTGCAGCTCCTTGTTGTCCTCCATCACCTTGAGCACTTTGAGGTTTGAGACAGTCTCAAGTGTGACGCGGGTGGGAGTTACGGCATCGCTGTAGTAGTGTTGCATGTAGATGAAGCCCCGGCTGAAGGCAGCGCGGTGGGTACCTCGGCAGCCTTTGCCATCCTTGCCGCCATTGAACAGTGGCAGCATCTGGCCCTTGGCATCGACCTTGTAGATGCCTCGAGTGAGGGCCGCGGGCATGTCGGCACCCTGCCCGAGCCAAGCCACCTGCACGTAGGCGTTTTTCGAGACTGGATCATAGCCATAGATGTCGGTAACATCGAAGTCGCCTTTGGTGAGCTGACGCTGCAGCTGACCTAACATATTATAATAATATAGGTGTCGGTAACCGCTTCGCTCGCTGGCCCAGGTGAAGCCGTTGGCATCGAACTGCACGGCATCGAGGTCTGCCTCGGCAATATACTCAGGGTTAGAGTCTTCAAGCAGGAGCTTAGCCACGCCGCTTTGGGGATTGACTGTGTAGAGCGACAGTTTGTTCTGGAGGCGATTCAGTGTGAGAACGGCCACTTTGTCAGGCGTGGTGGTGAACTGGATGCGAGGGATGTAGCCATCGGCTTCGACGGGTACACGCAACTCGGTGCTCTTTTTCGAATATACATCATAGGCCCAGGCTGTCACTGTCGAGTTGACTTCACCGGCTACAGGATATTTGTAGGTGTATTGGCCAGGATATAGTTCGTATTCAGGATGCTTGGGAAAATCGCCCATATAGGTGGGCAGGTAATACTGCTTCACGGGGCTCTCATCCCAACGCAGATAGCAGATGGTCTTGGAGTCGGGGCTCCAGGTGATGGCACGATCCATAGCGAACTCCTCCTCATAGACCCAATCGGGCACTCCATTGATCACATCGCCAGCTTTGCCATCGAAGGTGATCTGACGCTCGGCCAGGTCAATGCCTGCGCTCATGACTCGGGTGTAAAAGAGGTTGCCATCGCGCATGAAGGCCAGTTGGCGTCCATCTGGTGCCATCGTAGTACCCTGTACTTTGCCTTGGGTAAGGCGTTTGAAGGTGTCGCGACGCACACCACCGGCTTCGATTACAAAGTAGTAGTAGTCGGCCTTATAAGAGCGACGATAGATGTAGTCACGGTTGGCCCAGACGAGCAGACGTTCCTCATCCTGACTGAGCTCGTAACCACTGAGATGCAGGTGGCTCACGTCGAGGCCCTCCTCTGGCTTCACCTTGTTGAGGTCAAGCAAGGTATCGACGGGCTGACCATTGCTATACTGATATTTGACGATGGCGCGTCCGTCATCGGTTAGGGCTGTGTAGTGCTTGCCGTCGGCTGTGCTGCGATAAGCTGCCACACTACGTCCACTCCACTCTCCGCTGCGTACGGCTTCGATGGTGATGTCACCTGCCTTGGCTGTCAAAGCTATGGTTGCGATAGCCGTGCAGGCCATTGTCTTTATATATTTCATAGTTCAATCGTTTTTGTTGTCAAAAAACTATGGTGGTGTTACAGAATCTTAAAATACAAATCCGACGTTTCGAAAAGCTTGCCAGAGTTTCTGACAAGCTTTTCGATGCCTCTAAAAGTTGGCCAGAGTTTCAGACAAAGAATCCTAAGGCTTGTCCCCCCCCCCCATATTTTTTAGTCCATTCTCGTCTTGTAGTCCTCGTAGTCATACGTGCGCAGCACTTCAATTTCTCCATCCTGATGGCGTAGGGCAATGGCTGGATGCGAGATGCCGTTGAAAGTATGGGTTTTGACTGTAGTGTAGTGCAGCATGTCCTCCAGAAGGATGTACTCCCCGATAGTGAGCAGGTGGTCGAAGATCCAGTCACCCATGTAGTCTCCGCTTAGGCACGAGTTGCCACCCAGACGGTAGCGGTATTTCTCGCTGGCAGTGCCCGTAGTATCCATATCTACATGCTCGGCGCCACGCACGGTTGGCCAGTAAGGCATCTCCAGACAATCGGGCATGTGACAGGCAAACGACACATTGAGGATGGCAGTCTTCATGCCATGATTCTCCACTATGTCTACGACCTGTGCAAGCAATGGCCCTGTCTGCCAACCGAATGCAGAACCTGGCTCGAGAATGATCTTGAGCCATGGATAGCGTTTTTTCAAGCCTTTGAGCACGGTGACCAGATGGTCAGTGTCGTAATCCTTGCGAGTCATCAGATGTCCTCCACCAAGGTTGAGCCACTTGATCTGGTTGAACCAACTGCTGAACTTCTCCTCCAGATGCTCCAGAGTGCGCTCCAGTGTGAACGAGTCATCCTCGCAATGGCAATGGCAATGGAAGCCTTCGATGCCGGCAGGAAGATGATCGGGCAACTGGCTGTCGAGCACACCAAAACGGCTGCCAGGGGCACAAGGATTGTAGAGCAACGTCTCAATCTCGCTGTATTCAGGGTTGACACGCAGACCACAACTGATGCACTCGCCGCCCTGCTGGTTGTGCTGAACTACCTCAGGATAGAAACGATCGAACTGCGTGAGCGAATTGAACGTAATGTGGCTAGAGCAACGCATGATAGTAGGGAAGTTCTGCGCATCGTAGGCAGGTGAGTAGGTGTGGGCCTTGCTGCCGAACTCCTCGTAAGCCAACCTTGCCTCGCTCAATGAGGAGGCCGTCGTGTGGCCGATGTACTCGCGGAAGATGGGGAAGGTCTTCCATAATGCAAAAGCCTTGAAGGCCAAGATAATCTCCACACCAGCACGCTCTGCTACGCTTTGGATGAGGCTCAAGTTGCGACGCAACAGGCGCTCCTCCAAAATGTAGCAGGGCGAGGGATAATTAGTGTATTCCGAAGGGCGGATGTCAGATTCCATTTTAAGGAGAGATAAAGGGGAGTTAAAAAGGAGATAAAGGGGAGTTAAAGGGACGAATGTATCGGATGTCGGGCTCTTTTTCAAGGAGTGGAATAGCTGAGGAAAGTCACGGAAATACCGATGGTATTGTCCCTTCAACTCCTTTTTAACTACCCTTTAACTCCTCTTTAACTACCCTTATAATAATCAATCAAAGAAACCTGGCTGCTTGTACTCTATGCCAAGTTCGCGATCCACTGTGGCAAGGATGCCCTGCAGCTGGCCCATGGCGAACATGCGGCCAAGGAGTGTGTAGCCAGAGTTGTGTCCGTGGTTGCTCTCGTCCATGATGCCGCCTGGCTCGTCGGTGAAGGTCATACCATGATCTACGCGCATCGGCAGACGGCGGCCAGAGTTGCACTTACCCTCACGCTCGGCCTGCTCGAAGATGCGGCACAATTCGATAATGTCGGCACGACCACCCAGGTGCGAGGCCTCGGTGAAGTTGCCATTGGGGAAGATGTGGCAAGAACGCAGGTGCACAAAGTGGGTGCGGTCAGCAAACTTACGGGCCATCTCGAGTACGTTGTTATGCTCACCTGCCGATAGAGAACCTGCGCAGAAAGTGAGACCATTGTGACGGTTGGGTACAGCATCGAGGAACCACTGGATGTCCTCGTCACAGCCGATGATGCGTGGCAGACCGAACACAGGATAAGGAGGATCGTCAGGGTGTACGCACATGTTGATGTCGTACTCCTCGCACACAGGCATGATAGCCTCAAGCCAGTACTTCATGTTGGCTTGCAACTGCTCCTTGTCGATGCCGGCATAGAGCTTCAGCAGGTCACGGAACTTTTGCACGGGAGCAGCGTCTCCCTCGCTGAAATTGCCACTTACAAAGCCTTGAGTCTTGATGATGATGTTCTCGACCATGGCGTGGTCAAACTCAGGGGTAGCGTTCTTCTTGATCTCGTCAGCCTCGGCTACAAGGTCGCGTCCCCACTGGTGCTCCTTCGAGAAAAGTGCCCACTCCTCGCGAGCAGCATCGCGTTTCAGGATGTGGATGTCGAAGTATGCAAACATGCCCCAATCCATATAGAGGTTGGTCGACCCATTAGGATTCTGATGCAAAAGATCGGTGCGTGCCCAGTCAAGCACAGGCATGAAGTTGTAGCAGATGCACTTGATGCCCTCTTTGCCGAGGTTGCGTAGGCTTTCCTTATAAACCTCGATCTGATGGTCTCGGTCGGGGCCTCCGTACTTCAGAGTCTCTACTACTGGGAGCGACTCAACGACACTCCACTTCATGCCGAAGCTCTCGATGTATTCCTTCAGTTCGTGAATCTTTTCTTGGGTCCACACCTGACCGAGGGGTACGTCATGCAGGGCAGTTACAATGCCCTCAACACCGATTTGTTTCAGCTGGGCAAGGGTGATCTTATCCTTCTTGCCGAACCAACGCCATGTTCTTTCCATAATAATTGTTATATTAATTTGTTGTTTTACAAGTATCGGTTTTTGTTGTTTTCAGATTTGTCAATCTAGTAGTATGCAGAAGAGCTATCTTATCTGCTTCAAGTACTCCACTGCTTGTTTCACCGTAGGACACTTGAAGAAGATAAGGCTGCGCTTGCCATTTTTCTCTTCGAGACGACAAGTTTTAGCGTGTCGTGCAAAGTAGTCGAGTATGCCGTCGAAGTGCTTTGATTCAAAATACGAGTCATCTTGACCAGTGACAAACATGCAACGCATGTGTCCCTGCTTGAGTATGATCTTCTCGAATCCAATCTCGCGGCCTAGTTGGCGGAGCATCACCACACGAATCAGCTCTTCGCCCTGCTTGGGGATGGGACCGAAGCGATCGATGAGCCGTTGGCGATAAGCCTCCACTTCGGACGCCTGAGTTAGGTTGTCCAGCTCCTGATAGAGGGCAATACGCTCGCTCGAATCGGGTACATACTGCTCGCCGAAGCAGATGTCCAGGTCGGCCTCCAGAGCGCAGTCTTCGGTCACCAGATCCTCCTCGTGAACCTCGTCGCTGAATAGGGTGCTGAACTCTTGCGTCTTCAGTTCTTTCACTGCCTGCTTCAGAATTTTCTGGTAGGCCTCGTACCCTAAGTCAGTGATGAAGCCCGATTGCTCGCCACCCAACAGGTTGCCAGCTCCACGGATATCAAGGTCCTGCATGGCCAGGTGAATGCCTGAACCCAGACCCGAGAAGTTCTCTATGGCCTGCAGGCGGCGTCGTGCATCCTGCGTGAGGTAGCTGTAAGGCGGGGTGATCAGGTAGCAGAAAGCCTTGCGGTTAGTGCGCCCCACGCGACCACGCAGCTGGTGCAACTCTGAGAGACCGAAATTCTGGGCGTTGATCACGATCATCGTGTTGGCGTTAGGTATGTCGAGACCGGCTTCGATGATGGTAGTGCAGATCAGCACGTCATACTCGTAGTTGGCGAAGTCCAATATCAGCTGCTCCACCTTCTCGGGTTCCATCTGTCCGTGTCCGAAAGCTACGCGTACGTCGGGCACCAATCGCTCAATGCGGGCTTGCAGTTCGGGCAGTTGTGTGATGCGGTTGCAGATGATGAACACCTGTCCGTTGCGCGAAGTCTCGAAGTTGATGGCTTCGCGCAGAATGTCGTCCTCGTCACGATGTACCTCTGTCTGTATGGGGTAGCGGTTGGCTGGTGGTGTGGCGATGATTGAGAGGTCGCGAGCGCCCATCAGCGAGAACTGTAGCGTTCGTGGTATTGGGGTGGCGGTCATGGTGAGTGTATCGACGTTGATTCGTAGCGTCTTGAGGGCTTCCTTGGTCTTTACTCCGAACTTCTGCTCTTCGTCTATGATAAGCAGACCCAGGTCTGCAAATTTCACCTGCTTGCCAATCAGCTTATGTGTACCTATTATAATGTTAATAGATCCTTCCTTCAGGTCTTTTAATATCTGTGTAGTCTGTTTGGCGGTGCGTGCACGGGTCAGGTAATCCACACGTACGGGGAAATCCTTGAGTCGTTCACTGAATGTGCGGAAGTGCTGATAGGCCAGTACTGTGGTAGGCACCAGTACGGCCACTTGCTTGCAGTCGTTGCAGGCCTTGAGGGCTGCACGTATAGCCACTTCAGTCTTGCCGAAGCCCACATCGCCACACACCAGTCGGTCCATCGGACGGTTCGATTCCATGTCTTTCTTTACATCTTGCGTGGCCTTGAGTTGGTCGGGGGTGTCCTCGAACATGAACGACGCCTCTAACTCGTGCTGCATCTGCGAGTCGGGCGAGAATCGGTAACCCTCCTCTTGACGACGCAGTGCATAGAGGGCTATGAGGTCACGAGCCATGTCCTTCATCTTCTCCTTGGTGCGGTCGCGCAACTTCTCCCAAGCATTGCTGCCCAACTTGCTCAAGGTGGGTGGCTCAGCACCACGTCCACGGTACTTAGAGAGTTTGTCGAGCTGATGTATTGACACAAAGAGTATCGAACCCTCTTTATAGTTCAGTTTCACCACTTCCTGCTTGAACTCGCGTCCAGTTTCAGGGTCACGAATGGGTAACTCCACCAAACCTCCGAACTGGCCAATTCCGTGATCTACGTGCACAATGTAGTCTCCGATGTTGAACTCCTGCAGCTCCTTGATGCTCAAGGCAATCTTTCCGCTTCGTGCTCGGTCGGACTTGAGGTTGTACTTGTGGAAGCGGTCGAAGATCTGATGGTCGGTGAAGTAGCAGTTGTGAGTGTCTTCGTCCACAAAACCCTGATGGATGGCCTTGCCGACACGCAACAGTTTGAAGTGCTCTCCACGATCTTCGAAGATGGCTTCGATGCGGTCCAGCTGCTTGGGTGAGTCACTTAGAATATGCAGTTTGTAGCCCTGCATCTGATACATCATGAAGTCCTGCGAGATCAAATCGAAGTTTTTGTGCCATTCCGGCTGTGGAGTGGTGTGAAACTCTATGACAGAGGTCTTGAGATCTTGAGGTTTTGTGGTGGTACGATTGCTAATCTCTATACGGTTGAAGATAGCGTATTTCTCGGCGAATCGTTCGGCATCTATCAGCTTCTGTAGGGCTGTCATGTCGCCCTCTTCGCTTACGATCAACTGCTCACTGAGTTCTTGATTGCATATCTGTGCCACTCGTTCCAACACCCATTCCGAATCTTGTGCAACCAGTGTGGTGTTCGTCTGGTCGAGGAACTCCAGCAGCGAGATGCCCTGAGCCTCCTTCTGACTGAAATTTGGCGCAATGGTCAACTCTTGCACTTTCTCTTTCGAGAGCTGTGTGTCGACTTCGAACACTCGCAGCGAATCAATTTCGTTGCCGAAAAAGTCAATACGGAATGGGTATTCACTCGAATAGGAGAAGACGTCGAGGATTGAGCCACGCACGGCAAATTGTCCAGGTTCATACACATAGTCCACGCGTTGGAACCCTTGCTCACGCAGCACTTCGGTCACAAACTTGGCATCCACCTTCTCTCCCGAATGTAAGGTCAGAATCGCCTCCTGTACCTCCTCGCTTTGAGCTACCTTTTCAGCCAGGGCCTCGGGGTAGGTAACGATCAGGAGGGAAGAGGGGTGTGAGGGTTGAGTCGTTTGAAGGTTTTGATGATTATGATGGGCTGATGAGGTTTGAGAGGTTTGAGGGGTGACCCTTTCAAACCTTTCAAACTTCCCACTCCTAACCTCTGCTAGCACCTCTGTGCGCAATATGGCATTGGCAGAATCCACCTGCCCGTATTTGATGCTTCGTTTGTAGCCACTGGGGAAGAAGTGTACACCCTCCTCTCCGCCAATTTGACAAAGGTCGTGGTAAAAGTACCCGGCCTGCTCCTCGTCGTTAAGCACAAAGAGAAACAAACCTTTGGTTGCACCTTTTAACGGTGCTAGGAAGGTAGCGGCAGCCGATCCTGTCAAGCCCTTGAGCTGAACAACAGAAGGCTCCGAGGTATCCATCCCCCGAAGTTTTTTGATCAGAGCATTGAATCTGGGCTTCTGTAGCACCAGGTCTTTAATTTCCATTCGTTCTCTAAAAACTATGAAACGGAAACTTCCACAGAATGAAAGCCTCCGCCAGAACTGAAATATTTGTGTGGTCGCTGAGGGATTCGAACCCCCGACCCGCTGCTTGTAAGGCAGCCGCTCTGAACCAACTGAGCTAAGCGACCAAAATGATTTGTTTTGATTTCGGGTGCAAAGATAAGTTTTTTTTTCGGAATATCCAAATTTTTTTGCCAAAATTTTGTTGTTGTAGTAAAAAATAATGGTGGATGTTTCATTTGTGATATTTCTTGTCGTCCCGAATCCTTGTCGAAAATCTTACTTGCTCAGTTTCTTAATTCATTGAAATATAGACTTGAATTGATTCTTTGTTCTTACTTATATAGTTTACCACCTCTTGAATAATATAAAAAATGTTTTTATCTTTGCAGCGTTAAAAACATAGTCCTTTTGTGTAACGTTTCGCGTTTTTTGTGTGTTATATTATTAATAGGTATTGAAGAAAAACCCCTGCATGTGAATGTGGGGGCTTTCCATTTTTAATGTATCATTTGTTGTTCTGATTTCCACAAAAAGTGTATTAGTAAGGAAAAATGATGCACGAAACGATTTTTTCGCCTTCCAATTGTTGCTTTGTAAGCAATAATGTTGTATCTTTGCATCGTTTTTCGATTGATAGAACAACCATTTCAAATCCTTAAAGAATGATCACTGATTGGCTACCCACCTCAGCAAAAGAAGTACAGCAGAGGGGTTGGGATGAATTG
Source organism: Bacteroidales bacterium (assembly GCA_045629225.1). Lineage (GTDB taxonomy): Bacteria > Bacteroidota > Bacteroidia > Bacteroidales > UBA3663 > Liminaster. The sequence goes on along the minus strand of JAZQQU010000062.1, from coordinate 167,344 downwards.
GATGTAATACTTTTTTCGGGCGATGCCTATGTAGATCATCCTAGTTTCGGTGCGGCTGTCATCGGGCGTGTGCTCGAGGCCGCAGGCTACCGTGTGGCCATTGTGCCTCAGCCTGACTGGCATGGAGACTATCGAGACTTCCGTAAACTGGGCCGTCCTCGTTTGTTCTTTGGCGTGTCGCCAGGTGCAATGGACTCTATGGTCAATCATTACACGGCCAATCGTCGTCGTCGTTCGGACGATGCCTATACCCCTGGAGGCCGTCCTGGTGCCCGACCTGATATGCCCTCAATCGTCTATTCGCGCATCCTTCGCGAGCTCTACCCCGATGTGCCCATTGTGTTGGGAGGCATAGAGGCCTCGTTGCGTCGATTGTCGTACTACGACTATTGGGAGGACCGGCTGCGTCCTTCGCTGCTGACTGAGTGTGAGGCTGACATTATCACCTATGGTATGGGTGAAAAGGTGACAGTCGAAATTGCTAAGCGTCTGCACGAAGCTGTTGGGTCAGAGTCCCTCGGTATCGAATCCACTCGCGAGGCTAAAGTGGCCCTTTTGACTGACATACCTCAAGTGGTGTGTCGCCGTCCGGTGAGCGAAATCCCTGCGGAGCCCGATGGTGTGCACGACGTGGTGCTGCACTCCTATGAGGACTGTTTGTGCAATAAGAAACACCAGGCCGAAAACTTCCGCCATATTGAGGAGGAGAGCAACAAGTGGCATGCCGCCCGCATTTGGCAGCTCACGCCCGTGTTCGATGCTGAGGGGCGTAAGCAGGAGGTGGCTGTTCTGGTCAACGTTCCTTACCCTCCATTGACAACTCAGGAGGTCGATGCCTCGTTTGATCTGCCCTACACTCGTATGCCCCACCCACGCTACAATGGCAAGGTGATACCCGCCTACGAGATGATCCGACACTCCATCTGTATGCACCGAGGATGCTTCGGAGGCTGTGCCTTTTGCACCATTTCGGCTCATCAGGGCAAGTTCATATCGTCACGATCGAAGGAGAGTATTGTTCGTGAGGCTGTCAAAGTGACCCAGATGCCCGACTTCAAGGGCTACATCTCAGATCTGGGAGGACCTTCGGCCAACATGTACCAGATGCATGGCAAGGATCTCAAACTTTGCGAGCGTTGCAAGCGTCCATCATGCCTGCATCCACATGTGTGCCCCAACCTGCATGCTGACCATGGTCCGCTGCTCGAGGTTTATAAGGCCGTGGATGCTCTGCCTGGCGTGAAGAAGTCGTTTGTTGGATCAGGTGTGCGCTACGACCTCATACTGCACGAGGGCAAAAATGGCGAGTTCCGAGCCACCAATATGCACTTTGCCGAGGAATTGATCTGCCACCATGTGAGCGGCCGACTGAAGGTGGCCCCTGAGCACACTAACCCCGAGGTTTTGAACGTGATGCGCAAGCCTCCGTTCGAGCAGTTCCATCTGTTCAAGCGCATTTTCGACGAGGTGAACCGCCGCCATGGTCTCAAGCAGCAGATTATTCCCTATTTCATCTCGTCGCATCCTGGCAGTACTGAGGTGGCTATGGCTGAGTTGGCAGCCGAGACCAAGCAGTTGGACTTCAAGCTGGAGCAGGTTCAGGATTTCACGCCCACGCCGATGACAGTCTCGACTGAGATCTGGTATTCGGGCTTCCATCCCTATACGCTTGAGCCCTGCTTCTGCGCTCACTCGCAAGAGGAAAAGTTGCGTCAGCGTGCCTATTTCTTCTGGTATCAGTCCGAAAATGTTCCCAAGCTTCGTGCCTCGCTCATCAAACTGGGCAGACGCGATCTGGCCGAGCGTCTTTTCGGGCTCAATACAAGCGGTCGTTTCAATGCCGGGGGTACGCGTGCCAATGGCAATTCCTACCAACAGACTGGGTTCGGTCCGCGTGGCAACCAGAGCCAGGGCAAGAGCAAGCCTAACCGCTATGACCGAGGGAGCAGAAGCAATCCTAGAGGGAAGTGAGTGCTTATGATGAACCAGCGTTCATTTTATTACGATGAGCATAGAACAAGACATTAAGAAAAAACCTTATTGCCAACTATGTTAGTGCTCAACGTATAGAGCAAAACATGCCAAATTTTGGTGTAAAGAGTGTTTTCTTGCCCCAAAATTTGGCATTCTCGTTTTTTATTGCCATTTTTGTTCCCTATTTTCTTATAAATGAGAAACGGCTTTGTACATCATATCTTAGTGGTCTTGCGCCACTTGCTCTCGGGTACCATCATCGGTGCTCTGTTGCTCTATGCCTTCATCTTCTGGGTGGGTTCGCCTGCTCAGTGGAGGTTAGAGAAGGAACACGAGGTGCTACAGCAGAACTACAAGCAGCTCAATGAGCGTTTAGATGAGGCGCTGGATGTGTTGGAGGATATCGGTCAACGCGATGATCAACTCTATCGAGCCATTCTGCAAAGCGAACCCATCGGTCAGGAAGCCCGCCAACGACTTGTCATTAACCATGCTCGTTACGATAGTCTGCGTCAGATGGATGATGCACAGTTGGTACTCAGTGTAGAGCAGAAGATGGACTTAGTGGAACGTCAGCTTTACTTGCAAAGCAAATCGTTCGATGAGGTGGTCAATCTTGTGCAGTCTCAGGAGGATCGTCTGCTTCACACTCCATCCATTCAGCCAGTGCAATCGAAGAACCTTAAGCAATTGGCTTCGGGCTATGGCTATAGGGTCGATCCTATCTATGGTGTGCAGAAGTTCCACGAAGGAATGGATTTCAGTGCCGATGCCGGTACCGACGTATTCTGCACAGCTAATGGGCGTGTGATTCAGGCTGGTTGGGATACGGGAGGTTATGGCCTTTGTGTGGTAGTAAGTCATGGCTACGGATTTATCACCCGTTATGCGCATCTGTCAAAAAAACATGTCAGCGAAGGCCAGTCAGTGAAGCGTGGACAGAAGCTTGGCGAGGTGGGTAGTACTGGCAAATCGACCGGAAATCATCTGCATTACGAGGTATGGTTGCGTGACGTCGTTCAGAATCCAGCCAACTATTACTTTATGGATCTTAGCCCTGAGGAGTATGACGAAATGCTTCGACTGGCTGAGGAACGTGGCAACGTGATGGATTAATTCAAAATTAATAATTCCAAATTGCTGATTGATGGCAAAGCGAACTCCAGACATCAAGGACCTGACGATGGCGAAGCCTTTCCTTACGATAGGTGAGGTGGCTCAGAAATTCGGAGTCAGTATCGACCTGCTGCGTAAGTGGGAGAAGGAGTTCCCTCGTTATCTGCATCCACGCCGTACTAATGGTGAGACGCGTCTTTATGGACATAAGGACGTGCAGCAGGTGGCCGTAATCTACCGTCTGCTCCGTGTTGATGGGCTCAGCGTTGAAGGTGCCAAGCGTCGCCTCCAAGGTGGGGGAGAGGCGCTCGACGATGAATCTCGTCAGGAGGTTATTCAGCGCTTGCAAGACTTGCGCAAGCGACTCATGGGCATAGTTGAGGCGTTGGGGGGTGAAGATTAACACTCTGCTCTAAACAAAAAATATACACATTTTATAATATATATATGGAAGCTAAGTGTACGCCCGAAGAGGGACAGCGCATCGTTGAGGAGGCGCGCCGAGAGTTTTTCGACCGTGTGGCCGAACTCATTCCTGTCACCGATATTCCCCGAATCGAGGCGGCATATGCCTTAGCTGCTGAGGCACATTCCAAGCAGATACGTAAAAGTGGCATACCCTACATCACACATCCCATTGCTGTGGCACGCATTGCTTTGGTGGAGTTGGGCCTGAAGACCAACCCTGTGATGGCTGCACTGCTGCATGATGTGGTGGAGGACACCGATTATACGGTGGATGACATCTGCCAGCATTTCGGCGAGGATGTGGCCTATCTGGTACAGGTGCTCACCAAGAACACTGATGGCAACTATAAGGTCTCGAAGCAGATTGACAACTTCAAGCACATGCTTGACTCAATCAACTACGACATCCGTGCCCTCCTGATTAAACTCTCAGACCGTATGCACAATATGCGTACGTTAGGTTCGATGCGTACTGACAAGCAGATGAAGATTACCTCCGAGACCGACTACTTCTATGCTCCTCTGGCCAACCGTCTGGGTCTCTACGACATCAAGTCCGAGCTTGAGAACCTTTCGCTCAAATGGCGCTCACCACAGGAATATGCCCGCATCGAGAAGAAGATTAATCGCTACATGGAGATCCATGAGAACGACATCGAGTCCTTCCTGCAGCCCATCCGTCTCATGTTGCGCGAGGACGGTATCGAGGCCCGTGTCTATGCTCGTCCGCGTTCGGTCTATGCACTTTGGAGAATGATGCAGACCAGTGGTCATACCTTCAAGGAGCTGGAGCATGTGCATCTGGTCAACATCGTATTCACTTTCGACGAGGATTGTGGACTTAGTGAGAAAAACCAGTGCCTGCGCATATACTCTAAGCTCACCGATTTCTATAACGAGCGTCCATACTCCATGATCAACTACATCGACCAGCCCAAGGAGAACGGCTACCAGGCCCTCCACGTGCAGGTAATGACCATGATGGGCCAGTGGGCAGAGGTGCATATCTGTTCTGAGACCATGTTGCGCAATTCTCAGTTGGGCTGCGTGTTGGACCGCACAGAATCGGTCGAGAATTGGATCCAGAAGTTCCGCAGTGTGCTGCGCGATGTGGCTGCATCGGGCATTGAGGGTGGCTTTATGGAGTCGGTCATCTCTTCGTTCTACAATGATGACATCATCGTCTTCACCCCCAAGGGTAACAGCATTCTTCTGCCCAAGGGCTCGACTGTGCTCGACTTTGCTTACGAGATTCATACCAATGTGGGCAACCATGCCAAGTACGCCCGTGTCAACGGCCACTTGTGTAGCATCTACACCATCCTGAAGCGCGGTGACCGTATTGAGATAGGCACCGACGATGAGATGCGCCCTGAGGCAGCCTGGCTTAAGCACGTCACCACCTACAAGGCCCGCCGAGCCATCAATGTGTCACTCATCAAGAGCGGTATCTCTGTGGCTGAGTTTCCTTTTGAGCTCTGTCCCATTTGTAATCCATTGCCAGGTGACGAGATCACTGGCTTTGAGCGCAAGAACGGTACTGTGCTTGTCCATAAGCGCAACTGCAAGGAGGCCATCGCCCTCTCTGCTGCTGAGGGTGACTCAATTATCGACGTCTCACTTCCCATCTTGCCTGGTCGCACTTACAGCACTCGCATCGAAATCAACTCTGTGGATCGCAATGGCCTCTTAATGGATTTGGTTAACATTCTATCCAACGACCTGCACCTTAGTATTGACGAACTGCAGACCGTCACTGAGGATTACATCGTCACCACACGCATTCGTATGCAGGTACCCTCTGCCTTCGAGCTCAACGAGGCGCTGCGCATCATTGAGCAGGTCAAGGGTGTGGAGGAAGTGCGAACACTGTGAGAAATATTTAAAATTATAATTTAAGATGTAAAAATGTTTCACCTCAGATTGCTTTTTTCGGCATCCGAAACATCCATTTGAATTTTAATTTTTTACACTTTACATTTATAATAATGAAAACAATCGCAATAATCCCCGCTCGTTATGCGAGTACCCGCTTTCCAGGCAAGCCTTTGGCCTTGCTTGGTGGCAAACCTATGATTCAGCGTGTATATGAAAAGGTAGCCCCTCTAGTGGATATGGCCGTGGTGGCCACCGACGACGATCGTATCTTTGATGCCGTCGAGGCCTTCAAGGGTCGCGTGGTTATGACTTCTACCAACCATAAGAGCGGTACCGATCGCGTGATGGAGGCCTATCGTCGCGTGTGCGAGGCACTGCAATGCGAATACGACGTGGTGATCAACGTGCAGGGCGACGAACCCTTCATTGCCCCTCAGCAGATCCAGGCCGTCAAGGACTGTTTCATGGATGCGCAGACCGACATTGCCACCCTCGTCAAGCCTTTCCATCCTGAGGATGGCCTCGATGCCCTGCTCAACCCCAATTCGCCTAAGGTCGTGGTGGGTCTCAAAGGGCAAGCCCTTTATTTCAGTCGTTCAGTGGTGCCTTATTTACGCGGCATTCCTCAGGAGGATTGGCTTCAGCGTCACACTTTTCTGAAGCACATTGGTCTCTATGCCTATCGCCCTGAGGCTCTGGCTCGAATCACCTCTATGCCACAGACTCCACTGGAGCAGTCCGAAAGCCTCGAACAGCTTCGTTGGCTTGAGAATGGACTTCGTATCACTGTGCGTCAGGTCGATATTGAGACTGTGGGTATTGACACCCCTGAAGACCTGGTGCGTGCTGAGGCATTCCTCAAGGAGATTAAAAAGGCTAAGGGGAGTCTATGAATTACTCAAGTTTAAAACTTGAATAAAGTAAGAACAATTGTTTAATTTTTAAAAAAAAGAATGAATGTATCGGATGCCGACAGTAATCGTCGGCGAGGATTATAATCGTTCATTCTACGTTTTCATTGAATGGAATCTTGGCTTCAGCAAACTTTTAACCTCGACATTGCCGAACTCTCTTTCTGGATGCGCGTTTCCATCGTGGCGTGCATCTTCCTGGTGTCCTATCTGGTGGACTTGCTCTTTGTCAAGGTTATAGCGCCTATCATACGTCGCATCACTGAGCGCACAGCCACTGAACTTGATGACATCCTGCTCTCTGATCGCGTGATCAATGCATTTTCGCGCATGTTGCCTGCGATCATCCTTACCGCAGCGCTCCCCTTCGTGATTCATGGTGGACTGATGGGAGTGCTGGTGGGTCGCGGCACCATCATCTACATCATCATCACCGCCTGCAACTTCCTTGTGGCTGTGGTGCAGGCCATCTTCGGCCTCTTTGTGCACCATAAGGAGGACAAGGCACTCTCTCTGGCTGGTATCCGTCAGACATTTGAGATTCTGGTGTGGGTCGTGGGCATCATCTACGTCATCTCCGTGGTCATTGATCGCGATCCCCTCCGTCTTCTGGCTGGCTTGGGTGCAGCAGCCACAGTGATGATGTTTGTGCTTCAAGACACTATTAAGGGCCTTGTGGCTGGTGTGCAGCTCACCTTTCAGGACATGGTGCGTGTAGGCGACTGGATCTCCATCCCCTCGCGCGATACCGACGGACTTGTCATCGAGATAACGCTCAATACCGTCAAGGTTCGCAATTGGGACAACACCATCACCACCCTGCCCCCCTATGCACTGCTTTCTGAGTCGTTTCGCAACTGGCGAGGTATGAAGGAGAGCGGTGGACGTCGATTCACGTGCATGTTGCGTATCGATGTCTTTTCTGTCGATTTCCTCACGGCAACTCAAGTGCGCCAATATGTGCAGCAGGGTGTGCTGCCTGAGTCTGTCCTCAGTCGTATGGGCGATGTCACCAACCTCGAAGCCTTCCGTTTCCTGATGGAGCGTCACCTGCGTCAAGACCCCGATATCAATTCCGATATGACCCTCATGGCTCGGCAGCTTGCAGCAGGCAACGAGGGTATTCCATTGGAGCTTTACGCTTTCACTCACACCAAAGAGTGGATCGACTACGAGCACGTCAAAGCTCGTATTCTTGAGTACGCCTATGCTCAGCTCTCCAAGTTTGGTCTGAGACCATATCAGCGTAGCAGTGACCGTAAGCACTCTGGCGAATAGTTGACGCCCATCTGCTGTGTATGTTTTGAGATGTTTTTCAAAGTGTTTTGCCCCCTAAAAATGGCATTTCTGCGTTCCAAACCACCATTCATGCCATAAGGGGGGGGTAAATCGGTATTTTTTTGACCGAAAATTTGCATCGTTCAAAAAAATACCTTATATTTGCCCTCAGAATCACCTATTGTTATTCTACCAACTATTAGTAATATTACATTACCAACAAAACAAATAATTATTCACATGATCAACCAACCAACCGTAAAATTGGGCATCGTTGGCGTTAGCCGCGACTGTTTCCCTATCACCCTTACCCAGGCTCGCGTTGCAGCTGTAATGGCTGAGACCAAGAAGGCAGGTCTTCCTGAGGTATATGATTGCCCTGTAACCATCGAAAACGACGTTGATACTTACAAGGCTCTTGATTGGGCCAAGGAGAATGGCATCAATGCAGTCTGCATGTTCCTCGGTAACTTTGGTCCAGAGGGTCCAACCACCCTGTTCTGCCAGAAGTTCAATGGCCCTTGCATGGTGCTCGCTGCCAAGGAGGAGGGCAAGGCCAACCTCGCTAACGATCGTGGTGACGCCCTCTGTGGTGTGCTCAACTTCTCTTACAGCGTAGGTCTCCGCCGCCTCAAGGTATATATTCCAGAGTATCCTAACGTAACTCCTGAGGAGGCTGTTAAGGAGCTCGCTGACTTCCGCAACATCGCTCGCGTGGTGATCGGCGTCAAGAACCTCAAGGTAATCGGCTTTGGCCCACGTCCTTGGGACTTCCTTGCCTGCAACGCACCTATCCAGCCAATGTACGACCTCGGCATCGAGGTACAGGAGAACTCCGAACTCGACCTCAAGAAGGCCTTTGACGAGACAGCTTGCAAGACTGCTGAGATCGACGCTGTAGCTAAGGATATGGAGCGTGAGCTCGGTCCTTCACGCAACACCTATCCTGAGATCATCCGCAAGATGGCTCAGCTCGAAGTAACTCTCCTCGACTGGTACGAGAGCGGCAAGGGCGCTAGCAAGTATGCTGTATTCGCTAACAAGTGCTGGCCAGCTTGGCAGCCTATCTTTGAGTTCGAGCCTTGCTACGTCAACTCACGTCTCACTGGCCGTGGCATTCCTGTAGCTTGCGAGGTTGACCTCTATGGCGCTCTCTCTGAGTTCATGGCTGAGTGCGCAACTGAGAAGCCAGCTACCCTGCTCGATATCAACAACTCAGTTCCTGCTGACGTAATCCCAGCTGGTGCAAGCCTTGCTGGTGCTGACCTCAAGGACCTCTACATGGGCTTCCACTGCGGCAACACCTGCTCACAGTGCATGAAGGACTGTAAGATCAAGTATCAGCTCATTCAGGCTCGTCTCATGAGCCCAGATATCACTAAGGGTACTCTCGAGGGCCAGATTATGCCAGGCAAGTCAACCATGTTCCGCATCCAGTCTAACAGCCATAGCAAGCTTGTTTCTTACATCGCTCAGGGTGAGTTCCTCGATGTTGATCCATGCTCATTCGGCGGCATTGGCATCCACGCCATCCCAGGCTTCGCTCGCTTCTATCGTCACGTCCTCGTTGGCAAGCGCTTCCCACACCACGGAGCTTATGCTTTCGAGCACTGCGGCAAGGTTCTGTTCGAGGCTCTCAAGATGCTCGGCGTAGAGGATATCAACACCCCACTCCCAGCAGGTCAGCTCTACCCAGGCGAGAACCCATTCGCCATCTAAGCCACAGGCAGTATATGCGATTTGTTGTTGCGAATCGCGTTATATAAACAATAATCCCCAGCTCACGAAAAGTTGGGGATTATTGTTTGTCTACACTGTTGTTGTTTATTCTTCCAGCTACTTTGTTGTTATCCAATTATCGGTTGCCGAAACTTAAACATTGAAGAGGAAGTGCATGATATCGCCGTCTTGCACTACATAGTCTTTACCCTCAATGCCGAGTTTGCCAGCCTCCTTCACAGCGGCTTCAGAGCCGTACTGAAGGTAGTCCTCATATTTGATGACCTGGGCACGAATAAATCCCTTCTCAAAGTCGCCATGGATGATGCCTGCGCACTGAGGTGCTTTCATGCCTTTGCGGAACGTCCAGGCCTTCACCTCCATAGGACCCGCAGTGATGTAGGTCTGCAGTCCCAGCAGATCGTAGGCTGAGTGGATCAGTCGGTTCACACCGCTCTCTGTGAGGCCCAACTCCTCGAGGAACATCTGACGCTCGTCATAAGTCTCCAGCTCAGCAATCTCTGACTCTATCTTAGCCGAGATGACAAGAACCTCTGCATCCTCGCCCTTCACAGCCTCGCGCACTTGTTCCACGTAGGCATTGCCCTCCTTGGCCGAAGCCTCATCGACGTTGCAGACATAGAGTATGGGCTTTGAAGTCAAGAGGAAGAGGTCATGGTATGCACGTTCCTCGTCGGGTGTCTCAGGCTTGACGGTGCGAGCTGACTTGCCTTGCACCAGAGCCTCTTTGATGCGCGACATGAGTGCATATTGCACCTTGGCATCTTTGTCGAGGCCTACCTGGGCAAGTTTAGCTACTTTGGGCAGGCGGGTTTCTATGGTCTCGAGGTCCTTGAGCTGGAGTTCGGTGTCGATGATCTCCTTGTCGCGCACAGGATCCACACTGCCGTCTACGTGTACCACGTTGCCATCATCGAAGCAGCGAAGCACGTGAATGATGGCATCGGTCTCGCGAATGTTGGCCAGGAACTTGTTGCCGAGACCTTCACCCTTTGAGGCACCTTTAACGAGGCCTGCAATGTCAACGATCTCGACCGTGGCGGGCACGATGCGGCCAGGGTGTACAATTTCGGCAAGTTTGGTCAAACGTTCATCTGGCACCGAGATGATGCCGACCTGAGGGTCGATGGTGCAGAAGGGAAAATTGGCTGCCTGAGCCTTTGCACTCGACAGACAGTTAAAAAGGGTGGACTTGCCTACATTGGGGAGTCCGACTATACCACATTGTAAAGCCATTTCTATTTGACTATTTTACTATTTACTATTTAAATATTGAGGCACAAAGATACGAAAAAGGTGCGACAATGCCAAATAAAATGAGGCGAAATGGGGCGAAAACGTGCTTTTGTCGATAAATTTGAATAAAAAAGGCGGCTCCAATTACCAACCTATTGTTTTTTTGTATAAATTTGCAGTCAGTTTATCGACTATTTATATAAGTGTCATCAGTCCATTTAACTTCGCATTGTCGAATGCTTGATGTTCGGATGGCCTATAGGCAGATAACAGATATACGAATAGCAAATAAAGTACCATGCAAAAGAAATATGATTTCCTGGTCATCGGTTCGGGCATAGCAGGCATGAGCTATGCTCTCAAGGTGGCTGAAGCCGGAAGAGTGGCGCTCATCTGTAAGAGCGAGTTACAGGAGTCGAACACAGATTTGGCACAAGGTGGCGTCTCATCGGTCACCAATCTGAAACTCGATAATTTCGACAAGCACATCCACGACACCATGGTGGCTGGCGATTGGCTGTCCGATCCCAAGGCGGTTGAACTGGTGGTGCGCAATGCACCCAGTCAGATAGCCGAGCTGGTGAAGTGGGGTGTGGAGTTCGATCGTACGGCCGATGGAGAGTTCGATCTGCATCGCGAAGGTGGCCACTCGGAGTTTCGCATCCTGCACCATGCTGACAATACCGGCCACGCCATACAGAGTGCCCTGATTGAGGCAGTGAAGCGTCATCCCAATATCGAGGTTTTGGAGCACCACTTTGCCATCGAGATACTGACGCAACATCACCTGGGGCAGGAAGTGACGCGCCGCACCCCCGACATCGAATGTTATGGAGCCTACGTGCTCGATGAGCAGACCGGTCTCATTGACACCTATCTTGCCAAGGTGACCATGATGGCCACTGGCGGCATCGGACAGGTGTATAGCACTACCACTAACCCACCCATCGCTACGGGCGATGGTGTAGCGATGGTCTATCGAGCCAAAGGTACGGTCAAGGACATGGAGTTCGTGCAGTTCCACCCCACAGCCCTCTACCATCAGGGCGACCACCAGAACTTCCTCATCACCGAGGCCATGCGTGGTTATGGTGGCATTTTGCGTAATCTGGATGGCTCGGAGTTCATGCAGAAATACGATCCACGCCTTTCCTTAGCACCACGCGACATCACGGCCCGCGCCATCTTCAACGAAATGAAGCTCCATGGCACTGACCATGTGTTGCTCGACGTGACACATAAGGACCCCGAGGATACCAAACATCACTTCCCCAATATCTACAAGAAGTGCCTCAGCATTGGCGTTGATATTACCAAGGAGCCTATCCCTGTGGTGCCCTGTCACCATTACATGTGTGGTGGCATCCTTGTCGATTATGACGGACAGTCGAGCATCAACCGCCTATATGCTGCTGGCGAATGTTCTTGCACTGGCCTGCATGGTGGCAACCGTCTCGCTTCGAACTCTCTGATCGAAGCAGTGGTCTATGCCGACCTGGCAGCCAAGCACTCAATGCCACGCATAGCTGAGCTTACCTATCGTGAGGATATACCCGACTGGATCGACACCGGCACAGTGCCTCATGAGGAGCTCTACCTTATCAGCGACTCAAAGACAGAGGTGCAGCAGATCATGCAGACCTACGTGGGCATAGTGCGTTCCAACCTCCGTTTGAAGCGTGCGTGGACTCGTCTGGACAACCTTTATGAGGAGACAGAGAAGCTCTTCCTGCGTTCGAAGGTCAACATGGACATCTGTGAGCTTCGCAACATGATCAACACCGGCTACATCATCATGCGCCAGGCCATGGAGCGCAAGGAGAGCCGCGGCCTGCACTATAGCATCGACTATCCACCCGCTGATCGAGGCATCGAGGGATTCTGAATTAGTAATATCAAAAAGAGGCTGTGTCAAAAGCCCCAAGTACTCTTTTAGTGCTGTCATTTTGATCCTACCATCAATACAAGAAGCCGTTTTAGAGCAGAATATGGACAGAAATCCATGTTCAAAAACTCTAAAACGGCTTTTTTGATGAATGTAGGATAATGTCAACTTACATTTTGCTAGCGTGTTTAATGCTCACACTACTTTTGACACACCTTCTTCAGGCGGAGAGAACGGGATTCGAACCCGTGAAACCCTTTGGAGGTTTACACGCTTTCCAGGCGTGCCTCTTCAACCACTCGAGCACCTCTCCGGAGTGAACCGAGAACATTTTATTAACATTTACGGGTGCAAAGATACACATTTTTTGCATGAAAAGCAAATAAAAAGGCAAAAACTTATATTTCGCACTCCATTTGTGGGCAAAATGGGCGGAATCAGTGGATGGATAGTTCAGTGTCGGAGAGTATCAGTCCATCAGACAGCAAGATAAATGGATCTTGTATGGTGTGGTGAGACTTGATTGAAGCACGCGTGCGACCAGTGGTATCGACCAGCTGATAGAGCGTGTCGGCCTTTATAGTGAGGTCGGAGAATGACTCTTGCCATACGGACTGCACAGAATCGAAGAGTTCGGTGGTGGCCAGGGAGTCGAGAATGCTCGAAGCCCAGCCGGATGAGGCGGTGAGCTTGGGCTTACGTAGGACTGCACCAAGGTCATTGTAGAGGAAAGCTCCATCGAGGGCCGAGCCCGTGTATGTTCCTGCATGGAGGACGAGGCTGTCGCCTGCGTAGATGCCATGGCGTTGGGCAGCAATGTCCCACGTGCCCTGGCTGCAGCGTATGACGTTGGAGACATGAATGCCATCGCCCGAAGCGCTCTGAAGGTCGATTTTGACCCCATATTGGCAGAAGACGTCAGTGGCTGCTATGGCGTGGGTGTTGGTCGCGGTTTCGGAGGCTGGGGCAGCATTACGTATGCTAAGCTCTCCTGTGCCGCCCAGTACCAGGGTGCCATCAACAGTTATGCAGGCTTCACCCTGCTGGGCGTTGGTCATGTGTAGGGACGTGAGTGAGTTCTTGCTCTTCTCTGTCACTACCATGTAACAGATTCCTTTGCCCTGACAATGGATGACAGGTCCCTCCTCGCAACTGAGTGAGAGTCCTGACAGATAGAGTGCATAAGGGCGTTCATGAATTATAGTGAGGCTGCCGCTGGGGATAGGTTTATGGTTGGCTGCGTAACCATAGGCCACCACAACCAGACTGTCTGCAAGGCCGTGCAGTTTGACATGTAACCCTTCGACAGAGCTTTCCACCTCGTCTGTGCAAGGGCCCCATACGCGGGCTCCAGTGGGTGAATACTCCACATAGACAAGGTGTGTGTAGGCTCGCACCTGTGAGTTAGCGGGCAGGAAGTTGTAGCCCACCGAATCGGAGTTGTACTGGCTGCACGAAGCCACCAGCCCTGTCATGAGAAATGCGAGCAGGAGCAGGGGCAAGAGCATGAGATGCGTAAGCCGCTTCATAGAGGAGGGGTGATGATGTTTTACTTCTTTATACTGCAGGTCTTGCACTGGGTGAGTTCGCCACGGAAGCGTTTCTCGACCAGGTGCTTCAGTCTGTCCTTCAAGGGCTCGATGCGTATGCCGTCAATGACGTCGCCCATGAAGGCGAACATCAGCAACATGCGAGCCTCCGCTTCAGGGATGCCACGCGTACGCATGTAGAAGAGCGCCTGCTGGTCGAGCTGTCCCACGGTGGACCCGTGACTGCACTTGACGTCATCGGCATAGATCTCGAGCTCGGGACGGGCTACCATGCGAGTCTGTGGCGTGAGGCAGAGGTTGCGGTCTGTCTGATGGGCATCCGTCTTGATGGCGTCTTTCTGCACGAGGATGCGTCCGATGAACGAACCACGGGCCTGCTGGTCGAGCACGTACTTGTAGAGCTCATTGCTGGTACACTCAGGTACGCGGTGACGGATGTAGGTGATGTTATCGACATGCTGCTCCTGGTCGGCAATGCACATGCCATAGAGGTGCGTATCTGCATGTGGCCCCTTGAGGTCAATGTAGATGCGATTGCGTGCCTGACCAGGGGTGAGGGCATACTGGCCGATGGCGGTGTTCGAGCCTTCTTGCTGCTCAACGTAGAGGCTGGATAGGCGAGTGACGTGGTCATTGTGCTCTTCAAGCGCATAGAGGTCGAAGGTGGCATTCTTGCCGACAAAGACCTCTGTGACTTGTAGGCTCAGCTGCTTGGGATACTCGCTCTGCTCCGAAGTCTTGAGCAGAGATGCATGATCGCAGACAAGCAAACTGGCTTTGGCACCTTCGCCCACGATGATGAGCAGTCGCTGACAGGCCATGAGGTCATCGACACTGCGCATTAGCGAAATGAGTTGCAGTGTCTTCTCGACCTGTACGCCATCAGGAACATAGAGCACGAAACCGTCCTGGGCGAAGAGTGTGTTGAGTGCCGCTTCGCCCAGTGGACGATGGGCGGTAACTGAGGTGCCCTCGGAACGTTCGTCGTACTGTGGCTCCTGGCTCATGGCCAAGCGGTTGTAGTAACGGTCGATCAGCTCGGGATGCTCCATGGCAAACTGACGGAGGGAGCCGGCGAAGTAGGGACGGGAGGTCGAAGGGCTCGAGGGGGTTGAAGAGTTCGGGAACTTCACATACTGCTCGTTGACCAGGAAATGCACGTCGGTGGAGAGCTCGGGTACAGCGCATGTGAAGAGGTCGGACTTGTCGGTAGGTACCTCATGACGCGCCAGGTTGAGGGCGTAGTCGTAGTCCAACGCCTCAGCAGGATCGACGTGTGTGAAGTCCTTGGGACGTTGCAAGCCCACGCGAGCCAACACCTCAGCAGCCTCGGCGCGACGTGCGTTGAGGGCAGGGGCGGCATTGGCATCAATCAGCGGGCGCTGTGCGTTGTAGAGTTCGATATATTGCTTTTCAGCAACCATTCACTTTTCACTTTTAACTTTTAACTTTTATCTTTCCTCACTCTCCCAGCTCCTGCTTGATCCAGTCGAAGCCCTCTGCAAAGATCTTGTCACCCAGCTCTGGTCCGCCATGCTTGACGATGCGACCCTTATACACGATGTGTACGAACTGTGGCTGCACATATTCAAGCAATTTCTGGTAGTGGGTGATTACGATGCTGGAGCGATCTGCTGACTTGAGGCGGTTCACGCCGTCACTAACGATGCGGAGTGCATCGACGTCAAGGCCCGAGTCTGTCTCATCAAGAATGGAGAGTGTCGGCTCTAGCATGGCCATCTGGAAGATTTCGTTGCGTTTTTTTTCTCCACCCGAGAAGCCCTCGTTGACCGAGCGATTCGCCAGCTTGTTGTCGAGTTGTACGACAGCGCGCTTCTCGCGCATCAGTTTGAGGAACTCAGTGGCAGTGAGGGCGGGTAAGCCACGATATTCGCGTTGGGCATTGACTGCCGTACGCATGAAGTTGACCATCGACACACCCGGAATCTCCACTGGATATTGGAACGAGAGGAACAGACCCTCCCATGCCCTCTGCTCGGGCTTCATGGCCAGGAGGTCCTTGCCCTTATAGAGAATCTCTCCCTGGGTGACCTCATATTGTGGATTGCCAGTGAGGATGGCACTGAGTGTGCTCTTGCCTGCACCATTAGGCCCCATCACGGCATGCACCTCGCCGGGATTGATGGTGAGGTCGATGCCTTTCAATATCTCTTTGCCTGCCACGCTGGCGTGCAGGTTCTTGATTTCTAACAAACTCATTATCCTACTGAATTTTCGATTGACAATGATAATAATTTCTGAGCCTCAACAGCAAACTCCATTGGGAGCTTCGAGACGACCTCTTTAGCATAACCGCCTACGATGAGCGACACGGCGTCCTCCTCCTTAATCCCTCGTTGCTGGCAGTAGAAGAGCTGGTCTTCGTTGATTTTCGAAGTTGTAGCTTCGTGTTCGACGATGGCCGTGGGGTTCTGGATGTCCATGATGGGGAAGGTGTGGGCTCCGCAGGTGTCACTCAGGAGGAGTGAATCGCACTGGGTGAAGTTGCGCACACCATCGGCACCAGGCATCACTTTGACTAAGCCTCGATAGGAGTTCTGTGAGTGTCCGGCCGAGATGCCTTTCGACACGATGCGTGAGCGGGAATTCTTGCCAAGGTGAATCATCTTGGTGCCAGTGTCGGCTTCCTGATAGTTGTTGGTGACCGCCACGCTGTAGAACTCACCTTGTGTACCCTCGCCCTTCAGTACGCAAGATGGGTACTTCCAGGTGATAGCCGAGCCGGTTTCGACCTGAGTCCATGAGATCTTGGAGAAGTCGCCAGCACAGAGGGCACGCTTGGTGACAAGGTTATAGACGCCACCACGGCCGTACTTGTCGCCAGGATACCAGTTCTGCACGGTCGAATACTTGACTTCTGCTCGCTCGTGCACGTAGATCTCTACCACGGCGGCATGCAACTGATTCTCATCGCGCATAGGAGCAGTGCAGCCTTCGAGGTAGGAGACATAAGCCTCCTCGTCGGCAATGATGAGTGTGCGTTCGAACTGACCCGTACCGCTGGAGTTAATGCGGAAATACGAGGCCAACTCCATGGGGCAGCGGACACCTTTGGGGATATAGACAAACGAGCCATCGGAGAAGACGGCCGAGTTGAGGGCGGAATAATAGTTGTCGCGCACGGGAACTACTTTGCCGAGGTACTGGCGAACCAGGTCGGGGTACTCGCGCACAGCTTCGCCAAACGAGCAGAAGATGATGCCCAGCTCTGCCAGTTTGTCACGATAGGTGGTCTTCTGCGACTCAGAGTCGACGATGGCATCTACTGCCATGTTGCTCGACGTCGATGTCTGCTGGTCATCACCGATGCCTAACAGCGTGTTGCGTTCGTGCAGAGGGATGCCGAGCTTGTCGAATGTCTTGAGGATCTCAGGATCGACCTCATCGGCCTTCTGTGTCTTCTTCTTTGGAGCGGCATAGAATGAGATCTTGTCATAATCCACCGGAGCCACCTTGACATGTCCCCACTGGGGCACTGGCTGCTCACGCCAGTAGCGGTAGGCCTCCAGTCGGAACTGGAGCATCCACTCTGGCTCTCCTTTCTTGGCTGAGATCAGGCGCACTACGTCCTCGTTGAGGCCCGTGGGTATCACCTCAGTCTCTATGTCGGTCGTGAAGCCGTACTTGTATTCGGCGGAGGTGAGCTCCTGCAGTACGTCTTCCGAGGTAGTTTCTTTACTCATTATATATTATTAAAATGTGTGCAAAGATAGTATTTTTGGACGATAAATCCAAAATATAATACAAGAATTGTGTCATTTTGTACACAAAAGCATGGTACTTGACAGATTGGTTTTACTCTTTTTTAGTCTTTATGTAGCATGGCATTCCTTATTCTTGTGCCTGTGTTACTTGCAATCGTATGCCCTGATTTTGAAACCACCTTCAATGAAAGTAGCCGTTTTAGAGCTGAATATGGATTGAAATCCATGTTCGAAAACTCTAAAACGGCTTTTTTTGATGAGTTTTTTTGACGTCCCTTCGTGTGTATTTCCCCCCGGTCGAGAACTATTCCTTCAGCATCTCAAGAGCAGGGCTCAAAATGTGCTGGTAGGCCCATGGCATTACCGTATCGACAAGGCGATGCACCTCAGGCACAAGCTTCGACCCCTGCAGGTAGGACTGGATTCGTAGCCCCTCAACATTGGCACATGCCACTTCGATGACTGAGATGGCCAAGGCTGCAATCAGTCCATGCTTGACGGCTCCAAACACACCACCGGCCAAACGGTTGAGCCAGCTGAGATCTATGGAACGCATGACGCGCTGCAGCAGATAGGCTATGCGTTGCAGCAGGAACATGCAGAGCACAAAAATCACCACCCACACGATGATCGAAGCCAGAGTGACGTTGTCCATCATCTGGCCCAGATGGGGCTGAGCATAGGGCGATATGTAGTTGGCGGCAATGGCGGCCAGCACCAGCCCGATTGTCCCGACAACTTCCTTGAAGAAGCCGCGAAACAGGCCAATGCAGGCGCCAATGCCTATGAATATGAGTATTACGATATCGAGATCGTTGAATGTACCATTTATCATGGTCAATACACCTTTCCCTTACAGCTTGGCCTTGACCTGAACCTCGGTGAAGGCCTCGATGATGTCGCCCTCGCGAATGTCATCGTAACCATTGATCGAAAGACCGCATTCGAAGTTGGTGCCCACCTCCTTGACGTCGTCCTTGAAGCGTTTGAGGCCTGCCAGTTCGCCAGTGAAGACCACGATGCCTTCGCGAATGACGCGTGCTTTGTCGGTGCGATGAATCTTGCCATTCTTCACGAGACAGCCAGCCACGGCACCCACCTTCGAGATCTTGAATACGGACTTGACTTCGGCCTCGCCACAGTATTCCTCCTTGACGATAGGCTTGAGCATGCCCTCCATGGCCTCCTTGACCTCCTCGATGGCATCGTAGATGATCGAGTATGTGCGGATGTCCACACCATCCTGATCTGCCAGGCGACGTGCACCTGCAGAAGGACGTACCTGGAAACCGATGATGATGGCTTTCGATGCAGCAGCCAGCACGACGTCTGACTCTGAGATCTGACCCACTGCCTTGTGGATGACGTTGATCTGGATGTTCTCGGTCGAGAGCTTGATGAGTGAGTCGGTCAAAGCCTCCACAGAACCATCCACGTCGCCCTTGACGATGAGGTTGAGCTCCTGGAAGTCGCCAAGCTTCAGGCGGCGGCCAATTTCGTCGAGGGTGAGGGTCTTCTGCGTACGCAGCGACTGCTCACGCTGCAGACGATCGCGCTTCTGTGCAATCTCGCGAGCCTCCTGTTCTGTCTCGAGCACACGGATCTGGTCACCTGCAGATGGAGCACCATCCAGACCGAGCACCTGTACTGGTGTGGCTGGGCCAGCCTCCTGTACCTTGATGCCACGCTCGTTGAAGAGGGCACGTACACGGCCATAGTGCTTGCCTGCCAGCACGACGTCGCCCACACGCAGGGTACCGTTCTGTACGAGGATCGAAGCCACATAGCCACGGCCCTTGTCGAGGGTTGCCTCGATAACCGAACCACTTGCAGCCTTGTCTGGGTTTGCCTTGAGGTCGAGCATCTCAGCCTCGAGCAATACCTTCTCGAGCAGCTCCTCTACGTTCAGACCGTCACGGGCCGAGATGTCCTGACTCTGGTACTTGCCTCCCCACTCCTCCACGAGGTAGTTCATAGCAGCCAGCTGCTCCTTCACACGGTTAGGGTTGGCAGTTGGTTTATCGATCTTGTTGATGGCAAATACGATAGGTACACCGGCCGCAGCAGCATGGTTGATGGCCTCCTTGGTCTGAGGCATGATGCCGTCGTCGGCAGCCACGATGATGATGGCGATGTCGGTCATCTTGGCACCACGGGCACGCATAGCGGTGAAGGCCTCGTGGCCTGGGGTGTCGAGGAAGGTGACATGACGACCATCCTGCAGCTGTACGTTGTAGGCACCGATGTGCTGGGTGATGCCACCTGCCTCACCAGCGATGACGTTGGTGTTGCGGATGTAGTCGAGCAGCTTGGTCTTACCGTGGTCAACGTGACCCATCACCGTGATGATAGGTGGACGAGACTGGAGCTGATCCTCGGTGTCGGCCTCTTCCTCAAGAACTGCCTCCACTTCCTCGCTCACATATTCGGTTTCGAAGCCGAAGTTCTCTGCTACGAGGTTGATGGTGTCGGCATCGAGTCGCTGGTTGATGCTGACCATCATGCCCAATGACATGCAGGTAGAGATAACCTGAACCACGGGTATGTTCATCATCGTAGCCAAGTCGTTGGCCGTCACGAACTCGGTGAGCTTGAGCACCTTGCTCTGTGCTGCTTCTGCCTCCTCTGCCTCGGCAGCAGCCAGGGCAGCGGCATTACGCTTGTCCTTACGATACTTGACGGCCTTCTTGTCAGGCTTGTTGGTGAGGCGGGCCAGCGTATCCTTTACCTGCTGCTGTACGTCAACCTCGCTGACCTCCTGCTTGTAGGCCTGCTGACCTTTCTTCTTGTCCTTGCCAGCACGTTTGCCACGGCCGTCCTCCATCTTGTCCTTGCGGTTACGACGCTCTTCGCCCTTGGCATCACGGCCCTTGTTGCGGCTGATCTCCTCGTTGATGTCCACCTTCTGGGCACCATGCTGACGACGGCTGCCACGTCCCTCTTCACCACCACGACTGTTCTGCGAACGCTGCTCGCGCTCTTTCTTCTTCTCCTCCTTCGACTTCTTCTTAGGACGAGTCGACTGGTTGAGTGCGTTCAGGTCGATGGTGCCCACTACGTTGAGCTGAGGACCTGCCGTCTGGTTCAGGCGGAACACTTCGCCATTCTTAGCCTCGGCTGGCAGTGGTTCGTCGTTGATGCGATCCTTGCTGCGCTCGCCCCAAATGCTCTGGTTCGGCTTCTTGACTGTGTCGTTGCCCACATGAGCTACCTTGACCTCAGGCTTTGGAGCAGCAGGCTTCTGGTTCTCCTGCTTCTGCTGTGGCTGAGGTTTTGGTGCATTGTTCTGAGGCTGCTTGGGAGTCTGGGCCTTCTGGTTGTTCTGCTGCTGCTTGGGAGCTGCAGGCTTGTTGAGGCTCTTCAGGTCGATGGTGCCCAGAATCTTGGGACCATTCTGCTGCTTGACTTTCTCGTCGCCAGGCGTATGAGCCAGCGATGACTGTGGCACGCCGTTGTTCACGGCATTGACCTGACGTGTCTCCTCCTTGATCTTGTCGCGTGTCTGCTGGCGTTCCTGACGCTCGCGCTCTGAGGCCAGCTTCACATACTTATCTTTGTTGAACTCATGGCTCAACATCTCGAACATGTCGTCCGGGACGTTGGTCATTGGCCCCCATTCGGTTGTGTTATTGCTCTTCTTTTCGAGAAATTCCACAAGCGTCTGAATGCCTACGTTGAAGTCTTTTGCTATTTTACTAAGTCGCATTAACTTTGGATTTAAATGGTTAATAATTATTCCTCAAAGCTCTCGGCATCCTCGTCAGCTGCCTCGTCGTCGCTGGCATCGGCCCAATTCTCGCCTTCAGCAGCGTCTTCAGAAGTCTCTTCATTTTCGAATTCGCGAGACAGGATCTCACGTACCTCTGCCACGGTCTCCTCTTCGAGGTCAGCCTTATCTGCAATGAGCTGTGGGTCGGCATCGAGTACCGATTTGGCAGTAGCCAGACCAATGCCCTTGAGTGCCTGGATGATCCATGGCTCGATAGCGTCGCTGAAGTCGTCGAGGAAGATGTCGTCGCCATCACCCTCGCGATATACGTCGATCTGATAGCCGGTCAAGAGGCAAGCCAGCTTGATGTTGGCACCATTCTTGCCGATGGCGAGGCTTACCTCCTCAGGACGCATGAATACCTCGGCAGTCTTCTCCTCCTGGTTGACATGGATCTGAGAGATTGAGGCAGGAGAGAGGGCTCGCTGGATGAAGAGCTTAGGATTGGCGGTGTAGTGGATGACGTCGAGATTCTCACCACGGAGTTCACGCACGATGCCGTGGATACGACCACCCTTCACACCTACGCAAGCACCTACTGGGTCGATGCGGTCGTCGCTGGTCTCAACAGCAATTTTAGCGCGTTCGCCTGGCAGACGCACGATCTTAACGATGCGGATGGTGCCATCAGCCACCTCAGGAATCTCCTGCTCCATAAGGCGCTGCAGGAAGATAGGTGCCGTGCGCGAAAGCACGATCTTTGGATTGTTGTTGGTGTTGTCCACACGGAGCACCACAGCGCGCACCTGATCGCCCTTGCGGAAGTTATCGCCCGAAATCTGCTCGTTGCGAGGCAGAGAGAGTTCGTTGTTCTCCTCATCGACCATCAGCATCTCGCGCTTCCAGATCTGGTAAACCTCAGCGCTGGCAATGCGGCCGATCAGGTCCTTGTACTTGTTGTAGAGCACGTCCTTCTGCAACTCCAGAATCTTGGCAGCCAAGGTCTGACGCAAGTTGAGGATGGCACGACGGCCGAACTTCTCGAAGTGAACCTCCTCGGTGAAGTCTTCGCCCACCTCAATGTCCTCCACCACCTTACGGGCCTCGGTGAGGGTGATTTCGAGGTTCTCGTTCTGCAATTCGTCATCAGCCACTACGGTGCGCTCTTTCCAGATCTCGAAGTCGCCCTTGTCGGGGTTGATGATGATGTTGAAGTTCTCGTCTGTGTCGAACATCTTAGCCAGTACCGAGCGGAACGAATCCTCCAGTACGCTGATCATAGTCGAACGGTCAATGTTCTTCAATTCCTTGAATTCCTGGAAGGTCTCAACCATTGAGATGACTTCCTCTTTCTGTCGTGCCATTTTATTGTTGTTTTGTTAATTTGTTACTTTGTTGTTTAGTTATTTGTCGAAGGAAACGATGTAAGTCACACGGTTCACGTTCTTGTGCAGCAAGTGCTCCTTGTGGGTTACATCCTCTTTCTTTTTCTTCTCTTTGCCAGTGGTGGGGTCAATCAACTTCTCGCGAGCGGTCCATGTCAGGTCGAAACCCTCTTCGTCGGCCTCGCCCAGAATGCCTGTCAGCTTGCGGCCATCGCGCAGCAGTACCTCCATCTCTTCGCCCTCGAACTTGGCATACTGCCTCAGGGTCTTCAGTGGCGAGGTCAGGCCTGCTGATCCGACTTCCAGTTCGAAGTCCTCTTTTTCGCGATCCATCCTTTCGTCAATGTAGTTGCTCAATGCAGCACATTCGTCGATGTCGATGGCTTCGTCATTGTCCAGGGTGATGACAATCTGATTGTCGCGGCTCACGGTCACGTCAATCAGGTAACTCTCCGAATCGATTGCCAGCAGAAACTGGTCCACCAAGTCTATGATTTCTTGTTTATTGATCATTGCTTGTTATTAGTTTAATGTGGAGAGTTTAGGGTTTAGAGTAGTTCGTTTGTTCGCAAGTTTAGAGTTGTTATGTGCGATATTGTCAGCCCAAACATCAGACAATTCTACACTATTCCAACTACTCTGAACTCTAAACTCTAATCTCTAAACTCTAATCTCTAAACTCTCTACTAAAAAGAAAAGAGGGAACTGAATCAGTCCTCTCTTCTCTTTTCACGCTGCAAAGATATACATTATATAAATACAATCCAAATTTAAATCGAAAAAAATGATGCTTCGCCCCCAATTTTCTGCAATTGGGAAATTAGGGATAGCAAAAGACGATGGAAATGAAACACCTTTGTGCTAAGAGTTGTGCACCGTCGCCACCAGAGGGGCAAAAGCTGCATATTTTGCACCTCTGTAGATATAGGATAGTCCGTCCTGAGTTCAAGTCGGACTATCCTGTGCGCTTGGCGGTCCGTCCTGAGTTCAAGTCGGACTGTCCTGTGTGCTCGGCAGTCCGATCTGAGTCCAAGTCGGACTATCCTGTGTGCTTGGCAGTCCGACCTGAGTTCAAGTCGGACTACCCTGTGTGCTTAGCAGTCCGACCTGAGCTTGGGTCGGACTATTATGTGTCTTACAGAGCTGGTTCTTGCCTTATTCCCACGCAATCTCACCACTGCCGAGGCAGATTCGGCCGTCGGGAGTGTAGATGACGCAGAACTGACCGGGTGCCACACCGTTGGTCTTCTCGTTCATCTTCAGATAGTAGGAGCCATCGGGTCGTTTGGTCAGATGTCCAGTACGGAGTTCGGCCACATGACGGATCTTGAACTTGACCTTGAGCCCATCAGCCCTCTCAACCTTCTCGGTCTCCTCAACTCTCTCTCCCACTTGAACCATCTCTCCCTTCTCGAAGCTCTCGGCACCCTCAAACTTCTCGAACGGATCCACCGTGATCCAATGCATGTCGCGCATCACCAGTTCGTCCTTCATCTGTGCCTCAGGGCAGTAGCCCTTGCTCACATACACCACGTTTTCCACGATGTCCTTCTTCACCACAAACCACGGACCGCCACTCAGGTAGAGCCCTTTTCGCTGACCGATGGTGTGGAACCAGAAGCCCTGGTGCTTGCCCAATATCTTGCCTGTCTCAATCTCGACGATGGGGCCTTCCTTCTTGCCCAGGAAGCGCTCGATGAACTCGTTGTAGTTGATCTTGCCCAAGAAGCAGATGCCCTGACTGTCCTTGCGTCGGGCGCTTGGCAACTTGGCCTCCTCGGCAATGCGACGCACCTCGCCCTTCGCCATCGAACCAATAGGGAACAGGCTGTGACTCACCTGCCATCCCTCCAGCTGTGCCAGAAAGTCGGTCTGGTCCTTGACGGGGTCAGGCGTCGTCCCCAGGAACGAAGTCTCAGCCCCCGACGCACAATCGAACACCAGCTCCTCATTCCTGACACCTAATTCGCCATTACACACCTGAGCGTAGTGGCCCGTCGCCGTCTTGTCATACTGGTGTCCCACCTTCTGGTCGAAGGCTCCGAACTTGATCAGACGGTTGCACATCACGTCGGGATTAGGGGTGAAGCCGCGCTTGACCTTGTCGATGGTGTAGGTCACTACCTGATCCCAGTATTCCTTTTGCAGATCGACCACCTCGTGATGGAGTCCGTATTTTCGGGCCATGGCACGCACAATCTCCAGGTCCTCCTCCTGTGGGCAGGAGTACCCGTCGTCGTCCATACCTATCTTAATGTAGTAGAGGTCGGGCTTCCACCCCTGCTCGCACAGCAGATGCACAGCTACGCTGCTGTCCACGCCTCCACTCAGTAATGCTGCAATATTCATGTTTCACGTTTTTTTTCTAATAATTCATTGTAGCGACAGGCAACGCCTTATTGATGGTGCAAAGATAGTAAAAAAATGCCATTGACACAAATCTGAGGCCATAAAACAGCCGTATTGGATCGAAAATTTGGATTTTTGCCCGAAAGTGTGTATCTTTGCAGCGTTAACGCCGAGCCCCAATGCACTTGGTCAAATTGCAAATCGTACATGAAACGTCTCTTCCTTCTTGATGCCTACGCGCTCATCTACCGTGCTTACTACGGATTCATCAACAAGCCGCTTGTCAACAGCAAGGGGCAGGTCACTTCGGCTATCTATGGTTTCACCAAGACGCTGCAGGATGTGCTCTCTGGCCAGCGGGCCTCGACGCTTGGCATAGAACTGCCTGCCGAGGTGATCGATGCCGACGGCATGGTGCGTCCTGACTGCATAGCCGTGTGTTTCGATCCTTCGGGTGGCACTTTCCGTCACAAGGAGTTCCCTTCGTATAAGGCGCAGCGTGAGGCCCAGCCCGAGGACATCACTTTTGCTGTGCCCTGGATCAAGCAGATCATCGAGGCCTATCGCATCCCGATCCTCGAGGTCGAGAACTACGAGGCCGACGACGTGGTGGGTACGATGGCACGACTGGCCGACGAGTCGGGCGAGTTCGAGACCTTCATGATGAGCCCTGACAAGGACTATGCACAGCTGGTGACCGAGCGCTCGCGCATCTTCAAGCCTAAGTCGTTCGGCCCTGGCTACGAGATGCTCGACGTGCAGCGTGTGCTCGAGAAGTACGGCCTGAAGCGCACGGATCAGGTAATCGATATGCTTGGTCTTCAGGGCGATTCGGCCGACAACATCCCGGGTTGCCCTGGCGTGGGACCGAAGACGGCGCAGAAGCTCATCGAGGACTTCGACAGCGTGGAGCAGATGCTTGTGCAGGTCGAGATAGCTGTGGCTGAGGGCAAGAAGGAGCTGCCTCAGATGAAGAAGGGCATGTTTGCCAAGGTGGCAGACAACGTGCAGCAGATTCGCGACTCCAAGTATCTGGCCACCATCTGTCGTCAGGTGCCTGACTTGGTGCTCGATGCCGAGACTTTGCGCGTGGAGGTGCCTGACTACGAGAAGCTGGCTGCAATCTTCGACGAACTGGAGATGCGCAAGCTGAGGGACGAGGCCCTGGCCAGAGCCTCGTCGCCCGAAAATCGCAATCAGACCACGACCACGACATCAGGTAAGCCTGCTGACTCCGTCCCCTCCAGCACTCCTGCTTCCCCAGCGCCCGTCGACACTCCAACGCTGACCTCCATTGCTGACATTGAGACCCATTACCTCATTGCCGACACTCCAGCCAAGCGTCAGGATATGAGTGCCGAGCTGTTCTGGACAGCAGAGTGGGCATTTGACACGGAGACGACCTCGCTCAATGTTATCGATGCCGAGCTGGTAGGCATCTCGTTCGCCGTGGCTGGCCACAGGGCTTGGTACGTGCCTGTGCCTGCCGACCAGACTGAGGCTCGTGCCATAGTCGATGAACTGCGTCCCCTCTTCGAGAACGATGCTACGGTCAAGATAGCGCAGAATGCCAAGTACGACTACTCCATCCTCAAACGCTACGGGGTGGAGGTGGCTTCACCCATCTTCGACACCATGATAGCCCACTATCTGCTCGAACCTGAACAACAGCACAATATGGACTTCCTGAGCGAGGTGTTCCTTGGTTATAAACCCATACCCACCAGCGCATTGATTGCGACGGGAAAGAAGAAGAAGGCGGCTGAGGAGTCGCTCGACCTCTTTGCCATGATGGATGCTGCCGACGAGGAGGCCAAGCCAGCTACCATGCGTGACTGTCCGGTCGAAAAGGTGGCTGAGTACTGCTGCGAGGACAGCGACGTCACATACCAGCTGGCGCAGAAGCTGCGCCCTATGCTCATGGAACAGGGCTTGATGAAGCTCTTCACCGAAGTGGAGATGCCTCTGATGCGCGTGTTGGCCGACATGGAACTCACGGGCGTCAGGCTCGACGTCGCAGCACTCACGGAGTCGAAGTCTATCCTCGAAGCCGAGCTGGCGCGTCTGGATAGCCGACTGGCCGAGCTGGCAGGACATCCGTTCAACCCGCTGTCGCCCAAGGTGGTGGCTCAGGTGATCTTCGACGAGAAGAGACTCGACCCCAAGGCCAAGGCTCGCTCTACAGCCGAGGAGGTGTTGCAGCAATTGCGAAACAAACTCGACAAGCCCGAGGACCTGGAACTGATTGATGGCATCCTCTCGTATCGCGGCATCAAGAAACTGCTGGGTACCTATATCGAGGCTCTGCCACAGGAGGTCAACCCAGTCACGGGGCGCGTCCACTGCCAGTTCAACCAGACGGTGACTGCCACGGGTCGCCTCTCGTCCAGCAATCCCAACCTGCAGAACATTCCTATCCGCGATGCTCTGGGCCGTGAGCTGCGCAAGGCTTTTGTGCCTGACGAAGGTGAGGTCTTCTTCAGTGCGGACTACAGCCAGATAGAGCTCCGTCTGATGGCACACCTTTCGGGCGATCCCAACATGGTGGCAGCCTTCCTCGAGGGTGACGACATCCACCGTGCCACAGCAGCCAAGATCTATCATCTGCCACTTGCCGAAGTGAGCAAGCTGCAGCGCACCAAAGCCAAGACTGCAAACTTCGGCATCATCTATGGCATCTCGACCTTCGGACTTGCCTCGCGCCTAAACATCCCGCGTTCGGAGGCTAAGGAACTGATCGATGGATATTTCGCTACCTATCCGCGTGTCAAGCAATACATGGACGAATGTATAGCCAAGGCGCGTGAACAGGGCTGTGTGGAGACCCTCTTCGGTCGCAAGCGAATGCTTAAGGATATTCATTCGGCCAACAGCACTGTGCGTGGCTATGCCGAACGCAATGCCATCAACGCCCCCATCCAGGGCACGGCAGCCGACATCATCAAGATAGCCATGGTGCGCATCACCGAGCGCATCCGTCGCGAGAAGCTGCATGCCAAGCTCCTCATTCAGGTACACGACGAACTCAACTTCTCTGTCCCTCCACGGGAGCTCGACCGCCTGCAGCAACTGGTGCTCGATGAGATGGCAGGCGTGGTCAAGCTCTCTGTGCCCCTTATTGCTGACTGTGGTCAGGGTGAGAACTGGCTGGCTGCACACTGATAACTTCTCAACACTCCTCTTCTCACTCCACACTTTACCCTTCTCACTCCACACACTTCATCCTTCATCCCTCATACTCCATTGACTGTCGATAAGATTCTCGCTGACCCTGAGTTTGGCCATATATATATAAAAGGTAACGCGCGAGCAGTGCGCTACACTTTCCGACCTGCCATGGATGGCTCTCCACAGTGCGGCATCCTGGTCACGGTGCCAAGTCGCTTCGTGCTGGCCGATGTGCAGCGTTCGGTCGAGGAGATGCGTCCACGTCTGCGTGTGATGTTGCAGAAGCATGAGCAGCAACGTAGGCAATCCCAACAGGATGGTGCCGAGGGAGAGATGACGCACACCCAACCGCACATTGACTGGGATTTCTGCATCAAAACTGACTGTCTGCATATTTCGCTTGTCCGGGGCAATCGCCCTGGCTTCTATCTGCACAACGAGGAGGCTGAGAGCCGCTTTGATGCTCAGACGCACAAGGTGGAGGTGCTGAAGCCTGCCATCCTGCAGGTGGTGTGTCCGCCTGACTGCGACTTCGATGCTGAGGGACGTCAGCAGTGGCTTGAGAAGGTCATCGTCGAGGGTGTTCGTGCCCACGCCAAGGCACAGCTGCTGCCTCGGCTTCTGGCATACGCCCAACTCTACAACATCAAGCTCCATGAGGTCAAGATCAATAGCAGCAAGGGGCACTGGGGGAGTTGTTCGCGTCATAAGGCAGGTGGCTTGTTCTCGCGCGAGTCTTTCTACAACATCAACCTCTCGCTCTTCACTCTGCTCTTGCCGTTGCCCGTGCAGCGACTCATCCTCCTGCACGAGCTTACACACACACGTCACATGGATCACAGCTCGGCTTTTCATCACGATCTTGACGTCTGGCTCGGGGGCAAGGAAAAAGCGCTCGAGCAGGAACTCAAACGCTACAGTACGAATATCTTCTCATTTATATAATTATGATACATTTTGATTGTGACTATATGGCCGGTGCACACCCTGAGGTGCTCGATGCCATCGTTCGAAACAATGCTGTTCAGACCCCTGGCTACGGCTCGGATGATTTCTGCCAGCATGCTAAGGCGTTGATACGCGAGGCGTGTGGCACTCCCGATGCTGCTGTGCATCTGCTTGTGGGTGGCACCCAGACCAATTCCACCGTGCTCGATGCCCTGTTGCGTCGCACCGATGGCGTGCTGGCTGCCGAGACTGCACACATCAATGCCCACGAGTCGGGTGCCGTGGAGCTCTTCGGCCACAAGGTGTTGCCATTGCCCAGCCATGAGGGACGTCTCTGTCCGGATGAGGTGGAGGCATGGCTGCGCGATTTCTATGCCGACGAGACGTATGAGCACATGGTAGCCCCGGGTGCACTCTATATTTCGTTCTCCACCGAATATGGAACACTCTACACACTGGCCGAACTTGAACAGCTGCACGACATCTGCCAGCGTTATGACATCCCGCTCTACATTGATGGCGCCCGTCTGGGCCATGCGCTTGCTGCTTCGCCCGATGTCACTCTGCGCGACATTGCCCGCCTCTCTGATGTCTTCTACATTGGTGGCACCAAGATGGGTGCCCTCTTTGGCGAGGCTGTGGTCTGCACCAATCCTAAGTTGCTGCATCACTTCTTCCCGCTCCAGAAAGCCCATGGGGCCGTGCTGGCCAAAGGTCGTCTGCTGGGCATGCAGTTCGGGGCACTCTTCACCAATGACCTCTATCTGCGCATAGGTCGTCACACTGTGGACCTTGCCTTGCGTCTGCGTCGCGCCCTTGAGGCCAAAGGCTTCAAGCCCTTCATCGACTCGCCCACCAATCAGCAGTTCTTCATTCTGCCCAACACCCTCATTGACAGGCTTCTGCCCGAAGTGTCTTTCGAATACTGGGGACCACGTGGCGCAACAGAGTCGAAGGTGCGCTTCGTAACCTCGTGGGAAACCACCGTGCAGGATGTCGAGACGTTCGCTTCGATGTTATAAGCCATTATTGATGCAAAACAGAGTGCCGGCCAACCTGCTGCAAAGCTTGGATTGACCGGCACTCTGTTTTTTTTGCCTTATTTATTATTCCACTGTTCCGCCCAGATGGGTGATGTCGCACAGCTCGATGCGGAAGAACAGGTTCGAATAAGGGTCGATGGAGGGCAAAGAGCCTGTCTGGCCGTATGCCAGGAACCAGGGTATGAAAGCCACCACATGGTCGCCTATGTACATCTGTTGCAAGATGTCGCCCCAGCCCACAATCACGCTATTGGGGGTGAAGTCCTTGAAGAATGCTACCTGTTGCGACTCCAGTGTGTCAGCCTTGAGTTTGGTGCCATCAGCATTGGCGAAGAAGATGCTATCCATGAGACCACCAGAGTTGCGGAACACGTCGCGCATGGTCTCAGAATAGCTCTTGCTCGATACACTCGCCAACGACTCAATGTGCTCCATCACCGACTTTGTCTTGAACAAAGTGTAGTGGACAGACAGCTTGCTGGTCGAATAAGGATGGTAATCCTTGCGTGGGGTGAGACTGGCCAGGCTGTCCAGATTGGCAGCATGCACAATGTGGTAGTAGGTGTACCAGCCAGGCTCCTTCATCGACTCAATCTTGTGGTTGAAGTAGGTCTGCAGCGAGTCCTCTTTTTGCAAGGTGTGCACCAGGTCGATCTGGGCGATGTTCTCATCGCGCCATCCGTAGTACTCCGTGTAGTCTATCTTGTCGTCATCATCGTTGCA
Organism: Bacteroidales bacterium; assembly: GCA_045629225.1. Taxonomy (GTDB): domain Bacteria; phylum Bacteroidota; class Bacteroidia; order Bacteroidales; family UBA3663; genus Liminaster. The sequence continues at coordinate 136,258 of JAZQQU010000062.1, read as the reverse complement.
GGCAGTGAGCACGAAGCCAAGCCCCATGCACACTGCCCACAGCAGAAGAATTATGTTTTTAGATTGCTTCATCCGCAACTGATCTCTCTAAACTCTAAACTCTAAGCTCTAAACTCTAAGCTCTAAACTCTAAGCTCAATCATTCTCGATCTTGCGCAGCAGTGACGAGATGTTCACTGAGTCACCAATGATCTTGTGGAGGTCGGCGATGGCCACACGCTCCTGCTGCATTGAGTCGCGGTAACGCAGGGTCACGGTGTTGTCCTCCAGAGTCTGGCCATCGACGGTGATACAGTATGGAGTACCGATGGCATCCTGACGACGATAGCGCTTGCCGATCGAATCCTTTACCTCGATCTGGCAGGTGTAGTCGTAGCGCAACTCCTTCATGATCTCCTCAGCCTTCTCAGGCAGGCCATCCTTGTTGACGAGTGGCAGGATAGCCACCTTGACAGGAGCCAGGGCTGCAGGCAGAGCCAGTACTACGCGGGTCTCGCCCTTCTCGTTGACAACCTCCTCCTTGTACGAAGCAGCCATCACAGAGAGGAACATACGGTCCACACCGATCGAAGTCTCGATGACGTATGGAGTGTAGCTCTCGTTGAGCTCTGGGTCGAAGTACTCGATCTTCTTGCCGCTGTACTTGGCGTGCTGTGAGAGGTCGAAATTGGTGCGAGAGTGGATGCCCTCAACCTCCTTGAAGCCGAATGGCATGTTGAACTCGATGTCGGTAGCAGCGTTGGCATAGTGAGCCAGCTTCTCATGATCGTGGTAGCGATACATGTTGTCGCCGAAACCGAGGGCCTTGTGCCATGAGAGACGGGTCTTCTTCCACTTGGCGAACCAGTCGAGCTCAGTGCCTGGCTTGATGAAGAACTGCATCTCCATCTGCTCGAACTCGCGCATACGGAAGATGAACTGACGGGCTACGATCTCGTTGCGGAATGCCTTGCCGATCTGAGCGATGCCGAATGGCAGCTTCATGCGGCCGGTCTTCTGTACGTTGAGGTAGTTCACGAAGATGCCCTGTGCGGTCTCTGGACGCAGGTAGATCTTCATGGCGCCATCGGCAGTAGAGCCCATGTCGGTCGAGAACATCAGGTTGAACTGACGTACGTCGGTCCAGTTGCGAGTGCCAGAGATAGGACATACGATCTCCTCGTCCAGAATAATCTGCTTCAGCTCCTCCAGATCCATCTTGTTCATGGCGTCAGAGTAACGCTGGTGCAGAGCGTCCCACTTGGCCTGGTTGTCGAGCACGCGCTGGTTGGTGGCGCGGAACTGAGCCTCGTCGAAAGCCTCGCCAAACTTCTTGCGAGCCTTCTCGACCTCCTTGTTCATCTTGTCCTCGATCTTGGCCAGCTGCTCCTCGATGAGCACGTCGGCACGATAGCGCTTCTTTGAGTCGCGGTTGTCGATCAGAGGGTCGTTGAATGCGTCCACGTGGCCTGAAGCCTTCCAGGTGGTTGGGTGCATGAAGATGGCGGCATCGATGCCCACGATGTTCTCGTGCAGCTTGGTCATAGCCTCCCACCAGTAGCGCTTGATATTGTTCTTCAGCTCTACGCCGTTCTGACCGTAGTCATAAACTGCGCCGAGGCCGTCATAGATTTCACTCGAAGGGAAAACGAAGCCATACTCCTTGCAGTGCGAGACGAGCTTCTTGAATACATCTTCCTGTGTTGCCATTGTAGTTGTTCTATTGTTGTTTGTTGATTTGTTTTAACACTTTGTCCAGCTTCGACTACACGAACCTGTCTTCATTCAAAAAATAATCTTACATCCTAAATCGTAAATTTTCATTTTCAATTTAGATGTGGGCGCAAATATAAATAAAATATTGTATTTTGCGAAATAAATTAGCAAATATTTACATCTATGCTCACATTTTGAACATTTTTATGCATCAACTATCATCTGCATTTTGCGTTTTTACATGCATAAAAACACAGATTGCTCCGTTATGCCTGCACCACTAACCAAAGGCATTGACGGACGATTTTATCTTCTCTTTCTGTCTTTGCGTACCATATCGCTTTCGGCTGAGACTTACATGATTGATGACACAAGTGGTTGTTTTACTGACTTCGTTTCTTTGATCGCGTAATTATTGAGCCAACATAAATAGACCTCAGTTTTAATTTGTCTTAGGTCCATTTTGGGGCCGAAATATAGCAAAACATGACAAAAGTTGCTCATTATATATTTTTTTAGTATTTTTTTATAGAAAAGTTTGGTAGTTTTCGTTTTTTTTCGTTACTTTGCACTGCTATTTCGTATAATATAGCATTGAGTCCGTAAAATCTTTAAATTTAAATAAGTATGAAAAAGTTATTACTCGCTTCAATCCTTGCTTCAGGATTTGGGCTGGCTTCTGCGGAAGTGACTGATTTTATTACTGTGGCTGACGCAACTGGATCTTCTGGCAAGTCTGTAACGGTTAAGGTAGAAATGACTAATCCAAACATTTCGGCTTGTGCTTATCAGTGCGATATCGTTCTCCCTGCTGGAGCAACTGTTGTCGATAACTCTTTGGCATTGTCAACAAGCAGATGTTCGGATCATGTAATAGCTTCGAATATTCTTAGTGACGGATCTTACCGTGTGCTCTGTTATTCATTGCAAAATACAGCCATGACTGGTACAAGTGGCGCTGTGGCAACTTTCCAAATCGCTCTTGAAGATTCAATGGAGGCAGGTGATTATACCTTGTCTGTTAAGAATGCAGAATTGGTAGATGCCAATAGTATCGCAAAAATTGTTGCTGATGCAATTGAATCTGGTTTGACAGTCAGCAATGGCGTTTATGGAGACATGACAGGTGATGAAAAGGTTAATGCTTCTGACTTGTCGTTTGTCATTTCTGCACTCTTGAGCTCAAGCCTCATTGGTGATGTAAATGTAGATGGCAAGATTAACGCCTCTGATATTTCTGAGTTGATTACAATAATTCTTAACCAATAATAATATTATTATGAAATTTTTGAAGTATTTGGGAGTGATGGGTATTGCATCATTCGCCTATTGTGCCAATGCACAAAGTGTTTTGTCAGTAGACAATTTCTCTGTCAGTGCAGGTGATGCTGTGGACGTTGAGATTCTGTATTCTGCAGATGCAAAAGAGCTTAATGCAATGAATTTTGACATTATTCTCCCTGCAGCATTGACTCTCGATGATATCACCTTGACTTCTCGAACCAAGATGAGCGGTACAAAGAAGTGGGATTTTAATGTTGACGACACAAACCCAAGTTACCTTCGTTTTATAGGTTCTAATATCAAGCCTGAACTCAATTTGCAACCTGGTACAAATGGAGCAATTCTCATTCTCTCTTTTGTCGCATCAGCTAATTATTCAGGTGATTTAAGCTTCACTAATGTTGTTGCTTCAGGTCCTGCCGGTGATGATGTCGTAAAATTCAAGATTGGTACTGTCGGAAAGAAAGGTTATTCTACCTATTCTTCAAATGGTTTGATCAGTTCTGATCTTAAGATTACTGGAGCCACTCCTTACTATGGTGTAGTTTCTGGCTCTACTCTTCAGTTGCAGGAGGCCGCAGATGACATTGTTCTTGCAGGTGAGGGTGTTGTCCTTAAGGGTGTAGAGGGTGCTTCTGTCTATGCTACTAATGCAGTAGCCACTGATCTTACTCCTACCAATGAACTTAAGGGAACTGGTAATGGTGCAACTGTTACTCCAAGTTCAGTTCACGTTCTGTCAACTGTTTCTGAAGTGCCTGGTTTCTATCTGTATTCAGGCAGCTTTATTTCTCTTGCAAAAGCTTATCTCGAGGGTGTATCACCTGCACGTGTTACTTTCGAGGAGGAGACTGGTATTCAGGATGTAACTGCTGAGGACTTCGCCGTTGAGTCTGTTTACAATCTCCAGGGCCAGAAGCTTAACGAGGTTAAGAAGGGCTTCAATATCGTGAATGGTAAGAAGGTAATGTATTAATTCTTAAAAAAGAAGTTATAATGAAAAAGTTTGTAACACCTGAGATCAGCTTTGAGAAGTTTGATAAGAATGATATCATTGCTACTTCTCCTCTGGGTATTTTCTCTGGAACCGTAGATGATTATCAGTCACGCGAAGGCGATGATTGGGATTGGTAATCTTTGCTAAAGCACGAATACATTTCGTATTATAGTTATACATTTAGCGACCAGCAGTTAAAAAGAACTGATGGTCGCTAAGTTTTTTTGTTCAGAGCCTCAAAATACGTACACAATGCTTACGAATAATGCAGCACCTATCTGCTCTGTTTGGGCAAATAGGTGCTGTAATTCGATGATAAAGTTCTCGAGCCTTAATCCTCCATCAGCTTGCGATAGCGAGCGCGCTTGGGCTCTTCGGTGCCGAGACGTTTGGCCTTGTTGATCTCGTAGTCGGTGTATGAGCCTTCGAAGAAGAAGACGTTGCCATCACCTTCGAAAGCGAGGATATGAGTGCAGATGCGGTCGAGGAACCAGCGGTCGTGGCTGATGACAACCGCACAGCCTGCGAACTGCTCAAGACCCTCCTCGAGGGCACGCAGTGTGTTGACGTCGATGTCGTTGGTGGGCTCATCGAGCAGGAGCACGTTGCCCTCTTCCTTGAGCGCCATGGCCAGATGCAGACGGTTGCGTTCACCGCCAGAGAGCACTCCACAGAGCTTGTTCTGGTCAGCTCCATTGAAGTTGAAACGACTGAGGTAGGCGTGCACGTTGACATCGCGGCCACCCATGCGGATCAGGTCGTTGCCGCCACTCACTACGTCGAAGATTGACTTCTTGGGGTCGATGTCCTTGTGCTGCTGATCTACATAAGCCAGCTTCACGGTCTCGCCCATGGCAAAGTTGCCGCTGTCCTGCTGCTCCAAGCCCATGATGAGGCGGAACAGGGTGGTCTTGCCCGCACCGTTAGGGCCGATGATGCCTACGATGCCGTTGGGTGGCAGCATGAAGTTGAGGTTGCTGAAGAGTACTTTCTCGCCGAAAGCTTTAGCTACATGTTCGGCTTCGATCACCTTGTTGCCGAGGCGAGGGCCGTTCGGGATGAAGATCTCGAGCTTCTCTTCGCGTTCGCGCTGCTCTTCGTTGAGCATCTTGTCATAGGAGTTTAGACGTGCCTTACCCTTGGCCTGACGTGCCTTAGGTGCCATGCGCACCCATTCGAGCTCACGTTCCAGGGTCTTGCGACGCTTTGAGGCAGTCTTCTCCTCTTGTGCCATGCGCTTGGTCTTCTGGTCGAGCCAGCTGCTGTAGTTGCCTTTCCAGGGTATGCCTTCGCCGCGGTCAAGCTCGAGGATCCATTCTGATACGTCGTCGAGGAAGTAGCGGTCGTGTGTGACAGCTATGACAGTGCCCTCGTACTGCTGCAGGTGCTGCTCCAGCCAGTCGATGCTCTCGGCGTCGAGGTGGTTGGTGGGCTCGTCGAGCAGGAGAACGTCGGGTTTCTTGAGCAGAAGGCGGCACAAAGCCACACGACGTCGCTCACCACCAGAGAGAGTTGTCACGGGCCATTCGCCAGGAGGACAATGCAGGGCGGCCATAGCTCGCTCCAGCTTTGAGTCGATGTTCCAGGCATCGGTGGCATCGATGATGTCCTGCAGCTCGGCCTGACGGTTCATGAGCTTGTCCATCTTGTCGGGATCCTCCAGATACTCGGGCTCGCAGAACTTCATGTTTACTTCCTCGTATTCGGCCAGGGCGTCGTAGATGTGCTGCACGCCCTCCATGATGTTCTCCTTTACGGTCTTGTTCTCGTCGAGCTTAGGATCCTGTTCCAGATAGCCTACGCTGTAGCCGGGGCTCCATACCACTTCGCCCTGTGAAGGCTGGATGAGGCCGGCAATGATTTTCATGAGTGTGGATTTGCCTGCACCATTCAGACCGATGATACCGATCTTGGCGCCGTAGAAGAACGAGATGTAGATGTTCTTCAGTACGGTCTTCTGCGTCTGCTGGATGGTGTGGGTGCAGTTCACCAGCGAGAAGATGATTTTCTTGTCGTCAACTGTTGCCATGGGGGATATTTATGTGTTGTTGTTGAGTTGTTGTGTTCTTGTGTTGTTTTGTTCTTTTGTTGTTTTGTTGCTTTGTTGTTGGCAACTTATACAATTATGCACTTGATAGTTTTACGAAAATTGGACGTGAATTCTTATGGAAATTGGACGAAAATACCTATTTGCTATATTATTCAAGTTTCTCGCAAGTCCTTAACTTGCTCACTACAGGGGAGATAAAGGAGTTATCTCCTTCGTCGCTTTGGGAAGTTAAAGACAATACTTGGCAATTTAGGTATTGTCCTTATCTCCTTTAACTTCCAAGTCAAGTGGTGCTTGCGAAACTTGTATATATTAGTATTTGCATTCAATTCAACGGTATCATTTTCGATCATTTGCGTTAGAACTGCCACATTGTATGAAAGTGCCATTATTATAGATTGCATAATAATGTCAATGTGCCATCAGGATTTCCAATGATTTCTTTGTTGGCGAATGAGGGGTCGTTCAGTAGCGTTGTCTGTATGATTTAGTGAATCATTACTTTCTTTCAACGAGTATCCGTCGAGCAATCTCTTCGGCAACGAGCATTGCACCAGCGGCATTGGGGTGAATTCCGTCCACCATAAGCTCAGGGAAGGGCTTCATGGGGGTGTTGAGGTCAATGATGGGGAGGTGGCGACGGGAGGCTACCTCACGGATGCGTGGTATGACTTCGGTGGTGATGACCGAGTCACGTATCGTCCAGCCATCGCTGAACGCTGGGACGGGCAGACAGAGGTAGATGCTGGGGTGGGAGGGTAGAACTTGGAATGAGTCGATCAAGGCGTCCAGATCGCGAGTGAAATCAACGTGCAGCAGCGAGTCGTAGCGAGTCTTGCTGTCGTTGGTACCCAGTTTGATGGTTACGATGTCTGGCTCGAAGCTGAGTGCGTCGTGAAAGGGGTGACGATCTGTATCGACAGGAGCAATGTAGGGTACCTCGGTATTGCGCATCAGGGTGTAGCCCGAGATGCCGCAGTTGCGCACATCATAGTCCTCACCCAAGATCTGTTGCAGACGGGCAGGGTAGGCCTGGGTCGATGGGTCGGACAATGGGTAACCCTCAGTGATGCTGTTGCCCACGCAGGCTACTCGGATAGGACGCTTGGCTCCTGACTCCTGCGGTTGCTGAGAGGAGCTGCAGGCGGTGAGGGCCAGAAGGCAGAATACGGAGGTGATGGTTAGGTGAGACATAGTATAATTTGTATGAACGTGGCTAGGGCTTTGCGTGAAGAACCCTACTGGCCCTAACTGGCTCCATCAGAGAAATCAAATGAAATCATCTGGTTTCTATTCTGCTTCGATTTCGTATGATTCCTTTGATGGAGAAAAGATAGTGATAAAGTGTGTGTTAGCCGCGCTTGTCGTCAAATGACGAGTGGCGCAATTACTTACAGCCGCAACAAGGGATGTCGGCAATGCGCTGCTCGTGGCGGCCACCGGCAAACTCGGTCTGGAAGAACTCGTCGAGACACTGACGGCAGACATCCTCCTCAATGAAGCGACCTGGGAAGACGATGACGTTGGCGTTGTTGTGTTCGCGGATCAGGTGAGCTATCTCAGGGCGCCAAACCAAGCCTGCACGGATCTGCTGATGCTTGTTGAGCGTCATGGTGATGCCTTCGCCCGAGCCGCACATAGCGATGCCTGGGTAGCATTCGCCAGCCTCGATGGCATTGGCCAGAGCGTGGCCGTAGGTGGCATAGTTGCACGACTCCTCGGTGAGGGTGCCATAGTCATGCCACTTGATGCCCTTCTCATCGAGATATTTCTTTACAAACTGTTTGAGTGGGAATGCAGCGTGGTCGCTGGCCAATCCGACGTAATTCTTTATTTCCATACTTTTACTATTTCTTTACAACTTTCTTCAGACGTGTGCCTAACTCAGAGTACATGGCACGGAGGCGTGCCTCGAAGTTGAATTCGCCCAAACCCTTGATGTCGTTGAGCCAGAGCTGGCAGAGCGGGTTGCCCTGTGGATCGTAGAGCGTGAGCGTGCCGCGCATGATACAGCCGCCAGCCTTGGCTGAAGCAAATGGATTGAACTGACTGCCTACGTCGCCAAAGTCTATCCACTCAGGGCGGATTACTATCTGATAGTTGCCAGCTGTGCAGCTTAGTTGCATGACGTCCTTGTTGCGGAAATTGTACATCGTGCAGATGAAGTTATGGCTGTTGCTCGATTCTTTAGGCCAGTCTTGGGTCCAGTTGCCACCCTTGTCGGCCAGCCACTGGTCAACAGACTTCTTGCCTTCGACCAAACACTGGCTGTAATCTACGGTGACTTTGGCCAAGGCACCTTGCTGACGGAATGCATCGAGGGAACCCCACTCGAGGTTGACCGAGTTGTTCTTGGCCGAAGAACGTACTCGCTGATCAGCAGGACAAGGGCCGCCGGGGGCTGCTGTGGCTGGATTGGCGGCAGCGTTCATCGTGGCTTCAATCAATGGCCTTGCTGAGGCTGGGACGTCGGCAAGGATGGCTGCCTGCATGGCTGCCTGCTGGGCTGCGATATCGGCCTGATTAGGAATAGCTGCTGGCTGGTCGGCTGAAATAGCAGCTGTTGGCTGGTCGGCAGCGACGGCGGATTTGGCCGGCTGATCGGCAGCGACAATGGCCTTGGCAGGAGCTGAGGCAGGAGTGTCGGCCGAAACGGTCTGTGCGGGAGCTGCGGTTGCATCAGGGATGCTCAGCATCATGCCGGCATAGACATACTTGGCAGCCTTGGGGTTGACGGCCTTGATGGCATCGACAGTGACGCCATAGCGGCTAGCAATGCTCTGCAGGGTTTCGCCGGCCTGCACCTTGTGCTGGGTGTCGGCAGTCGCGATGCCGCAGCTCATGGCTGCAAGCAGTGCAAGGATATAGATTTTTCTCATCGTGTTTGGGTTTACTTGGCTTGGATGATCAAGAATGACGAGGCTGCCCAGAACGCGGTCGGGTCGGTGATGCGCAGGGTGTAGCTGTCGTCGGCATTCTCAGTAATGGTATAGGATGACTCTGGTTTCTCGGTGATGAGCTTGGGCTCGGACTCAATGCGGATCTCTGAGAACTCGCGGATGTCGATGCGTGTGAAGTGGCTCTTGTCGATGTTGGCGTAGTTGGCTTTCTTCTTGAACACGCCGGAGATGAGTCCCAGGTCCTTGAGCTCCTTCTTTGAGGCAATGATAAAGTATCCCTCGTTAATGATGGCGTCCTGGGTCGATGCTACTTCCTCAAGGAAGCTGTAGTCTTCCTTCTTCTCTTCGAGCTGGACGGCCACGACCTCCACTTTGTTCTGCAGTTCGCGGATGTTGGTGTTCTTGGTCTTCAGTTCCTCTTCGAGGTCGGCGATGTGGAGCTGCTTCTCAGCCAGCTGTGTCTGGAGCGCCGAGATGACTTTCTTGAGTTCCAGAATGTTGTGCTTGTTGGATGTAACAAGGTTCTGGAGGCTGTCGATGTGGTAGCGCTGTTCGCTGATGAGTGTCTGGAAGGCTTTAAGTCGCTCGACCATCTCTTTCTTGCTAACGGGCTTGCCGTCTTCGGAATTGATGAAGAGCATGCCTTCCTGCTGGGAGATCTGGTCAATGCTGCTGTTTACGGCATTGATGAGCGAAGACATCTGCTGCATTTCGACGGCTTGTGAGTCGCGCTCGGCCACGATACGGTCATATTCGGCCTGTGGCACTACGGGCTGCTGCTGGCATGCGGTCAGCAAGAGGGCTAGCACCAGCAACGAGAGAATCTTGGGGTACTTCATTTCTTATATATATTATATAATGTGTGTTTTACTACCCTTTAGTATGACTTTTCGCGAATACGAAACTAAAATAATGTATATAACACAATTTACGACTCTGAGTTGCAGAATGCTCTGTGCTCATCATCGTAAATTGTGATATTGTTATTTGTGATTGTTCAAAAGATTACTTCTTCAGCATCTTCTTCACCTGGTTGTAAACGTTCTCGCCAGTGAAGCCGAGCTTTTCGTCGAGCACCTTGTAAGGAGCAGAGAAACCGAAGCTTGAGAGACCCCAAACCTCACCGTCACCGCCTACGAGACCCTCAAGGGTTACAGGCAGACCAGCGGTCATACCGAACTTAGGCTTGCCAGCAGGAAGAACCTTCTGCTGATATGCCTTGGTCTGGCGACGGAAGAGACCCTCAGAAGGAACGCTTACGATGCGGCACTTGATGCCTTCCTCACGGAGCATCTCAGCACCAGCAACGAGGGTAGCAACCTCAGAGCCAGAAGCGAGGAGGATAACATCGTAATCCTCGTCAGAGCCAGCTACAACGTATGCACCCTGAGCAGCCTGTGAGTAGTCGTTGCCCTCTGGGAGAGTCTTGATGTTCTGACGGCTGAAGATGAGTCCGGTAGGAGAAGTGGTGTTCTCCATAGCGAGCTTCCAGGCAGCAGTGGTCTCGTCAGAGTCAGCAGGACGAAGCACGAGCATAGCGTTGCGGCCCTTATGGGTCTTGAGCTTCTCGAGGAGACGAACCTGTGCCTCCTGCTCGACTGGCTCATGGGTAGGTCCATCCTCACCAACACGGAATGCATCGTGAGTCCAGACAAACTTAACTGGGAGCTCCATGAGAGCAGCCATACGAACAACTGGGAGCATGTATGGGCTGAATACGAAGAAGGTGCCACAAGCTGGGATAACACCGCCGTGGAGAGCCATACCTACGCAGCAGCAAGCCATGGTGAACTCAGCAACACCAGCCTGGAAGAATGCGCCAGAGAAGTCACCCTTCACGAGGTCGTGAGTCTGCTTGAGGAAGCCGTCGGTCTTATCAGAGTTAGAGAGGTCAGCTGAAGCGCAGATCATGTTAGGAACCTGCTGTGCGAGCTGAGAGAGAACAGCAGCTGATGCGTTACGGGTAGCATCATCCTTCTTCTGCTCAACCTTGGTCCAGTCGATTACTGGAGCCTTGCCGCTGAACCACTCATGCATCAGCTTAGCCTTCTCTGGGTTAGCCTCTGCCCATGCAGCCTTCTTGGCATACTTGGCATCCATGATCTTGCGGAGCTCTGCACGACGCTGCTGATAGAGCTTCTTAACCTCTGGGAAGATCTGGAATGGATCCTCAGGATTGCCGCCGAGGTTCTTGATGGTGTTAACGAATGCGTCACCACCGAGAGGAGCACCGTGAGTCTTGCAGTTGCGCTCGTATGAAGAGCCGTCAGCCTTGAGGGCGCCCTTGCCCATGATGCACTTGCCGATGATGAGGGTTGGCTTGCCAACAGTAGCCTTAGCGATGCTCAATGCACCACGAATCTGCTCAACGTCGTTGCCATTGATCTCAAGAACGTTCCAACCCCAAGCGCGATACTTCATAGCAGTATCCTCAGCGGTAACTACGCGGCACTCGGTAGAGAGCTGGATGTCGTTAGAGTCATAGAACATGATGAGGTTATCAAGACCAAGGGTGCCAGCAATACGGCCTGCGCCCTGTGAAACCTCCTCCTGGATGCCACCGTCAGAGATGTAGGTATAGATCTTATGACTCATAACCTCCTCGCCCAGACGAGCAGCAAGGAACTTGGCAGCGATGGCAGCACCCACAGCGTAGGCGTGACCCTGGCCAAGAGGACCAGAAGTATTCTCGATGCCGCGCTTTACGTCGAGCTCTGGGTGACCGGTAACGGCCGAACCCCACTGACGGAGGGTCTGAAGTTCGTCGGTAGTGAACTTGCCAGCAAGGCAAAGCTGTGCATAGAGCATAGGAGCCATGTGACCTGGATCGAGGAAGAAGCGGTCGCGGCCCTCATAATTCATGTTCTTTGGATCGTACTCGAGGTATTCGCTGAAGAGCACGTTGATGAAGTCAGCGCCGCCCATGGCGCCACCTGGGTGACCGCTCTTAGCCTTCTCTACGGCTGCAGCGGCAAGGATGCGGATATTGTTCGCAGCCTTGTTCATTAATTCTACAGAATTGTTCATGGTTATTACAAATAACTGTTATTATATGAGGTAATTTTATAGTTTCACGCGGCAAATATAATCATTATTTATATATGTACCAAAAAAAAAGGCCGAAAACTTTTATTTCGGCGCTTTTTTTTCATAAACATACCAACATAAGGGCAGATAAATGATATTTGGAAGCCATACGGCAAGCTCTACGCCCATGTCTCCACTCACGGCAAACGATGAACTGACTGTCTGGAACATGATATAGGCAAAGGCCAGTACCAAACCGATGCCGAGGTTCACACCCATGCCACCGCGGATCTTCTTGCTCGAAAGGCAGACGCCTATGAACGTCAGTATGAACGAGGTGACTATGGCAGCATAACGCTTGTGGTATTCAATCTCGTACTCCTTGATATTACCCACTCCGCGCGAGCGTTGCTTCTCGATGTAGTCATACAGCTCAGGCGTGGTGAGTTTCTCCATGTCGTGCGACCCCACTATGATGTCCGAGGGTGCCACCTGTATCACGGTGTCCATGCTCGAGCCCTTAGTCACCTCCTCGCCGAATTCGTTGATGTCGCGTATCTGATAGTTGGTCAGGTGCCACACGTGGTCACCCTGCCACTCGGCTTTGTCGGCAGTGAGGCGCGACTTCAGCTCGGTACCTTCAAATCGCTCCAGTGCAAAACGGTTGCCAGTTTCGGTTTCTCGGTCGAAGGTGTAGAAGAAGGCCACCTGTCCTGGAGCTACCATGAACTGGTTGTTGCGCTGCACCTTAACGTCCTTATCCTTATAATACTGTTTGAGGAGAGCCAGACGGGTGACTGAGGTGGCAGGAATCACATAGCTGTTGAGTGCGAACGTCAGCAGTCCGATGAACAGGGCCGAAAGCATGTAGGGTCGCAGCAGTCGTCTGAAGCTGATGCCTGTGGCCAGCATGGCGATGATCTCTGAGTTGCCTGCCAGTTTCGACGTGAAGAAGATGCAGGCCACGAAGGTGATGAGAGGCGCCAGCATGTTGGCCATGTAGGGCACAAACGTGCAATAATAGGTGATAATCGCCTTCAAGGGCGCCTCATGCTCTGCAAAGTTGTCCATCTTCTCGTTGTAGTCCAAGACCACAGCGATAGCCATGAGCAAAAGAATTGCAAAGAAGAAGGTGCCCAGGAATTTCCTGATTATGTACCAGTCGATTTTTTTCAAATTCTGTTGTTTTGTTGTTCTGTTGTTTTGTTAATATGTTGTTTTGTTGTTTTGTTCTTTTGTTGTTTTGCTTATGTTGCAGAATACGGTTGCCCCAGAGAACACATTAACAAAACAACACATTAACAAGACAACATATAGACAAAACAACACATTAACAAAGACGAATTATTCCTCGTCATCCTCGTCAGCCACGCCAGCAGCGCGCTTGAGGCGCTTGCGCTCCAGTTCGTCGAGCACGATCTTACGCATACGCAGGTTGTGAGGGGTTACCTCCACGTATTCATCCACTTTGATGTACTCCAATGCCTCTTCGAGCGAGAATACCTTGGGTGGAATGAGCGAAGCCTTGTCGTCAGAAGACTTGGAGCGCATGTTGGTCAGCTGCTTGGCCTTGGTGACGTTGACGGTGAGGTCCTTCTCCTTGGCATGTTCGCCAACTACCTGTCCGCCATAGACTTCGTCCTGAGGGAAGATGAAGAACTTGCCACGGTCCTGCAGCTTGTCCAGGGCATAGGCAAAGGCTGTGCCTCCACACATGGCAATGATCGAACCGTTTGAACGGCGCTGGATGTCACCCTTCCATGGTTCGTAGGCCAGGAACTGGTGTGCCATGATGGCCTCGCCAGCCGAGGCAGTGAGCACGTTGGTGCGCAGGCCGATGATGCCGCGTGACGGAATCTTGAACTCCAGGTGCTGACGGTCGCCTTGGGTGTCCATGGCCACCATCTCGCCCTTGCGGCGGGTCACCATGTCGATCATCTTGCTCGAATACTCCTCAGGGCAGTTGATGGTCATCTGCTCGATAGGTTCGCACTTCTGGCCATTGATCTCCTTCACGATGACCTGAGGCTGACCGATTTGCAGCTCATAGCCCTCGCGACGCATAGTCTCAATGAGAATCGAGAGGTGCAGCACGCCTCGGCCATAGACCATCCAGGCACCATCGCGCGTCTCGTCCTTCTGAACGCGGAGTGCCACATCCTTCTCGAGCTCCTTCATCAGACGATCCTGAATCTGGCGCGAAGTGACGAACTTGCCGTCCTTGCCAAAGAATGGAGAGTCATTGATGGTGAAGAGCATCGACATGGTTGGCTCATCGACGGTGATGCGAGGCATGGCTTCTGCAGCCTCGATGTCCGAAATGGTGTCGCCAATCTCGAAGCCCTCGATGCCGGTCATGGCGCAGATATCACCCGAGAAGACCTCATCGACCTTCTTCTTGCCCATGCCTTCGAAGGTGAAGAGCTCCTTGACACGCACCTTCTTCGACACAACGCCCTCGTCGGTGTGGTGCATCAGCAACACGTCCTGACCCTGCTTGATCGAACCACGGTGTACGCGACCCACAGCAATACGTCCCACAAACGACGAGTACTCCAGCGAGGTGATCAGCATCTGCGACGGACCCTCGATGAGCTCTGGGGCAGGGATGTTCTCCAGAATGGCGTCGAGCAGGGGCAGCACGTTGTCGGTGGGCTTCTTCCAGTCGTCGCTCATCCAGCCCTGTTTGGCCGAACCGAAGATGGTTACGAAGTCGAGCTGTTCCTCGGTGGCACCCAGGTTGAACATCAGGTCGAACACCTTGTCTTGAGCCAGGTCTGGTGTGCAGTTAGGCTTATCGACCTTGTTGACCACCACGATGGGCTTCAGACCTATCTGGATGGCCTTCTGCAGCACGAAGCGGGTCTGTGGCATGGGGCCCTCGAAGGCATCGACCAGCAGCAGGCAGCCGTCGGCCATGTTGAGCACACGCTCCACCTCGCCGCCGAAGTCCGAGTGACCTGGGGTGTCGATGATGTTGATCTTGGTTCCCTTGTATGTGATCGAGACGTTCTTCGAGAGGATGGTGATGCCACGCTCGCGCTCCAGTTCATTGTTGTCGAGCATGAGGTCGGTGGTAGCCTGGTTCTCGCGGAAGAGGTTACCTGCATAGAGCATCTTGTCAACCAGCGTCGTCTTGCCGTGGTCAACGTGTGCGATGATTGCGATATTGCGTACGTTCTGTTGCATTGTTTACACTATTTTTTCCGCGCAAAGTTACACATTATTTTAATAGAGTGGTATTGTGTCATAACTAAAAACACACAACTGCATTGTTATGCACTGCATTTGCAAAGTCGATAATTCAAAAAATCAATGACAAAATCATTCTGTGCCATGTCATCTTTCTTTTTGCAGCTAAGTTTGTCACCCTATCGTTTTTTTGACTATCTTTGCGCCCACTTAGAAGAAAAAATCAGATGGAATATAAAGACGAACGCAGTCGGCTGCTGGCCACCAAGCCTGTCGGACCTCTGCTCCTGCAGTTTGCTACGCCGAGCATTATTGCCATGTCGGCCAGCTCTATTTACAATATTTGTGACAGCATCTTCATCGGTCAGGGTGCTGGTCCTATGGCCATTGCAGGCTTGGCCATCACCTTCCCGATCATGAACATCTCGGCCGCCTTCGGAGCCATGTTGGGTGTGGGTTCGGCCGCACAGACATCGGTACGTATGGGCGAGGGCAATCGTGCCAAGGCGCTGATCATTTTTGGCAACATGCTGCGCATGGACATCACCATCGGCCTCATCATCACCATCTTGGGCCTGCTGTTTCTCGACCCCATCCTGCGATTGTTCGGTGCCAGCGAAGTCACGCTGCCCTTTGCTCGCGACTATATGCAGATCATCCTGGCAGGCAACATCATCACCCACACCTTCCTGGGCATGAACGACCAGTTGCGAGCCACGGGCAATCCCAAGCGGGCCATGGTGGGCCAGCTCATTGCCGTGGTGGTCAACATACTGCTCGATGCCCTCTTCATCCTCGTCCTTGGGTGGGGCATGCGAGGGGCAGCCTTAGCCACCGTGCTTGGCCAGATCTGTGCCTGGGTGTTCCAGTTCCGCTTCTTCCTCGACAAGTCGCACTTCGTCCACTTCTCCCGTCTGGGCCTGAAGATTGACTGGAGCGTCATTCGCGAGATCCTCTCCATTGGTCTCTCGCCTTTCTGTGTCAATCTGTGTGCTTGTCTGGTCGTTGTGCTCATCAACCGCTCGTTGCTCGAACAGGGTGGTGCTGAGGGCGATGAGTATGTGGGAGTGGCGGGCATCGTCAACCGCATCGTGGTCTTCCTCATCACCATGGTGGTGGGCTTCAGTCAGGGCTTGCAGCCTATTGTGGGCTTCAATCTGGGAGCCAAGTTCTATGATCGTGTGCTCGGGGCACTGAAGTTTGCCTACACCTGTGCCACCTGCATCATGATTGTGGGCTATGCGCTGGCCTTCACCTTCGCAGCCGAACTGGCAGGCCTCTTCACCACCGATCCTGACATGATCCAGAAGTGCGTCATTTCCATCCGCATCCAAATGTGCACCTTCCCCTTCGTGGCAGGTCAGATGATCACCATGTCGTTCTTTCAGTCCATTCGCAAGGCCAAGACCGCCATTCTGCTCAGCACCTCGCGTCAGCTGCTCATTCAGGTGCCACTCATCCTCGTGCTGCCAGGGCTTTGGGGTGTGCTCGGTGTGTGGTGGACGCTGCCCATCAGCGACCTAATCTCCTGCACTCTTGCTGCCATCCTGCTCTCTCGTCAGGTGAAGCGTCTGAGGGTCAAAGCTGCCCGGATGACCACCTCCTCATAAAGTCGTAGCTTTCAGGATGCCATTGGCCGTTTCGATGTCCAGTTGCGTGCCCTTCTTGACGACATTGGCATCGCGCACGGCCTTGCCCCCAGCCCTCACGATGCTGAAGCCTCGCTTGAGGATATTGGTGGGCTGCACCAGGTCGATGGCATGTGCCATGTAGTCAAGCTTCTGGCGGTCGGAACTGATGCGTTGTTGTGCCAGCATCTTGATGCGTTCGCCCGTCAGTGTCAGGCGGTTGATCTGTTGTCCGAGGGTCACATGGCTGCCACGCACCTGTTGGGTCAGACGTGTGAGCCGCAGCTCTTCGCGTTCGATGCGTCCGTGCGTACCATCCAGCAATGTCTTTTCCAGCGTCTGCAACCGCTGCACCTGATCCGCCATCATGTCGATGAGCAGATCCGCAGCTGCTGTGGGAGTCTTGACCGAGGTGTGAGCCACACGGTCGAGCACCGTCTGGTCACGGTCGTGTCCGATGCCGGTGATGACAGGCAAAGGGAAGTTGGCCACGCACGATGCCAGGTCGTAGCTGTCGAACGAAGCCAGGTCGCCCGTGGCACCACCGCCTCGGATGATTACCACCACGTCGAACCATTCCTGATGCTCAAAGATCCTCTCCAGCGCCTCAATCACAGAACTTTCTGTCCGTTCGCCCTGCATCACTGCAGGGAATAGTCGGGTGTAGAAGCGTACGCCCCACTCGTTGTCCTCCAGCTGATGGCAGAAGTCGCCATAACCTGCCGCCCCAGCTGCACTCACTATGGCCACGCGTTGGGGGAGGAGGGGCATCTCGAGCTCACGGTTCATGTCGATGATGCCGTCTGCCTCGAGCTGCTGCAGTATCTCGCGGCGGCGACGTGCCATCTCGCCCAGTGTGTAGCTGGGGTCCACATCCACCACGTTGAGCGCATAGCCATAGACCTCATGCATCGTCACCTGCACGCACAGCATCACTTTCAGGCCCGACTGGAAAGCCTGACCCGTCTGTTGCTGGAAGGTATCACGCAGCAGCCACCAGCGGTTGGCCCAGATGTGTGCATTGGCAAAGGCCAGCATGGAACCTCGCTTCGGGTCCTTCTGCACCAGTTGCATGTAACAGTGGCCATTCTGTGCCACACGTACGTCGGTGAGTTCGGCTGTCACCCACACCGTGTCGCAGAAGGTGGAGTTAACCACTTCGCTGACCATTCGATTCAGTTCGACAAGCGTGATTGCGTGCATTTGATTGAATTATAATGTGAAATTATTACCAGAGAGGCTCCGTCTTTGTCGCAAAGTTATGCTTTTTTTCTCATTTATCCAAACATTTTTCTCAGAAGTTTTTGTATTGTCGCAAAAAAGACGTATCTTTGCACCCAAACTATCAATTTTGCATTTTACATTTTGCGCCCGAACTATCAAAATTGCATTTTACATTTTAAATTTTACACCCAATTTATATGTTCGCTGAAATCACCTGGACGGCCCATCCCGTCATCTTTACCCTCGGCGCCTTTTCGTTGCGCTGGTATGCCCTGATGTTCATCGTGGGCTTCTTCATTGGCATCAAGATCATGGAGTGGGTCTACCGGCGCGAGACGCTCGACCCTGAGCGCGTCTATTACCTCTTCCTGGCCTGTTTCGTAGGCACGTTGGTGGGTGCACGTCTGGGTCATTGTTTCTTCTACGACCCTGCCTATTACTTGGCCAATCCCCTCGAGATCTTCAAGACCTGGAAGGGCGGTCTGGCCAGTCATGGTGGCACCATTGCCGTGATTTTGTGCGTCATGTGGTATGCCAACCATGATCAGCTCTCCAAGCTTTGGCTCCTCGACCGCCTCTCCATCGCTGTGGCTCCTGTGGCTGCCCTGATTCGCATGGGCAACCTCTTCAACCACGAGATCTATGGTCACGAGACCGCTCTGCCCTGGGGTACACGCTTCGTGCAGAATATCCATGCTTGGGAACAGGGTGCCGAGCCCGTGTTCTGTGCCCCCTCGCACCCTACACAGGTCTATGAGGCACTGGCTTACGTTGGCGTCTTCCTGGCTTGCTGGTATCTCTACAAGTTCACGTTGGCGGGTCGTCATCGTGGCGTCATCTTCGGAGTCTTCCTTGTGGGCATCTTCGCCTCACGTTTCTTCATCGAGTATCTGAAGAACGTGCAGGAGGCTTTCGAGGAGGGCATGTTGCTCAACATGGGTCAGCTGCTCAGCATCCCGTTCGTCCTGCTTGGTGCCTGGCTCATCTGGAAGGGCATGAAGTCGCCCGAAGTACTCACTCCCTTTCAGCAGAAGCGCAAGATCTGATGCCGAAAAACTGATGTAAAACTACAATAGTCCGATCTGGCACCAGGTCGGACTATCTTGTATGTACAGAGGGGCAAAAGCTGCATGTTTTGCCCCTCTGTTGTTCCCGGGAGTCAACACTTCGAGCAAAGTGTCAAATTTCGAGGCACACAATAGTCCGACTTGACATCAGGTCGGACTATCTTGCGCGCACAGAGGGGCAAAAGCTGCAACTTTTGCCCCTCTGTTGTTCCCTGGGTTTAACACTTCGTACGATGTGTCAAATTTCGAGGCTCACAATAGTCCGACTTGACTCCAGGTCGGACTATCTTGTACACACAGAGGGGCAAAAGCTTCAACTTTTGCCCCTCTGTAACTTTGCAACGCAAATTCTCATGCGTATATTAGAGATTATTGACCTCCACAAGGGTTAACCCCGTAGCTTTGGCAATATCCGCAGCAGAGAGCCCCATTGCTTTCAAGTTTCGGGCTGTGTTGTAGTTCGCCTCAGTACGCCCTTCAGCACGCCCCTCTTCACGCCCTTCGGCACGACCAGTTTCGATGACGCTGCGTTGGTAACGGAGGTTCTCCAGCATACGATAATAGTCCCGCTTTTCGCTTTCGGACAAACCGTCAACACGCAAAATCTCACGTGCTTCGGGCAGACCTGGAGCTG
The DNA here is from genome assembly GCA_045629225.1 of Bacteroidales bacterium. Lineage (GTDB taxonomy): Bacteria > Bacteroidota > Bacteroidia > Bacteroidales > UBA3663 > Liminaster. The sequence continues at coordinate 116,560 of JAZQQU010000062.1, read as the reverse complement.
AGGCAGAGACTGGGATATCACCAGTCTTTAGGAAGCTGATCCATTCGTCGAGCGGAGTTTTGGCCACGGAGTCGAACTTGTCTACGCGAAGCAGAAAGTACTCAGGGAAGATGTCGGAGGGAGTAGCGCATTGGAAGGCATTACGCTGAGCCGTCGAAAGCTGTAATTCCTCCGTGTCATCATGCATGCTCACGAACTTGGTCATGCCCTTGTAGGCATAATCCTTGCCTTGGCCGAGCGAGAAATAAACGATGTTGATGGAGTACACCTTGCGAATCTTCTCATAGGGCTCACCTTCTTTCATGTACTCCGCTATGGCCTTCGACGTGCCATAAGCCATGCGGTGGAAATAATCGAGCTCACGGTTATTCTGAATCTCGAAGATGAGCAGCTCGCCGTCGTCATCCTCGGCCAGAAGATCCACACGATTGAATTTGTCGTCAGCGGTTTCTTTGTTGCCTTCACTCTCCAGCAGGCTGTTAATCTTAATCGGCCTGCCCATCAGTACTGTCAGTAATCCTTCCACAACGACATAATCTGCCTTGTTGCGAAGCAGACGCTTGATTGCCCAATCAAAGCGAACGAGATCAGATGATTTGCTCATAGTAGTGAAATTTTGAGGTTGTTACTCTTTTTCGACGCTGCAAAGATACGACCTTTTTTCGATACTTCCAAATTTTCTGGCAAAAAAAGATTGTCCTCTGTTCTCAACCAGACACGAATGTTACATGGTTTGTCAATTTCGTAACATCTCTGCCGCAGAGACGAAACTGCCGGATATGAGAATGAAGCAATTAGACGATGATGTGTCTGCAATCGCGCATGGATTGCCTCTCGAAAAAAAACTAATGAAAATAGAAGAAAATGTTACAGGAAATTATCGAGAAATGATACAATTTGTTTATTTGAGTGTTAAAAATGTTAAAACTTGCAAGTTTTTCCATCGCTTTATACCTACTTAATTAGATAATGTGTATCTTTGCGGAGCATTTTACTCACAATAATATGCTTTACTCTCAGTTCCGATAATGCTACTTGTCGGTACTATGTCAGGTAATAGAACACACTTATTGTTCGCAGAATAATAATAACTAACAATACACACATCAACAAAATGAAACAATCATTCAAACTACTCTCACTTCTGGCCTTAGGGACTAGTGTGATGACGATTACTGGATGCCAGGATTATGACCTGGGATTGAGTGTCGAGGAGATTCAGTACAAAAAGAATTTCACAAATCTCTTTGGAGAAATTGACGCTGAGCAGACCTGGAATCTTGCACAGAAATCTGCAATTACGGTTACTCCTGGTGCCTCATCAACGATTAAAATTTATGCGATGAATGGCGCCACATACCAGCTCGTAGCTAAATACGATGATGTGCAGAGCACTCGCACACTCCAGTTTGATGCTGTTGCTGGTACAAATGAGGTGCTTGTTTCTGATGGCTTGACCTCACAGCATGTAAATGTGGACGGCTCTGTTTCATTCGCCTCATCTACAAGAGCCATTCATGAAGGTTCTCGTCTAGGCATTTCTGTTTCTGAAATGGCCGAATATAAGTATTTCCCAGAGGAGGCTGTTACCAATTATACAAAGGTAGCTCCCGAAGGTGGTGATAACACTAAGAAGGTAACTTGTAATTTTACCTTGACATCAAATGGTAGTTTTACCATTTATCCGATCTATCTTGAGACGAGTAGTTGGAGTACTATCGGTGTTTACTATCGTGATGTCGATCAACAAATACACACAGTTGACGTCTACACATCTAAACACGGAGATGATTATCAATACTGGGATACCGAAAAAAAAGCTTGGACATCATGGACAATTGCTACAGATCGAATGTATCATAGAGGTACCAGTCCCTCTGATAACGCAAGTGTTAGATCTAAGGGTATCGTTGTAGACATTCCTGCAGGAACCGTGTTCGGAATGTACATTCGAGTAGAAAGTGCAGGACAGACAGAGATGCCAACAAGCATTTATCATAAGTGGCTGAATTATAGTCAAGCAGAACTCAATAGCAGCACTTATAGATCTAGCACTTGGGGAGATTCTAAAGAATATATTCTTGAAGCATGTAAAGATAAATCCCTTGCAGCTGTGTATAATGTAGGAGATTATACATATTTCAGCTTTGAAGATTGGAATCCAGATAATGACCTTAACGACATGGTGTTCATGTTCGGCGGCAATGTTCCTACCCCAACGGATGAGGATGCTGTGGAATGGCTTGTAGCCTGCGAGGACCGTTCTTCTACAAAAGGTGATAATGACTTCAATGACTTTGTCTTTAAGGTTTCACACGCAACGGAAGCTACTTCTATCAACGTAACGCCTCTTGCCGCAGTCGGCACATACAAGTCAGAATTATATTATACCGATCCCGATGACAATACCGCATTGGTGGGAGAAGTCCATGAACTTATCAACCCTAATGCTCAAGCTGATGCAAATGGCTTGTATTCTATTATCAATGGTGAGTCGATGGATGAGTACGGACCTGGAGCTATTAGAACTTTAAAAGTAGCTTCTACTTTTTCTATGGAGGAGTTTACTCCTTCACAATATACAACTACCACAGAAGTCAATAAAATGGGTGGTTTCCAGATTAAGTCGTATCGCGAAGATCAGGATGGAACTGGAGATGTCTTTGTACCTATCGTAGCTCCAAATCGTGGTGATGCACCTGCTATGTTCTGTGTTCCTGCCACATGGACAGTTTCTGCAGGTGTCAAGGCTGCATGGGTTTGGCCAAAAGAAGGTCATGGAATCAGTTCTGCTTATCCAGACTTCAGCACTTGGGTGACAAATCACTCTACAGGCCAGGATTGGTACAAAAATCGAGTTGATGCAGAAGTCGTATCTGGCAATTACCTCACAATGGTAGAGCAAGGTTCGGCTCAGGGTTCGTTGAATGAACTTAAGTTTGACTTGATCCTTGATGTTACCTCTATCTCGCTTGGTATCGACCAGACAGAATTTGTTAATATTACGACGAACAGTACAGGTGATATTACTGTCATAAATGCAACTACCAACGTTGTTGAGGTAACACAAACTGGTAAGACGATAAAGGTGAAGGGTGTTGGTGCAGGAGATGCCACTCTCACGGTTCATGTCGATGCTAATGGCCGCTATGGTGAGCAAAATGCTACCATCAAGGTTAAGGTATATGCTCAGTCAAATGATTTTGCATTCACGGAAGATGTAACCGAAGGTGTTTCTTTGACTCTTGGTGGTGCTGCTAAGGAACTTACATATTCATCATCAAGCGACGGTGACATTTCATTGCTTTCATACGACAATACTTATGTCACAGCCACTCTTGATAAGTCAAACAATAAACTTACCATTGCTCCTACTTCACTTGGTGGTCCAACTACAATTAGTTTGAAGCAGGATGCATCTGGCGATTATCCAGAGAGAATCATTAGAGTATTGGTTAATGTAGAAGCTCCAGCAGAGAAGATTTTGACTGATCTTGGAGATTATAGCATGGGTTGGAGTGAAACAGGTGCTTATCATTACGCAATTGATCCATCTGAGATAAGTGCTGGCTGTAAGATTAAGTTGACATTTGGTGAGGGATCTGCATCTAATCCTTATGCTGATATGCGATATACAAATGGTAATAGTAATAGTACCCAATGGACTGCAACCACTACTATAACACAAGATATGATTAATACATTCGAAAATAATAAATCAGAAGATAAGTATCATATTTATTTAGTTACTTGGCATGGTACTACCATTAGCAAGGCTTCGATAGAAGAAGCTGCACAATAAAGAGGTTCCTTAGGGATAGCCATAGAGACCATTTGGTCTGTGTGTCAACGGACAGGTTCCTGACTCACCTCTATAACTATCAATGGCTGCACTCCCCATGAGTTGCAGCCATTGCTGTTTATTAGCAATTATAACATTTAACAATTAACAATAAGGAAATCGGTGTAAGGCCGGTCAGATCTTGCCGGAAATTTCTAAGGAGTTTTAAATATACCTATAATATAATATACAACTACTACTCTTTTGACTGCACTCCTTTTCTTATTGTTAATTGTTATTTGTTACAAATGCCTTGGCAAGGACGCAAAAAAGGGATGTGGCGCCACAGTCCACCAGAAATCTGCCACCCCTTATGCTCAGCCGAAGCACAAACTTATTTTCCCATTCCTTCCCATTTCCCACTTTTTCGCCCGAAAATTTGGAAGTGTGGAAAAAAGGTCTTATCTTTTGCGGCAAATTTTAATAACTATGGATATTACATTAAACATTTCAGTACAGGTTCCTAACTCTTTGTTTTCTGTAGCAGAGTTGCATTCTTATGTGTGATTTGCATTTTTTGGAGTGAAAATTTGGAAGTGTCGGAAAAAGGGTGTATCTTCGCGGCGATAAAAAACAACAAATAATATGCTACTCCCCTACCTACAAAAAGGCCGCATTGAAGCGGGATGCGATGAAGCTGGACGTGGATGTCTGGCTGGTCCTGTGTATGCAGCTGCGGTGGTTTTGCCGCCCGATATAGATGAGATGCTGGAACGTGACCGTCAGCGGATTGCAGAGGGAACGATACGGCTGGAAGAGAGCCTCGTGGCACTCAATGACTCGAAGCAACTGACCGAGAAGCAACGCTATGCCTTGCGCCCTGTCATAGAGCGTGAGGCACTGGCTTGGGCCGTGGGCGTGTGCGACAATCAGGAGATTGACAAACTCAACATCCTCAGGGCAAGCATCCAGGCGATGCACAGGGCGGTCCGAGGACTAGGTGGCGTTGGGAGGTTTGAAGGGTTTGAGGAGTTTGAAAGGTTTGAAGGGGAGAAGTTTGAAGGGCTGAGGGGAGGCAAGTATGTAAGGCCCGAGTTCCTGCTTATCGATGGCAATAGGTTTTCGCCTTTCGAGGACATTCCGCACCAGACCATCGTGAAGGGCGATGGCAAGATGATGGCCATAGCTGCTGCCTCGATTCTGGCCAAGACCTATCGTGACGACAAGATGGTGGAGCTCGACAAGGAATATCCGAATTATGGCTGGGCGGTGAACAAGGGCTATCCCACCAAGATGCATCGAGCCGGTATTGCCCAGTATGGGCCGACTCCTTATCATCGCATGTCGTTCACGCTGCTGCCACCCACACAGCTGGAGATTGAGTTCTGAATCAGGAGTGAGGAATCTGGATTTAGGAATGAGGATTGTCACCCTAAACAGTCAAACCTTGGCCAAAATGGCGAGGTTGGGCTGTTTTTATACATTATTAATACCATGTTAAGCGATTATTTATTATCTTTGCGCGCGATTTTGTGTCAGCAACAATCAATCGTCAGATAGTAAATAGTAAATCGTCAGATAGTAAATAGTAAAATCGTAAATAAATATGATGACAGCAAAAGAAATTCGCGAGAGCTTCCTGCAGTTCTTCGCTTCGAAGGGATGCACCATTGTGCCATCGGCTCCTATGGTGCTGAAGGGCGACCCTACCCTTATGTTTACCAACGCTGGTATGAACCAGTTCAAGGATATCATTCTCGGCAACGTGGAGAAGAAGTTTTCACGTGCTGCCGATAGCCAGAAGTGCCTCCGTGCCAGTGGCAAGCACAACGACCTGGAGGAGGTAGGTCATGACACCTATCACCACACCATGTTCGAGATGCTGGGCAACTGGTCGTTTGGCGACTACTTCAAGGAGGAGGCCATCTCTTGGGCCTGGGAGTATCTGGTGGAGGTGCTGAAGCTCGATCCTAAGAACCTCTATGCTACCGTCTTTGAGGGTGCACCTGAAGAGGGTGTGGAGCGCGACAACGAGGCAGCAGGCATCTGGGAGCGCTTCCTGCCCAAGGATCACATCCTGAACGGCAACAAGCACGATAACTTCTGGCAGATGGGCGACACTGGTCCATGCGGTCCTTGCTCTGAGATCCACTACGACTCACGCAGCGAGGAGGAGAAGGCTCAGGTCAGCGGACGTGACCTCGTGAACCATGACCACCCACAGGTGATCGAGATCTGGAACATCGTGTTCATGCAGTACAACCGCATGGCTGATGGTTCGCTCGAGAAGCTTCCTGCTCACGTCATCGATACCGGCATGGGCTTTGAACGTCTGGTTCGCACCATGCAGGGCAAGACCTCGAACTACGATACCGACGTGTTCCAGCCCATCATCCAGACTATCGGTGCCCTCAGCGGTATGCAGTATGGCCAGAGCGAGAAGACCGATGTGGCTATGCGAGTGCTGGCTGACCACATCCGCACCATTGCCTTCGCCATTGCCGATGGTCAGCTGCCATCGAATGCCAAGGCTGGCTACGTGATCCGTCGCATCCTGCGCCGTGCCGTACGTTACGCTTACACTTACCTCGGCCAGAAGGAGGCCTTCCTCTACAAGCTGCTGCCTGTGCTGATCGACACCATGGGCGATGCCTATCCAGAGCTCAAGGCTCAGAACGAGCTGATTGTGAAGGTGATCAAGGAGGAGGAGGACTCATTCCTCCGTACGCTGGAGAATGGCATCAAGCGTATGGATGCCATCATGTCCGACACCAAGGCTGCCGGCAAGACCGTGATCGATGGTGTGGAGGCATTCACACTGTTCGATACCTACGGCTTCCCACTCGACCTCACAGAGCTCATTGCCCGTGAGAATGGATTGACCATCGATGCTGAGGGCTTCCAGGCCAACATGCAGGCACAGAAGGAACGTGCTCGCAATGCTGCTGCCGTGGAGAATGGCGACTGGGTAGAGCTCCACGCTGGTACTACCGAGTTCGTAGGCTATGACTTCACCGAAGCAGAGACCGAGGTGCTCCGCTATCGTCAGATTAAGCAGAAGAACAAGACCTTCTACCAGATTGTGCTCGAGAAGACACCTTTCTATGGCGAGATGGGCGGTCAGGTAGGCGACAAGGGTGTGCTGGTATTCGGCGATGAGACCATCAAGGTCATCGACACCAAGCGTGAGAACAATCTGGCTGTGCACATCGTAGAGAAGCTGCCACAGGACATCACCGCACCAGTCGTGGCTAAAATCAACGCTGAGGAGCGTACTGCTCTGGAGTGCAACCACACGGCCACCCACATCCTCGACTACTGCCTGCGTGCTGTGCTCGGTACCCATGTGGAGCAGAAGGGTTCGTTGGTATCGTCAGAGAGTCTGCGCTTCGACTTCAGTCACTTCCAGAAGGTGACTGACGAGGAGCTTCGTCAGGTAGAGCACCTCGCTAACCAGATGGTACGTGAGGGCATCCAGCTCGAGGAGCATCGCAACATGCCAATTGCCGAGGCTAAGAAGATGGGTGCTATCGCCCTCTTTGGCGAGAAGTATGGCGACGAGGTTCGTGTCGTGAAGTTCGGCCCTTCGGTAGAGCTTTGCGGTGGCTGCCACATCTCGAACACCGGTCGCATCGGCATGATCCGCATCGTTATGGAGACCTCAGTTGCTGCAGGTGTGCGTCGTATTGAGGCCATCACAGGTAAGGCTGTTGAGCAGATGCTCGACGAGCAGCAGGACATGATCCGCGAACTCAAAGGCATGTTCAACAATGCTGCCAACCTCGCTGCTGCTGTGAAGAAGCAGCAGGACGAGAACGCAGAGATGAAGAAACAGATTGCAGAATTCAAGGCTCAGCAGGAGCAGGCCCTCAAGAAGCAGTACCTCGACGCTGCAACTGAGATCAAGGGCATCAAGGTGGTTTGCATTCAGGCTACACTTGAGGCTGACTCAATCAAGAACATCGCCTTCCAGCTCCGTGCCGAGAATCAGAACCTCATCGTAGTGGCAGGTACCGAGTATCAGGGCAAGCCACTCCTCACCGTGGCCATCAGCGACGATGTGAAGGCTCAGGGCTACAATGCAGGCCAGCTCGTGAAGGATGCAGCCAAGCTCATCCAGGGCGGTGGTGGCGGTCAGCCTCACTTTGCTCAGGCAGGCGGCAAGAATGCCGAGGGCCTCAGTAATGCTGTGAACCACATTCTCGATGCTATCAAGGCATAAGTATCAGCTATGAAACGACTTTCGACTCTTCTTCTCATCCTCCTTGCTTCGGTCAGCGTCCTGCTGGCCGACGGCAAGGCGAAGTTTGAAGTGGTTACCCACGACTTTGGCACCATTAAGGAATCTGATGGTGACGTGACCTACAGCTTCAAGTTCCAGAACGAGGGTGACTCGCCCCTGCTGGTCACCCGTGCGCAGGCCAGCTGTGGCTGCACTACGCCCGAGTATCCTAAGAAGCCTTTGCGCCCGGGCGAGAGCGGAGAAATCAAGGTGACCTACCATGCCAAAGGCCGCCCGGGTCCCTTCGACAAGAGCGTGTATGTCTATACCAACAGCAAGTCACAGGAGAAGGTGATGCTTACCATCACAGGCAACGTGATCAATACCTCAGGTCCCATTGATACCTACACTGAACAGCTGGGAGGTGGATTGAGGGTGAAGACCACGTCGCTGAACTTCTTCGATGTCTATCCCAACCGTACTCCTCGCACCCGTACTCTGATGTGCTACAATGAGGGTGACGAGCCCATTCGCCTCACCTTCCGCAATGCTCCAAAGCATGTGGCTCTGGTGTGCGAACCTGAGGTCATAGCTCCCAAAAGCGAAGGCAAGGTGATGATTACTTATCTGGCCGACAAGGTGAAGGACTGGGGCCCTCGCAAGGACCTGCTGGACATCTATGTGAAAGGCAAGGAGACCAAGATGAAGGGCAATCACATCGCATTGATGGCCGACATCTGGGAGGACTTTTCGGACATGAGCAAGAAGGAACGCGACAATGCTGCCGAGGTGGATGTGTCGAATACCATAGTCAACTTCGGTAAGGGTGGCAGTACCCGCACGCAGGAGGTCACCGTGCGCAACACGGGCAAAGACAAACTGGTGATTCGCAAGATACACAACGAGCGTCCTGAGGTGTTCCGCACTGAACTCACCGAGGTCGTGCTGAAACCCGGACAGACTTCGACACTGCGCATCACCTTCGACCCCGCCAAGTGCGAACCGAAGAGCATCAGCCACAACATCACGATCATCACCAACGACCCGAGCAACTCGCGCGTCATCGTGAGCTTGCAGGCTGCAAAATGACAAATACGCTTTCCAAAGCATAGTTCTAGGCAAGATATTTAATCGTTGAGATTCGATATTTTGCCTTTTCTTTATACATATTATAAAAATAATAGTTATATTTGCCGTGGATATGGGGCGTGAACTCAGGAAAAAGATGTGTTTTCCGGATGGTCAGCTCTCAGTCCAGTGAAGTGGTTATTAACAAATATTTATACTTATAACATTATGGCTTATTTATCTAATGAAAAACTCGTGATTGTTGGTGCTGGTGGCATGATTGGCTCTAATATGGTTCAGTCGGTTCTCATGCTTGGTCTTACCCCTAACGTATGCCTCTATGACATCTTCGAGGCTGGCAACCATGGTGTGGCTGACGAGATTGCACATTGCGCATTCCCAGGTGCTAACGTGACCTGGACCACCAATCCTGAGGAGGCTTTCACTGGTGCTAAATATATCATTTCTTCAGGCGGTGCTCCACGCAAGGAGGGCATGACCCGTGAGGACCTGCTCAAGGGCAACTGCCAGATCGCTGCAGAGTTCGGTGACTATATCAAGAAGTACTGCCCTGAGGTAGAGCACGTGGTTGTAATCTTCAACCCAGCTGACGTTACCGCACTTACTGCTCTCATCCACTCTGGTCTTAAGCCTAACCAGCTGACCTCGCTCGCTGCTCTGGACTCTACTCGTCTGCAGCAGGCTCTGGCTCAGGAGTTCGGCGTACAGCAGGACAAGGTGACTAACGCCTATACCTACGGTGGCCACGGTGAGCAGATGGCAGTATTTGCTTCAAAGGCTATGATCGATGGTACCCCACTCGCCGAGAAGGAACTCTCAGCTGAGCGTTGGGCCGACATCAAGAAGCGCACTACACAGGGTGGCTCGAACATCATCAAACTGCGTGGCCGCTCTTCATTCCAGAGCCCTGCTTATCAGGCTGTCAAGATGATTGAGGCTGCTATGGGTGGCGATAAGTTCCTCTGGCCTGCTGGCTGCTATGTGAACTGCGACAAGTGCGGCTACAAGAACGTCATGATGGCTATGCCAACCGTAATCGACAAGACTGGCGTACACTTCACCGCTCCTGAGGGTACTGCTGAGGAGATGGCAGCTCTGGCTTCATCATACGAGCATCTGCAGAAGATGCGCGACGAGATCATCGCCCTGGGCATCATCCCAGCTGTGGAGGACTGGAAGACTATGAATCCAAACCTCTAATCAAGAGACACTCCTCGAAATCCAAATACCATGCATCGCATTTCCGCGCGAAGTGCGATGCGTGTTTTTTTCTTGAATCCTCTTTTTGACGATATCTTTAAGCAATGGCTATCGACAGAGAAATCATCACGAAGGCCCTTGAGGTCTTGAATCGTGGTGGCGTAATCCTTTACCCCACCGACACCGTATGGGGACTGGGCTGCGACGCCACCAACTCGCAGGCTGTGCGCAGAATCTATGAGATCAAGCGTCGTTCTGACAGTAAGTCCATGCTCACGCTGATGGATGCTGTGGGGCGTGTGGATTACTACTTTGACCATGTGCCAGAGATTGCATGGGACTTATGGGAGGTGGCTGACAAACCTCTCACTCTCATTCTGCCTCATGCACGCAACGTGGCTCCAGAGCTCGTGGCTGAGGACGGATCGATGGGTGTGCGCATCACTAAGGAGGAGGTGTCGAACACACTGTGTGCCCGCTTGCGTCGTCCGCTGGTCAGCACCAGTGCCAACATCAGTGGAGAACCCACTGCCCGCTGCTTTGCTGACATCAGTCAGGAGGTGAAGGATGCAGTAGACTACATCATACCCCTGCGTCAGAACGAGAAACAGAACCCCGCCCCATCGGGTATCATCAAAGTGGAAGACGGTGGGGTGGTCACCGTCATAAGATGAAGACATGAACCAGACAAGACAGCGCATGATCTATATATTGTGTGACCTGCTGGCCATTACGGCTGGCTGGGTGCTGTTCTATGTCTACAGGTTCGACGTCACGGGTTTCCAGACAGCACCGACGTTGCAGGAATTTATGTCACTGCGTTCGGTGCAGACCAGCCTGCTGATAGGCCCATTGGCATGGATGGCACTCTTCGCCTTCTCGGGCTATTACCAGAAGGTTTATTTCAAGTCGTACATTGAGGAGATGCGCGACACGCTGCTGACCTGTGTCTTCGGTTGTCTGGTGGCGTTCTTCGCCATGGTGATTGACGACGTGCCCTTCTTCAACGACGAAGTGCTGGGCATCGTCAAGATCGTGCACGTCTCGCCCAGAGTCTATCTGCAGATCCTGCTCACCATGTTTGGCTGCACCTTCACTCCGGTCTATGTGGTACGCTACCTGATTACCCATCACACCACTTCGCTCATTCAGTCAGGCCGCTTGGGCCTGCGTACGCTGTTATTGGGCAATGGCAAGAGCGCTGCACAGCTGATACGCGACTTCAAAGCCGAGAAGTACCAGAATGGCTATTCGGTTGTAGCACAGACTGCAGCCAACACCTCGAATGAGGAGATTAGGCAGATAGTAGCCGAAAAGCAGATTGAGGCCATATTGCTTGCTCCAGACATGCACGACCAGAAGGTCATGGATCGCCTGATCTACCAGTTGATGCCCTTTGGACTGCCTATTCGAATCAAGGCCACCAACGATGAGATGCTCAACGGCTTGGTGCATGTAGGCTCGCTTACTTCCATCCCGATGATTGAGTATTCGGCAGAACTGCTATCTCCTTTTATGCGCAATGTGAAGCGTACGGGCGACGTCCTCTTCTCCATCCTGGCATTGCTGGTGCTCTCACCCATCTACCTGGCTTTGGCCATTGCCGTGCGCTTGGATTCGCCCGGTCCTATCTTTTTCAGCCAGGAACGCATAGGACTGGAGGGCCGTCCTTTTCGTATCTATAAGTACAGATCCATGCGTGTAAACGCCGAGCAGGATGGGCCGCAGTTATCGAACAAAATGGACCGACGCATCACTCGTCTGGGGCACTATCTGCGCAAGTATCGTCTGGATGAGCTGCCGCAGTTCTGGAACGTTTTGCGTGGCGATATGAGCCTCGTCGGTCCTCGTCCGGAGCGAGACTTCTATATACGCCAGATCATGGACGTGGCTCCCTATTATTCACGTTTGCTTCAGGTTCGGCCAGGCATTACATCGTGGGGACAGGTCAAGTATGGTTACGCATCGACAATCTTTCAGATGGTGGAACGTCTGCGTTACGATCTGCTCTACGTCGATAACTGCTCCATCGGCATGGACCTCAAGATTCTGGGCTACACGGTCAAAATCGTGCTGACGGGCAAAGGAATCTAACTTCATGTACCATTTGACTATTTACTATTTGACCATTGCCCCAGCGGGTCACATTTTCGTCAGGTAGTTAGCAGCAACCAATAGTCATGGTTTTCGACAAAAAGCTGGCAACAAACAATAGTCAAATAGTAAATAGCTAAATAGTAAATAAATATTACGTGCTTCGCAGGACTTACACATTTCTCAACAAGACAGTGGAGGCTATCGTCAGCTGGCGAGAGCAGCACCTCACCGAGCAGCAGTTTGTGCTGTTCCTGGCTTTCCTGACTGGACTGGCCGGAGCTGCCGCTGCTCTCATACTGAAGTGGCTTATTCACTCCTTCCAGCACCTGCTTACCCTCTACTTTGAGGTGGACGGTGTCAACTGGCTCTACCTGCTTTATCCTGTGCTTGGCATCCTCATCGCAGGCTGTTACGTGCGTTACATTGTGCGCGATGACATCGGACATGGTGTCACCAAGATCCTTTACGCCATTTCGCAGCGCAAGTCCATCATCAAGGTGCACAACATGTACACCTCTGTGCTGGCGTCGAGCGTTACCATCGGGTTTGGTGGCTCGGTGGGAGCCGAGGCACCTATCGTGCTGACGGGTTCGGCCATTGGTTCGAATCTGGGCCGACTTTTCCGTATGGATCAGCATACCCTGATGATACTGCTGGGCTGTGGTGCCACCGCAGGCATTGCAGGCATCTTCAAGGCTCCGATTGCAGGTTTGCTATTCACTGTAGAGGTTTTGATGCTTGATCTCACAGCCTTCTCGATCATGCCACTGCTCATCTCAGCTGTGACAGCAGCCTCGGTGGCGTACGTCATCGACGGTTCGAAGGCACTCTTCTACTTCACTGAAACCATGGATTTCTCCATTGAACGCGTCCCTTACGTCATATTGCTTGGCATTTTCTGCGGTTTTGCCTCGCTCTACTTCACCCGCACCACCTTTTGGGCCGAGGACCAGTTCAAGCGTGTGCACAATCCTTGGACAAAATGGATTCTGGGCGGCATCTTCCTGAGCGTAGCCATCTTCATGCTGCCACCGCTCTATGGTGAAGGCTATGAGTCCATACAGCATATCTACAATGGACAGTATCACGAGATTCTTGGCAACTCAGTCTTCTATGGCTTGAGCGACATCCTGCCTCATGGCAAATTCTGGATTCTCTGTTTCTTCATCATGATGGTCATGCTCACCAAGAGTTTCGCCACGGCAGCTACCAATGGAGGCGGCGGATGTGGTGGTACGTTCGCACCCTCGTTGTTCTTAGGCAATTTCGCAGGTTTCCTCTTCGCTTATATGATCAACGAGTCGGGCCTCTTTGCCTTCCTGCCAGAGCAGAACTTTGCAGTGATGGGCATGGCTGCCGTGATGAGTGGCGTGATGCATGCTCCGCTGATGGGCGTGTTCCTTTCTGCCGAACTCACGGGACGATTCGACCTCTTCTTGCCGCTCATGATTGCTGCCTGCCTCTCGTATGGCACCATACGCATCTTCGAACCCTACTCCATCTACACCCGTCGTCTGGCTCAGAAGGGTGAACTTATCACGCACCATAAGGACAAGGCGGTCCTCACCCTGCTCAGCCTACAAGATCTCATCATGACCGACTATGCAGTGGTCTATCCAGCAATGAAGCTGGGCGAACTGGTCAAGACGATCTCTACCCAGACACACAACCACTACCCAGTGTGCGATGCAGACGGGACCTTTGTGGGGGTGATTACGCTCAATGAGATTCGCAACATCATGTTCCAGCCCCGCCTCTACGAACGGATGACTGTGGAGGACATCATGATTGGTCCTAAGGGCAAGGTACTTCCCGGCATGAACATGGCTGAGGTAATGAACCTGTTCGACACTACCGATGCCTGGACCCTGCCCGTCATTGACCAACAGGGCAAGTATCTAGGCATGCTCTCGCGCCAGCACATCTACGCTACTTATCGCCAGTTGCTGCTCAAGTTTTCGGAGGATTAGTGCTGCTCTTCGCGCGCACCTATTTAAATTAATGCACTCTGTCGGATTTAAACTATTGCTCACTGTTGGAGTCTCAACATTAGAAAAAATGATTATTAACCCAATATCCATAGTTATGAGAACTCTTTTTTCACGCATTGCTCTCCTGTTGCTGCTCCTCACTGTAGGTAGTACCGCCATGGCACAGTATCGTGGTCAGCGTCCTGCTCCTCGCAGTTACCACAGCAGTCGCACCGACAAAGTGCTACGTGGCCTCGATGCCGTCGAGACTGCTGCCGAATATGCCATGCTCGGCAACATGCTTTATCACATCGATGATTACACAGGTATTCGTTTGGGCTTCAATTCGGCCTCACTGCGCTCTGATTCCCGTTTTAATGACGGGACTGTCATGGGTTTTGACCTCGGCGTAGTCTTTGGTTGGTATCTTGGCCGCAGCCATGCCCTCTCTATCGAGCCAGGCATCTATTACACCATGAAAGGTGGACGACTGTCTAACTTCAGTTTCTCATATAACGACATTATCACTGGTGGCAGCCACCATAGCAGTGAGAATGAAGATGTCAAGATGACCATGCATATGTTTGAGACTCCAGTAGTGCTCAAGGGGCACCTGCCTATTGCTCCCCACACCGTCATCCAGCCTTTTGCAGGTCTGTTCATGGCATTTGGATTTGCAGGCACTTCAAAGTTCTCCGGTTCATACGGCACCGACAAATATGATACCTACGACGACAATGTGCTCGAGGATTTTGATGCTGGTGTGCGTCTTGGTGCAGGTCTCTCTGCAGGTCTGGTGTATATGGAGGTGGCTTACGACTATGGTCTGCTTAATCTCGATGCTGATTTCTACAATACTAGTCTGCGTTCCAAGACCTGGTCGTTCAACGTCGGTTTTAATTTCTAAACCATAAAGTCCAAAAGTGATGCTTTTGGACTTTTTTTATTCCAAACCGGCATCTTTCAGCCAAAAAATTTTGATTAGTCGAGAATTTGCCGTATCTTCGCGCTGAAAAACCAAACTATTATGACCATATCCTTACACATCGAATACCAGACCCAATGGGGTGCACAGCTCTATGTAACTACCGGTCGGAAGCCCGAGATAGGTGACCGGCTGCCTGCCAGTGCAATCGAGATGGACAACGACGGACGAGGTAACTGGTTTGTTGAGGTCGATGCCTCGTTCCTCAGTTCCACAGCTTATCATTATGTCCTGGCCTATCAGCGTCGCGTGTTGCGCAATGAGTTCGGCAACGGACATCGCATTGCTGGCTTGTGCGATGCAAGTCGTGACATTCCTACCCTTCGAGTGTGGGATGACTGGCGCAGACTTCCTCTCTACCGTAGTTTTTTCTCGCTTGTATTCAAACACAAGCCTGTACGCACTACCGAAGATGCCGAACTTAACTTCGAGGCCCTCGAGCCCGACCACCTTACTATGGTGTGCGAGGCCGCTTCGGTTCCAGAAGACCAAGTGATGGCTCTCATTGGTAATGTGCCAGAGCTGGGCAGCTGGCAACCTGAGCATGCTGTGGTAATGCAGCCTATAGGTCAGCATCTGTGGGGGGTGACCATCTCGCGCAGTTCGCTCAAGTTCCCCTTGCGCTTCAAGTTCGTACTTCTCAAGCGCGACACTCATGAGTTCGTGGCATGGGAGGATTGTACTAATCGTTTTTTCGAGCCTTCAGCCATGGAACCGGGCGACAGCCTGCTGATCTGCAATCAGCGTTACAAACCTATTGTCTCGCAACGTTGATTTGTCATCTAGCAGTCTTTATTGAATAAACAACACCCTCGGCTACGATACACTTGTATTAGTGTCGTAGCCGAGGTTATTTATTGGATGCGAATATGTAATGCTTTAGATGCCGAGACTTGCGCAGATCTTCTTGAGATTCTCCTCTGCAGCAGCGCTGGCCTTCTCGTAGTCACCATCGAAGTCTGCAGGAACCTCGCAGTAGAACTTGATCTTAGGCTCGGTGCCTGAAGGACGAACTGAAACCTTAGCGCCATTCTCAGTGAAGTACTGGAGCACGTTGGCTGTGGCTGGCATGTCGATGTCGGTAACTGCGCCAGTAGTCATATCAGTCTGCTTGAGGGTCTTGAAATCCTTAGCAACGAGAACCTTGCTGCCACCAAGTTCGGTTGGAGGAGTGGCACGGAAGTTCTCCATCATAGCCTTAATCTCGTCAGCACCTGACTTGCCTGGTTTGGTTACGCTGACAGCCTTCTCCTTCTGGAAACCGTACTCCTTGTAGATGTTGAGCAGGAGATCGAACAGTGTCATGCCGTTATCCTTAGCCCAAGCAGCGATCTCACAGATGAGGCAGATAGAAGCTGGAGAATCCTTATCGCGAACCTTATCGAATGGCAGGAAGCCGAACGACTCCTCGCCGCCACCGATATACTTCTTAACGCCCTCGTTGACGCGGATGCGGTAAGCAATCCACTTGAAGCCGGTGAACTCGTCGAAAATCTCTACGCCATTCTTGTTGGCAATCTTCTTGATGAGCTCAGAGGTTACGATAGTCTTAACCATGAACTCGTTGCCCTTAAGCTGGCCGAGCTTCTTCTTGTTAGCGATGATATACCAAGAGAACATCATAGCAGTCTGGTTGCCGTTGAGGATCATCCACTTGCCAGCCGCGTCGCGGCACACGATGGCCAGACGGTCAGCGTCAGGATCAGAAGCAATCACAAGGTCGGCGCCCACCTTGTCGCCTAGCTTCATGCCGAGGGTCATGGCCTCAGAGTTCTCTGGGTTAGGCGAAACTACGGTTGGGAAGTTGCCGTCGATCTCCATCTGCTCACGAACCACGTGGATGTTCTGGAAGCCCCATGAGCGGAGAGCCTCAGGAATGATGACACGGCCAGTGCCGTGGAGTGGAGAATATACGATGTTGAGGTCCTTCTGGCGGTTGATTACCTCCTGGTCAACCATTGCCTCCTTAACAGCAGTGAGGTAGTCCCAATCCATTTCGCCACCGATGATCTCGATGAGGTCGTAGTTTGGCTCGAACTTAACCTGATCGATAGTTACCTTGTTGACCTCGTCGATGATGCCCTTGTCGTGTGGCGCCAGAACCTGAGCACCGTCGTCCCAGTAGGCCTTGTAGCCATTGTACTCCTTAGGATTGTGGCTGGCGGTAACGTTTACACCAGCCTGAGCACCAAGCTGACGGATAGCAAATGAGATCTCTGGGGTAGGACGGAGGCTCTCGAACAGATAAGCCTTGATGCCGTTGGCCGAGAAGATGGCGGCTACGGTTTCGGCATACATGCGGCCATTGTTGCGACAGTCGTGACCTACGACTACGGCTGGCTGCATGCCTGGGAATGCCTTGTTGATGTAGTTGGCAAAGCCTTGGGTAGCCATGCCGACTACGTACTTGTTCATGCGGTTGGTGCCAGCGCCCATGATGCCACGAAGGCCACCTGTACCGAACTCAAGATTCTGATAGAAAGCGTCGATGAGCGGAGTCTTGTCCTCTGCCTCGAGCATTGCGCGTACTTCTGCCTTGGTTTCCTCGTCGAAACCTTCGCCCAGCCATGCCTGTGCCTTGGCTGTGCAGTCTTTGATAAGCTGTTCGTCCATGATATGTATGGTTTTTAGTGTTGGTATTCCGATAAGTTGTTTGTGACCCTTTGTTGTGAGTTGGTAGCAAAAGGATCGGTGCTTTTACGGCAGTGCAAAGATACCAAATTCTATCGAGCCGTGCAAATTTTCGGGGCAAAAAATGGCAGAAAGTTGTTTTGAAACATATTTTCGAGGCCTTTTTAGGGCACAACAGGTGAATTTATCGTGCTGTTGTAGCACTTAGTGCGGTCGGTGGGGGTGCGTTGGCCGAGTCGCGACTCACCGGCTGCAAGGCAGAATAGCAAGGCGATTCCAACGAGGGCAAGACCGGCTAACACGTTCTGGCCGGTAAGAATGAGGTCGGCTGCAATCATGCCGGCAATGGCGAGGATAAGAAGTAACTTTTTCATGTGGCTATCATTTTTTGTTGTTATCATTGTTTGTGTGTCGCTCAGACGAGTTTTTTTGTCGTTTGGACAGTGCAAAGATAGTATGAGACTGTGCCAAATTTCTGCCCAGTCTCAAAAAAAATGAAAAAATCTTGTTTTTTTACTTTATTTCGCCTATTTTTGTTCCAAAAAAAGAGTGAATCGCCATGGTAGCAATGATAGAAAACCGCAAGTTGCGTAGTTGTCTTTGGATTGTAAATATGTTGCAGAAGCACCGTCGGCTCACACTGGCCGAGATTGGAGACTATTGGCAGAGGGACGAGACCATCAGTCTGGGGCTGATGTTGTCGCGTCGTACTTTCTTCAACTACCGATCGGCCATACAGGATATGCTTGGCATAGTAATTGACTGCGATAAACCCACTAATACATACTATATAAATGTAGAGCAGGGGAACAAATTAAGCAATTGGCTCATCTCGAGCTTCAACATCAGTCAGCTCGTGACCGACAGCCAGGAGGTGAAAGACCGCATCCTGCTCGAAGCCCCACCCAGCGGAGCAGAGCATTTTGCTACGGTGGTTGAAGCATTTCGTCGCCAATGCTGCCTGGGGATAATCTATCAGAAGTTCGATGGAGCCGATCCCTATGAGTGCCACCTGCAACCCTATTGCTTGAAGCTCCATCAGCAACGCTGGTACCTATTGGCGGTAAAGAACCATGGCGTGCATGCTGCAACATTCGCTTTGGACCGCATGCTGCGTGTCGAGCTCTTGCATGATGATCCCTTCCTACCCCCAGCGGCCTTTTCGACACAGGATTTCTATGGCAGTTGCTTTGGCGTGTGGACTGGAGAGGGCGAAGTGCCCCGGATTCGCCTGCGTGCCTATGGCAACGAATGTAACTACTTGCGAACCTTGCCCTTACATGCCTCTCAACGCGAGGTGGTGAAGGGAGAGGGCTACTCTGATTTCGAGCTCAGTTGCTACACAACACGCGACCTCCTGCTTCATCTGCTTTCGCATGGCCGCGGGCTTGAGGTGCTTGAGCCAGCGGAGTTTCGCGAAGCAATGAAACAGGAGGTGAAGGGAATGTTTGTGCGGTATGGGGAGTAGTGACGTTGAAAATAAACCAGAGCCCTACAACTCTTTCCTTCCGTCTCTCTCAATCTCGTCAATGACCTTGAGTAGGTATTGACCATACTGGTTTTTGATCATAGGCTGGGCAAGTTGGCGCATCTGCTCGGTACTGATCCAGCCCTGGCGATAGGCAATGCCTTCAAGGCAGGCCACCTTGAGACCTTGGCGCTTTTCGATCACTTCAATGAAAGTCGAGGCCTCGGAGAGTGAGTCATGTGTGCCAGTGTCGAGCCAAGCAAAGCCACGGCCCAGTGTCTGAACGAGCAGTTCCTGATCGTGGAGAAACCACTGGTTGACTGTGGTGATTTCAAGCTCGCCACGTGCCGAGGGTTTGATGTTTTTGGCCACATGAACCACCTTGTTCGGGTAGAAGTAGAGGCCCACTACTGCGTAGTTAGACTTGGGGTGCTCGGGCTTTTCTTCGATACTTAGGCAATGGCCTTCTTTGTCAAACTCTGCCACGCCATAGCGCTCAGGGTCGTTAACCCAGTATCCGAAGACTGTGGCCTTCTGGTGCAGTTCGGCATTGCGTACGGCTTGTTTGAGCATACCCGTGAATCCCATACCGTGGAAGATGTTGTCTCCGAGGACGAGGCATACTGCATCATCTCCAATGAACTTCTCTCCAATCAGAAAGGCCTGAGCTAATCCATCGGGCGAAGGCTGTTCGGCATACTCGAAGTGCACGCCATAGTCTGAACCATCACCTAACAAACGACGGAAGCCCGGAAGATCATGGGGAGTCGAGATGATGAGGATGTCACGGATGCCTGCCAGCATCAGTACCGAGATGGGATAATAGACCATCGGCTTGTCGTAGATAGGGATGAGTTGCTTGCTCACACCCTTAGTGATGGGGTAGAGGCGAGTGCCTGAACCGCCTGCTAATACTATACCTTTCATTGTGATATCTGTGATTGTATGGGTGCAAAGATAAGGCATTTTTCCTAAAAATATATAATAATGTGTAAAAAAAACATGTTTCGCGTCATTATTTCGTGCGATTATTTGTTTTTGTGGTAAAAGTTGGTTATTTTTGCACCGAAGTTTAATTGTAAAAAATGACTACTATGATGATTAAAAAGAATCTTTTTGCTGCCCTGGTGGCAGTCTTTATGTCTGCTTTTTGCACGACAGTGAATGCGCAGATGTTGTCGGAGGTCGAAGGTATGCCCCCATATAAGTTAGGTGCAACGATCGGATTGAACATCCCAAGCTTTTCTGGTAGTCCTTACGATAGTTCCATAGGCTTGCAGGCTGGTCTGAATCTTATGGTAGATGGCTCAGAGTATGTAGCACCCAACACATTTGGACGTGTTGAGGTGAAATACTCAATCAAAGGCGCTACTTACGAAGGTTCGTTGACCAGTGCTGAGAGCAAAACTATTACTACGCTCAAGGATAATTATACCACTCACTACCTTGAAATTCCTGTACATGCAGGTTATGCATGGTATGTCAACGAGGATTGGAGTGTGATGGCAGAGGCCGGTCCATACTTTGCATTTGGCCTGTTTGGCAATCGTAAGACCGACACTACGGTGGTGTACAACAGTTCGACCGTCAATCATAACAGTCGTTCTGATGGCTTCTTCTCTGACCTGGGATCCAATCGTTTCGACTTTGGCATGGGTCTGCAGTTCAGTGCTATGTATCTGAAGGACTATCAGTTGCATGTAGCCTACGATTTCGGCTTCATCAACATGCATTCTTCGTTTCAGCAGAATCGTAACCTCAGTTTTGGTTTCACCTATTTCTTTGAATAAACGATGGCAGAAAGTAATTTTGTCGACTACGTTAAGATATATTGCCGCTCAGGTAAGGGGGGCAAGGGGTGTTCGCACCTGCACCGTGCCAAATACATCCCCAAGGGCGGCCCTGATGGCGGCGATGGCGGTAAGGGAGGCTCTGTGATCCTGCATGGCAACCGCAATTATTGGACCCTGTTGCACCTGCGTTACCAGCGTCATGTGTTTGCTACTGATGGTCAGGCTGGCGGTGAGAACAAGTCATTTGGTAAGGATGGTAAGGACGTGATCATTGAGGTGCCTATGGGCACAGTGGTCTATGATGCTGAGACAGGCGAGTACCTATGTGAGATAACAGACCATGACCAGAAGGTCGTGCTGCTGAAGGGCGGACGTGGAGGTCTGGGCAACTGGCATTTCCGCACGGCTACCAACCAGGCTCCCCGTTATGCACAGCCAGGCGAACCAGCCATCGAGCGTTCTGTCATCCTTGAGTTGAAACTGCTGGCCGACGTAGGTCTGGTGGGCTTCCCCAATGCAGGTAAATCTACCCTATTGAGTAGCATCAGTGCGGCTAAACCTAAGATTGCCGACTATCCATTCACCACTATGGAGCCCAATCTGGGCCTGGTGCCCTATCGCGACAACCGTTCGTTCGTGATGGCCGACATCCCTGGTATCATTGAGGGCGCTTCGGAAGGCAAGGGATTGGGATTGCGATTCTTACGTCATATAGAACGCAACTCAACGCTCCTTTTCATGATTCCTGCCGACTCGAACGATATTCGTAAGGATTATGACATCCTGCTTAACGAGTTGCGTACCTACAACCCTGAGATGATGGATAAGCAGCGCCTGTTAGCTATCACGAAGTGTGATATGCTCGACGATGAACTGATCGACCAGATGCGTCAGGAGTTGCCCGATGGTGTTCCGACTGTATTCATCAGCGCGGTGGCCGGTCAGGGCCTGGACGAACTGAAAGATATGCTTTGGACAATGCTCAATGACGAGGCCAATCGTATTCAGACTTTCACTCATCGCAATCTTGACCTCTCTCGCTCGCGCGAGGCAGAGGATGAATACGAGGAGGCTGACCCATTCGGTCATGACAGTTATGTAATCGAGGGTGTGGCCAGTGAGGACCTCATTGAGGAGGATTGGGATGAGTAATCTTATTCAATAAATGAGAAGTGATGATTCAGAAATGAGGAATTAGACAACTTCATAATAATGGTTCAGAACAACTTTCAGAACAAGGATAAACAACCCGTTTTGCAGTCCCAGCTTCTCTTACAGGAGGCTGGGATTGAGCATTTCTGTTCGTTGCGAGGCTTCGAACACCCGGGTGTAGGGGTGTGGATGCCTCGTCAGGTGCATGGCACCAGCATTGTGGTCGTGGATGATCATACGGCTTATGACTCCGCTCTGGAGTTGCAGGCAGTGGAGGCTGATGCTGTCATTACCAGTAAGCCGAGGCAATGGATTGGCGTGCGAACCGCCGACTGCGTTCCAGTATTGCTCTATGATCCTGTGCGGCTTGCGGTGGCAGCAGTTCATGCTGGGTGGCGAGGCACGGTGCAACATATCGTCCGACTCACCGTAGAGCGAATGCATCAAGATCTCGGTGTCCAACCATCAGACCTTTTGGCTGTGGTGGGTCCCAGCATTGGAGCAGATGCTTTTGAGGTGGGCGAGGAGGTGGCTCAAGCTTTCGTCAATTCCGGCCGAGGCGAATGCGTGCTTCGTCACCAGTTCTCATCCTTCGGCAGGGTGACATATCCCAAGCCACATGTTGACTTGTGGCAAAGCAATGCCATGGATTTGCTCGAAGCTGGAGTGGAGCTTGACCATATTGACTGCACGCCTTGGTGTACTTGGCAAAATCAGGAGCAGCTTTTCAGTGCTCGTCGTCAAGGCATCGACACGGGACGCATCGTGTCGGCCATCTGTTTGAAATAAGGTGTGGCTAAGATCTTTTCATTCTATTTCGGATTGTTGCCAAATGAAGTATTTTGTGTTGTTAAAAAGTATTAATGCAGTCGTAATAACTAAAATAAATGTAAAAATCTGACCCTTATTATTGTTTGAAATGTTAAATAATATGCAGATTCGAAAATTTTTCGCGAAATTATTTGCATATATCGAATAAAACCGCTATCTTTGCATCGTGTTTTTCATGGTATTAGATTTAAGGTTAACGGAAGAAGGTCGTCGGGAGATGCCCTTCTTTTTTTGGGATACTTTTTTTGTTTACAGGTGATCTCCTATCTCAATGCTGAACTTCACACCTGCGCTATAGTATTTGTATCGTGCAAAACCAGCAAAAGCACCCAGGCTGAAATAATTGTTTGAGAATCCATAACCTAATTCAGTGTAGAGCCCCTTCTTGCCCTTTGCCCATAGATAACCTAAATAGAATCGCTCCTGAATTGCATACTTCGAAATCGCAGGTAGGGTGTGCATGATTCCAAATGGGGTGGCAAACATGAAATGCGACTGCACGTAAGCAGGAGAAGAACTGTACCAGTAGTCATCGAGCAACTGGAATGCCCCACCCAGACGGTCTTCGACATGCTGTGAGGTGTACATGTGACGCGAGAAGTAGCGGTAATTGATGAAGTATTCGCCTTTCTGTCGTAAGAAGGAACCTGCACCGATGTGGTAGGCAAACACGCGAGAGGGGCGGATGCGGATGTCTTGATGCACGTCGAATTCCATGCGGCTATAGTCGCTGTCAGCCCCGAAGATGTTGCGGAAGGCTCGGGCGGCTTCGAACGAGAATGTGGGCGATGGGCTGGAGATATAGACCTTGCGCTTGCCTTCCATCATGTAGTACTGACGAGGGGTCCATTCCAGACGGAAATAGGGACTGAAATCAGCATAGTGATCCTTGATTAGCAGCTCACTATGTTCTTTGCTCACGGCACGAAGGCCATGTTTCACAGGATTGCGGAAGTTGTAGCCAGCACCCAAGTAGAGCATCAACCCATTGGTGAGCTCATTAGCATGCTCTAATTGGAAGCGATAATGCTGGTAATACTCGACACCTAGCGAGTAGAAGTTGATAGAGTCAGGATAGCGATAACTCTCTTTGATGGCCTGGTTGATGGTGTTGACGAACTTCGAAGAGAACCCAGAACCCCTACGACTGGCCTCGAAACTCAGTTTCTGCCTAGACTCAGGACGGTATTCCCAATCGAAGTTGAGATTATAGCGCAATTCCTTAAGCTTGAAAGCAAACCCCACCGTTCCACGGAACTTGATGAAACTGTCATCTGCATAATAACGATCCCAACGGAACTTCTCGCGAATGGAGAAGCCATCAATTTTGTTATAGTCGAAAGCTGCGGGGTCGAGCGGACCGTAGATTCGGAGCTTGTTCTTCTCGTCGCCTATGCTGGTGCCATCGACAAGGCCTGTGGCCAGAGTAATGAGTTCTTCGGCTGGGTTGGGCTCCTTTTGTTTTGTTGTATCCTTGGGAGTGTCGGGTTTCTTGGGTGTGAGAATCTCGTCGATATATGGACTGAGGGGTACTGTACGGATGGTGTCGAAGTCGGCCTCGCGCAGGGGTACAGCCTTATAGGTAGAGGTCAGGTCGAGGGGTTGGTTCCAGCGATCGAGGCTGTCCAAAATAACGTAATCGTTGTATGTGAAGTGGCTGATATATCGGTTGGTAGCTTTGGCTCCAAGCCAATTGTAATGGATCTGTGTGTTGTTGGTGACAGGCTGTGTCATCTGGCTGACGCTATCGTATTTGAAATCCATCTGACCATCGATCTTTGCGAAGTCGATGCGTCCTTTCCAGCGGAGGCTCACGATGTCGATGCTGGTCGAGTCGACCAACATTTCGCCTTCGAACAAGGTGTGGTGTTTGGTCACTGGCCAAAACTTGATGCGACACAACCCTGGATGCTCGCGACTGAAAATCGAGTCCGATTCCTCGCTGATGAAAGCAAAGTGGTATTGCCTCAGGCCCTCGTTAGAGAAAGGCATGACGAACGAACGCGTATCTGCCCCTTTGCGTCGCATGTCATAGATGGGGAGCAGGCATTCATAAGCCTCGCGTAGCATCATCTTGCCATGGCGTTTGCTGTTGGCACGAAGGGCTATTGTGTTGTATTGCACATCGCCTGGCCATTGATAGCGTACCTGACTCAGGGCTTCGAGGGCATATTTACGTCGGTAACTGGCTTGGAAAGGTACAACATTGCGCAGAAGCTTGCCCAGCCATGTCTGTCGTTCACACAACGAGACTGCCGTATGGTAAGTGTCAATGTTGAGTTGACCAATGGCCTCGTTTTGCAATTGGTTGAATTTGATGTTGGTGCGCAGCACCAGATTGTCCAGTGTCGGATCGTTCGACTGATTGTAACGCGCTTTGACCTTGCCCGCCATCATCGATGTGGCGAGCAACATGCATAGTATCATGGTCAAAAGACGGCGCATTGCTCTCTCTTTGTTGATTCCCAGTTATTCTCTGTATTTGCCCTCGTTCTCGTCTTGCATGATGCTCAGGTAGCTGTCATAGCGAGACTGACTGATGCGGTGTTCCTCAAGGGCTTGGAGCACGGCACAACCTGGTTCGTGGGTGTGGGTGCAGTTGCCGAAGCGACATTTCTCCGACTCTCGGAATATCTCGCGGAAGTAATGGCTTACAGTCTCTTTCTCGAACTCGATGGTTCCAAAGCCTCGGATGCCAGGAGTGTCGATGAGGTAGGTGTGCTCCATTCCTGATTCCTGATTCTTGATTCCAGATTCTTCACATACCTCGTACATCTCGGAGAAGGTGGTGGTGTGCATGCCCTGGTCGTGCGAGTCGCTCACCTCGGCCGTACGGGCATTCGCCTCGGGAATCAGTATGTTGATGAGCGAAGACTTACCCACACCGCTGTTGCCAGCCAGTAAGGTCACTTTGCCCGTGAGGATGTCACGGATTTCTTTGATACCCTCTTCGCTCTTGATGCTCACCAGATGGACCGGGTAGCCAATATAGCGATAGAGGTAAGCCAGCTCATCTGCATAATGTCGCTCTTCGTCATCGTAGAGGTCCATCTTATTGATCACCAGTACTGCAGGCACACGATATGCCTCGGCTGTGGCCAGGAAACGATCGATGAATGTGGTGGCTGTCTGTGGGTGGGCAATGGTGACGATGAGCAGCACCTGATCGAGGTTGGTGGCTAGGATGTGCCCTTGTTTGCTCAAGTTGGTGGCTTTGCGAATGATGTAGTTCCTTCGCTCTTCTATTTTGGTGATGAAGGCGAACCCCTCTTTGTTCATCTCATAGTTCACTATGTCGCCCACAGCCACTGGGTTGGTAGTGCGGATTCCCTTCAGGCGGAAGTTGCCTTTCACCTTGCATGGCACCAGACCATCAGCCACAGGGTGTCCGTCGTCGAACCCTGCCTGTGCAAAACGCAAAGATTCCTCCCGAAGGTTTTTTCCTTCGGGAAGAACCATATACCAGAATCCGGTGTTGCGTACTACTAAGCCTTTCATTGATGAAAATTACAAATTACAAATTACAAATTACACAATGTGGAGGATTACGCATTGGTGTAAATGACGCCCTGTCCTTCGCTTCAATCCCTGTAATTCGTAATCTGTAATTTGAGCATGTTTATACGCTCATGATCTCCTTGTCCTTCTCGGCATAGATAGCCTCCAGGAGCTTGATGTACTTGTCGTGTGATTTCTGCATGGTGTTCTCAGCATCCTTCTCAACATCCTCTGGCAGACCATTCTTGATGTCCTTCTTCAAGACATCGATGGTGTCGCGACGGATGTTGCGGATTGCCACCTTGGCATTTTCTTCCTCGCCTTTAGCCTGCTTCGAGAGCTGCTTACGACGATCCTCGGTCATAGGAGGCAGACCAATGCGGATAATCTCACCATTGTTCTCTGGCATGATGCCCAGAGGAGAGTCTATGATTGCCTTCTCGATCACGCGGAGCATGCCCTTGTCCCAAGGCTGGATGACAATGCTCTTGGCATCTGGACATGAACAGTTGGCACACTGGCTGACCTCCATCATTGTGCCGTAGCACTCGCACTTGATGCCGTCGAGCAGTTTGACGGTGGCGCGGCCTGCACGGATGTGGTCGAAGGTCTCCTGAAGGTGATCTACCGTTGCCTGCATCTTGGCCTCGGCATCCTTGATGGTTTTCTTAACGTCTAACATATAATAAATGTGTAATATAAAATGTAATAATGTATAATTCTTGGCGCAAAGATAGTGCAAAAAAATGGTTTGACCAAGGATTTGCAGATATTTCTATCTGCTAAGCACCTAAATTGCTATCAAACATTTTATTTTCTGACAATATCTGCACCAAAGCACCTTACTTCTCGTACACCAGTGTGCCGATATTTTCACCGCTCATCACCTTCACGAGGTTGCCAAGTTTGTCCATGTTGAACACGATGATTGGCAGCTTGTTGTCGCGGCACAAGGTGGTGGCAGTGAGGTCCATCACCTTGAGTCCCTTCTGGTAGATCTCGTCGTAGGTGATCTTGTCGAACTTTGTTGCAGTTGGGTCCTTCTCTGGGTCGGCAGTGTAGATGCCATCCACGCGAGTACCCTTCAACATCACGTCAGCCTCGATTTCGATGCCGCGCAGAGCCGAGCCTGTGTCGGTGGTGAAGTAGGGGCAGCCAGTACCACCTGCCAGAATAGCGATTTCGCCCTTTTCCATCAACTCGATGGCACGCCACTTGCTGTACTGCTCACCGATGGGGAACATGTTGATGGCAGTCAGCACGCGAGCCTTCTGTCCCACGGCGTTGAGCGCCGAACTGAGGCCGAGGGCATTGATAGTAGTGGCCAACATACCCATCTGGTCACCCTTCACTCGGTCGAAGCCTTTGCCTGCACCGGTGAGGCCACGGAAGATGTTGCCGCCACCAATCACTATGCCGATCTGGATGCCCATGTCGGCTACCTGCTTGATCTGCTGTGCATACTCGGCCAGACGCTGTTCGTCGATGCCATACTGCTTGCTACCCATGAGCGACTCACCGCTCAGTTTGAGGAGTATTCTTTTGAATTCCATAGTTGCTATTTTTTTTGATGATTGTTTGTTCTCTAGTTTATTTATAACGCTATTTTCTTACGATAAGGTGTTCTGATTCCAGTTTGTCTTATCTTGGTACACAAATAAGACGTCCTTACTCTGGTTTGTCTTATCTTGGTACACAAATAAGACATCCTGACTCTGGTTTGTCTTATCTTGGTACGTAAATAAGACATCCTGACTTTGGTTTGTCTTATCTTGGTACACAAATAAGACATCCTGACTCTGGTTTGTCTTATCTTGGTACGTAAATAAGACATCCTGACTCTGGTTTGTCTTATCTTGGTACACAAATAAGACATTTGTCATTTGTCGCGAAAATTTCTTGTCTTGGCTTGTCTCTTTTTATTTCCAGACAGTCTTGACGAAGTTCACGCTGTATATTGCAGAGATGCCGACACCGAAACTGTTGCCTAACAAGCTGCCATTGTCCATCGAGAGCTGCGAAGTGAAGTCCCAGTTGCCCTGGTTATATGTCATTTCGAGGTGAATGGACGTGTTGTTGCCCTTCGGTGCTATGTAGCCAGGGAGGAGAGTGGGTGTATTCACCCGTTGCATCTCTTCAAGAGCAATGGTCCAAGGATTGCCATCGCTCTTGATGTAGTTACACTTGAGGCAGTAGCTCAAGTCGCGTGTCAGCGAACCTTCAATACCAAGATGCAAGCCTTGCATGTTGTTGTACAAGTATCCAGTGTAGCCATCTGGATTGTAGAGGGGTGAGATGACCATAGGGTTGCCACATGCCATGCCATAATAGGCATAGCCGCCGAAGCGTTGGTCCTGATAGAAGTCCGAAGCGAAGTCCTCGGCCAAAGGTTCCTGTCCATTCAAGATCTTGGTCAAGCCCTCCTGGTTGCTGCCCTGGCTGTTGGTCTTAACGAACTCTATGACGATGTGACTGAGCCAGTTAACACGGGGTAGTTTGACTTCCAGACCCCAAAGGCCATCGGCAATATTGGTGAAACTCTTGGAGTTGAGGTCGTCGGTGTAATGTTGTTTGTATAGTGCTGCCCTCCATTTGTCGGCCTTGTAATCCAGACGAGCATCGATGGTCATCAGGTGGTTGAGCGCATCGTCATCGTGGCCTTCTCCACCGAATAATGCGTTACCCCACTTGCAGGTTTGGTCATAGACCACTTCGTTGCGCGATCCATCCCAGATTCCATCGAAGTGTCGGATTGTCCCTCCGAAGAAACTGGCATGCTCTATGCCTGCGGTGACGTAGAGGGGATATTTGCTTGGCGTACGCAGAAAGACGCTTTTGCGATGCAGATAGGCTTTATCAACAGCACTGGTTCGCAATGGTGCTTGATCGCCAAGAGACTGATAGTGGTCGAATCGGGTGTTGTTCAGGTCACCATCGAGCATCTTGCCATAGAAGAAGTCGAATGAACCCTCAAGCAGATCGGCTATGATGAACATCTTGACAAAGTCACGTGTGCCAAAATGAAGGCCAGGAACTGGGCGTGAGTTAGCCGACCACGTCATATTGCCCGAACTCAGCTTAGCATCAACAAATCGTGCAGGTCGCTCCTTGCTGCCTAAGGTCAGAAAATACTGACCTCCACCTATTTCAGCATAGCACTGCTGGAGGTAGATGTTGTTGCTGTAATAGTCGTAGTGTGATGATGCATAGCCTATCAGGTCCGCACCGATGTTCCAGTAGAACTTGCGATCTTCGCGCTGGCGTCGGTAGTCGATGGTACCTCGCAGATACCCTTGGCTGCCTTGTGGTGAGAGCACGCCTTGTCGGTTGGCCACTATGAAGTAGGGTAGGTGGTCGCCCGTGGTGAAGTTTGCTGCAGAGGAGGCTGTGTAGCTTAGGGTGTGATACACATCCTCAGCTTGCATCGTTGTGCAGGTCATGATCAACAGTGGGGCAAGAACATATTTCGACAGGTGTATTTTCATCGTTAATGTTGACTGATGATTTTTTTGCCATCCTTAATTTCTAATCCTGAAGGAGTTCGGTTGAGGCTTCGGCCCAACAGGTCGTAGCTGCCTGAGGGTGTGGCTGCAAAGTCACTTGTCACGTTTTTCAAGTCATCAAGTGCATCGGAGTTCTGAGCCTCGGTAATCTCTGCTACAAGAGCATTGAGATAGTTCTCCAGTTGGGTGTATCCGTTTTCGGCCACAACGTTGCCATCTTCGGTGTTTGGGTCGAAACCCATCAGCTCCTCATACCAGTCGGGCATGCCGTCCTGATCACTGTCGATGCAGCGTGTTGTGTCGCCTGCTGCCAGTTCTGGCCAACCTCCAGCATCGTCCTGGCTATTGATGAATCCTTGACCCTGTCCTGTGCTGGTATAGGTAGCAATACCTTCTCGCACGTCATTGACAATGTAGGCATCATGACTGTCGCGATGTAACGATGCTCCAGCATAGTCCAGCACTTTCTCGTAGGCCATTTCTGCAGTATGTGTGGTGGTGAAAGGCGTTTCGAGCGGAATGTCACGTTTGAGGTTCAGTTTATTGTCTTCCCAGGTGTAGTCGTTGTCTGAGGCGTTGGAGTTCTGGTCCCAGATGCCATGCGTCCAGTTGTCGGCCGTGACTTCGGGCTTGAGAGGATTGACGTTGCCGTTCACATAAAAGGTACCCCAAACGTGCCACATCTTGTCCCAATCGTTGGGATTGTCGGTGTCGTGCTTGGTGTAGCTCGTGGTACGCACACCTATCTTGGCAATACGCCCGGCTCGTTTGCTGGCTGTGCCAGGGCCTGGTTTGTAGTAGTTGTTAACGATATCGACGTTCATGCCCTCGCCACCATAGCATCCTTCACCATTCCAGTTGTAGAAGACATTGTTGCGCAGATCCATACGTTCGTCCTCTTGAGTACCTGGGCGTGGACCCAGACGAGGGGTGCGGCTCACATGATGAGCCATCAGGTTGTGGTGGTAGCTGGCTCCGCTGCCTCCCCAGTTGCCTCCATATCCATGGTTGCCCTTGCTATGTCCGCAGTTGACCATGCTCTGGTCAACGATGCACCACTGCACGGTGCTGTTCTTGTTGCCATACACAGATAGACATTCGTCTACACTCCACGAAACAGAGCAGTGGTCGATGATGATGTCCTTCTTGTCCATGCCTCCCAGTCCGTCGCCTTCGTGTTCATCGACATGCAGGTTGCCCAAGCGGAATCGGATGTAACGAATGATGATATTGTTGCTGGCAAGCGTCACTGGGTAGTCTGCAATGCAGATGCCATCGCCTGGAGCAGTCTGCCCGGCTATGGTTATGTTCGACTTGCTGATCTTGAGCGCTTTGGTCAGATGGATGGTGCCATCTACGTCGAATACGATGGTACGGGCACTGGCATTGGCTGTCAAGGCGTAGCGCAACGAACCCTCCTGGTCGTTATCTTCGAGTGTCGTGACATGAAATACTTTGCCTCCACGTCCGCCTGTAGTGTATTGCCCGTATCCCTCAGCACCAGGAAAGGCTGTGATTTGCTGTGTGTCCTCACTTTCGGCGGCCTGGATTGCGATGAAGCCCGTGAAAGATAGAAAAAGAGTGGTGGCCAATACTCGATGGCTCATTGCATTATGATTCAACATCAGTCAAACTATGTGTGTATGGTTCTTTGAATACAAACGATCTGGCGTCTTTCAATAGAAAAAAGACCGCAACCAGAACCCTGCGAAAGGGATTTGATTGCGGTCTTTGCTTATGTTTGATTGAGCGCTTGCCGCGAATTACTTCTTGGCAGAGTAGCTAATCTTCAGACACTGTGCCTTACGAAGCTCCTTCTTAAGCTCGGTCACAATACCCATCTTGGTGTTGCGGTCGATCTTCATAGAAATCTGCATCTTAGGCTGATCAGCCTCCTTCATAGCCTGACGGGCCTGGGTCATCTTAGGAACAACGTTCTCGAGCTCGAGGAAGTCGTCGTTGAACTGGATGCGGTCCTCACGACCATACTTGGCATCACGAGGAACACCAATGAGTACGGTGGTAACGAGCGACTTGTTCTCCAGCTTGGTGACCTGGTCAGCACGTGGGGTGTTAACCTTTACGATTGGAGTATCCTCACGCATGTGGGTTACGCACATGAAGAAGAACAGAATTGAGAACACCAAGTCAGGAAGAGATGAGGTGTTCAATTCAGGCATTCCTCTTTTTTCGCCTTTATTAAATTTGCTCATAATGATTTTCCTGATTAAATTAGTACTTGGCGTTAGCCTCAGAGATGTTCATTGGATAGAGGTCCTTAAGGGCCTTGAGCTCGTCGTTGTTGAGCTCTTCTTCGTTGTAGTTCTTGTTGAAATACTTCTGAGCGGCCTCCTGGCGCAGTTCGTTGTATGCGGCTACAAGTGAGTTCTGTACCTGGATGTACTTCTCATAGCTTGTACCGTAGTCAGACTGCAGAGAAATTACGTGCTGCTTGGCAACCTTGATGGTTGGATCCTTAGCCAAGATCAGCTTTGCAAGTTCTGGAGACTTCTCGGCATCTACCTCGCGGAGTTCAGGACCGCGCTCTCCGCTAAAGTTAGCCTGGGCGGTAATGAAGTTCTTAGCAGTCTTGCGCAACTGCTCATCCTGCTGCTTGACGTTGCCCTCCACATAGTCGTCACCGACGAGCATCTGGTTCTGGGCATTAACCATCACATTGAGGATGTTACGCTTCTTAATTTCCTGATCCTGCTGCTGCTCCTCTGGCACCCAACGTGGGAGGAGGCGAGACAGACCTTCATCAGTATCCATAGAGGTGACCACGAGGAAGAAGATAAGCAAGGTAAATGCCAAGTCGGCACTTGATGACGAGTTGATGCTCGGCGCTTTTCTTTTCTTTCTTGCCATAGGTCAAATCTTATTTAATGAGTTTCTTGATGCCGAAGCCGATAACGAGGATAATAGTGCCTCCGATCAGAGCATAGATTGAGTAGAGCCACATGTCGATCATCTTCATCTCAGTGGCAGTGAATGACTCAACCTCACCATTAACGACGCGTGAGAACTCGGTCTCACCGCTCATGAAATAGCATACTACCATCAGGATTACGAAAGCAGCAACACCACCAATAGAGCGGAGGGCAGCCTTAGAATCTGACTGGAACATAGTAGCAAGGGTCTTCAGTGCGAAGACCACCAGGGCAAGCACACCTAAACCGATCAACGCGTATGCCCAGTAAAGCAGGGTATCGGTTGCGTTTGGTGTCTCCATGATGCCGCCGGTCGAGGTAGTTGCCTCATACGTTCCGCCGAAGAAGAACATGCCAGCGACCACCGCGGTAACAGCAAAGCTTACCCAGAGGACGATTTTACCAATATTTTTCATTGTATAGTCTCTTTCTAAAATTACTTCTTAAGCTTGATGATAGCGTCGAGGAGAGAGATAGAAGCATCCTCCATGTCGCTTACGATACCCTCTACCTTAGAAAGGAGATAGTTGTAGAATACCTGGAGAACAAGGGCTACGATAATACCACCTACGGTAGTAATAAGAGCCACCTTCATACCAGATGCAACTACTGTTGGAGAGATATCACCAGCCTTAACGATGTCGTCGAATGCCTGGATCATACCGATAGCGGTACCAAGGAAGCCGAGTGAAGGAGCGGCTGCGATGAAGAGGGTGATCCAAGAGAGGTTCTGCTCGAGGTAGCCACTCTGGAGTGCGCCGTATGAGGTGATAGCCTTATCAACATCCTCAAGGCTCTGGCCATCCTTCAAACGGATGAGGGCCTGGGTGAAGATAGAAGCGATAGGACCACGAGTCTTCTTGCAGATGTCGAGAGCTGCGTCAACGTTGTTAGCCTCAAGAGCGTCCTCAACAGAAGCAACGAGCTTCTTTGTGTTAACCTCAGCAAGGTTCAAGTAGATGATACGCTCGATAACGAATGCCATACCGAGAACGAGGGCAAGAGCAACGAATGCCATGAAGGTAGGACCACCATCGATGAACTGACCCTTAAGAACATGGTGGAAGTTAGCAGACTCTACAGCCTCCTCAGCCTCCTGAGCGAATACTGGAGCCATCATTGCAACAGCTGACAGTGTCAAGAAAAACTTTTTCATGAGTTGTGTTTTTAAAAAATTGTTATTAAATGGTTAGAATATGAATTATAACGAGTGCAAATATAGTGCTTTTCGCATTAACGTGCAAATTTTTTTGCAATTTTGTTAGCTTTGTGGGTGCTTTTTTTGTGTTTTTTGACCAAAAATATGTTTTTGGGCATTATTTTCGTCGATAAAAAGTGCACTTTCGTCGATATTAAAGGCTGAGTATACGTGTGGCGTTTGCTGTAGTGATGCGTTCAACCTCCGTCAATGGCACTTCGAGCAAATTGGATAAGAATTGTGCGGTGACTGCTGTGTAGGCGGGCTCGTTGCGCTTGCCTCGGTGTGGGACGGGTGCCAGATAGGGGGCATCGGTTTCGAGCACAATCCTTTCCAGTCCGATGGCTTTCACTACGTCGGGTATTTTGCTCTTTTTGTATGTCAAAGTGCCTCCGATGCCGAACAGAAAGTCTCCATACTTCAATACTTCCATCGCTTCTTCGGCTGTGCCGCTGTAGCAGTGCAGTATAGCGTGCAAAGTGCGTCCTTGCTCCTTTAATATATTATATATATGTATACGCATCAGTTCAAGGAACTGCGGCATGGCATCTCGTATGTGAAGCAGCACAGGCAGATTGTACTCTGCGGCCCACAGTATCTGCTGGGTGAGGGCTTTAAGCTGTTCGTCGAGACGGCTTTTGTCCCAATAGAGGTCGATGCCAACCTCGCCAATGGCGTGAATCTCTTGATGGTATTCAGTCAATAGTCGGTAAGTCTTCTGCAGTTGGTTTTCGATATCTATGTTGAGGTTCTCGGGGTGGATGCCGATCGAAGAGTATAGTACTCCAGGATGCTTGTGCGACAGTTCGAGGATAAGAGGAAATTCTGTTTCGTCGCAGCATGCTTGCATCATTTTGCACACACCTGCGGCTTGGGCATTGACAATACAGGCCTCCACATCTTCAGTGAAGGCCGCATCGGTGAGGTGACAATGGGTGTCGATTATCATGAGGAAAACTAAGTAATAAATACTAAATGCTATATTTTGCATTTTTTTATGCAGGATAACCTGGATCAGAAGTCTAGCGAGCTCTGCATCTTCTCGGCTTCAATCTTGCGTTTCTCGCTCTGACGCACGTAGTAGATCAGACCGAACTGAGAACACTTCTGGATACGAAGACCTAGGGGAAGATCCATATAGAAATTTTCGACCTGGTTCCAGATGTCTTCCAGTAAGTCATCGACCATCGGACGCATGCTTGTTATCTCCTCCAGATGCTTGGCGGCATTCTGTCGCAGGGTTTTGATGCTGTAGTATCGTTCGGCAAAGATGCTGTAGTGTACCTTGACCTTGGCGATGTTCGGATTGTAGATGGGGACACCACCATGAGCAATGCGAGTCTCTTCACCTCGGATGATTGTTTCACCCCATTTTGCCAAATCGTCTTCGTGTTTGAGCGTGGGGAGCTTGTCTGATTCTGGATCCAGCTCGTAGATCTTCTTAATGTCGGCACGCAGTTCGCCTCGTGCAATGGTCATGTTGAGTACCTGGATGAAGTGCGAAACGTACATCCTGGCAGTGTGTTCTTCCTCGCGATAACCCTTACTCAGCTTTAAGAATTGGTCATGGTACTGCTGGTACTGTCGTTGGATGCTGCTGAACTTGCTCAGCAATTGTTGGGCATCGCGGATGGTCTGGTAGCTCAGCACCAGTTGTCCGTTTTCCTTGTGTCCTTCCATATTCACAGCTTTTTGAAGGGCTGCGATACGTGTAAGATCTGTATTGGGAAGTCTGCGATAGGGCATTTTTCTCTCTTGCGTTTATACGTTACGATTCTCGAGCTTAGCAGCCAGTTCCTTCAGGAGCTTGAGCTTCTCAGATGGCACATTCACCTGGTTGAGTGCTCTCAGTGCCTCCTGATGATAGTGTGCAATGGCCTGACGACAAGCCTTCTCGGCTCCCGACTTCTTGTAATAGGTCTTATAGGCTTCGATCTTCTCCTCGTCAGTCATGCCCTTGGTGTCGGGTTCCTGTGCATTCTTCAGCGCAGTGATGCGCAGAAAGGTCTTCTTGTTTTGTAGAATGTCACCACCAATTTTTTTGCCGAAGGTGCGCGGGTCACCCCAGCAGTCCAGCCAGTCGTCCTGCAGCTGGAATGCCAGTCCGAGGTTCTCACCAAACTTGTACAGAATCTCGATGTCCTTGTCCAGACGCTCGTAACGCTTCACTCCCAATTCTGTGAGGTTACCGTATGCCTTGTCCTGACCGATGTAGGCGCCGATCTGCAGAGCACGGCCCAGAAGCACAGAGGTCTTGAGACGAATCATTTCGAGATATTCAGCAATGGTTACGTCATTGCGTGTTTCGAATTCCATGTCGTACTGCTGCCCCTGACAGATTTCCTGATGCATCTTGTTGAAGGTGTCGAGGATGGGTTTCAATGCGCGGATAGGTGACTCGCTGATGTATTGATAAGCCAAGCCTACCATCGCATCGCCTGAAAGGATGGCTTGGTTTTCGTTCCATTTCACATGCACAGTCGAACGGCCACGACGTTCCAAAGCCTTGTCCATCACGTCATCGTGGAGCAAGGTGTAGTTGTGGTACATCTCTATGCCAAGCGTCGGCTTGATGGCCGATGTCAGATCCTCTGTATAGAGGTTGGCAGCAATGAGAACCAGCGTAGGACGCAGGCGCTTGCCGCCGGTGGCCAGAGTGTAGCGTACTGGTTCGTACAGACTGGAGGCGGTAGGTGGGTATGCGAGGCTGTTGATCCCCTCTTGGATGAGATTGTTGAGTTCGATTTGTGTTTTCATACTTGTTTCTTCGATGGAACGATTCTGATTCTAAAGTAATGAAGTGTAATTATAAGTAAGCCAGCCGTGAGGTGCGGAATGCTCAGGCTGGCTTACGTATGATTACTGCAGACGGAAGGTTACAGGCAGCATGTACTTTACACGTACCGGTTTGCCACGCTGCTTACCTGGCTTCCACTTAGGCATTGACTGAACAACGCGCTTAGCTTCCTTGGTAAGGTCCTCAGATGGTGAACGCATTTCCTGGATGTC
The DNA here is from genome assembly GCA_045629225.1 of Bacteroidales bacterium. Lineage (GTDB taxonomy): Bacteria > Bacteroidota > Bacteroidia > Bacteroidales > UBA3663 > Liminaster. The sequence continues at coordinate 79,203 of JAZQQU010000062.1, read as the reverse complement.
GGTAACAGAACCGTCCTTCTCAACGACGAACGAAAGGGTTACACGACCCTGAATGCCATTCTCAGCTGCGAATGCAGGGTAGCGAAGGTTCTTGCTGATGAACTCCATCAGAGCCTTGGTGCCGCCAGGGAACTCTGGCTCGTCCTCTACGACGGTGAAGATGGTGTTTGCCTCAGCATCCTCCTCCTCAACTGGACCAGTCTCCTCAACAGTGTTGGTGATCTCGATGATAACGTCGTTGCCGTCCTCAGCACTCTCCATCTCAATCTCAGCTACCTCAACGTCATCTTCTACGACGGTGAGCTGCTCGATTACGTCTGGCATTGGAGGCGGTGGTGGTGGAGGTGGTGGGGTATTCTGTACTGTCATTACGATCTCTTCCTCTTCCTCAAATACTGCATCACCGGCTCCGCGGTTGATGGTGCGGTAAGTGGCGTTAGTCCACTCGAAAGCAATGAAGAGGATCGCAAGAATGCCGACAAGACCTGTGAGCGCATAGGTTGTTTTTCTTGGCTCAAGATCTACTTGGGGGTCTTTCTTGATTTCCATGATTTGTGTTTATTTGGTTAAAAACTCACCACAAAAGTAGGCATTTTTTTCATTACAACCAAAAAAAACAGCTATTTTTTTACTTTTTTGGGCGAAAAAATTGCTTTTCACACGAAAAAAAGGTACTTTTGCATACTTTTTTAGTGAAAATCGCGTTATTTGGTCGTGCTAATTACGTAACTAATGCAGAAAACGAAATCCCGACATAGCAGTTTGGACATAAACGCATTCCTGCTGCTCCTTTTGTATTGCTTGTGCCCACTTGGCGTGCATGCACAGGAGGTCGATGGTTATGGTTACCTTGAGCTCCCTGTTTCGCCTCGTGCTCTGGCGCTGGGCGGTACCAGCATCAGTGTGGTGGAGCCCGAACTGTCGTTGGCCGAACAGAATCCAGCCCTGCTCTGTCCACAGATGGCTGGTCAGCTCTCCCTCTCGTACATGAGCTACGTCTCAGACATCAACCTGGGCTATGCTGGTTATGCTGGTGAACTGAACGAGGTGGGTGCCTGGTCTGTAGGTATGCGATTCGTGGATTATGGTGACTTTGCTGGCTACACCGAGGAAGGTATAGCTACGGGGAGCTTCGGCGTGAAGGACTTTTGTCTGGAGGGCGCCGTTGGTTATCCCATCAACGACCTCTGGCGCATTGGTGCACAGGCGAAGTTGTTGTACACCACCTACGAGAGCTATTCGGCCTTCGCCATGGGTATAGATCTTGGTGCCAGCTACTACAACGAAGCAACAGGCAATGCTTTCTCGGTCACTGCCACCAATTTGGGCACGCAGCTCAAGGCACTATACGATGATGGCCGTTCGCAACATCTGCCTTCGCAGGTCAATGTGGGATGGAGCAAGGAGTTGCAACATCTGCCTTTCACCGTGTCTGTCACGGGTTATCGTCTGCTCGACTGGGATCATGACTACCTTGATGGCCAAGGGGAGAGACACACGTTCAAGAACGCAGAACAGGTGCTTAATCACATGATATTTGGAATCGAGTGGAGTGGTGTGGAGCACTTTTGGCTGGCTGCCTCCTACAATTATCGTAATCAGGCTCGTTTCCGTGGCCAAGGCGGTTTCTTGCGCGGTGTGGCTCTTGGTGCCGGCCTTCGTTACAACCATATGGGCTTCCAGGTGGCTTATGCCAGCACCAATGCTGCTGATGGAAGCCTTGCCTTTCAGTTTGGCTACACATTTTAAATATATTAATAGCGAATTTGAACAAAAATAGATAAATCAAGCAATGAAAAAGATTACTATAGCCATTGATGGCCATTCCAGCTGTGGCAAGAGCACTATGGCCAAGAAGTTGGCAGCTGACCTGGGCTACATCTATGTCGATACTGGTGCCATGTACCGCGCTGTTACTCTTTATGCCCTTCGTCATGGACTGATGGATGCTGAGTCGAAGCAGATTGACGAAACTGGCCTTGAGCAGCAGATCGAGCAGGTGGTCATTTCGTTCACTATCGATGCCGAGGGCCGCATACAAACAATGCTCAATGGCGAGGTCGTTGAGCAGGAGATCCGTCAGATGACGGTGAGCAGTTGTGTGAGTCCCATTGCTGCCCTGCCCTTTGTGCGCGAACGCATGGTGGCTCTGCAGCAGCAGATGGGACTGGAGGGCGGCATTGTGATGGATGGCCGCGACATCGGAACCGTCGTATTTCCTCATGCCGAGCTCAAGGTATTCGTTACCGCAAGTGCTGAGGTGCGAGCCCAGCGTCGTCTGGCCGAACTGCAGAGCAAGGGCGATACCACCACCACTTTCGAAGAGGTGCTGCGTAACGTAGAGGAGCGCGACTACATCGACTCGCATCGTGATGTATCGCCTTTGCGTCAGGCCGAAGATGCTCTATTGCTCGATAACTCGAACATGACCATCCCCGAGCAAAACGAGTTGTTGCGACAGTGGGTGGAAGAGAGGCTTTGAAAAATTTTGAAGAGTTTGAAAGGTTTTGAAAGTGCTCCACCAATAATTTCACCTCAATCCCATTCTTAAATCCTCAACACCTTCGAACCCATCAGCTTTTCAACCCCTTCGAACTTCACAAACTCTTCAAACTATTCACCCCCCCCCTCAAAATCCTCAAACTCTTCGAACTTCTCGAACTCCTCAAACTCTTCATACCTATCAACTTCATGAAAGTAACTGTAGATCAAAATAGCGGCTTCTGCCCAGGAGTGGTGAGCGCCATTCGCAAGGCTGAGGAGCAGTTGGCCGAGGCTGACCGACTCTATTGCCTGGGTGACATCGTGCACAACAGTGAGGAGGTGTCACGTCTGGAGCAGATGGGCCTCTGCACCATCGACCACGGGCAGATGAGTCAGTTACGCCACACGCGTGTCCTCTTCCGTGCTCACGGCGAGCCGCCTACCACCTACCGGATGGCTGAGCGCAATGGCATTGAGGTGATCGACGCCACCTGCCCTGTCGTGCTTCAGCTGCAGCGTCGCATTAAGCAGGTGTACGACCTCGAGCCACGTGTCCAGATTGTCATCTATGGCAAGAAGGGCCACGCTGAGGTCAACGGACTTGTAGGGCAGACCGATGGTACAGCCATCGTGCTTGAAGGCGAACAGGATCTCGAAAAGGTTGATTTCAGTCGTCCCATTCGTCTGTTCAGCCAGACCACCATGCCCGTCGATACTTTTCGCCAGCTTGCCGAGACTATGAGTTCGCGGATGACCCGCAGTGAAGACTTCCAGTATCGTGACACCATCTGTCGTCAGGTGGCCAATCGCATCCCACACCTTCGAGAGTTCGCTCGCCAGCATGACGTGGTGCTCTTTGTGAGTGGCAAGAAGTCAAGCAATGGCAAAGCACTCTTTGGAGTGTGCCATGAGGCAAATCCTCGTTCCTATTTCGTCAGCCATCCTGAGGAGGTAACATCCGAGATGGTTGAAGGAGCACAGACCGTAGGCATCTGTGGAGCCACCTCCACACCGAAGTGGCAGATGGAAGCGGTCTTTGAGAAGTTAATGAACTGAATTCATGCAAAAGAAAGTAATTGCTGGATTCTAGGATATCAAGATATTCGGAATTTAGGTTATCCGGACGAATGTACATGCGGCCGATACTCTAGTTTCGCTCTTTCATAATTTTTTTCTATCATTTCTACTATGGCAGAGATCAAAAGCATTGGCATCCTCACCAGCGGTGGTGATGCCCCTGGTATGAATGCAGCCATCCGCGCTGTCACCCGTGCGGCAATTTACAATGGTTTGCGCGTGTATGGTATTCGTAAGGGCTATCAAGGCCTTATCGAAGACAAGATCGAAGAATTCAAGACACAGAACGTCAGCAACATCATCTCGCGAGGTGGCACTATCCTCAAGACCGCTCGTTCGCAGGAGTTCAAGACTCCCGAGGGTCGTGCCAAGGCATACGAGAACATGCAGAAACATGGCATCGACGCCCTGGTTGTAATTGGTGGTGACGGTTCGATCACCGGCGCTTCTTATTTGGCCAAGGAGTATGATGTGCCCATCGTGGGCTTGCCTGGCACTATTGACAACGACCTGGCAGGTACTGACTCCACCATTGGTTATGACACTGCCATGAACACCATCATGGACTGCGTTGATAAGATTCGCGACACTGCCACCTCGCATGCCCGACTCTTCTTCATCGAAGTCATGGGTCGCGACGCAGGCTTCCTCGCTCTGAATGGTGCTATCGCCACGGGTTGCGAGGATGTGATCATCCCTGAGGAGAAGACTCAGTACGAGCAGCTGAAGGAATTGGTGGCCAATGGCTTCCGTAAGTCAAAGTCTTCAGCAATGGTCATCGTGACTGAGAGCAAGGATCCCAATGGAGGAGCCATGGGCCTGGCTCAGAAGATGAAGGAGGAATTCCCTGACTACGACGTGCGTTGCTCCATCCTAGGCCACCTGCAGCGTGGAGGCTCGCCCACCGCTGCTGACCGAATTCTGGCCAGCCGCACTGGCTATGCTGCTGTCGAGGCTTTGATGCAGGGTCAGCGTAACGTGCTCATTGGCATTCACAACGACCACATCGTCAACATCCCATTCGCCAAGGCTATCAAGAACGACAAACCTATCGATCCAGAGCTGCTCAGTGTGCTCCGCGTGCTCTCAATCTGATCAATTTATCCAGAAATTGTACATCGTCCCTGTGAATGTCATGGGGACGATGCTCGTTTTTTTTTGCAACCACCTCAGAACCAGTTGCGCCCTCTGCTCAAGACGAGAAACATGAAAAAATGTGAAAGCAACAAAAATTATTATTATCAAATTAAACCTTCCAAACTTACCTTCGTCTAAAGTTTCGAAAAATAATTTTTGAAACTGACATGCAATATAGTATGAACTACTTAAGCAGGGGGCGTCGGTTTATTCTGACCGTCCTTTTGTTCGTTTTTGGAGCAGTGATGCTCATGGCTCAGCCAGGTCGCAATGTGGCCATCAAGGCTGAAGGAAGTGTAGTGGACAGCAAAACACTCGAACCTTTGGTGGGTGTGGCTGTTAAGGTAACGTCATCGGATGGCGGTACGGGCACCTTCGGTATTTCGGACGCTGATGGTAAGTTTACCTTCGAGGTCAATCGTCCGGGCAAGTATTCTCTCGATGTCACCTATGTGGGCTACAAGGAACTCCACAAGGACGTCAATCTTTTCCCTGGTCGCGCCAAGGTGGGTCAGATCAAACTCAAGGAGGATCCACGCGTGTTGGCTGAGGTCGAGACCATCGGACACAGTCAGCGCATCAAGCAGAAGGGTGACACTTTGGCTTACAACGCCGATGCCTACAAGGTGCAGGATGGTGCTTCAGCCGAAGAACTTGTTGGCAAGATGCCAGGCATCGAAGTGACTGGCGAGGGAGTCAAGGCTCAGGGTGAGACTATTCAGAAGATTCTGGTCGATGGAAAGGAGTTCTTTGACAACGATGTCAAGATGGCACTTCGTTCGCTGCCAGCCGAGGTCCTGGAGTCGGTCAATGTGTTCGACAAGAAGTCTGACCAGGCCGAGTTCACAGGTATCGACGATGGCGAGACCGTCAAGGCCATGGACCTCATCACTAAGTCATATCGTCGCAATGGTGTGTTCGGCAAGGTGTTCGGTGGCATTGGCAACAACTTTACCTTCGACAATGGCTATTGGAACTCAGGCTTCAACATCAATATGTTCAATGGCGATCGTCGTATCACCCTGCAGGGTATGAGTAATAACGTCAACGAGCGCAACTTCTCGAACGATGACATGGCTGCCGGTGGCGGCATGATGGGCGGACGTCAATGGGGAGCACAGGGTGTGGCTCGTACCAATGGCCTTGGTATCAATTTCAGCGATGTTTATAAGTCAGGCAAGGTGGAGGTTGAGATGTCATACTTCTTCAATCAGAACCGTGTGGCCAATGCTGACACCTCGTATGTCGATAACCTGGAGCGCACGGTGATCGGCAAGGATGGCAATGAACTGGTGATTCCCGCCTCGGCTCGCTATTCGGCCTCTACGCGCCTCAATCACTCAATGAGTCACCGCATTGGTGGTCGCATCACCTTCAAGCCGACCGACCGCGACGAGATTATGATCCGTCCGTCGATCAACTTCCAGAGTTCCGACAACAATGGCATCTCTGCCAGCCGTTCATGGAACTACTCGCTCGATGCTGTGATGACTGACCTCAAGCGTCAGCCTCAAGGCGGCCTGTGGGACGATGTGCTCTCTATGAGTTCTACCATTAGCGACTCAGAGTCTGACTCGTGGAATCTGCGTGCCAATGTCCTGTGGCGCCATCGTCTCGACAAGCCAGGCCGCACCTTCAGCGTCAACTTCAATGGCGGTGCCTCTGGCAGCGACAGCGAGGGGCACAACATCAAGGACTACACCATGGGCATGATTCGTACGCTTGAGAATCAGCTGAATCTCAACAATAATGAGAATAGTAACTTTGGTGGTAACGTGCAGTGGACCGAGCCATTGGCCACAGGTCTCAACCTTTCGCTGCGCTACGATCTGAACTACAACCAGTCGGAGCGCGAGACAAAGATCGACTTCTACAACGATGACAAATTCTCTTCGTTCCAGGAGCATGATAAGTACAATTCCAATACTTACAAGCAGTCGAACCTGCGCAATAGCGGTGAGCTTGGCCTGAGTTTCAACAAGGGAACCCTCCGCATGAACGGTTCGGTACGCTTCGAGAACTCTAAGCTCGACGGCGAGCAGGATTACTTCCTGCTGGCAACCAACGATGCCAATAACCGCTCGTTCAAGACCTCAAAGTCGTACAACAGCATCCTGCCTAACCTGCGCATTGAGTACCGTACTGAGGGCGGCACACAGTTCCGCATCAACTATAACTCGCGCAGCAGCAACCCAAGCATCAACAATTTGCAGAAGAGTGTCAACACCACGAATGCAATGTCGTATAGCACGGGTAACCCTGACCTGGATCAGAGTCGTTCGCACAACGTGAACTTCAACATGATCTACACCAACACTGAGACCGCACAGAACTTCATGATCTTCGGTGGATACAACTTCACACAGAATCAGATCAGCAACCAGAGCCTTGTCAACCGCACCGAGCTGTCTCTGCCATTCAATAAGATCAGCGCTGATGACCGTGTTAAGTACGGTTTCGACGATGTGTTCGACAACCTGGCGCTTGGCGCTGGTGCCTCGGTCACCCGTCCTGTCAATCGCGATGGCTACCAGAACCTGTTCTTCAATGTCGGTTATGGCCTTCCATTCGACCTGATCATGAGCAACGTCAATATTTCGCTGGGTGGTAATTATGCCATCAACCCTTCGAATCAGCTCTACTACTTCGGTGACGACGCTCAGGGCACTCCTATCATCCAGAGTGTTGACTCGCGTACTCAGTCGCTCGGCTTCAACCCTCGTCTGCACATCTCGAGCAACATTTCGACCGACTTGAACTTTAATTTCATGTATGCACCTTCGTTCCAGTGGGTAAGCGATACCGAGGGCAATGCGGCCAACAAGGACTTCATCAACCACAACCTCAATGCCAGCCTCAACTGGACATTCTGGGAGGGCTTCACTACCGACCAGTCTCTCAACTACTCTCGTTTTGGTGGTCCATCGCAGCCAGAGGCTATCGAGCAGTGGATCTGGAATGCTTCGCTTGGCAAGAAGTTCCTCAAGGGCAACAAGGCAGAGATCAAGCTTCAGGCATACGACATCCTTGGTGCCAACAAGGGCTTTACCCGTTCGGTAGGTGACTCGAATATCAACCTGACCTATCGCAACTTCATGCCTCGCTACTTCCTGCTGACCTTCACCTATAAGATCACTGCCTATCGTGCCAGTGGCAAGCAGAGCACTCGCACACAGGACGAAGGCTTCGGAGGCTTCCCAGGCGGTGGTTTCCCCGGTGGTGGTCGTGGCGGCTTCGGCGGTGGCCGTCCATTCTAATGCAATTATAGATATTTAAAATCATAAAATGAAAGAATGAGCCTTTGCTGCTTCATTCTTTCATTTTTTTGGTTCCTCTGTTTTCGGTTAGTGAAGATGTGTTCTCTGTTATCTTCTGTATGCGTTGTGTAACCACAATAGTTCACCAGCATCTCTGGCAAGCTTTTGTGCAGCCACAATTGTTTGTCTGTGTCTCTGGCAAGCAATTGTGTGTCCACATTTCTTCGTCAGCATCTCTGGCAACCTTTTGTGCATGCACATTTTTTTGTCAGCATCTCTGGCAAGTCTTTGTGGAACCACATTTTTCTGCCAGCATCTCTGGCATGCTTTCGTGTATCCACAATGTCTTGGTCAGAACCTACATGGGGGAGCGTAGGCTCAGTTTACCTGATTCTGCACCTTGCCATCGATGAAGGCCTTCACGTTGTCGAGGGCAATCGTCATGAGTCGCTCTCGTGCAGCCTTGGTGGCCCAGGCAATGTGGGGAGTGATGTAGCAGTTCTGGGCTTTGATCAGGGGCGAACCGCTGCGTGGCGGTTCTTCCTGAAGTACGTCGAGACCAGCTGCGTAGATACGACCACTGTTGAGAGCGTCGGCCAGAGCCTTCTCGTCGACGAGTGGGCCGCGCCCTGTGTTGATCAGGATGGCTGAAGGCTTCATCATGCGGAGTCGCGAGGCATTGACCAGATGCTTAGTGTCGGGAGTGAGCGGACAGTGCAGGCTCACTACGTCAGCCTCGCGGAACAGGGCGTTGAGCGACTGTGCCTTGTAGATGCCTCGCATGGCCAGTTCCTCAGCAGGCTTGCTGCTGTAGGCCAAAACCCTCATGCCCATGCTCTGGGCGATGGTGGCTGTGGCGCTACCAGTGTTGCCCAGTCCGACAAGGCCGATGGTGAGTCCGTCGAGTTCAAGGAGGGGCGAATCCCAGAAGCAGAAATCCTGGTTTTTCTCCCAGCGTCCATATCGCACAGCTGTGGCATGGTCAGCCACGTGGTGCGTAATGTTGAGCAGGTGTGCCATCACCATCTGTGCTACTGAGCGCGTGCTGTAAGCCGGGATGTTGGTCACTACGATGCTACGACGTGAGGCTTCGGCAGTATCGACTACATTGTAGCCTGTGGCCAGCACACCCACATAGCGCAGCTTGGGCAGCTGAGCCATCACTTCGGCAGTAATCAGAACTTTGTTGGTCAGCACCATGTCTGCGTCCTCACAGCGACGCACGGTTTCGTTAGGTTCGGTTCGGTCGTAGCGTACGAGTTCCACATTGGCCAATTGCTCCCATGGTTCCCATGAGATATCGCCAGGATTGGCAGCATACGCATCAAGAATGACAATTTTCATCGTGTAAAGATTGAAGGTGGGCTTTTCGAATGAATGATAGGTGGCGCAAGGGGCAGAATCCCTTGAATTGCTCCTGCAAAAATATGGATTCTTCGCGACATTACCAAATTTTTGACCGATAAAGTGCATTATTGAACGCGAAAAAAATAAAATATATGTCCTACAGCAGGACATTTTGTCTGTTTGGACATTTGGCACGGGTTTTGCAACTATCGAAGTGTCGGTGTCTCAACATCGGCTAACATTGCAGATGCAGGACCATAGGTCACAGCGAAGAAGCAATGAAGCTAATGAACAAACTACAATATTAAATATTAAAAACAAAATCGATTATGAAGATTCAACCACTTGCAGACCGCGTGCTCATCAAGCCCGCTCCTGCTGAAGAGAAGACCATTGGCGGCATCATCATCCCAGACACCGCCAAGGAGAAGCCCCTCAAGGGCGAGATCGTAGCTGCCGGTCAGGGCACTAAGGACGAGGCTATGGTCGTAAAGGTAGGCGACACCGTACTCTACGGCAAGTATGCTGGCCAGGAACTTGAATTCGAGGGAGAAAAATATCTGGTGATGCGCCAGTCAGATATTCTGGCAATTATTGAGTAAGCCTCCATCCCTTTCCATGCAAGGAGAATGTCAGGGATAGGGATAGCCAAAACTACAAATTATAATCATAAATAATTAAAAACGTCCAATTTCCCAGGGCGTACCCCGAATAATCCTGTATTATACTTCCTTCCTCCATGCAAGGGGGAAAGTGTCGGGGATGGGTTCTTTTATATATGTCAAAAATCATCAAATTTAATACAGAGAGCCGTGACCTGCTCAAGAGCGGTGTCGATCAGCTCGCCAATGCAGTGAAGGTAACTCTCGGCCCTAAGGGTCGCAACGTAATTATCGACAAGAAGTTCGGTGCTCCACACATCACCAAGGATGGCGTCAGTGTAGCAAAGGAGGTAGAGCTTGAGGATCCATTTGAGAACATGGGCGCTCAGCTCGACAAGGAGGTGGCCTCGAAGACCGGCGATGATGCTGGCGATGGCACCACCACTGCCACCGTGCTGGCTCAGTCAATCATCGGTGTAGGTCTCAAGAACGTGACTGCAGGTGCCAACCCGATGGATCTGAAGCGCGGCATCGACAAGGCTGTGGCTAAGGTTGTGGAGAGCATCAAGGCTCAGAGCGAGGAGATCGGTGACGACTACACAAAGATCGAGAATGTAGCTCGCATTTCGGCCAACAACGACGAGGAGATCGGCAAGCTGATTGCTGAGGCTATGAAGACTGTGAAGAAGGAAGGCGTCATCACCGTTGAGGAGGCCAAGGGCATGGATACCACCGTCGATGTGGTTGAAGGCATGCAGTTTGACCGCGGTTACATCTCGCCATACTTCATGAACAATGCTGAGAAGCAGACCTGCGAGATGGATCAGCCAGCTATCCTGATTTACGACAAGAAGATCTCGAACCTTCAGGATCTCCTGCCAGTGCTCGAGCCAGTGGCTAAGCAGGGTCGTCCACTCCTCATCATCGCTGAGGATGTTGACTCACAGGCACTCGCAACCCTCGTGCTCAACTCACTGCGTGGCTCGCTCAAAATCTGCGCTGTCAAGGCTCCAGGCTTCGGTGACCGTCGTAAGGAGATGCTGCAGGACATTGCCATCCTGACTGGTGGCATCGTGATCAGCGAGGAGGTAGGTCTGAAGCTTGAGAATGCTACTCTCGAGATGCTCGGTCGTGCTGACAAGGTGACTGTCTCGAAGGAGAACACCACCATTGTGGATGGAGCTGGCCAGAAGGAGCAGATTGCTCAGCGTGTACAGACCATCAAGGCTCAGATTGAGAAGACCACTTCTGAGTATGACAAGGAGAAGCTGCAGGAGCGTCTGGCCAAGTTGGCAGGTGGCGTGGCAGTGCTCCATGTAGGTGCAGCCTCAGAGGTAGAGATGAAGGAGAAGAAGGATCGTGTAGATGACGCACTCTGCGCTACTCGTGCTGCTATGGCCGAGGGTATCGTGCCTGGTGGTGGTGTTGCCTACATCCGTGCCATCGACAACCTGGAGGGCCTCAAGGGCGAGAACGATGACGAGCAGCTTGGCATCGAGATCGTGAAGCGCGCCATCGAGGAGCCACTCCGCCAGATTGTAGCCAATGCTGGCAAGGAGGGTGCCGTGATCGTACAGAAGGTGAAAGAGGGCGAGAAGGACTTCGGTTACAATGCCCGCACCGATGTTTATGAGAATTTCCTCGCTGCAGGTGTGATTGATCCCGCCAAGGTGGCTCGTGTAGCATTGGAGAACGCTGCTTCGATTGCAGGCATGTTCCTCACCACTGAATGCGTCATTGCTGACAAGCCTGCTCCAGAGCCAGCCATGCCAGCTGGTGGCCCAGGCATGGGCGGTATGGGCGGCATGATGTAATAAAATTCAAGCCTTTTCACTGCACATGTTTCCTCCATCAAAGAACTCAGAGGAAATAATTGATACTAGACATTAAACAACGCCCTCGCTATTCTTTTTGATAGCGAGGGCGTTGTTTAATGTTAGGAATGCGCTGGAGGCAAATGTGCCGAGCGGTATTCTTTTGATTTACTTGATCATCATCTTGGCAGTCTTGACGGTGCCGTCGGTATAGCGGACAGTCACAATGTTAAGACCCTGGCCGAGGTGTGAGCGTACATTGCCTGAAGCGTCAGTGATGCTGGTGCTGCTGATCTCACGGTTGGCTGTGCTGATAGCTACTGGATCAACTGGATCTTCTGGCTCCTCGCCATAGTAAACGACTGGTGAGCACTTGCGCTCGCCGCCTCCATAGTAAACGCTCTGCACACCGAAGCGCTCGAAGCCGTCAACGTAGAAGTAGATGTAGTGCGAGTTGTAGCCACCACCTACGACATCGTTGTTCGAGAAGTTATATGGAATCTCGTCGTAGATGGTACGTGTTGCCTCGTCATAGATCTCGAACACTGCATCGTCAAGATAGCAGATGTAGTAGAGCTCATCAGGCAGGATATAGTTGCCATCGACGTCCAGAGTGTAGATATCGAAGCCTGCATAGCCCCATGCGCCCCAGTCGAATACAGTGTAAGGCATGAACTGGGTCCATACAGGTGTTGCTGGTGTGGCAGCCACCTCATTCCACCATTTCATGGTTGGACGGTCGTATGCCTCGTGGTGTAGAATCTCGTTAGGACCTACGTTTACCAACATGGCATTCTCTGGCATCTCGTACTGGTCCTTCTCGGCATCGTAAGTCAGCTCCACCATGTCGCATGGCTCGAAGCTGATAGTTGTCCAGCCCCATTCGTCAACGTTGACTACCGACTGGGCACCCTTCAGGAATACCATGGTGCTATACTTCTCCTCCACGCCCATGAATTCGCCTGAAAGGAACTTGAAGCTGCCACTGTCAGTATTCTCAATGCCTACTACTATGCCCTCTGGCAGGATTTCGGCCAAACCACGGATATATAGCAAGTAGTCGTGATAGGCAGCCTCGACAAAGCGGTAGCTGTCCTGGCTGTACACGCTGTACTTCATCAGCATTGGCTTGAACTCAGCATCGGCTGGAGCTGTCTCGATTGCCTCGTCGCTGGGGTAGAAGCAGCAGTTCTTGTCGCCGTAGCCAGGCCATGACCACTCACCATTCACCATCTCCACGCCGCCATAGAGCATCTCTGAGTCGAGAGTAGTAAGGCTGCCATCCTCTTGGATGCGGAACTGGATAGACTCCACGTCCATCACAGGGAAGTACTCGCGTACCTCGTACTCGGTGCCATAGTAAGGGTCAACCTCTGTGTGGGTAGTAAAGTTGAGCGCATACAGGTAGTAAGTGAACAGCTCGCGTCCGTTGCTATTGTCCCACCAAAGCTGGGTGCAGATCTGGCCAGTGGCTACCGACACGATGTCACCCTCCACGGTGCCCTTGACCCATGCGCCACCGTTACACATATTGGTGACGAAGTTCTTGAAGTAATAGTTGCCATCGGTGCCCTTTACGACATAGGTACCCTTGTCTGTGTAGTCAGCAGGAGATGGTGAACCCCACATAGGCAGATAGTCTGTGCCAGTGCGACGCATCAGGATCTTCTCGCCCTCAGGCTGGTCGAACATAGCGGTGAGCCCCTCCTCGGCTGGAGCCTTGGCAATTGTGCTGGCTACAGGAGTGGTAGCGAGCTTGATGACGTAGTCAGTTTCTTTCACTTGGCGAGCCTTGAGGTAGGCGTCGTCCTGATTGTCCAGATTGCCATAAGGGGTCTGGGCATTGGCAGCCACGGTGCAGGCAGCTGCCATCATTGCGAGTGCAAATAATTTCATTTTTTCGATAATTATGTGTATAGGTGTTTGGGTTACTTGACGAAATTAAGCTTGCCATTGCGGATCACGAGACCCTTAGCATCGAATCCAGCGCGCCGGCCCTGGAGGTCGTATTGTATGGCTGAGGTGGCAGCCTCAACCTGACTGATGCTGGTGACTACGTCGTCGTCATCGAAGTTCTTGGTGATGACCAGATCCTGCATGTATGGGCCGAGGTAATCGTTGATGTCGCATACCAGACCGGCCACCTGACCCTCCTCGGCTACGAAGCCTTCGTCAGTGACGAGGAGTGTGAGTTCTGGCAGCAGGTTATAGCTCTTGACGAAGCCCTCCTTGTCGAGCTGGAGGTTGTCGAGTGCCTGGAAATTGTAGAGATAGGTGAGGTTTGGACCCATGAACTGGCCTGAAGGGATGGTGAGCTTGCCATCGGCCAATGTGCCCTTGACCCAGATGCCAGTGCCACCAGTCAGGCCATCAAGATATACGGTCTCGCCATCGACATACACCTGGCCGACCTCAGAATAGTTGTAGCCCCACTTGCCCTTATACTCGAATGTATATTCGCGGGTTACAGCACCCTCAGGCAGGAAGGTCTGCTCGCTTTGCTGGTATGGAGCCAGCTGCACGCCCTGTACGTAGGTGAGGAGCTCGTAGCTGCCCATGCCATAATCCGAGAGGTCACCATAGATGGCAATAATTTGATTGCTTGGATCGGTAATGGAGCCATCAGCGTTGATGACCATCTGGTAGCCGTTGTTGTCGGGCAGACCCTGTGAGTTCATCTTACCGATGGTGATGTCGGCTGTAAACATGTCGAAGATGTTGTAGCCTGTATAAATCTTCTGTGTAGGGATGGTGATGGTGTTGCCCTCCCGGGTGGCTGTGATGACTACAGTCTCTTCGAACATGCCAGGAACGATGTTCGAGAGATAAACGATGTCGCTTTCGAGCTGTGCCTGTACGGGAATGCCCTCGTCTTGATAACCCTCGACACGACCAGACATGTTGTAGTAGCTAGCCTGGCCTGGGAACTGATCCAGAATAGGCCCTTCGGTAATCTGCTGGGCAGTAGCGCTGAGAGAGAGGCAACTAGCTGCAATGATGAGTAAAGACTTGTTCATAGGTTTGAAAGATTTTATTGAGGTTAGACAGAAAAGACAAACGCACAGAATGATGCGAGTGCAAACATTTTGCGCGTTTGTCTGTTTGGATTATAAGCTGCTTAATTACTTAGCGAAGTAAACAACCTTGCCATTCACGATGTTCAAGCCGCTCTGAGCGTTAACGCGCTGACCATTGAGGTTGTAAACTACTGCCGAAGCTACCTCCTCGCGTACCTCCTCGATAGCGATTGGACGGGTCCAGTTGAGGCCCTCAATCTGAGAGGTCTTCTCGCCATTAACTACCTCACCAGTCTTGTTGTTGATGAGCAGGATGGCAACTGAGAGGTTGTCTGCATTGCTGTACTTAGACTCAGGGAGCTCAACGGTTACCTCGTGGGTGATTGGAGTACCCTTGGTAATCTGAGCAGGGATGCAGTCTGAGTAACCAGCTGGCTTTGGATAAATATCGCGAGCCACGTCATCGATGTCAATATTGCATGGGTTAGGCAGGTTCTCGAAACCACCCATCTGGCCGTTGCCACCACCTGAGTAGTAGTTAGACTGGCTGATTGGAAGCTGATCCTCGATGAGGACATAAGCAATGTTGTAATCAGCATCGTCCTGGCTGATCATTGGGGTTACGGTACCGGTGAGGGTCATCATGCCCTCCTCGTACTTAGCCTCGATGCCGACGCCCATGGTGGCGATGACGTTCATAGAGTTGAGGTAAGACTCGAGCTCGCCGAAGCTAGGATCGTATACCTTACCATCACGGTTGATGAGACATGAAGGGAAACCGCTGATCTTAGTGGTCATCCAGCTATCGTAAGCGGAAACCTTGTAAACGTCACCATTGTGAACACCGATGCCGAGGAACTGATCAGGATACTGCTCGCGCATCTCCTTCATACCTACAAGGCCGCGAACGCACCAGCCACACCATGCACCAGTACCCTCCTCAACTACCATCTTGCGGAAGAATACCTCCTTCACGAAGCTTACAGGAACGACGGTCTCGTTGTCAGCACTGAAGTCATCAATGGTGTCGTCTGACCAGAGAACCTCAACCTTGATGTCAGCCTCACGCTCCTGAGTGTCGTTTGGATCGAGCTGCAGAGCCAAGTCGAAGTTAACCTCATCGCGGTAGCCAAGGGTAGCCTCGATGGTCTCGGTATATACATTGTCGTCGAACGAAATCTTAACGCATGGATCGGTAGCAGACTGCAGAGCATTATTCTTGATGGTGCCTGATACGTTCATCAGACCACCGAGTTTTACGATGTTTGGCTTGATGGCAGCGTTCTTGATTGCGAGGTCGTGCTGTGGCAGACCCTCACCCTCAACAACGAGCTCGATAGGGAGCACACCATAGGCCTTAAAGTCAGTCCAAGCGCCGTTCTTGGCAGTCCAACAAGCATCAGGGATGTTGGGCTCGCCACCGATGGCAAGGATATTGAGCTTCTTAGGCTGAACATAGTCGAAACCAGCCCAAACGCCTGACTCAGTAAATTCAGTCACATTGATTGGAGCATCGAACTGAAGGGTGAGCCAGCCACCTGCAGCAGCTACGCTTGCAGAATAGATGTTTTCGCCTGCCTTGTCGCTGCGGAGCCAACCGGTGATCTCATCAGGATAGCTGTTGTTGTCGGCCAGAGCTACAGCCATGCTGGTGATCTGACAGCTGGCGTATGGTGCCAACATCTCAGGGGTGATGCGAACAGCAGCGCTGATAGTAGCGTTGCTACCGTTCTTGCCCAGGCCATCTGGGTTGTACTTGCCATCAGAATAACCTACATGGATACCCTCTGCTGAAGCACTTACAGCTGCAGTCATCATGGCAATACCCATTGCAAGAGTGTAAAAATTCTTCATAAGCTTTTTACGTTTGGATAAAACAATAAATTAAAATATGTATAAATAATGGTGCAAAGATATAGTAAAACTTCGTATTATGCAAATTTTTGTTTGAAAAAATGCAGGGAACAGAAGAAAATGCAAAGATTATGTCGGTTTTGTACACCAAAAGAGCATTTTCAAACTCTTTTTGCTTAACAAGAAGTTCCATTTCATCGTACGAGCTGCTCAGAAAGCTTACCAGAGTTGCTGACGAGAAATTCGAGACGTCAGAAAGCTTGCCAGAGTTTCTAGCGAGAAATCCGAGGCCTCGAAACGCTTGCCAGAGTTGCTGACAAGGATTTCGAGGCCTCAAGGACTTATTTGCGGATTAGAACATGCGCTTGGCGTCGTTCTTCTTGAGCTGACGGATCATACTTTTGATGCGCTTTGGCTTGTCAAGCATTTTGACATGGCTGTGGCGCTGAGTCTGGCCGAAGCTGCTAACCTGTGGCAGGGCGGCAACACGGTTCATGCCGCGGGCATAAGCCATGGCTGTAAGCTCGAAAGTCTCGTAGCCCCAACCGATGATATAACCCTCAGAGGTGTAGTATGCCACGTTGAAGTAGAACGTGCTTGTTTCGTAGTCCACATAGCTTGGGTCACCCTCGGTGCCGGTGCAGTCCTCAGCGTAGTATGCCTGAATGACGGTTGCCCAGTCGTTGCCTGGAGCGAATGCGCAGTCTGAGGCCATGTCGGTTACATAGAAGTCTCCGTATGGGCTCTGGCTGAACTCCATATCTTGATCGGCATCAATCCAGACGTTGTCGTCATCATCCCAGTTGAAGTAGAAGGCAGTGCCTACGCCCCATGGCTCAAGCTTGCAACGCACTTGGTCATCGTCGTTCATCGAAAGCACCACGTCTTCGTCTGTGCCCTCGAAACACTGATAGTAGGTGTAGTTGCCCACATAGAATGGAGACCAACTCTCTTCAGGCTCGCCTGAGAGTGAGGTGTACTTGAAATTGACAGTCGTCACCTCCTGAGCCTCCTTGTTGGCGTCGTACGAAATGCCCACAATGGTGTATTTGCCACTCTCTGCATTCTCAGGCATAGGTAGTTCGATCTTGCCAGGATCAGCAAGCACCATATAGGTAACCTCGTCGGCAATGATAGCCTCCACCAACTCGTTGGTCTGGTCGGCTGGGCATACGGCCAGGCGGACACTCTCTACATCCTCGCCCATGCTGAGGATCTGAGCCACGGCATAGAGGTTATCGACAGTGTCATAGTACTTGCCATTATAAACCATGTTAACACTGTAGTCAGCCAGCACAATGCCTGGCATAACAACCTTGAAGGCCCCCGCACCATTGCTGGAATAGAGTCCACCATCGTTGTAGTCGCTCATGCCGATGAGCAGAGCGTCAGCAGGGAAGGTGATGATGCCATCCTGCAGAGATCCATAGTAGGCTGCAGCTGAATCCTCGTCACCCTTATTCAGGTAATAACCAGCCAGCGAGCCGAAGATGAAGTTGCCATAGCCCCAGTCCATGCCATAAGTGGTGGTTGGAATCCAGACCTTCGATGGGTCCTCGGCATGGATCTCGAGATAGTAGTCCTGAGTGGTGTCGAAGTCTCCAGGCTCGTTGTAAGGATAGCCAGCGCCATAAGGATTGACCAAACGGTAGAAGCCTGGGATGAGCTGGTGAGCTTCGATCTCAACCTGCCAAGCTACGTTCTCTACACCGAAGAAGCCGGTGATGAAGTCATCCACAATGGTGCCCACACCGATAGAAGCCCATGGGGCAGGAATCATGGCTGTGGCAGAGTATGAGGCGATGCCGTAGATAGAAGATGAAGCAGCGTCGATGGTGATGCTGATGTCCACAGGCTCCTCATAGTCGAGCTTGGTGCCATCGTAGGCAATGGTGAGTGTAGCCTCGCTGCTGCCAGCGGCAAAGTCAACGGTGGCAGGGCAGGTGAAGACTCCCTCCTTCGAAGCGGTGAAGCTCACGGGTACCGAGAGGGCTGAGGAGTTCTCAGAGCGGCTGAGCTTCACACTGAAGTTCGATGCTGAGTCGAGCAGATCGATGGTCTTGGCATTGCTGGGCAGGAAGTAAGCCTTGGCTCCCTGCTCGGGGCTGGCTGCTGAGTAGTCATCACTGTCGTCATCGCAGGCAGTGAATGCTACGCTCATGGTGGCAGCCAGGCTGATTGCTAATATCTTATCGAATTTCATAGACATTTTCTTTATAAGCAGTTAGCATATTATTTTTTGGCAAATTCGCCTACTGGGGTTGGACGTGAAGAGACAGGAATGCAGGCTGATGGATCTGGATTGTTGGTCATCTCCAGAATCTGGTTCGACTGGGTCTCCTTCACTGGGATCACGAAGTTCCAGTTTGGCTTGATGCCCTTACAGTTGAACTTGAAGATGTCAGCAGGTGCATTGGTGCCCTCGTAGTTCTGCACTACGTCTGGCTTGATGCGCTTGGCCGAAGGGAAGGCATTGCCCTCACCCCAGAACTCGATGCGGAGCTGGTCGAGCATGGCAAGCTCGAAAGATCGCTCGTCGCTGGCACGTGTCACATACTCTGGGTCACGATAGTGGTTGACCCAGCTTTGCAGCTCCATGGCGCCTCGGCCGAAAGTCTTCTCTGACAAGGTGCGGGCCTCAATGGCCAGCAGCTGCAACTCCTCGATACGCATGATGGGCACATCGACTACGCCACCCACGGTGTAGTTCTGCCAGTCACCGCTGAGGCAGCGGAACTTGAGCGACAGATAGTCAGGAGCGTCCTCGATGAATGCCTCGTCGCGGCATGTCTTGTAGTCGTAGTATCCGAACTTGGCAGGGTTAAGGAAGGTGGTGTGACGGAAGTCCGAGGCACCGATCTTGTCGTAGAGCGACTTGTCCATTGATGGGAAAGTAAGTGATGAGTAGCCCCAGTCAGCCTCGCCCGACATCCAGCCGGTGAAGTTGCAGAGGTTGCCCATGTTCTCAGCATCGTAGTGGGTATACCACAACCAAGCCTGGTTGGCCTGGGCGAAGCCAGTGTTAGGATCCTCCCACTGAGCGGCGGTGACAGGCGAAGCACCGTTGGCTTCAGCCTCATCTACAGCCTTCTGTGCCCAAGTGGCAGCGTTGGCATAATCCTCGAACCACATATAAACCTTAGCCTTCAGACCATAGATCACGGCAAGCGAGGGCAGAGTCTTGCCCAGGCTCATGGCCTTGATGTTGGCAGCACCGATGGCGTTGAAGGTAGAGTCGGCCTTTTCAAGGTCAGAGAGGAGGAACTCTTTCATCTCAGCGCGGGTCAGACGTGGGTTCTGCTTGGCCTCTTCGCGAGTGGTCTTCTCTGTCACCTTAGGCACGGTGAGGTCGAGCACCTTCGAGCAGTTCGTGTAGATATTCTCTACGGGCTGGAACATCACAGTGAGCAAGTAGTAGTTGAATGCACGGCAGGTGTGAGCCAGCGCACCGTAGTACTTGATCTCGTCCGAAGTCTCGGGATCAGATACATCGACAGCTGAGAGGATATCGTTGTTGGTCTTGATCAGCTTGTAGCAGGTGAACCAAGGCAGGTAGGCATAGTATGAGTCTGCACCGAAAGTGCGGTCGAAGGTGTTGTAGTTGCGATACCAGTCGTAGCCTGAGTTCGAACCCTCAGGATACATGTCGCCCATCAACTCGGTAAAGGCAATCATAAACTGTGGATAGGACATGTCGGTCTCGTGCACCTGCTCCTCATATACATAGTATCCCTGTGACATTGCCGAAGGCATGCCAAGGGCTGAGGCCTTGATGGCTGATGGCGAAGAGGCCACCTGCTCGGTGGTAGCAAAGCTGTCCTCAGGGAAGGTCTCCTCGATGCAGGCATTCAAACCCACGAGAGCCACACCCATCAGTGAAAGATATGATAAAGTCTTCATATTGCTATTTCTTCTTTATACATTATTAATATTAGAATGTGAGCGAGATACCACCCGAAACGGTACGCATTGGAGCGTAGCGTGTACCATAAGAGGCATCGCTGAAGGTCTGACGTGGATCGAAGCCCTTGCGAGCGCTGATGTAACCGAGGTTCTCGGCTGCGAAGTAGATGCGCAGGTTGTCGATCTGCAGGCTCTTGAGCAGGTTACGTGGCAGGGTGTAGCCCAGGTTCACGTTCTCAATGTTGAGATAAGAGGCTGAAGTGAAGTAACGTGAGCAGAAACCAGAGTTGTAGGCATCAGCATACTGGAAGCGTGGAATGTCGCTCGAAGGATTCTCCTTGGTCCATGACTTGAGCAGGTCCTTGTGGTAGTTGTAACCACCGTGGCTGCTGGTTGGGCTGCCCATGAAGGTGGCGTAGGTTGCATCCACCTGCTTGCCACCCAAGGCAAACGAGCAGTTTACGCTGAAGTCGAAGCCGTAGGCAGTCACTGTAGTGCCGAAGCCGCCGAACCAGTTAGGCATGGTTGATTTGTTGTTGACAAAGTAGTCAGCATCGTTGTAGCTGGTAGTGGTCTCGGTGCCAATCCAGTTCTTCACCTCGTTGCCCTTGTCGTCCTTAGGCAGGTTGCCTTCGCTGTCGGTCTCCCATTTGTTCTTGTACCACATGGCCAGACCAGTCTCTGGATCTACGCCAGCATACTCCTTGATTCGCCAGTCGTATACACTGAGACCCTCGGCACGGAAGAAACTGCCTGAAACAAAGCCCTTGTAAGCATTGCCATCCAAGTCGTAGTAGGTAGCGGTCTTGTTATCTTCGTGCAACTTGGTAATCTCGTTCTTGACGTACGATATGTTGAAGCGGGCATCCCACTGAATGTTCTTGTTTCGATAGATGTTGTAGCTCAAATCTAGCTCGAAGCCCTTGTTCACGAGGTCACCCACGTTCTCATAAACGCCGTCGTAGCCGAGTGATGGAGCAACAGAGAAGTAGAGGAGCATGTCGGTGGTCTTCTTGTAGAAGTACTCAGCGCTGATGTCGAGCTTCTTCCAGAAACTAGCCTCGATACCGAAGTTGTAGTTGTTGTTGGTCTCCCAGGTGATGTTCTTGTTGCCCTTCTGGTTGAATGATACACCTACGTTGCCACCAGAGTTCTGGATGTTGAACTGGTCGGTGTAGCGATAGTTACCAATGTCATCATTACCCTGTGAACCATACGAAGCCTTGATCTTGAACTGGTCAATCCAGCTGAAGTCAAACCAATCCTCCTTTGACATCATCCAGGCACCACCCAGCGACCAGAATGAACCCCAACGGTTCTCTGGAGCAAAGCGGCTGGATGCGTCGCGACGGAACGAAGCACTGGTGAAGTACTTGTCATCATAGTCATACTGTACACGCGCCAAATAACCCTCTACATTGTATTCGCTTGTGTATGAGTAGGCATTCTGAGTATCGACTACAGCGCCACCGAGCTCGAGGTTCTTGTCAGAGAACATCATGGCCTTCGATGCGGTGAGGTACTTATAGATGTACTTGTAGTACTCATGGCCGAGCATCACGTTGAGGTTGTGCTTCTCGTTGAAGGTGGTGGTGTAGTTGAGCAACTGCTGGGTGGTGACGTCGTTGGTACGCTTGTTGTACTTCTGGAGTGTGCCACCAGTTGAGTCGAACTGACCGTAGTATGGGTTGTAGTAGTAAGTGCCACGAGTTTCGTCGAGGTTGAGTGCTGCGTTCACAGTCAGAACCAGGCCTGGCAGGATGGTGGCATCGGCAAATACGCTTGCGTTGAGGTTGTTGCCCTCGAAGTTGTCTGTGTTCAGACGGATGTCCTGGATAGGGTTGGCGTCCTGTATGAAAGGACGGTCGCCGCCGTGGTGGCCATCGCCGTAGTCCATCACTTTGATGCCATTGCCATCGACCATGATCGAGCCGTCGGCGTTGCGCACGTAACAAGGATAGATAGGAGCCATCTGAGCGGTGAAGGCCCAGACGTTGGCAGTAGAAGTCTCGTTGTCGTTCTCACGGAGTGAGTTGCCGTCGAAGTTGGTATAGGCAGCGCTGGCGCCCACTTTGAGCCACTTCTTGACCTGATAGTCGCTGCGCAGGCGAGCAGAGATACGTTCCAGGTCTGACTTATATGAGATACCTTCGTTCTTCAGGTAGCCCAGCGAGATGTAAGTGCTCGACTTGTCAGTCGAACCGTTGATTGACACATTATACTCCTGGCGCACGCCCGTACGAGTAGCGATATCCTCCCAGTCGTCAGGAACAAAATAGAAGGTTCCATCCGAGCGACCCAGAGTAGCGTTAGGATTGAGCTTGCCATTCTGGCCGATGAGCAGCTGTCCTTCAGGCACGGTCCAGACATTGTAGCCAAGACCACCCTGGTCCGAGCGGCCACAGAGCACGCTGTTGGCTGACTGCCATGCCTGCAGAGGGGTCTGACCTACGGCATTCTGGTAGTAGTTGTTCAAGGCCAGGTACTGCATCTCGTAATACTGAGCAGGGCTCTTGATCACGTCATAGTGCTGCAGGGCACGGGTGTTGCCACCCCACTTGGCATCGACAGTCACCTTGGCGTCCTGACCCTTCTTGGCGTTCTTGGTGGTGATGATGATTACACCATTGGCACCACGTGCACCGTACAGGGCTGCCGATGCAGCATCCTTCAGCACGGTCATCGATTCTACGTCTGCAGGGTTGATGTTGCTCATGTCTCCCGAATAGGTGGCACCGTCCACGATGATCAGTGGGTCCTTGCCTGCGTTGATTGAGCTGATGCCACGGATACGGATGGTCGAGGTCGCTGTAGGGTCACCGCTGGATGATGTGAGCTGTACGCCAGGCACTGAGCCGGCCAGTGCATTGGTCACACTGGTCACCTGAGCCTTACCCAGTTCCTCGCTGCCCACAACGGTAGCCGAACCGGTGAATGCCGACTTCTTGGCCTGACCGAAGGCTACAACCATGACCTCGTCGAGGATGGCATTGTCGGTGCTCAAGGTCACATTGACCTTACCCTTGCCGATCTTGACGGTCTCGGTGGTCATGCCGATGAACGACACAGTGATCGATGTAGAATTCTCGGGAACTTTGAGGGTGAAATTGCCATCAATGTCAGTAACCGTACCGACCGTAGTGCCTGGCACGACAACCGAAGCACCAATGACTGGCTCCCCATCTTCGGCACTGATGACCGTACCTGTCACGGTCTTGTTCTGTGCCATCAGCATCGTCATGCCCATAACCAACATGACAATGAGAGATAAGAATTTTCTCATGAAATAATACATTAATTAAAAACAATATCTATATTGACAGAATATCTAAACGGGAGAGATTACACTATCTTTTTTATAGAATGTGCTGCTTTCGTTTCGTTACAATACCTTTCAATACCTTAAAAAACGCCGCAAAGTTACTTATTTTATTTCATAAAAACAAGACAAACGCACATTGTGGAATAAATATGCGTTAAAAATGTCAAAAATAATTCTAAAAAATGTGCAATTTGCTATATTTTCGTTGCAAAAACAGGCATGGTGAGTGCATTTCAGTATGTTCAGCTTGCTTCGATAGCTACAATTCTTGGCGTGATGCCAGAAGCGGCTGTTGCAGATATGCAATGCCTTGCATGAGTATCTAACGTGCTTCTGTGCGCGCACAATTCTTTGCCAGGTGTGCTGGCAGACTTTTGTGCGCACACATTTCCTTGCCAGAGATGCTGGCAGACTTTTGTGCGCACACAATTTCTTGCCAGAGATGCTGGCAGACTTTTGTGCACGCACAATTTCTTGCCAGAGATGCTGGCAGTCTTTTGTGCACGCACAATTCTTCGCTAGAGATGCTGGCAGACTTTTGTGTATACACAATTATTGCCATGCAAACAGGACGCAGACGGGAAGTCCTTGTGAAATGTTGTGACCAGAGTCAGTGAGGAGACCGGTCTGCTCGTCACGTCGGAAAACATGAACTACGTGGCTATCACGACAGGCAACAAGCAGAAAGCGACCGTCGGACGAGAGTGTGAAATTGCGAGGATGTGAGCCTGTGGGCTGATAACCGATGCGTGTGAGAGTGGCATCGTCAGCAATGTGGTAGATGCTGATGCCGTCGCCTTGAAGTCGGTGCGAGGCATAGAGATAACGACCGTCGCGGGAACAATGTATGTCCGCACTGCCTCCGGCATCGAGAGTGTCTGCCTTGAGAGTTTGGACGATGCGGAAGGGTTCAGTAGAAGCAGAGTCAGCATCGTAAGCAAGTACAAAAATCTCACCACTCAGCTCGCTGAGCAGATAGGCATGCTGGCCGGTAGGAGAGAAACAGAGGTGACGAGGCCCTGTTCCAGCAGGTAACTGTAAGTTGGTGAATGGCTGGCTGATGACGGACTCGCCTTTGGCAATTGGGAAGAAATGGATCTGGTCTGTGCCCAGATCGTTGGCCAGCATGTAGCGACCATCAGGCGTGAAATTGACGGCATGCAAATGTGCCTGTTCCTGACGGTCGGTGTTGGGGCCATGGCCCTCGAAACTGATGGCCTGGCATTTGCCCAAAGTCTGATCGTCCTGAATAGGGAACACAGAGATGCTTCCACCCACGTAGTTGGAGGTAATCACTTCGTGTTGGTCAGGGCTTACGCAAATGTTGCAGGGCGCACCTCCGTCGGTGGGCTGTGAGGCCACGAGCTGCAGAGTGCGGAGGCTGTCGTTGTAGATCAGCGTGTTGGCTGAAGCAGTCTCACCATCATCCTCGCCCACGGCATAGAGATGCTTGCCGTCGGGGCCAAGGCATAGGAACGAGGGGTTGCTGATGCCTGATAATCCGCTGACATACTGGTTCTCGCCGGTTTCGGGGTTGAAGGAATAGAGGCGAATGCATTCGTCGTCAGCACTGCCATAGCTGCTGACAAAGAGAAGCAGGGAATTGTCGTTCATGGGTTCGGGTGAAGATGTGTTGTGTGTGCATGATGCCAGGAGAGCGGATGAGAGGAGGAGGGAGAGAATAGAACGCATTGTTGAAAATAGAGAAGGGGAGTAAGGGAAAAAGCAGAAGGGGAGTAAGGGGAAAAGCAGAAGGGGAGTAAAAAGGATGTAAGCAGGAACGACTGTGATGCTGTTCCATTACTTCCTTTTTACTCCCCTTCCTATTGATTATTTCTTGCAATCCACTGCAGCCTGATCGACTGGGATGCAGGCCTTGAAGGTCTCAATGTACTTGTTGAAGCCTGCTACGTCCTCAGGATCTGGAGCAATCTCTACACCGGTGTTGCCAGCGAAGACAACATTCTCGAGGTAGTCGGCAAGGTTGAGCTCGTCTGGGTTGTTGACGCAGTAGTTTGCCAGGAGAGCGATACCCCACGCACCGCCTTCGCCTGCAGTCTCCATGACTGAAATAGGTGAATTGAGGGCAGCAGCAAGAATCTTCTGTCCTACGACAGGAGTCTTGAAGAGACCACCATGGCCGGTGATGCGGTCCACCTGTACGTTCTCCTCCTTGAAGAGCACATCGTTGCCGAGCTTGAGCACAGCCACGGTGCCGAAAAGGTTGGCACGCATCAGGTTAGCGAGGTTGAATCGGTCGTTGGCTGAGCGGACGAAGAGTGGACGACCCTCCTGCAGGCCTGCAACTGGCTCACCAGAGATGAAGTTATATGCCAGAATGCCACCACAGTCCTTGTCGCCGGTGAGAGCATGATTGTAGAGCTTGGCGTAGATATCGTTCATGTCAACTGGCAGACCGAGCAGCTGCTGATACTCCTTGAAGAGCTTCACCCAGGCGTTGATGTCAGAGGTACAGTTGTTGCAGTGAACCATAGCCACGAGGTTGCCGTCTGGAGTGGTTACCATATCGATCATCTCGTTAGGCTTGCTCAGATCCTTTTCCAATACGATCATTGAGAATGATGAAGTGCCTGCAGAGACGTTACCTGTGCGAACCTTCACAGCGTTGGTAGCAACCATGCCAGTGCCTGCATCGCCTTCAGGTGGACAGAATGGGATACCTGGCTTCAGGTGGCCAGAGATGTCAAGACGCTGAGCACCGTGAGGGGTCAGGAAGCCAGCCTTCTGGCCAGCGCAAACGCACTGTGGCAGGATGTCCTCGAGCTTCCATGGGAAGCCCTTTGGTGCCACGAGTTCGTTGAACTTACGAACCATCTCGGCATTGTAGTTCTTGGTCTCTGGATCGACAGGAATCATGCCTGAAGCGTCACCGATGCCAAGCACCTTCTCGCCAGTGAGACGCCAGTGGATGTAACCGGCGAGGGTGGTGAGGTAAGTGATGCCTGGCACGTGCTCCTCGTTGTCGAGAATAGCCTCGTAGAGGTGCGAAATGCTCCAACGCAGAGGGATGTTGTAGTTGAAGAGCTTTGATAGCTCTGCTGCAGCCTTGCCGGTGTTGGTGTTGCGCCAAGTGCGGAAAGGCACGAGTATCTTCTCTGCCTCAGAGGCTGGTGCACCATGGCTGGCAGTGCCTGTAGGACCGAAGGCCATATAGCCGTGCATCATGGCTGAGATGCCGATGCTGGCGAGGATTTCGATCTCGCAGTCATACTCTTTCTTCACGAACTTGCGGAGGTCAGCGTATGCGTCCTCCAGACCGTACCAGATGGCTTCGGTGCTATAGGTCCATAGGCCATCGACGAGCTGGTTCTCCCACTCGTGCGAGCCTTGTGCGATTGGCTTGTTCTCCTGGTCAATCAGGACAGCCTTGATGCGGGTAGAACCGAGCTCAATACCGAGAACGGCTTTACCATTTATGATGGTTTCTCTTGCGGTCATATAGAACCACCCTAACCCTCCCTTAGGGAGGTGATTTGATAATTACCAAATCTTGCCGCAGGGTGGTATTGCGGTTTTAATATATGAATAATGTGATTTACCCCCAATTACTAACTAATAAGCTCCCTCCGAGGGAGGGATGGGGAGGGTCTTTACATCAGTGCCTTATTGAGCATATAGTAAATCTCATTGTTGCGCAACTGCTGCTTGAAGCCCGAGATGGTGGTGTCCTTGTTGATGCCAATGAACTCGATGCCGCACATCTCTGCAAAATCCTCCCAGTATTCAGCAGTAATCTCGTATGAGAATGCGCTGTGGTGAGTACCGCCAGCGAGGATCCATGCACCTGCACCGATTTCGAAGGTAGGCTGAGGAACCCAAAGAGCTGAAGCAACAGGTAGCTTAGGCATTGGCTTAGGCTCGATGCATTCCACGTCAGAGGTAATGAGGCGGAAGCGGTTGCCGAGGTCAACGATGGTAGCCTTGCAGCCAGCACCGGTCTTAGAGGTGAAGACGAGACGCGCGGTCTGCTGCTTGCGGATGCCGATGCCGAGGTGATGAACCTCGAGCTTAGGCTTGTCGGAAGCAATGAGTGGGGTAACCTCGAGCATGTGGCTCTGGAGTGATGAGGTCTGGTTCTCGTCGAAGTTGAGGGTGTAGTCCTCAAGGAATGAGCAACCCTTAGTGAGACCCTGGTTCATTACCCAAAGGCTACGGTAGAGACAAGCGGTCTTCCAGTCACCCTCAGCACCGAAGCCGATGCCTTCAGCCATCAGACGCTGTGAAGCGAGGCCAGGAATCTGGTCGAAGCCGCAGAAGTTTGGATCGTTGATATCTGCATCACCGAGGTCGTCGAAGTTGGTGGTGAAAGCAGTAGCTCCTTCGTCCTTGAGGACGGCACGGATGGCTAACTCTGCCTTAGCTGCATTGCGTACCTTCTCCCAATATACCTCTTCGCCACTCTCGTCAATCTTGATGGTGTATTCCTTCTTGTAGGTCTCAACCAAAGCATCAACTTCGGCATCGGTTACCTTCTTGAAATAGTCCATCAATGATGAAACCGGATAGTAGTCAACATGATAGCCAAGGCGTTGCTCAAACTCCACGCGGTCGCCATCGGTTACGGCTACGTTGTTCATGTTCATGCCGAACATCAGGCAGCGTACGTCATGAGCATCAGCCACTGCTGCTGCTACGCGGGCCCAGACGGCAATCTTCTTCTGAGCCTCCTGGCTCTTCCAATAGCCTACTACCACCTTGCGCTGGATGCGCATGCGGGTACAGATATGGCCGTATTCGATGTCACCGTGAGCCGACTGGTTGAGGTTCATGAAGTCCATGTCCATGGTGTCCCAAGGGATCTCGGCATTGTACTGAGTGTGGAAGTGAAGCAGAGGCTTCTTGAGTCGCTGCAGACCCTTGATCCACATCTTGGCAGGCGAGAAGGTGTGCATCCAGGTGATGACACCTGCACACTGTGGAGCATTATTCGCCTCGAGCATAATCTGCTCAACCTCCTTTGAAGAATTGGCTGTGCCTTTATATACCACTTTGATAGGAATGATGCCACCTGCGTTCAGGCCTGCTACCATCTCCTGTGAGTGTCCATCTACAATCTTGACGGTTTCTCCGCCATAGAGTAACTGTGCGCCAGTTACCCACCAGAGTTCTAATTTTTCAAACATGGAATTAAATTATTTAATGTGTGTGTAATAGATTAGTGCTGCTGGCCCTTCTGTCCATAGTAGGCGTTAGGACCGTGCTTGCGCATATAGTGCTTCTCAATAAGAAGAGGATTCATTGTGAGTTCAGGATTGACCGAGAATGCAATGAAGGCCATCTTGGCACACTGCTCCATGACCTTGGCATTATAAACAGCATTGGCAGGAGAGGTTCCCCACGAGAAAGGTCCATGGTTCTTGACCAGTACTGCAGGTGTGTGATCAGGATTGATCTTGCGGATGTTGAGGAATTCGTCTACGATGACATTGCCTGTTTCGAGTTCATACTGCCCCTTTACCTCAGCTTCGGTCATATCGCGGGTGCAAGGAATCTCCTTATAAAAATAATCAGCATGTGTAGTGCCAATGTTTGGAATGTCGCGTCCAGCCTCTGCAAATGCAGTAGCATAGGTTGAGTGAGTGTGAACTACACCCAAGATGTTTGGGAAAGCACGATAGAGTGCCAAGTGAGTCGGAGTGTCGGACGATGGATTAAGCTCTCCCTCTACGACTTTGCCAGTCTCAAGGCTAACGACAACCATATCTTCAACCTTCATTACGTCGTAATCAACGCCTGATGGCTTAATGACTACCAGTCCCTTTTCGCGGTCGATGCCCGAAACGTTGCCCCAGGTGTAGATAACAAGACCCTGACGGACAAGATCCATATTGGCATCAAAAACTTTCTTTTTGAGTTCTTCAAGCATAGTTTGATGTTTTGTGGGTTGGATTTAGGGATAGCCACGGAAACAACGGAAATCGCTGTGTTCCGTATTTTCCGTCATTTCCGTGGATAAATAATATTATAATGTGTATTGCTTTAGTGAGCGATTACCACAGCACAGCGTACAGGATCAGTGTGATCAAGCCGATGCCGAATGCTCCCCAAGTGTAAGACTTGTCGGTGCGGAATAGGGCGAGGTTGATAGGCAGAGCCTTGACATCCTGCTTGTCAGAATTAGCGTTGCTCCAGAGCCAGATGCCGTTGCACCCAACGAGCACACCAAAGAAGATGAATGCCTGGAAACCGATATCGTTGAGGTAAGCGGTGACAGAGGTGCTGTCGCCCATGGCAACAACGATGAGAGCGATAACGATGAAGGCAATACCTGTGCCACCCAGAATCTTGGCCCACTTAACCATAGTGCACTTGTCTGCCTTAGCTGGCTCGTCGCAATGAACGAACTTCTTGTCGAGCAGAGAGACGATGATGAAGAAGCTGACGATGATGATGAAGATATAGCCGGCACGAAGCTGGAATGGTACGCCACCCAAAGCAAGCTTGAAGATTACGCCCAATGGGATGGTGATGATAGCTGTCCAGACAGCAGCAGTAGCTGAGGCACGTTTCCAGAGCAGACCCAAACCGAATACGGTGATGATGCCTGGATAGATGAAGCCTGAATACTCCTGAATGTACTGGAAGGCCTGGTCGAGGCTGCCGAGGAGTGGCTGGGTAGCGATGAGGGCAATTACCAGTGCGCAAACCGAGGTCATACGGCCTACGTTCACCAACTTCTTGTCACCAGCCTCCTTATTGATGTACTTCTTGTAGATGTCCATGGTGAACAGGGTAGAAGTAGAGTTGAACATAGAAGCCAGTGAAGAGATGATGGCAGCAGCAAGGGCAGCGAATGAGAGACCCTTGATGCCGGTAGGGGTGAAGTTGCGGATCAGCCAAGGATAAGCGTCATCAGACTTGTCGATGGTGCCGCCAAGGTTCATCTGGTCGATGAGTTCTGGGTGATGCTTGAAGATGTAGCAAGCACAGATACCTGGCAGTACCACAATGAATGGGATGAGGATCTTGAGGAAGCCGGCGAAGATCAAGCCCTTTTTGGCCTCTTCGATGTTCTTGGCTGCCAGACCCTTCTGGATGATGTACTGATTGAAGCCCCAGTAGCCGAGGTTGGTGAGCCATACGCCGCCCACTACGGCTGCAATACCAGGAACGTTGGCGAAGGCATCAGCATTGTGCGACTCCTGGATCACCAGGTGGAAGTGTGTGTCGGTGGCGTTGGCACCTGTGGTAAGCTCGTTGTAGATGTTGGCCAATGCGCCAAATGCATCGGTGCCGAATACGTTGCCAATCTCAGCCAGTGCAATGTAAGCGGTGATCAAACCACCACCTACGAGGAAGGTTACCTGCATTACGTCGGTCCAGGCTACAGAGGCCAGACCACCGTAGATCGAGTAAACACCTGCGATGATGAAGAGCAGAAGCACGATAATCATACGGATAGAAATCTCCATGCCGAAGATGCTTACGGCAATGCCCTGCAGGTTCAGAATCTGCTCGATAGCCAAAGCGCCGAGCCAAGCCACTGAGGTGAGGTTGACGAATACATAGAGGAACAACCAGAGTACAGAGAAGGCCAAACCTACACCATCGTTATAACGCTCGCGAAGGAACTGTGGGATGGTGAAGATCTTGCGATCAAGCATGACTGGGAGGAGGAACTTGCCAATCACAACGAGGGTGATGGCTGCCATGACCTCGTAGGCTGCGATGGCGATACCGTCAGCGTAGCCGGTACCAGACATGCCGATAAACTGTTCGGCCGAAATGTTGGCTGCAATGAGAGAAGCACCCACTGCCCACCAGGTCAGGGTGTTGCCAGCCAGAAAGTAGTCGTTGGCACTCTTCTCCTTGCCGTCCTTCGAGCGGCTAAGGAAGAGGCCGAGGCCTACCAGCACGATAAGGTAGGCAATCAGGATCACGAAGTCAACCGTCTTGAAACCACTGACCTGCAATGCTGCTAATACTTTGTCCATGTGTTAAATTATTAATGTTGGTGTTAATAAAGAGTGTGTGTTAACTCTTAAAATAATATTATAGGTATTAGTCCACCTTTATGTCCTTGTTGACATTCTTTGAGCCAACCACTGCGTAGAAGAGGATGTAAGCCAACATGGCAATTGAGAGCCAGTAGCTGGCAATACGGCCTACGTTTACGCCGATGAGGTCCTGAAGGTAAGGCATCACACCACCACCTACAACCATGGCCATGAAAAGGCCAGAAGCCTTGGCGGTGTACTTGCCGAGACCCTCGGTAGCGAGGTTGAAGATACCACCCCACATCACTGAGGTACAGAGACCGCAGAGGAAGAT
Source organism: Bacteroidales bacterium (assembly GCA_045629225.1). GTDB lineage: Bacteria > Bacteroidota > Bacteroidia > Bacteroidales > UBA3663 > Liminaster. The sequence continues at coordinate 47,097 of JAZQQU010000062.1, read as the reverse complement.
GAAGAGACACTTCATTGGTACGGTACATGCTGGGATGGCGAAGATCACAATGTCAATGGCTGGAATCGAGAAGGTAACGCTCTCGGGGAGGAATACGGCAATCAGAAGGAAGCAGATAGCTACAGCCGAAGCGTAGGTGAGCTGAGTCTTTGAAGAAACATTGCCGAGAAGTGAACCAGAAGCCAGACGGCCTACGAGCATCAGCAACCAGTAGAGCGAAGCAAGTGCACCACCCACGGCAGCAGCACCAGCGAAGGTCATGCCCGAAACATAGAAGTTCATCTGTGCTGGAATACCAACCTCAACGCCTACATAGAAGAAGATGGCAATGACGCCGAGCAGACAATGACGGAAGGCAATAGGAGAATGCTCGAAGGTAACCTTGGCTGTGCTTGCCTGAGGCTCCTCGATCTTGAGGCTGGCAATAACCAGGATAGCTACGATGAAGATACCGATGCCAATGAAAAGCAGTGGGGTAACGTCACTCATGGCAGTGTCGGCAGTAATGGTGCCAATCAAAGCACCTGCGAGAAGTGGAGCAAGAGTACCGGCCAATGAGTTGCATGAGCCACCGAGCTGGAGGAGCTGATTGCCAACCTTGCCACCGCCACCAAGGAGGTTAAGCATAGGGTTGACTACGGTGTTGAGCATGCAGACAGAGAAACCGCATACGAGAGCGCCGAGCAGGTAGATGAAAAGATTCAAGGCATAATCACCGGTGACGATGACGTCAGCGCCAATGACGCTTGAGAGGTACTGGATGAACAGACCAACTACACCTACACACATACCGATGAGTGCGGTCTTCTTGTAGCCTACGGTGGTAAGCATGTTGCCTGCAGGGATACCCATGAAAAGATAAGCTGTAAAGTTCATCAGGTTGCCAAGCATGCCGGCTGATTCATACTTGAAGCCCCAGATGTTGCCAAAAGGAGCAGCCAGGTTGGTTACAAAACCTACCATGGCGAAGAGTGCAAACATGGTGATAATAGCCACCCAGTTGCGTTTTTGCTGTGCCATAAGAAAAGATGTGTTTATTTAATAGTTTTTAGATTACTTGATAGAGAACTTGTATGCTGCGTGGCTGTAGTACTTCTCGCCAGGCTTGAGGTTAGGCTGAGCCCACTCAGGCTTGTTAGGTGAGTCAGGATACTTCTGGCTCTCAAGGCAAACGCTGACATACTGAGGATAAACACCGCCCTTGTGACGGATCTCCTGCTCACCATCAACGCCCTGAAAGTTACCAGTGTAGCACTGTACACCAGGCTCGTTAGTAAACATCTCCATGAAGATGCCAGTCTTTGACGAATAGAGCGAAGCACATACCTGGGTATCGTCACCAGCGGTGTTGAGGCAGAAGTTGTGGTCGATGCCGCCGCGTGCATTCTGGACCTGGTCGAAGTCAGCTCCGATGGCCTGGCTGATAGCGGTAGGCTGGCGGAAGTCGAAAACAGTGCCCTCTACTGGCTTGATTTCGCCCGTTGGGATATAGAGCGCATCTGATGGAGTGAAGTTGTCCGCGTTGAGGTAGAGTAGCATGTCAGTGCCAGGCTGGTTGAAGTCACCGTTCAGATTATAATAGTTGTGGTTGGTCTGGTTGATGATGGTCTCTTTGTCAGTGGTAGCCTCCCATACCATGTCGAGGGTATTGTCTTCGGTCAAGGTGTAGGTGGTGGTTGCAGTTACGGTGCCAGGGAAGCCGTTCTCGCCATCCTGAGCTACGATGGTCAACTTGAGCTGTGAAACGCTTACCTGCTCAGCATCATATACTCGATGCATCCAGCCGGTAGCACCACCGCCATGCAGGCAATTAGGACCGTCGTTCTGGGTGAGCTGAATCTCCTCGCCATTGAGGGTGAACTTGCCGCCTCCGATACGGTTGGCATAACGGCCAACTGATGAACCGTAGTCGCTTGGCGAATTCTCTGTGTCGGCATACTGCTTCACGTTGTCGAAGCCGAGCACCACGTCGGTCAGTTTGCCATCGCGATCTGGTACCATGAGCGATACCACGCGTCCGCCGTAATTGGTGATGCAAACTTCCAGACCATTGGCATTGGTCAAGGTGTAGAGAGCGGTAGCCTTGCCCTGAATGGTGTCTGCGAAGTTCATTGGGTCTAGACCCGACTTGGTGAGCTGTGGAGCCTCAGGTTGAGACTTAGCGCAACTTCCCATGAAGATTGGAGCAGCAGCCAAAAGAGCCATGCTTGTAATCTTGAGAGTAGATTTCATTGTTGTTTGGTATTTTTGATTAAGTTTTTGGTATGATTGCATTGTGAAGTGTTGACGTCTGCAACGCTGCAAAGATAAGAAAAAATTGTTTTAGTCGGACTTTTTCGTTCATTTTTTTCATGTATTTGAACAAATATGGACATTTTTATCATCAAAATGGTTTTTTTTCGCTGCATTATTTGTTTCAAAAGTCAAAAACGATTAACTTTGCGGTGCTTAAAAAGTAAAGAATACGAGAATGTTTTTAGATTTTTTGTTCCGTCGTCACCACGAACTCTTGCCCTTGCCTTATAAGCGCGAGTTGCATTGTCACATCATTCCAGGTGTTGATGACGGCTCTCCCGAACAGTCATATTCGCTGGAATTTCTCAAAGCGTTGCATGAGTTTGGTGTGGAGCGAGTCGTCTTTACGCCTCATCATACTTTCCCAAATTTCCTCAATACATCCGAGCGCATTGAGCCGCTCTTCCTTCAGTTGAAGGAGGAAGCAGCTCGCCAGCAGATTCCATTGGAAATGGAGAACTATAGTTTCGAATACCGTCTTGATGAGAGCTTCCTACAGATTATGGAAGGAGCCAAGTGGGGGGATGACCAGTGCCAGCTGCGCCCGTTGTCAGGGCGCTATCTGCTCATTGAGAATAGTTTCGCCCAGCCGCTTATCAACCTCGATGAGGTATGCTACAAGTTGCAGGAACAGGGTTGGTATCTTATCATGGCTCATCCTGAACGTTATCATTATTATGCTCGTCGTGGATTGCGCCCATACGAACACTTGCAGGATTTGGGTGTGGAGTTCCAGTGCAATATCCTCTCCTTCAGTGGTTATTATGGAGAGACAGTCCAGAAGGCAGCTTTCCGTCTTTTGGACGAGGGCATGGTCAATTTTATGGGTAGTGATCTCCATAATCGTCACCATGTGGAGTTGATACGCAAGTACTTACAGTCGAAGGATTATGCCAAGATCCGTGAGGATCTGGCTCAAAACTTAATGAACGACCGAATCTGATTTTTATTCTCTTTTTCATAAAAACAATAAAAGGAAATCAACGGACTTTGCAGACGTATTGATTTCCTTTTATTGTTTTCTTATGATTACTTTAGAGGTGGATTGGGATATTTCCTGTGACACCTTTTGTCGGAGCACATTGAGATGGCATTATTCAGCCACAATCACACATCCGTCGTTATTGTTGAGCGTCAGCTTTACAAGCCCCTTTTTGTCTGCCTTGAGTGGAGTGGCTGTCGGGTTATCTCCGCCACAATAGAGTATGGCGTTTGCGAGTGTCGGGAGCCACGAAAGGTCGAGGGATAACTTGATGGGATGCTCATCGGCTGAGACTCCGGCAATGTACCAAGTCCAGCCATGTCGGCGAGCAATGACCAGATAGCGGCCTGGGTAGCCATCGATGTAACGTGTTTCATCCCAAGTGGTTGGAATATTGCGCATAAAATCCATGCTTACTTCAGGGGCATCAGTAAGGTTGTTGGGAGCTAGTGCAAAGTTCTGGATAGGGTTTTGGTATAACACAGCAGTAGCTAAGCTGAAAGTGGAGGTAGTGCGACGAACAGTTCCGCGCCCAGGCAGGTTGTCATGGTTCATGTAACGATTCTGGAACGATCCGCCGAACTCCATGCATCCCACTGTATTACGCAGCACAGGGTGAAGGGTGGCATTTTTGGCCTCCAGATCACAATGGTTCTGACCAAAGATCAGGTTCTCCGAGGCCAGTACAGCCTCTGAGCCTGCGTAGTTGGGATACATTCGCTCCCATCCTCGTGGTAGCGTGCAGCCGTGAAAGATGACCATCAGACCATATTCGGCAGCATCGCAGAGAATGTCTTCGTACAGACGGAGAGTCTCCTGCTTGTCTCCACCGAAGAAATCGACCTTGATGCCCTTCACGCCGAGGCTCTTCATCCACTTCATCTCTTTTTTGCGCACGATACTGTTGCTCATCCTTGAGGTCGGCCCCTGGACAATGTCATTCCAGTAGCCGCTTGAACTATACCATAGCCATACGTCTATGCCTTGTGAATGAGCATACTCGATGTATTTCTCTATGCTCTTGGCAGGGTTCTTAGCGCTGTTGTCTGCATTCTTGCCCAGGTTGGTGTCCCACCAGTTGTCTGCCAGCACGTATTCATAACCCATGGCTTTGGCCAAGTCTACATAGCGGCAGAGATCGTCGTAGTTTATTGATTCATCCTGCCATAGGATCCAACTCCAAGTACCGCGACCTGGACGGAAGTCAAAATCGATGTCATATAGTGGCTTCACGTTGTCCCATGGGGCAGTTGTCTCGACGATAGGCTTGAGCGTGGTACCTACTGTGATGGTGCGCCATGGGGTCACGGCAGGCAGCTGTACGGCGGCCGAAGTTGTTCCGATACCATTGTTTTCCTCTTCCATCGGGTAGGCTATGGTGTAGGTGTTTCCCATTCGTACATCGCTGAGATGTGAGGCACAGTAGTGGCTATCTACGCCGGTCTCGCTGAGCATGAGCCAGAGGTCTTGGGCATTTGAAGGGGTTGAGGTGTTTGAATGGGAGGGGCCTTTCGTGCTATTCAACCCTTCAAGCTGGAGGGTGGAGCCATTTATGTGGAACAATGCTGGCCATGTGTAGCCATGTCCGTAGTCAGAAGCCTGGTTCATTGGGGCATCCCATGTGTAGGGCTCTTCATAGCTGGGTTTGGTGCGTTTCCAGCCTATCATGGCGTCGCTCTGTGGGGTCAAGAAGGTGGTGGTGCCGTCGGGGAAAGTGAAAGAGGTGGCCTCGCTCAGCACTCGTACGCTGCCTGTCTCTCCCTCTTTAGGTAGCAAGTAACGCATGGCAATGTCGTTGTCCGATACACGCCACTCCACTTGTATTTTTTCACCGCGAGGGTTTTGTAGGGTTATTGTCATGGCATTGGCTTCGTAGTGAACCTGGCTCTGCTTGGAGCGGGTTAGAGTATAGTCCTCGCAGATTGTGCTGTCCTTATGGCTCACCATGGTGAGGCCAGTGGCCAGATCGTTCACGTTGGTGATCAGGCCTAGCTGCGAGGGGCGCAGCGCTGTCTGTCCGTCATATTTCACGCTGTATGATACGCGGCCGAAGCGTTCGGCTATAGTGACTGTCAGCTTGCCGTTGGGGCTGGTGACAGTGGCCTCGCTGGAAGGTGCAGCCGAGGCACTGAGTGATGTGGCTGCTATAAAGAGCAGCATGGAGAAATGTTTCATCGGTATTTTTGTTTTATAGTTTGCACATTGTTTTTTCCTCTTTGTTCGGAATGTAATTCAGCGTTTGTGCTGCAAATATAGCATTTTTTTTCCAATTACAAGCCAAAAATGGCCAAAACTCTTCTTTTGTGTTACATTTTTATATCTTTTTTGCCTAATTCATATATATTATTTGTATAGTTCGTCAAAAAAAAGTATATTTGCACCCATCAACAAAACATCAGTATAACACAATAACAACTTATCCCATGAAGAAAATTCTTTCCATCGTGACTCTGGGCGCTGCCCTTCCTCTCTCGCTGATGGCTCAGGATGTGCAGCTCACTCTGCACCCTGATCAAGCCAACACCGTCATTCCAAAAGAAATCTATGGCCAGTTCGCCGAGCATCTGGGTCGTTGTATCTACGGCGGCATCTGGGTTGGTAAGGACTCAAACATTCCTAATATTGAGGGTTATCGCAAGGATGTATTTGAGGCTCTCAAAGCCCTAGAGGTGCCTGTAATGCGCTGGCCTGGTGGCTGTTTCGCCGATGAGTATCATTGGATGGATGGCATTGGCCCACAGGAGAATCGTCCACGTATGGTCAATACAAACTGGGGTGGAACCGTCGAGGATAATTCATTTGGCACTCACGAGTTCCTCAACCTCTGTGAGATGCTCGGCGTGGAGCCATACATCTCGGGTAACGTGGGCTCGGGCTCTGTCGAGGAGATGGCAAAGTGGGTAGAGTACATGAACTCTGACACTAATTCCACCATGGCTGAGCTGCGCCGTAAGAATGGCCGCGAGAAGCCATGGAATGTTAAGTACTTCGGTGTAGGTAATGAGTCATGGGGCTGTGGCGGCAATATGACCATTGAGTACTATGTTAATGAGTACAAGCGCTATAATACTTATGCTCGCAACTATGGTGACAATCGCTTGTTCCGCATTGCTTCGGGTGCCAACGGTGGCGATACCCATTGGATGGACGTGGCCATGCGCGAGTGCCGCTTCAACATGGATGGCATCTCCGTACATTTCTACGCTGTACGTGACTGGGGTTCGGAGGACGATCCTATCACTGGCATCCCTATGGGCAAGAAGGGCTCAGCCCTAGACTACACTACGCAGAACTACTACGAGATCGTCTCAAAGTCGTTGGAGATAGAGGATATCATCCGTGCACACTGCGATGTGATGGACCGTTATGATCCTGAGAAGAAGGTGGCCATCATGTTCGACGAGTGGGGAACCTGGTACAACGTGGAGCCCGGCACCAACCCTGGCTGGCTCTATCAGCAGAACACCATGCGCGATGCCGTGATTGCTGCCTCGTCGCTCGATATTTTCCACAAGTACACCGACCGTGTCAAGATGGCCAACATCGCTCAGGTGGTCAACGTGCTTCAGTCCATGATTCTGACCAACGAGAAAAATCCCTCAGACCCATGTGTGCTGACCCCAACCTATCATGTATTCAAGATGTATAATGTACACAAGGAGGGTACCTTCATCCCTGCAGATCTCAGTTGCAACTACATCTCGGTTAATGCTAAAGAACAGATTCCAACCGTAAGCTCTTCTGCGTCGAAGGGTAAGGACGGCAAGATTCACGTCTCACTCAGTAACCTCGACGTGGCCCAGCAACATGTAGTGGCTATCAACGTGGATGGCATGAAACTCAAGGGCGCCGAGGGTGAGATCATTTCTGCTGCCGATGTACATGCCCATAACGACTTCTCACACCCTAATGATGTCAAGCCAGCTGTCTTCACTGGCGCCAAGCTCAACAAGCAGGGTCAGCTCCTTGTAACTATTCCTGCACATAGCGTGGTAACTTTGACGCTTAAATAATGAAACAATTCTTCGAAAAAATTGGATTGCGACACTATCCGCTAACGTGGCTGGTAGTAGTCGCAATCCATGTACTATGTCTCTTTCCTGTGCCCGAGACTCCTCTCAATGGCATTGCCTTTATTGATAAATGGACACACCTCGTGATGTTTGGAGGGTTAGGTCTAACTTTCATTTACGAATACATGTGCCATCACGGAATGCAAGGTTTTTGGGAGCATGGGAAATTGCAGCGAATCGACCTAAAGTCACTTCGTCGGGAATCCTTCAATATGCATCATCTTCGACTTGGAGCTCTGTGGTTCCCCATTTTTCTAGGAGGGTGGATGGAAGTGCTTCAAGCTACTTGCACGGGCGGAACACGCAGTGGAGATATTATTGACTGGGTGGCCGATACGTTAGGAGTGGTTATTGTTTGGATTATTTTATTGTTATTCCTGCGGACTTTGCGTAAATAATCATACGATAAAGATTATCTCACCTCAAATATCGTATACAAGTGCAAGGGCGTACTATCAGTGGTGCGTCCTTGTATGTTGATGTAGTAACGTCCTGGTGTGTTCGGGGCTGGAAAAGTGAGTTGTGAAGTGTGTACAGAAGGAGCCCAAAGGATAGTGCCTTGGTTCAGTGGTATTTGACATTGGTAGGAAGGGTGATCTTGAGGAAAATCATACGACATAAGGTGCGAACCGGCATCGAGTTTGTAATTCGAAAGACGGCCACCGCGAGTGATGAACGAGATGACACCTTGGCAGCAGGTGTTGCCGAAGCTGAAGCGTCCCGTATAAATCTGTACGTAGCGAACCAGGTGGGCATCATAATCAAGTATTTCATCGATGTCATAAACTGGCATGCCATCGAGCAGAACGAGAGCGGGCCAGTTGGAGTATTTGTGAGTTTCTTCAAGAGTGGTGAAGAGCATACTCACACCATCCTCGCGACGGCGTTGAACACCTTTGACAAACTCGAGCAACACCTCACGGATAGTGCTCATCTGGGTATATTCGTCGAGGTCGTAGAAGAAACGTGGCTCCTGTGACATAAAACCCACTGAATGAGCAAGACTATCAATATTGAGTTGGTGGGTAACGACTGCCTGATAGCGTGCAGCAGTGGCACGAGCCAGCAGATCGGGCTCTTGGCAAAAAACGCGAAGAGTGGGTAATGTTCGGGGAAGAACCTGTGCATAAGGTGTGGTGAGCTGCATTGGAACAGCTCTACCATTGTAATCGTAAGCATTGACAAGAGTGGGCAGATGCCCCTGTATGCCTGTTGTGTAGTAAAGAAATGAACCATCGGACTGTTGCTGGCCATCGAAGAGACTGGCCATCTTGCCCACCAGAGCGAGTCGCGACTGACGGATGATAGATAGAGAGTCTGTGGGTGACAGTTGCAGTGAGGTGATAGCACGGACTATATGGCCTTCGAGTTCTGGCATGAAAGAGCCGGATGTTAAGCTCGAATGGCTAGAGTGTGCTTGTGTCTTAGATGTCTCTGGATTCTGATGATTGGCGGGCTCGTCCAAGCGGACAAATAGATTTGAACCTTCGATTGTAACGGCATAGTCCAGTTTGTCTTGTTGTTCACCCTGGGGAAGATGCAGAGTGATAGGGTCACCAGGTGAAAACACGTTGGCAGTGAGTAGATCATAGGATAGTTGACCGCTGACAGAATCTGGTGAGTAGGGGAGGAACAAGATATCATCTCGGCGCGAGAGTTGTTCGCCATTAATCACACCCACCAATGTGCTGAAGAAAGTGTCAGGTCCGAAGTTGCGCAGTGCACGGGTGTAGGCGGTGAGCTGATAGGTCCCACTGTGCATAGTGGTGGGCAGGGACAGTTCGGCCCAACCTTGGCCTTGTGTGAGATATACCATGGCCTGTGCATAGAGTTGACGTGTGTCTGCCACCTCGACGTAGGCCACTGCGCTGGGTGAAGCAGATCCGTCTGGTAGGGTAACATCAACACGCACACACAGTCGCTCGCCAGCCAAGTAACATTCCTTGTCGGTGAAGGCAGCGACGTGCTCCTGCGGTAGAGACAGAAGTGACTGCTGAGCAAAAAGCGTGGGGGCGAGAAAGAGAAGAAGTAGGGATAATATTGTTGTCATGATAGTTTGCGTTTGAAGGTATGGCTCTAGAGATCTCTGTTTGTTAGTACAGTTTCTCACTCTCAGTCTATTCGTACTGCCAAAACTCTGGCTTCAGGAGCGAGGCACCCCAATGAGGGTCGGTGCAATCGACGCCCCAGCGGTATGTCCAATTAGCTTTGCCCTGATAGGGGTCGTAGTCCTTTACTCGATAGCCTTGGAGCACCAATTTGATGGGACCGAGTTCGTCAATCAGTGAGTCTGGCACTTCTTTGGGGAAGTCGTAGAATGTGCACTGCACGTCCTTACGGGCTACGTAGAGCTCGGCCTCGGCCACATGTCCACGCACGCCCACATAGCCAATGGCGCGGGCATTACCCTCCAGACAGCGTATGTTGCCGGGCAACTCAGTGGGCATGGGGGTGAAGAGACCGCCCATCTCGCTACTCTGAGTCTTCATGAGGTGTCGATACTCGTACTCTTGTGGTGAGATGGACTTCTGACGCACATGAGTATAGTAACGTGTCTGAAAGCGCACGTTGTCCTTGTGTCGTTGGTAGAGGCAGAACTTCTGGAGTGCGCCCTGTCCGTAGTCTTTGTTGCTGGTGATGATGCCCGAATTGTCGAGGCGACGACACCAACCATGGTGGGTCATACGGTCGAAAGGAATGTGCTGGAATTGACCCTTGTACTTGGGGGGAGAGGTTTGCCCCTCCTCCTCGACGACGTACTCCCAGTAAGTGGTGTAGGGTGTGTAAATCTCCCAGTATTCGTCATACTCCCACAACAGATAGGTTGTTCCGTGTGGGTCGGTGGTGGTGAGGAGGAAGTCGACCTCATCATCCGGTCTGGGAAGCTCGTAGGTGAGCTCCATGATGTCGGGAGCGTCGAGCGGTTTGAGTGGATCGCTGGCGAAAGAGCCGTAGTTAGGGGCGTCGATGTGGAGCGAATAGGTAGCGTTGGGGTCTAACTTGTCGGTCTGTACATAGTAGCGACCTGATTGAATGTTGTCCTCATACCCCTGATAGATAGTACCGTTGCTGCCTCGGACGGATATCTGGGCACCGCTCACAGAGCCCATGGAGGGGTAGCAAGCCTTGTCGATGCCTACCGTGTGGCCAAGAGTGAAGACACAGAGGTGTGAGCTCTCAATCTGTCCATCGACTACCAACATATAGTCGTCTGTAATACCTTCGGGCAGTTCGTTGTATTCGTCGATGCATGAGGCAAGGGTGGAAGCACCCACGATGGCTGTCAGCAGCTTGATTATGTGACCAGAGGACTTCATAATCTTAAAACCAAAAGACCTCATATCCTTATATTCAGAAGACCTCATAAACCTTAGAATTTGATGTTATAGTTGATGTATGGGATGGGGGCGCCAAAGATCGAGAGCCGGTAGCCCTGTATGTGCCAGCTATCGGTTAGATAGTAGATGGAGTAGGCGTTGCGACGTCCCAACAGATTATAGACTCCGATGGTAAACCAGCTATGTGTGAGGTTGGTGAGGTGGTGCGATGGTTCAATGTTGAACGACCAGTCGAGCCTCAAGTAATAGGGCATTCGGCAGGCATTTCGTTCGGAGTAGACGGGCATGATGGTGTGCTGCTCCTCGTTGTAGAATTGAGCCACAGGAGCCGTGAAGGGGCGGCCTGAGCTGTAGTTTGCGTTGAGCGAGGTACTGTAGCGACGGGTGAATTTGTAGTTGCTAACCAGCTTCACCTCATGTGGACAGTCATAGTCGCCAGAGAACCATTTGCCTTCGTTGATAAGGAGCTGAGTGGCTCGGTCACCCTGCTGACGGAGCTGGGTGCGGGCGTAGGTATAGCTGAGCCAACCATTGAACTTGCCGTAGAGCTTGCGTATCTGAAGCTCCAGACCATAAGCACGGCCCTGTGTGCCCACCACCTCGTTGCTGAGTTCCTCATTCATCATCAGCTGGGCGGCGCTGCGGTAGGTCAGGTAGTGGTCCATGCCTTTGTAGTAGGCTTCGGCCGAGAACTCGTACGTCATATCGTCCGACTGCCAATAGTAGCCGGCTGAGGCCTGCCAGCCCGACTGGGGCTTGATCTTGGAGTTGGAGAGTACCCATGTGTCGGTGGGTGACATAATCACGGTGTTCGAAACCTTATGGATATATTGGTGAAGTGTGTTGAAGCCAGCTTTGATCGACTGATTGTCGGTGAACTTATAGCTGGCTGAGAGACGCAGGTCGGGGTCGATTGACTTGAACATGTTGAGACGCAGGCCACCTGTGAGTTTCAGCTGGTCGGTCAGGGCCCAGGAATCTTCTGCCCAGAGTGCACTCTCTATGGCATTGTCGTCGGCGAGCTGGCGGTCCACCACGTACGACTCTTCTCCCAGTGGCTGGTAGCGGCCTGGCATGATCTGGTAGACCTGGGCCTGGAGGCCAGCATTGAGCGTGTGGGCATCGTTGAGCTGGTAGGTTGCCAGCCCCTTGACGAAGTACTGGTTGAGGTCGAACGACAAGCGGGCGGCTGAATAGTGGAACTCGTTGTTGTCGTTGGCGTAGTCGTAGTGGTCAAAGCCTGCCGTGATGTTGGTGGTGAGTCGGTCACCGAAGCGGCTGCGCAGTTCTGCCGAGAAGTTCATGTTGGTGTATGAATACTTGTCGTATTCGGTGAACGAGAAGCGGTCGTTGCTGTAGTAGCCGTTCAGGTTGAGCGTATGGTCGCGGTTAAGAAGGGTGCTGAGCGTGGCACTTGCATCCCAGAAGCCTGCCTGACCATCGCGGTAGCCCGAGTCCTTGCTGAGTTTCTTGAGCATCCAATCGGAATAGGTGGCTCGCCCGCCGATGAGCAGTGACATTCGGTCTTTGATCAGTGGTACGTCAAACATTGCTTTAGCGGTGACCAGACCTACGCTGGCTGAGCCGTGGAAGTCCTGACGGTCGGCGGTTCGGCCTTTGATGTTCATGACTGACGACAGGCGACCTCCATACTGGCTGGGAATGCCACCTTTGTAAAGCTCTGACTCGGACACCATGTCGGGGTTGAAGGCCGAGAAGATGCCGAACATGTGCATGGGATTGAATATGGTGTTGCCGTTGTAGAGCATCAGGTTCTGGTCGCTAGCACCACCGCGCACGTTCAGACCGCTTGATGCCTCGCCCGAGGCACTGACTCCTGGTAGGAGCATGGCCACCTTGAGCACGTCGGCCTCGCCCATGGCTAAAGGTACATTGCGTAACATGCTGGGACGGAAAGCCTCTACGCCTGTCTGCATCTGTGACACTTTTTGGCGGAAGCCCACAATCTCGACTTCGCTCAGTGAGCGGGTTTCGCGCAAGGTTTCCAGTTCCGAAACTCCTGGAGTGTTGATAGCTAGATCATCGTCGGCATATTCCAGTTCGTAGGTGTTTTCTGGAGTGTAGAGGTAGTAGGCAGCAACGCGCTCTATGGGCGAAGGAATTTCGTCTGTGCTGAATAAGGTGATGGCGGTTCCGTTGTGGGTTGAATCAACTATCTGCTCCTGGCTTATACTTTGATAAACTTTGGATATTGCTGATTTTTCATCGCTAATTTCTAATTGCTCCAGATATTCGGCGCATTGAACCAGACTCTGCTCGCGCATGGCTTTGCTGAAGCGTAGTTTATTATTTCGTGCGAAAGCTTTGAGTTCTTGTTTATAGTCAGGTATCTTTGTTGTGAGTGATTTGAGGTCACTTACCATGTGGCATGAACCATCAGGCAGACAGAGAAAATAGGAGTCAGTTGTGTCAAAAGTATGGTAGGCACGGCGGTCGATAATCTCGTCACCTCCGCGATTTTTTACACGAAGGTGTAGAAGTTGAACTTGCTTGCCATCGAAGGCCACACGAGCAAACCGTCCATCCATTGGGATGTAACGATAGCCATCGAGCACGAAATATTGCACGTGGTCATACTCGGGCATGATGTTGATCCTACTATAGGGGGCAATGACGGCGAGTGCGTTGTCAAAGACATTATATCGGAGTTGCACCGATGGATAAACCACGCCATCGTAGCAGATTGAGCCCTGACGGAACTCGGCATCGTACCAATAGGGGTGTGACGTCCAAACCGATTGCGGAAACTGAGGCTCGATGCTGCCCTTATAGAGTGCTGCATGGTCACCTGCTGCACCAAGATAAGCCGAAAGCATCATAGCCACGAGAGTATCACTAACCATATATTATATAATAATGAGAAGATAATTCTATTTATTATGACAAACGAAAATCCCGTTTCATTACCTGAAAACGCTGGAATTTTTCGTGCAAAGTTATGTTTTTTTGACCAAACGTCCAAATTATGAGGCCTATATTTGGTAGATTCGGCAAAAAGAAGTATATTTGCCCCAAATTTGGGCTATATTATTGCTCCAAAACTCACCTTTTGTAATTCATTATAGCATGTTCAAATCCCTCATCTTCTCAGTCCTTGCATTGTCTGCCATGGCTACTGCATCGGCACGCAATGGATATGAATTGTGGTTGCAAGGCTCAACTCCAATAGCCACTCATACTTTTGAAATAGCTCAGGCTGAATTATCCCAAGGCTGGCATGGCGAGATGCCAGTGTTGCGTACGGTTGCCTTAAAGAGTGAAAGAGGCAAACAACTGACCACTGATGGTAGTTTTGCTATCCAGATCAGTGGCGGTAAGGCGCAGATAGAAGCCACCTCGGACCTCGGATTGCTCTATGGTGCTTACCACTTGCTGCGTATGCAGGCAACGGGACAGAACGTGAGTGACACCGCGCTCGTCGAAGTTCCAGCATATAACATCCGCATCCTTAATCATTGGGACAACCTGAATGGTACCATTGAGCGTGGCTATGCCGGACGATCCATCTTCTGGCGCAATTCTGCTGACAAAATGCGCCGCAATGCTGATGGTGAGGCCAACGAGGAGGATCTGCTCCAGCCTAAGGATGCTCCTGAGATTCCTTCTCTCGACCGTCTGCGCGACTATGCCCGTGCCAATGCCTCGATTGGCATCAATGCCTTTGTGCCTGACAATGTGAATGCTTCGCCTAAAGTTCTTTCGACCGAATATTTACAAGAGGTCCGAAAGATGGCTGACGTCATGCGTTCCTATGGCGTCCGTACCTATTTGGCCATCAACTTTGCATCGCCTATGGTGCTGGGAGGCCTCGATACGGCCGATCCGCTCGACAAAAATGTACAACGCTGGTGGAAGCAGAAGGTCAAGGAGATCTATTCGCTCATTCCTGACTTCGGAGGTTTCTTGGTCAAAGCTAATAGTGAGGGGCAGCCTGGTCCGAATGACTTTGGCCGTAGTCACGCCGACGGTGCCAATATGCTGGCCAAGGCATTGAAGCCATACGATGGCATCGTCATGTGGCGTGCTTTTGTCTATAGTCCTAGCGATCCCGACCGTGCCAAGCAGGCCTATTTGGAGTTTGAACCGCTCGATGGCCAGTTCATGGACAATGTAATCATCCAGATCAAGAATGGTCCGATTGACTTCCAGCCACGTGAGCCTTACAGCCCCCTCTTCGGTGCTATGCCACACACTCGTGAGATGGCAGAACTTCAGATCACTCAGGAATACCTTGGCCACAGCAACCACATCGCCTATCTGGGCACTATGTGGCAGGAATTCATCGAAGTGGTGGCAAAGCAGGCCAACTGCCTGCTCAACAACCAACAAGTGCGTGCTCTGGGAGACAAGAAACCTGGCTCACTAACAGCCATTAGTGGTGTTAGCAATGTGGGCAACAGCGATTCTTGGTGCGGCAACGTCATGGCTCAGAGCAATTGGTATGCCTTTGGTCGCTTGGCTTGGAATGATGGCCTCGATGCCGAGACCATTGCCCGCGAGTGGACTCTGCAGACCTTTGGTGAAATAAAAGAAATAAAGCAAGACAGAATCAAAGAGTTTGATCCCATCGTGAACATGCTGATGCGCAGTCGCGAGGCTGTGGTTGATTACATGATGCCATTGGGTTTGCACCATCAGTTCGCATGGGGCCACCATTACGGCCCTGAGCCCTATTGCAACATTCCAGGTGCCCGTCCTGACTGGATGCCAAGTTACTATCACAAGGCTGACGAACAGGGTTTAGGATTTAATCGCAGTAGCTCAGGTTCGAATGCTACGGGGCAGTATCCAGAGATTTATGCCAAGTTGCTCGATAGTCCTGACACCTGTCCCTATGACCTGCTCCTTTGGTTCCATCATGTAGGTTGGAACGATCAGATTTGTCATACATGTGGCACCCAGCATTTACATGAGAGTTTGTGGAATGCCCTTTGTCACCACTACCAGCATGGCCTTGATGAGGTACGTCAGATGCAGCACGAGTGGGCAAAGTGCCAGAGCCTGGTAGATGTGGAGGTGTTCCTTGACATAGAACGTCGACTTCGTATTCAGGCTCGCGATGCTGAGTGGTGGAAAGACGGTTGTCTGCTTTACTTTCAGACTTTCAGTCACATGCCATTTCCTGATGATGTAGAACCTGCAGTGCACGACCTCGACGAGATGCGTGCTATCAAGTTGGGTATTACCAATTTCGAGTGTCCCACTGAGAAACTACTGAACTCTGTGAGATAAAGGATTGAGGACAAATAATAATAAAACGATAAGAGAGATGAGAAAATATATTTTAGCACTGGCTTCTCTATGCTTCGCCCTGCTTTCTGCTCAGACTTCGCCCATGCTGACAGGCACCGTTCTAGGTTCATCGCCATCATACGATTACAGCAAGAACCGTTCGAGCACCGAAGTGAATCTTCCCGAATGTGCTTTCGATGGTGATCTTTCTACCTTTTATGCGTCGAATGCCCGCTCCAATACCTGGGTGGGACTCGACTTGGGTACGCCACATATCATAACGGGTGTCGCCTGGTCGCCACGCAACGACACACAGGGAACACGTCGAGTGCGGTTAGCTGTATTCGAAGGTGCCAATCGTGAGGATTTTCTCGATGCCGTACCCCTCTATATGACAGCCGACGATGGTATCATCGGAGAGATGAGCTATGCAGATGTCCACGTTAATCGTGCCTTTCGTTATGTGCGCTACTTAGGACCGAATGATGCTCGTTGTAATGTGGCTGAGGTGGCTTTCTATGGTGACCTGGCATCAGGCAGTGCCGACGCTCCTGAGCAGCTTTACAAGCCCACCAATCTCCCTTTGGTCGTGATTCATGTCGAAAATGCCAAGGAGCCAGCTGACAAGGTGAATGATCTTCGCATGCATACCACTATCATCTCGGCCGATGGCACAGAAATCATCACTGATTCAGGTACAGTACGTTTGCGTGGCAATGCCTCGATGAATTTCCCAAAGAAGCCTTATCGCATCAAGTTCGACAAGAAACGTCATGTACTTGGTTCACCTGCTAAGGCTAAGAAATGGACTTTGATCAATAATTATGGTGACAAGACCTTGATGCGTAATTATCTAGCCTTCGATCTTAGTCGTCGTGTGGAATTACCTTTTACCCCCTTCTGCGTCCCTATCGATGTGATGCTCAATGGAGAGTTCAAAGGCTGCTATCAACTGTGCGATCAGGTAGAAGTGGGCAAGGGTCGTGTGGAGATTGATGAGATGGATGCTACCTGCACTGAAGGAGAGGCACTCACAGGTGGATATTTCATCGAGATTGATGCATACGCCTACGATGAGGCTGTCTATTTCTATTCGAATAAGAACAATCCTGTCACTATCAAATCGCCTGATGAGGACGTAATTCAGAAGGAACAAAAAAATTACATCAAGAATTACTTCAATACTATGGAAGCCTCGCTCTTCAAGTCAAACTTCGCTGACCCAGAGGAGGGCTATCGTCGTTACCTTGATGTGGAGAGTTTTCTTAAGCACTTCATTGTAGGTGAGTTCTCGGGCAATACTGATACCTATTGGAGCACTTACATGTACAAACCTCGAGGTGACGAACAGTTCCATGTGGGCCCTGTGTGGGACTTCGACTTGGCCTACGATAACGACAATCGAACCTACCCCATAAATAACCTCAAGGACTGGGTCTATGCTACAAAGGGTTCGTATGCCGGACAGATGCGTAGTTTTGTGGGGCGCATCGTTAAGAGTGATACTCAGGCCAAGGAGCAACTGGCACAGATGTGGGCAGATCTCCGCATGAGTGGCAAGTTCTGTGAGGACTCGCTAGTGGCCGTAGTCGATGAGATGGAACAGTGGCTCGATGCCTCGCAGCAACTCAACTTCAAGCGTTGGAATATCATGAACACCAAGGTTCATCAGAACCCTAAGGTGTGGGGATCGTACGAGAAAGAGGTTGAGAATGTGCGTAGTTACATCAAGAAGCGTATCGAATGGTTCGACAATAAGTTGGGTTTTGATCCTGCAGGCATTCGCGACATCCAGTCAGATTCAGATGACAGCATCGAGACCCCTCTCAGCATCTATAGTATCCAAGGTGAGTTGCTTGGTACATATGCTGATATCCGTGAGTCCAGCGCTCGTTTGGGCCATGGAGTGTTCATCATTGCTACAGGCGAGTCGCGACAAAAGGTCGTGTGGTAAGGCTTTCCTATATGCTTTCAGCCGAAGAAAAATCAAACTAGAGTCTGGATGTCTAATTCGTGCACTAAGAATCGGCCACTCACTTCATAACAGAAGTCGTGGATCTACTGATAACTAAGTAAATTAATACAAGTACCCCCTCGTTGTGTTTGCAATGAGGGGGTGCTGCTATAACATATAGAGAAATCAAATTTGAACTCTTCGAACCTTTGAAGTCTTTCGAATACCTACCCATAAACTACTCGAACCCTTCAGACTCATCAAACCTTTCAAACCCTTGAAACATCTCAAGCTCATCAAATCCTTCAACTCTTTTTCCTACACTTCCTTCTTCTTCCTATTGATGGTATAGAATGAGTTGAGCACAATGGAGGTGAGCAATATCACAACAAGCACATAGCCAACGATGGCATACCAACGGAGCCAGGGTTCTTGTTCTGCAGTAACTTCGATGGTGAGACTCGATGCCTGGTTGGCGGCACCTACGGCACGAATGTCGAGTTCGTACTTACCTGCTGGGAGCTGGGCAAAACGCACGTGGCGTGAGTTGTCGATGGTTTGCCACTCGTCAGTGATACCCTTGATGCGATAATAGAAATTATACTCGTTCTGGTGATAGATGTCGTTGGTTGTGAACTGGATGTCGAGGTTGCGGGCATTGTAAGGCAAAGTCACCTTGTTCTCATATACGCCATTGCCCACTACAAAGATGTTGAAGTCGTGCAAATCTGTGAGCATGTCCGAAGACTTCAGCACGACAGCGCATTCATCACCGCCGAAGATCACGCGGTTTGAAGTGTCGCGTACAGACGAGGCTTGCAGGAACAGCGTGTTTTGCAGACCGTCGCTATGTCGGAGGCTGTTCATGTAGTTGCGTCTTACGCAGTCGAAGGCGAAGATGCCGTTGCCCTCCGTCGAGATGCAGAGAATCGAGTCATTGAGTAGCTCCATGCCGCGCAATTCGAGCGATGGCAGGCCATTGTCAAGACTGAATGAACTGACGGGGTTGCGTTTGTCACTTAAATCGTAACATACCAGACCTGCACCCTGTGTAGCCACCCAGATCTCATGTCCCTGTCGAGGAACAATGGCACTGACATAGTTCGTGCCACTAAACTCCTCTTCGTTGTTGAGCATGTGGTAGATGCTGTCTGTTTTGGTGTCGATCATGAAGATACCATCGGTGGTACCTACTACAACTGAGTCGGGAGTCAGCCAGTCTAGGTCGATGACGAACTGTACACCCTGGTAGCTCTTCTTTTCGTATTCATTATTACCCGTTGCGTGAATGCGAGTGAGAGGGAAATTCAAACCACCTAACCATATGTTGCCATGCTGATCTTCCTTAATACAGTAGATGCAGTCTTTGACGGGCTGACCTACGATCGACTGGAAGTGTTCCTTCCAACCTGTCTTTGGGTTGAAATGGTACAGACCTGAATTGTATCCGCCACACCACACTGTTCCGTCGCTGGCAGGCTGTACAGTCAGGAAATTGCTCTCTTGATTCAAGTAATAGCGAGGGCGTTCGCCATCAGGGCCATAGCTGGCAATAGTGTGCTCGAAGGCCACCCAGATGTTACCTTCTTTATCAACGTTAACACCCTGAGCATAGCGGGCAGACGGAGAATTAGCAATCTCATTCTGCAACTGCAACAGTGGTGTGGGTGGCTGCAAGTGGGCAATGCCACCAATAAACATGGCAATCCAGATGTTATCTTCGTCAACCATCACCGAACGTATGGTCGAAGACTTGAGCTGATGTGGAGCCTCAGGAATGTCCGAAGCCATCAGGTCGAATGCCTTGACGTACCCTAGAGTGTCGGTCTGTGCAGTCCACAACCCCCCGCCATCCACACCTACCAACATCATGTTGTGGTAGGGACAGATCTGTGAGATTACCTGACCTGCGGTATTGGTCAGATACTGTGCGTCTTCGGGATGGTTAGGGTCGAGGACATGCATACCAGTTCCATTACCACCCACCCAAATCCGGTTCTTAGCGGCATCGTAATGGAGGCTATAGACTGAGGTCTCGATCCAAGGCATGAGCTTTCCTGTCAATTCGCGAAGGCTGATGATACCCACACCGCGCTGTGAGCCAAACATCACTTCGCCATTGCGGTAGGGTATTAGGCTGCGTATGTTGTCATCCGGACAGAAGCGTCGTTCCACCTTCTCTGTGGTCAGATTGTATGCAGTGATGCCATCCGAGGCACCCACCAATAGGATATTACTATAGCGATACAAGGCTTGAACCGAACCCCAGATAGACTGCTTGGGCAGGCTCAACACTTCCTCGAAGGTGTCGTTCTTGTGACTGAAACGGTAGATAATAGAGCGTTCGGTGAATGCCCATAACTCACCTTCCTCGTCGCAGTAGAGCGAGATGGTCATACCGTCGCGCATGCTACGCATTTTTGAGTCGCCCAGTTTGTAGTGCTGGAAGGTGTTCCCGTCGTAGCGGTCTATGCCATTGCGGGTCGAAACCCACACGAAGCCTTCATGGTCTTTAAGAATGGTATAGGTAGTCTGGCTCTGCAAACCTGTAGGTGTGTCGAGCAGGAAGATGTTGTTCTTCAGATCCTCATGCGTATGAGCATCCGCTCCTGGCTTGACCGTATTGCTGATCAGCAGGATGGAGAGCACAAATGCCGCAATGGCAGGATAGATGATGCCTCTTCTGACGAATGTCTTTATGGTGGTTTTCATAGATGTGGTAGTGCAAAAATATTTCACAGGTCAATGCAAAATAATAACCTGTTCGCAATTTGGGTGCAAATTTACGATTTAATTGCTAATAAAACAAATAAAACTGCCTAAAAATGGCAGTTTTATGTTGTAGGACATATTTTTGAGAAGAGTTCGATTGAATTTGAGAGGTCTGAAGACCCTATCATCTTGCATCATTCTCGCGGATCTCCACGCGGCGGATCTTTCCGCTGATGGTTTTGGGGAGCTCCTCGACGAACTCAATAATGCGAGGGTACTTGTATGGTGCTGTTTCGCGCTTCACGTGGTCCTGCAGTTCTCGTATCAGTTCAGGACCAGCCTGAGCTTTGTATTCGGGAGCCAGTACTACAGTGGCCTTGACCACCATGCCGCGGATGTCGTCTGGCACACCGGTGATGGCGCACTCCACTACAGCATCGTGGCTCATCAGCGCCGACTCTACTTCGAATGGGCCGATACGATAGCCTGATGATTTGATGACATCGTCGGCACGTGACACGAACCAGTAGTAGCCCTGCTCATCATAATAAACCACATCGCCTGTGTAATAGATACCATTGCTATGAGCCTTGGCCGTGAGGGCTGGGTTGTGGTAGTATTCTTTGAAGAGTCCGTAAGGCTTCTCCATGGGGTGGCCCTCTGCATCGAGCACACTGCTGGTATGGATTACGAGCTGTCCGTGCTCACCTGGCTTGCAATGTTCACCGTCACTGTTGAGCACGTCCACCTTGAACTGTGGGTTAGGCATTCCCATCGAGCCTGGGTTTGGTTTTACGTATGGATAGGTGCCCAGCACCAGGGTGGTTTCGGTCTGGCCGTATGACTCGTAGATCATGATACCAGTCTTTTCCTTCCACTCCATGAACACATTGGGGTTCAGAGCTTCGCCTGCAGTAGTACAGTACTCGAGGCTCGAGAGGTCGTACTTTGACAAGTCCTCACGAATCATGAAGCGATAGACGGTAGGAGGAGCACAGAACGAGGTAATCTTGAAGTCAGACATTACTTGCAGCATCTTGTCTGGCTCAAAGCGCCCCTCAAAGTCGTAGATGAATACTGTGGCACCAGCAATCATCTGACCATAGAACTTGCCCCAAACAGCTTTGCCCCATCCAGTGTCCGATACGGTGAGGTGCAGCGACTTGTCGTGCACGTTGTGCCAGTATTTGGCAGTCAGGATGTGTGCCAGAGGGTATGCATGGTCATGCATCACCATCTTAGGCTCTCCGCTGGTGCCTGAAGTGAAGTACATCAGGAAGTTATCCGAAACTTCGTTCTGCCCTTTCTGACTCACAAACTGAGGTGCAATCATGGCACCTTGCCAATAGTTCTCCCAACCCTGAGGCACACGAGGACCTATCGAGATGCAATGCTTGAGCGAAGGGCAGAAGCCGCGCGCCTTCATCACGTTGCGCAAGATGAGCGGATCGCCCACCGCTACGATGGCTTTGATGTCGGCCTCATGGCAACGATAGATGATGTCTTTGTCGGTCAGCAGGTGAGTGGCAGGTATGGCCACTGCTCCTATCTTGTGCAAGGCCACCATAGTAATCCACCATTCCACGCGACGCTTCAGGATCAGCATTACGCAGTCTCCGCGCTTGATGCCTAACTGCAACAGGTAGCTGGCCACCATGTCTGACAGATGCTTGTATTCGCGGTAGTTCAGATGCTTCACATCACCACGGTCATTGGTCCACAGGATTGCCTCCTTCTCAGGCTGCTCCTCAGCGTAGGCATCCACGATGTCATAGCCGAAATTGAAATGAGAGGGTACTACGAGCTTGTAGTTCTGCATGAAGTCCTCGTAGTTCGAGAACTCAGTCTGTTTTAGGAATCGCTCTATCATTACTCTTATATATATGTTTGCTTTCTGCTTTTCGTTTTTTTGACAGCGCAAAGATAGAGCATTTTAACGATTTTTGCAATTCTTTGCTATTAGAAGGGCTGATATTTATTTTTTATTAGGGGCAAAATGGATTGGTGAGGCAGAAAATGTTCGCATTTTAACAAAAAATAAGATTTAAAACCCAAGGAAGAGTTGTTTTTTCCTTCTAGATCGTTAGTTTCCTGTCGAAATATACAGTAAGAGTTGAAAATGTCCTGGTGCTTTTTTCTCTTGTCATGTTGAACTAGGCGAAACCTCTCACAATTGATCTATTTGCCAGTTATGAGATCCTTCGTCCCTCATTGGATGCATCTCAAAAACAAGTTTGATTTGTATGTTGCACAATAAGCCCGACTTGATTTCAAGTCGGACTTATTGTAACTTATTGAGGTTTACAAGTGCTCAAATGTCATGACTTTAGGATATCAAGGATTTTAGGACAAATCCTAATATCCATTTCAATTTGAGCTTGCGAAATTTGAATGGTTATTTGAGAATCTGGCCCCATCCGTTGTATTGTCTGCCTTGGTGGCGAATGACAAATGTGTTGTCTTCAAATAATTTGCCATCCTTCAAAGTCTCGGCCTCCACTTGTTCTATAGCAGCTGACTGTGGATTTACCACTATATGTATTCTGCATCCATTGGTGTTGATGGCCTTGCACTCGAGCGAGATCTCATCCTCTTCGTTGTAGCTGACGGTTATGGTGCCTGAGGTGCAGTACCAGATAGGAAACACATATTTGCCATTGCTCTTATGATTGCCATAGAATGTCGGGTAGATGTATTTTCCGTCGCAATATCCTTGCTGGGCCTTGTGGCCCAATTCATAGTCACCAGCAGGGAGTTCATTGCCAGTCACATGGATCAGGGTAGCCCACGTGGCTCTGCCGTTGTCTGCAGCGATGCTGACATTGTCGCCGGGGTGAATGTCAAACTGCGAGATTTCGTCGAGGGTGAACACTACGTCGATGTCACCGTCCTCCAGCGAGGCATCGTATGGGTCGGGGTCGCCTGTGTTGATGCCATCCA
Organism: Bacteroidales bacterium; assembly: GCA_045629225.1. GTDB lineage: Bacteria > Bacteroidota > Bacteroidia > Bacteroidales > UBA3663 > Liminaster. Next base: position 23,550 of record JAZQQU010000062.1, on the reverse strand, counting down.
GATAGCCGGTGCATTCTGTTGTCCAGAGGATGGAACCTGCATGGAACCATCCACTGACTGAAAACTCTCTGCGTCCCACTTCGATGTCAACATCGCAGGCATAGATTGGATACACATCATCATTGTACACAATATAGTTATTGGCAGAATATGCCATGCTTAGATCCTCGCTGGTGTAATGACCAGAGTGTAGTTCTGAGGCCTCGATTACAAACGATAGCCAGTTCTCTCTATTGTCGTAGCCATAAACCTGGAAGGTTCCAAGTCGTGAACATAAGTCCTTGAGTTGCATGGCCGAAGAAGAGAAGCTGCGCTTCCCTGTAGCTTCGGGAATGTCAAAACGGAGGTCAAGGTTATAGCGGGTATTGTCCCAGCAGAGAGCGTTGCCTTTAGCAGTCCATGCATCGTCGGTTCTTTCAAAGTCGAGTGTGCCAGCAAAGAGGGTAGTGGTGTTTCCTTCTGTGTCGGAAATCTTGAGGCTTTGGAGGTAGTAGTCGGTTGTGCCCTCAGAATTGTAGTTGCCTGGCACCATGCCCGTATAGGACAGGAGTGCAGCGGTGACATGATACTCAGGTGTCGTGGCTGTCAGCTCAGTGAGTCCGTAGCCGAAGAGCGACATGTAGAGATCGAAGTGCGTGAAGTCGATTATGAGGTTGTTTGAGGTGATGGCGACCTCTTGCTCTGCTTTTGGAACGACGTATTCTGCCTTGACAACATAGGTCTTGCCATTGTAGCCATATAGCTTGCCTTCGATGCTGTAGTCGGTGTCGTTAATGGCTGTGATGGTGGCTTCAGCATCGTAGAGCTGTATGTTGCCTGTTGCATCGACGATATAAGTGTACTGGAACTCTTCATAAAGATCCTCCTTGCCGTAGGTGCCAGCTATCTGATCGGACGAGAAACAGAAGGCGAGGTCATAATCCTGATTGCCCATTTCAATCTGGAAGGAGCCCAAGGTGGCTGTCTGGTCGTTGATGCTGATGGTTGTCATGACACCGGCATCCACCTCTATAGTTTCGGTCGGAATAGTCAACTGACTGTAATAGATGTGGTAGTTGTTGCCGTCAGAACCTTCAATCTGACAGTCCATGTATATGGTTTCGTCCTGCTGTTGCGAGAGTACACATTCCAGTGATTCGAAATTGATCGTTGCATCCGTTTCCAGGTCAGTACCATAGGTGTACTCGTCGAGCATGTCGGCCATTGTGTATGTGACACCATACTGAAGGCTGCTCATGGGCACGGCAAGGTCAACGCACCACTTATATTTGCCGTCAGTACTTGTGACCTGAAGCCACACGTCTCGGCCGTAGTCGTTCACTTTGATCTGATCGTAGGTGCTTTCTATAGTTTCGACTACCTTCATGCATTGACGAGCCATCAGTTTGCGTTCCATCAGAGGCTTGACTCCAGTTCGATCTGTCCTGCTAATATACTGTGAGGCTGCACTCGCACCCATCATCATCGACAGGGACGCAAAAAGTGTAAGGAGTTTCTTCATAATAGTGGAAGAATATAATGAATAATCATGTTTCACCGTGCAAAGGTATGTATAATTTTCCAATTGACAAAATTTTGGGGCTGATAAATGTGTCGTGTGATAGAAATACCCGATGCTCACGCCAAAAAACAAAGTTTTTTTTGCAGCCATATCTATCACTTATGTATATCAGACGCCGGCACCGTGTTTTGTCTGTCTTTCGTACAAAAAACGATGTCCTGACTCTGGTTTGTCTTATCTTGGTACCTAAATAAGACGTCCTGACTTTGGTTTGTCTTATCTTGGTACCTAAATAAGACGTCCTGACTCTGGTTTGTCTTATCTTGGTACCTAAATAAGACGTCCTGACTCTGGTTTGTCTTATCTTGGTACACAAATAAGACATCCTGACTCTAGTTTGTCTTATCTTGGTACACAAATAAGACATTGGTGCTTGTTTTGTCCTTGATGCTTCCTTTTGGTGGCTTCGATGCAAAGTCAACGGTAGGAATTACGCCGATTTATATGTTGTATGACATAAAAATTGGAGAGGTGTACGTAAAAAAAGGGGGTGTGGTACAAAAAAAAGTATAATGTTTTGGTCATCTGCCTAAAAAATACTATCTTTGCACCCTATAATAATGAATCACACCCTAGCGAAACAATCGTTAACCCTGCTTGCATGAAACATCACGGAATTCTGATTTTGATAGCATCGTTGTTGCTACTCGCATGTCCTGCGCTGCGAGCGGTGAACTATAGTGATGAGACCGATTATTGGCTGCAGCAGCTCGACCTGGAGATGCAGCGAGTGGATGACTTTGTGCGCCAGAAGCAGGAGCGTGTGGAGATGCTCAACACCCAGCGCAAGCAGTTGAAGAACGATGAGGACCGCTACTATCAGAACCGTCTGATTTATGACGAGTGCCAGACATTCGACTCTGAACTGGCCATGGAGGTGGTGGACGAAAACATTGAGATAGCACGTCGTCGTCATGATGATGAGCATGAGATAGAATGGCAGATCAAGCGTTCGTTTGTGCTGTCATCAACCGGTCTCTTTATGGAGGCCCTGGAACCGATGAGTGGCTTGCGCAGCCAGATCACCTCGCACGAGTTGCTGTTACAGTATTATAACCAGATGCAGTATCTCTACTCGCACCTGTGGCAATACACCTGGAAGAACGAGTTGCAACACTATTATCAGTCGTACAATAAGCTCTACAACGACTCGATCAGCATGATTATTCGTCCTGAGGATGGCGACTATCTGTGGCACCAGGCGTGGCATGACCTCGACACCGATCGTGCTGAGGCCAGTGTGAACGCAGTGAAGGCGCATGTGGATTCCCTGCCTCGTGACAGCCGCCCTGATGCCATGCTCAACTATGTATTGGCTCGTCTGTACGAGTCAGAGGGCAATGAGGACATGTGTGTGCAATATTTGGCTAAGTCAGCTATTGCCGATATTCGCTCTGCCAATCAGGATATTGCTTCGCTCGAGGAGTTGGCTATCAAGATGTACAACGTGGCTGAAGTGGAGCGCATTGGGCACAGTTTGCTGGCGTTGGACAACGATCTTTACATCTCGCGCGCGTACAATTATATTAATATATGCATGACGACTGCACAACGCTACAATAACCGTGTTAGGACGGTGAGCTTGTCGAGCGTTCTGGATCAGATATTACAGGCCTATCTGCTTCGCGATGCACATCAGCGTGACCGCCTGAAGATGGCCCTCTGGACGGTGTGCATCCTGCTGCTCCTCGTGGTTCTCAGCGTTGTGGCTGTGTGGCGTCAGAATGTGCGCCTGCATAGCAGTCGTCGTGAGCTGGCGAGTGCCAATGGGGAGTTGAGCCAGAATCAACAGGCTTTGGCCGAAGCCAATGCTCAGTTGGTGGCCGCCAATGCTCAGCTCAAGGAGGCCATGAGTCAGCAGGCTGAGGCTAACCAGCGTCTGCGCGAGGCCGATTTGGTGAAGGAGGAGTACATAGGTTACCTATTCTCAATCTGCTCGAACTACATCTCCAAGCTTGACGATTTCCGCAAGAACATCAATCGCAAAGCCAAAGTGAAGCTGTGGGATGAGGTGCTGCAGATGACCGACAAGAGTTCGATGGTGCAGGATGAACTGAAGGAATTCTACCATAACTTCGATGCAATCTTCCTGCATCTCTATCCTGATTTCGTAACACAGTTCAATGAACTTCTGGCACCCGACGAACGCATCGAACCTCGCAAGGGCGAGTTGCTCAACACCGATCTGCGCATCTATGCCTTGGTCCGTCTGGGTATCAATGACTCGGTGAAGATTGCAGAGTTCCTGCACTGCTCACCGCAGACCGTCTATAACAACCGACTGAAGATCCGAAGCAAGACCATCTTGCCAAAAGAGGATTTTTTGCGTACAGTACAGCATTTGGGACACCCCGAAAACCTTACTGATGCCGAATCATAAACCATTGAAAAACAAATAGTGGATAATTACTGGTTCTTACCGATTGTTATACCACGGGTTGCACGTGCGAAAAAAAAACAGTAACTTTGCACCGCAAAATATAATACAAGGACACCCTCGTACACATTTATAATATTATATGAAAATGCTATCAGGAATAACATTCTTAATGCTCTCGGCAGCTGCCCTATTGGGTTGCGGAGGCGACAGCAATGAGCCAGTGGCATCAAAACCTGTCACCCCTGAGACACCCGAGCAGCCTGCAGCTCCCTCTGGAGAGGTGCGTGTGCTGACGACCACCTCGTCGCGTAGTCGCGATCTGGCTGAGACCACTATACCTTTTGATAGCAAGGCAGGCATGCCTACCGCCACTACCATCACTCTGCTCCCCAACGAGACCTATCAGACCATGGATGGTTTTGGTGTGGCTATCACTGGTTCGACTTGCTACAACCTGATGCGCATGACTGAGGAGAATCGTCACCTCTTCCTCACTGAGACTTTTTCAGACAGCGAGGGCTATGGCTTCAGCTACTGCCGTGTGTCGATTGGTTGTAGCGATTTCTCGCTCAGCGAATATACCTGCTGTGATCAGAAGGGTATCGAGAACTTTGCCCTTACCGATGAGGAAACCCAATACGTGATTCCGATCTTGAAGGAGATTCTGGCCATCAACCCTGACCTCAAGATCATGGGTACCCCATGGACCCCACCGCTTTGGATGAAGACGAACGGTAAGTGGACAGGAGGTCAGCTCCTAAAGGACTGCTATCAGGACTACGCTACCTATTTCGTGAAGTGGATCAAGGAATTTGAGAGCTACGGCATCAAAATCTATTCAGTCACCCCACAGAACGAGCCCCTCAACTCGGGCAACTCGGCTTCCTGTTACATGCCATGGTCTCAAGAGCGAGACTTCGTGAAGACGGCTCTCGGTCCTGCCTTCGAACAGGCTGGCATCAAGACCAAGATCTATGCCTTCGACCACAATTACAATTACGACAACATGTCGGACCAGAAGAGCTATCCTGTTAAGATCTATAATGACGAAGAGGCCTCTCGATATCTGGCTGGAGCTGCTTATCACAACTACGGTGGTGACAAGAACGAGCTGACACTGGTACATAATGCTGCTCCTGGCAAGGATCTGGTGTTCAGTGAGACCTCGATTGGTACATGGAACGATGGACAGAACCTCTCAAAGCGTCTGATGGACGACATGCAGGAGGTGGCGCTTGGTACTGTGAACCGCTGGTGTAAGGGTGTAATTGTCTGGAACCTGATGCTCGATGCTAAGCGTGGTCCTAACCGCCCAGGTGGCTGTACGACTTGCTATGGCGCAGTTGACATCAATACGGATTATGCTACGATTACTCGCAACTCACATTATTATATAATAGCGCACATGTCGAGTGTCGTGAAACCCGATGCTGTACGCATCGGCACTTCGGGTTATTCGGAGTCTGGCCTGACCTATTCGGCCTTCCGCAATGCCGATGGATCGTATGCACTGGTTATGAGCAACAACACTCCACACTCTCTGGCCATCACTGTCGACGATGGCGAAAAGCAGTTCACACAAGTGGTATCATCCATGAGTGCTGTTTCGTTTGCGTGGAAGTAAGGCTCCACACAATCTTTAAATTTTCGATGAAAAAACAACAAACAACAATACTAATAATTAACAAATTTAACAAAACAACATGAGAAACCTGATCCAGAAATGGGCTATGAAGGTGACAATCGCCTTAGCCCTGCTGCTCTTCTCGCCTCTGGGGGCTTGGGCCCAGCAGATCACCGTGAAGGGTATCGTGAAGGATGAGATGGGCGAGCCAATTCTTGGCGCAAACGCCCGAGTTAAGGGAACCTCGAATGGTGCTACCACCGACCTGGATGGCAACTTCGTGATCATGGGCGTTGATCAGAACGCTCTGATCGAGTTCAGCTTTGTGGGCTACACCTCTAAGGAACTGAAGGCACAGCCTCAGATGACCGTAGTGCTCGAGGAGGACAACAAACTGCTCGAAGACGTAGTCGTAGTAGGTTACGGTGTGCAGAAGAAGAGCGTCGTCACTGCAGCCATTGCCAAGGTTAGCGCCGACGACATGGCAGGTACTGCTCCAGTCCGCGTGGATAACGCACTGAAGGGCCTTGCTGCAGGTGTGAACGTAACTTCTTCATCTGGTCAGCCTGGTGCAGCTTCACGTATCCGTATCCGTGGTATCGGCTCTACCGGCAACTCTGACCCTCTCTACATCGTCGATGGTATGCCTATTGAGGGCGGTATCGACTACATCAACCCATCAGACGTTGAGTCAATCGAGGTACTGAAGGATGCCGCCTCGGGCGCTATCTACGGTACTCGTGCTGCCAACGGTGTAATCCTCATCACCACCAAGAAGGGTAAGGTAGGCAAGGCTACTGTGACCTACAACTTCTCACAGGGCTGGCAGACTGCTTGGAAGCATCGCGACGTGCTCAACGCTCAGGAGTACATGCTCATCATGAACGAAGGCCTTATCAACGCTGGCCAGGCTCCACGTTATTCTGATCCATACAATGTAACTGTAGATACCGACTGGCAGGATCTCCTCTTCAACGACAACGCTCCTGTACAGAATCACGAGGTTACCATTTCTGGTGCTTCGGAGGATATCAACTACTACCTCTCGGCTGGTTACTACAATGCAGAGGGTATCGTAGGTGGTGACTACGGTCACTCTAACTACGAGCGTCTCTCTCTGCGTAACAACCTCATCGCTACTATCTTTGATGCTAGCAAGTCGCGCAACTGGCTCAACAAGTTGGAGGTTACCTCAAGCCTCTCATACGCTCGCATCAAGTCTGCTGGCGTGGATGTGAACTCACAGTGGGGTAATGAGCTCGGTTCGGCTATCTCTATGCCTCCAATCCTCCCTGCTTACATCGAGCCAGGCAGTCAGGCAGCTCAGGATCAGATCGACTTCTATTCAGCTACCTATCCTGACCAGTACTCTCCAATCTATAGCAGTAAGAATGGCATGCTCCTCAGCATCCCTGGTTCAGGCTTCAACGAGCTGGCCAACCCACTGGCAATGCTCGAGATGCCTACTGGTCACAACTGGAGCCACAAGTTCGTTGCTAACTGGAGCGCTACCCTGCAGCTCTGGGACGGCCTCAAGTTCCGCACCAGCTACGGTGCAGACATGAGCTTCTGGGGCAGCAACTCTTACCAGATTCCTTACTGGATTTCTCCTACTGGCAAGAACCGCAACTACTCAACTGCTACCCACTCAAGCGATCGTGGTGTAACATGGCAGCTCGAGAATGTATTGACCTACGACAAGCAGTTTGGCAAGCATGGCGTTAACGTAGTGCTCGGTCAGTCTGCACAGAAGAGCAACGGCTTCTCCCTCGGTGGCTCACGCAACAATATCAAGGACTTCAACAAGCCTTGGATCAACGCTTCTACCGGTCTTTCCGCCGATGGCGACCAGTCTTCATGGGGCGGTCCTAACACCGTTCACGCTCTGGCTTCACTCTTTGCTCGTGTAAGCTACAACTACGATGAGCGCTACATGTTCCAGGGTACTGTACGTCGCGACGGTTCAAGCCGTTTCGGCCCAGACAAGAAGTATGGTGTGTTCCCATCACTCTCTTTGGGTTGGAACGTAATGAACGAGGCCTTCATGGAGGATACCCGTGAGTGGCTCGACAACTTGAAGGTTCGTTTCAGCTGGGGTAAGAATGGTAACGAGTCAATCGGTGACTTCCGTTACACCGTGCTCACCCAGGGCGGTAACAACTACGGCTTCGGTATGGCAGGCACTGAGCAGGCTATCAACTCTTCTAAGGCCAATGGTTTGGCTAACCCAGCACTCGGCTGGGAGGAGTCTGAGCAGTATGACTATGGCTTCGACCTCGGTCTGTTCAACAACTCTTTGACTTTCGGCTTCGACTACTTCATCAAGCGTACCAATGGTATGTTGAAGGATATGAACATTGCTTCGTATGTAGGTGAGACCAAGCCAGTAGGTAACGTAGGTGACATGAAGAACTCTGGTTATGAGTTCGAGATTGGCTACAAGTTCCACGTAGCTGACGCCAAGTTCGGCATCAAGGGCAACGTATCATACCTCAAGAATGAGCTTATCAAGCTCGGTAATGCTGCTGGCTTCGATATCTTTGACAACGTACAGAACCTCGGTAACGTGTCACGTGCTGAGTCTGGCGAGCCATTCCCATTCTTCTGGGGCTTGAAGACCGATGGTGTGTTCCAGAACATGTCTGAGGTACAGAACTATACTCATGACGGCCAGATGATCCAGCCAGATGCTAAGCCTGGTTACGTTCGCTTCGTCGATGTTAACGGTGACGGTGTAATCAACTCTGACGACCGCACCAAGATCGGTAAGGGTACTCCTGACTGGACCTTCGGTGTAACCTTCAACGCAGAGTGGAAGGGCTTCGACTTCATGATGTTCTGGCAGGGCACTCAGGGCAACGACATTTTCGATGCTTCACGTCGTCTTGAGCTCGGTACCATCAACCTCCCAGGTTGGATCCGCGGTCGCTGGACCGGTGAGGGTACCTCTAACCGTCTGCCTCTCTTCGAGTCAGGTGACGTAGTGAACTGGCAGGCTTCTGACCTCTATGTTTACGATGGCAGCTACATGCGCCTCAAGAACATCGAACTCGGCTATACTGTTCCACAGCGCTGGACCCGCTATGCAGCCATCAGCCGCCTGCGTGCTTACTTCGCTTGCGAGAACTTGCTGACCTTCACCAAGTATCATGGCTTCGACCCAGAAATCTCTTCTGCTGCCACCTCTTGCGGTATGGACTTCGGTGTTTACCCACAGCCACGTGTTCTCAAGGTTGGTCTTAACGTTACATTCTAATTATTCTGTTAATATGTTATATTGTTAATGCGTTAATTCGATCCCTGTAGCTGGGCTATAGTGATAAATTGACAAAGCGACAAATTAACAAAACAACAATAGCAATATGAAAAATCAATATATTCTGATGGCTGTCGCAGCTGCAAGCCTTTCGATGACTGCTTGCTCTGACGACTTCCTTGAGGTGACCAGCCCTACTGACACCTTCATTGAGGAATACTACACCACCAAGGAGCACCTTGAGGAGGCCCTGGTCGCTGCATACGCTCCTCTCCACTGGTTCGACTATGGTACTACCTACCAGTATTGCTCGCCAAACTTCGTGGCTGACCTGATGGGTGATGACCTTTATACCAATGGTGGTTCTAATCAGGACCAGCCATTCCTTCAGTTGATGTTCAACTACTCAAACACTCCAACCGTGTGTGCTTCTGGCCTTTGGAGCGACTGCTACTCTGGTGTTAAGCGTGCAAACGACGTGATCAAGTACATTGGTTGGAACGAAGGCAAGCATATCCTTTCTTCTGAAGAGGAGGCATCTATGCTCGCACAGGCTCGCCTTCTTCGTGTTTTCTACTACAACATCCTCTGGAAGTTCTATGGCAACATTCCTTTCTATCTTGAGAATCTGACTGCTTCGAACGGCTATGCAGCTCCTCAGTTGAGTGCTGCTGAAGTTTACGAGGAGATTATTACTGAGATTGATAAAATCCTCGAAACTAACGCGCTTAAGGAAGATTGGTCTCCTTCAGAGAAGGGTCGTGTGACCAAGCCACTGGCTTATATGATCTACGCTGAGATGGTAATGATTCAGGCAGACCAGAGTCGTTACGACAAGGCTCTCGGTTTTATGGAGCAGCTGATCGAGAGCCCGCGATATGATCTAATGGATAACTTTGATGATATCTGGACAGAGTCTGGCGAGTGGTGCAAGGAGTCAATCTTTGAGGTTAACTACTTCGATGACAATGCTGGTCGTAGCTGGGATAATCACCTCGCTGCAGGCGGTAGCGTAGCTCCACGTCTTTGGGGCCCTCGTGGTTTCGCTTGCTCTTCATCTGATCCATATTACACCTACGAGGGAGGCTGGGGCTTCGGTTCTATCCCTGTTCATACCGTTGAGAGCTTCGAGCCTGGTGACCTCCGTCTCCATGCTTCTATCATTGACCTCGAGGCAAATGGTAGCGTCGATCCAGGTGACTGCGGTTGGCAGTACACTGGCTACCATGGAGGCAAGTACTCTGGCAAGAGAGGTGACAACGCCGATCAGAAGGGTGCTGCTGATATGAACTTCAACAACAACTGGCGTGTATATCGCTATGCTGAGACTCTGCTTAATGCTGCTGAGCTGGCTTTGACTAGCAAACCTAATAAGGCTAAGGAGTGGTTCAACAAGGTTCGTACCCGTGCGGGTCTTCCTGAAAAGACTAGCAGCATCACTATCGATGACATTCTTGACGAGCGTCGTCATGAGTTTATTACTGAGGGTAAGCGTTATTTCGACCTCGTTCGTACTGGCAAGGCTGCCTCTGTGCTCACCCCAGCCAACGACAAGGGCGGCTACCGCACCAAGGCTTGGACCTCAGCTCTCCGCTGGTGGCCAATCCCACAGGATAACATCGATGCTTCACAGATCACTGAGTATCCTTTGGAGCAGAACGAGGGCTACCGCTCTCTCTAATTTGAGTCAACTATAAAGTAGTTATTCCTGATCTGGCAGCGGCTTGGCTGCTGCCAGAATAACGGAAACAAAATTAAAGAACGTATGAAAAATACAATGAAATATTTCCTCGGAACCCTGCTGCTCGCTGGCTCGATGGTAGCCTGCTCGCCAGAGGAGATTCCAGGTATGAACGAGGCCGGCATTCCTCAGCTCAGCCAGTATGCCTCGGCTGTCAAGGTTGATGTTGATCAGTCGACCAACACCGTTACCTTCAACCTCGATGCTCCTGGCGTTTATCCAGTATGGGTAATTTCAGAGGGCGACAAAGAGTATCGCAGTTCAACCAACGGTTATTCACGTCAGTTCCTCGTTGCTGGTACTTATAGCTACAAGTGCTACATCGCAAGCCGTGATGGCGTCAGCAAGGATTTCACCACTGGAACTTTCACCCTTAATGAGACGCGTCTCGATCTCTCTAAGGAGATTGCTGCTCTTACTGGTGGCACTTGGCACATTGCCAGCTCTAAGCCTGGTCACCTCGGCTGTGGCTCAAGCATTGGCAGCCCAACCGACTGGTGGAGTGCTGCTCCTAATGACAAGGCTGACTGGGGTGTTTACGACACTCAGCTCACCTTCAACGAGAATGGCACCTATACCCTTGATCCAGGTGAGAGTGGTGTTATCTATGTCAACAAGGACGTGACTGTTAATGGTTGGAGCTCTTACTATTCAGGTGATGGCAACGACTACAATGTTCCTACTGGCGAGCAGACTTCTAAGTGGAGCTTCGAGTTCGAGGGCTCTGACCTCTGGCTGATCCTCGGTGAGAATCCTTATTTCCCATACATCGCTAACGATGATATCTGGAACACTCCACGTTACAAGGTAGTAAGTCTCTCTGCTAAGACCATGAACCTCGTAATCTGGAATGGTGGCATTGCTTGGAACTACATTCTCACCACTGAGGCTGATGGTGCTAAGGAGCCCAAGGATATTCTTCCAGGTGTATGGCGCATCGACAATGAGGCTCAGGGTCACCTCGGTTGTGGCGAGAGCCTTGGCAATCCAACTAACTGGTGGAGCGCTGGTGCCAACGAGAAGGCTGATTGGGGTGTTTATGACTGTGTGCTCACCTTCGATGCTGATGGTACCTACTCAATGGATCCAGGCGCTAGCGGTGTGATCTACGTGAATAAGGACGTTACCGTCAATGGCTGGAGCGAGTACTATCTGGGCGATGGCAATGACTACAACGTTCCTGTTGCTGGTGTTCAGAAGTCAACCTGGACTCTCGACGATGTCGTTCTCAACCTCGGCTCTAATCCATATTTCCCATACATTGCTAACGACGACGTTTGGAACAATCCAGAGTACCACATCCTCAACATTACCGAGGATCACATGACCCTCGCTATCTGGAATGGTGGCATTGCTTGGAACTACATCCTCAAGAAGGATATTCAGACTCCTGAGACTATCCTGACTGGTACTCAGTGGCAGATTGCTGCTGGCGTACAGGGTCACCTTGGCTGTGGCGAGAGCATGAGCAATGCTGGTGGCTGGTGGAGTGCTGCTCCATATGACAAGCAGGATTGGGGCGTATATGACTGCGTGCTGACCTTCGGCGCTGATGGTACCTATTCAATGGATCCAGGCGAAAGCGGTGTGATCTACGTTAACAAGGACGTAAAGGTTAATGGCTGGGATGCCAACTACCTTGGTGACGATCAGGATTACAACGTGAAGGTTGACGGGGTTCAGACTTCTAACTGGAGCATGTCAGAAGTAGATGACGAGCTGGTTCTCAACCTCGGCTCTAATCCATACTTCCCATACATCGCTAATGACGACGTTTGGAACAACCCAGAGTATCACGTACAGGCAATCTCTGCAAGCCAGATTAAGCTCGTGATCTGGAATGGCGGTATTGCATGGCAGTATCTCCTCGAACCTAAGCAGTAATTACAAGATTTCTCTCGGTAAATCAAACGGCAGCCCTATGCTGCTCCTTATGGGATGCATGGGGCTGTCATTTTTATATCCTGAAAGTCGATACTTATAGCGTATCAAAAAAACTTTACATTCTGACCAATGAAATATCTACATTTTCTCCTTGTTTTCTCAGCTCTCATCAGCTTCTGCTCTTGCGGTGGCGGTGACGATGAGCCTGCTGTTGGCGCTGATACCACTGAGACTCTTACCATCCCTGCTGAGGGTGGTGACTTCAACGTAGCTGTCAAGCTCAAAGGTGATTGGACATCCTCTACTCTCGACTCTTGGATCACTGTGACTCCTTCGCATGGCAATGGGGGCAATGTTACTGTCTCGGCTCCTGCCAATAAAGAATTCTCAGAGCGAAAGGGCCAGGTAACTATACGTTCTGGCCAGACTCGCCAATTCATCGATGTCGTCCAGGCTGGCGCTGAGCGTCCTGCTATCACTTGTCCCTTGGATAATGGTGACGAGTACCAGCTCGTATGGCACGATGAGTTCGAGGAGGATAAGCTTAACATGTCCGATTGGGTCTATGAGGTACAGCGTGATCACTGGGTGAACAATGAGCTTCAGAATTATGTGGCTGGTTCATCGCCTAATGGCAAGGAAGTTGTAACTGTCAAGAACGGCATTCTCTCGATCAACTGTTTCAAGGAGAGTGGCAAGATCTATTCTGGTCGTATCTACGCCAAGCGTACTCAGGGTTGGCGTTATGGCTACATCGAGGCTTCGATCAACCTGCCTTCGGGCAAGGGTACATGGCCAGCATTCTGGATGATGCCTGTCAACTTCCATTCTTGGCCAGCAGATGGAGAGATCGATATTATGGAGGAAGTAGGTGCAGATCCTAATCGTGTATCTTCGAGCCTGCATGCCAATGCCCATGTGCACAGCAACAATACGCAGGTCACCCACGAGATGTATTGCGCTGGAGCCGAAGGTTCTTATCATCTCTATGCCATCGAATGGACGCCTGACTACATACGCACCTACGTCGATGGCAAACAGCAGCTCTATTACCAGAATCGTGGCCTTGGCAAGGACGATTGGCCCTACGACGCCCCATTCTACGTAATTCTCAACCTGGCTTGGGGTGGCGACTGGGGCGGATACAAAGGTGTCGACGAGTCGGCTCTGCCTGTCTCAATGAAGGTAGATTATGTCAGAGTGTTCCAGAAGAAGTAAATCCTATTTATTACCTATGAATACATTTAAATATTTATATATAGCAGCTACTGCTGCCATGGCGGCTGGTTCTGCCTCCGCACAGCAGTTGCCTCTGTATCTTGATGCCACCAAACCCATTGAACAGCGTGTCGAGGATGCACTCGGCCGAATGACCCTGCGCGAGAAGATCGGTGTAATCCACGCTCAGTCTAAGTTCTCGAGTCCAGGCGTGCCTCGTCTTGGCATTCCTGAACTCTGGTGTACCGATGGCCCTCACGGCATTCGTCCTGACGTGCTTTGGGACGAATGGAATCAGGCTGGTTGTACCAATGACTCTTGTACTGCATTCCCTGCTCTGACCTGTCTGGCAGCTACCTGGAATCCTGAGCTCGCTCTGGCGTACGGCCAGTCCATCGGTGAGGAGGCTCGCTATCGTCAGAAGGCCGTATTGCTCGGTCCTGGTGTCAACATCTGCCGTACTCCACTGAATGGTCGTTCGTTCGAGTACATGGGCGAGGATCCATACCTCTCAGGTCGCATGGGTGTGCAGTACGTCAAGGGCGTGCAGCAGCAGGGTGTGGCTGTGTGTGTCAAGCACTATGCCCTCAATAACAACGAGCATGAGCGCTACCAGAGTAATGCCAATGTCGATGAGCGCACCTTGCGCGAGATCTACCTTCCAGCCTTCGAGGCAGCCATCAAGGAGGGTGGAGCGTGGACTCTCATGGGTGGTTACAACCTCTTCCGTGGCCAGCATGCTTGTCACAACCAATATCTAATGAATGAGGTTCTGAAAGGCGAGTGGGGTTTCGACGGTGCCATCATCTCTGACTGGGGCGGCACCCAAAGCACCATGGAGGCAATCTATAACGGCCTCGACCTGGAGTATGGCACCTGGACCGACGGCCTCCAGATGGGCCTCACCAATGCCTATGACAACTACCTCATGGCTACTCCATATCTCAAGCTCATCGAGGAGGGTAAGGTAGGACAGGAGGAACTTAACGACAAGGTTCGTCGTGTGCTTCGACTGATCTTCCGCACCACTATGAATCCTAATCGTCCATTCGGTTCGCTCAATAGCGAGAAGCATGTGCAGACTGCTATCAACGTGGGTGCTGAGGGCATTGTGCTCCTTCAGAATAATCCGTTGATGCAGGGTAAGAAGCAGGTGGCTGACCCATTGCTTCCTATCGATCTTGGCAGCATAAAGAACATCCTTGTCGTAGGTGAGAACGCAGTTAAGATGATGACCGTGGGTGGTGGTTCTTCATCGCTCAAGGCTCGCTATGAGGTTTCTCCACTTGATGGCCTCAAGGCTCGTCTGGCAAAGACCGGAACCAAGGTAGAGTGGGCTCGTGGTTATGTAGGCGACCCAGGTGGCGAGTATAATGGCGTCACTACTGGCCAGAACCTCAACGATAGCCGTACTCCTGCTGAGCTTACTGCCGAGGCAGTTGAGAAGGCTAAGAAGGCTGACGTCGTGATCTTTATTGGCGGTCTCAACAAGGCCGACCACATGGATGCCGAGGGTACTGACCGTACACAGTACGGCTTGCCATATGGTCAGGACGAGCTCATTGAGGCATTGGCTGAGGCTAATCCTCGCCTCGTAGTAGTTAACATCTCTGGTAATGCAGTAGCTATGCCATGGGTTAAGAAGGTACCTGCCATTGTGCAGGACTGGTATCTCGGTTCAGAGGCAGGTACTTCGCTTGCTGCTGTGCTCGTCGGCGACCAGAATCCATCGGGCCACTTGCCTATGACCTGGTATGCTTCGCTCGACCAGTGCTCTGTTCACGCTCCTGTGCTTAAGGAGGGTAAGCAGCGAGTGGCTGACCCACGTCGCTACCCAGGCATCGCTCGCACTGATACCGTGCCCAACATTTGGGACATTTATTACGATGAGGGCCTCTACGTAGGCTATCGTTGGATCGACAAGCAGAAGCTTCAGCCTCTCTTCCCATTTGGTCATGGTCTGAGCTATACAACCTTCGAGGTAGCCAATGCCAAATGTCAGATGTCGGGCAACCTGCCAACCGTCACCGTCGATGTGAAGAACACCGGTAGTCGCGCAGGTGCTCAGGTCATCCAGCTCTACGTGCAGGATGTCAAGGCCAGCGTTGACCGCCCTGTCAAGGAGCTCAAAGCCTTCCAGAAGGTCTTCCTTCAGCCAGGCGAAACACAGATCGTCAGCCTTTCTCTCAATGAACGCGCCTTCCAGTTCTACGATGCCGACGCACAGGCTTGGCGTGCCGAGCCAGGTAAGTTCAACTTCCTGATCGGTACCTCATCGCAGGATATCAAGGCAACTGTTGCATACGAAATGCAATAACTCTAAAGTGGCAAGGCAACTTGCCAAATAGTCAATTTCCTGACTTTCCTATTCCCCTATATTAAAATAATAGTAGGATTATTTGGAAAGTTGGGAAATTGTTACTATTATTGCGGTAAATATATTGCTTGCTTAGCCATTCAGAAACCATGAGTACTGATAAATCTCTGCGTATCTACAGCGTCGGACATTCCAACCAGACCATAGAGGAATTCTTGGAGGAAATACATTCCTTCGAGATAGATTGTATTGTAGATGTGCGAAGTGTTCCTTATAGTAAATTTACCCCACAGTTCAATGCCGAGGCTATGGGCGCTGTACTGAAACGAAATGGTATTGCCTATTTGCCTTTTGGTGCAGAATTTGGTGCTCGTCGTTCTGACGCGTATGACTATGATAATCTGCTTGGTGCCGGATTCCCGGAAAATCAAGTAGTATTTGAATTAGCTGCAAAGACACCAGCTTTCTTGCAAGGCGTAAATCGTGTGAACAATGGTTTGTCCAAAGGTTTTCACATTGCATTGATGTGCAGTGAGGCTGATCCTTTGGAGTGTCATCGGTTCTCATTGGTTTCCCGTTATTTCTATGAGAATGGCTATGATGTGCGTCATATCCTGTCGAAGGGCGAGTCTGCCAGTCATAAGCAGTTGCAAGATAAAATGGTGGCTGAATATGTGTTGAAAGGAAAACTTCCTGAGGTCGATTTGCTCTTTGGCGAATATACCGAGGAGTACCAGATTCGTGATGCATATCGTTTGAAGAATAAGTCTATCGGGTATAAGTCTGAACTGACTCTTGAATCAGAATATGCTTGATCAACTTTTCCCCCCTATACCTATGATTACACTTTTTACCATCGGTTTTACCAAGAAATCTGCCGAACAGTTTTTTGAACTGTTAAAATGCAACAAAGTCAAGCGTTTGATTGACGTGCGCATCAACAATACCAGCCAGTTGGCAGGCTTTGCCAAGGGTAAGGATTTGGCGTACTTTGTTCGTCAGATTTGTGGCATTGGCTATGATCATATTGTCGATTTTGCTCCAACCAAAGAACTGCTGGATCAGTGGCATGACAAGGCAGTGACGTGGCAGGAATACGAAACCATCTATCGATCGCTTCTCAACATGCGTCGTATTGCCAACCAGTATAGCTTGGATGAATTTGACGGAGCCTGTTTCCTCTGTAGCGAGGAGACTCCTGAACAATGCCATCGTCGCCTGTTGGTGGAGTATATTGCAGAGCTTTGTCCTGATGAGATCACCATCAAGCATCTTGTTTAGGCATGAACGCGCTCTTCCTCTGTCTTGCCAATTCATATAAGTATGGAGGTCGTTGTCTGGCGGGTGTGCTTCTCGAAGAGCATGCGTCAGGCTATCATATCGTGCGCAATCCAGATGGCTCACCTCGCTGGATTCGGCCTGTCATGTCTGAGGGGACTGGAGAGATACCGGCTGATATTACTCAAGGCATCAATCTATTCGATGTAATAGAGGCTTGTGATATTGTAGAGCAACCATATTGTTCTCATAGCGAGGATACGACGTTCTCCACTTTGCGCAAAGTCCGGACATACCCACGTACAGCAAAGGTTATCGAACTTTTGTGTGACAATGTCCACGCTCATTTATTGGGTTTCGCAGAAAAGAAGATATCTCCAGAGCAGTATCAGGATGGTACGATTTCTTTAGCTTTGATAAGTCCGGAGCATGTGCGCATAGTATGTTCTGAGGTTGATGAATACGTCAAGTTCCGCGTATTCTTCTCCTATCATGGTATCGAATATAATTGTTCGCTTACTGATCCATACTATTTGCATTTGTTGCAATCGTATGGTGTCGAGTCCGTGGAACGAAATAAAGGAGAGATGTTTCTTGTCATCTCTTTGAGCAAAGAATATCAGGGCTTCTATCATAAACTTGTGGCTGGTGTGATTGATATGGTTCCTGACATTTTGCAGTCAGCCAAACTGATTCCTGCCGAACGTACGGTTAAGACACCTCTTCAGACATTAAAGGAATATTTTGGATATGATGCTTTCCGTCCGCTTCAAGAGGAGATTATTGAGCATATAATGGTCGACAAAGACTGCCTTGTGCTGATGCCTACTGGCGGAGGCAAGTCTATATGCTTTCAAATTCCTGCATTGTTGCGGGAAGGGTTGACCATTGTTGTTTCTCCGCTTCTTTCGCTAATGAAGGATCAGGTTGAGACACTACGTTCCAATGGCATTGCAGCAGCGGCACTAAACAGTTCCAAAGACCGTTCCGAAGATTATGAAATTCGTAAGCAACTGCTGGCTGGGCAGATCAAGTTGCTGTATGTTTCACCAGAGCGTTTGCTGACCGAGGTGCAGGGTTTGTTCCAACACATCAAAATCAGTTTGTTTGCTATCGATGAAGCTCACTGCATCTCACACTGGGGGCATGATTTTCGCCCGGAATATGCGCAGTTAGGACAATTGCGAGATGTTTTTCCCAATGTCCCAGTTGCTGCATTTACAGCCACAGCTGACAAGGTCACTCGTCATGACATCATTGATCAACTACGTTTGCGCGATCCTCGCATCTTCATCAGTTCGTTCGATCGCCCGAATCTCAGCCTTGATGTGCACTGCGGTTTATCTGCAGATGATAAACTGAAGGTCATTTTATCACTTATTGACGGGCACCGTGGCGAGGCGGGAATTGTATATTGCCTTGCACGTCGCACGACGGAGGAACTGGTGCAGAAACTTCGCAAAAAAGGTGTCAGTGCCGCTGCCTATCATGCCTCTTTGCCAGTAAGTGAGCGTGACCGTGTACAGGATGATTTTTTGAATGACCGAGTAAATGTGGTTTGTGCTACGATTGCGTTCGGCATGGGCATCGACAAGAGTAATGTTCGATTCGTGGCTCATTACAATCTCCCCAAGAATATCGAGAGCTATTATCAGGAGATTGGACGTGGAGGCCGCGATGGCTTGCCTTGCGAGACCATATTGTTTTATAATGTGGGCGATGTGTCACTGCTCCAAAAGTTCTGTGAGGGAAGCGACCAGCAAGATATCATGCTCTCGAAGTTGGATCGTATGCGCGAGTATGCGGAGGCTAAGGTCTGCCGTCGTCGCATCTTGCTCAACTATTTCAACGAATCGATGGATCATGACTGTGGCAATTGTGATGTTTGTCAGCATCCACCAATGCGTTTTGATGGTACGCAGATAGTTCAGAAAGCGCTCTCGGCCATTGTTCGTACAGGAGAACAGATCGGTTTTAATATGGCCATTCTTATCTTGCGTGGTCAGAACACGCTCGCTGTTCGTCAACGCGGTTATCATTTGCTCAAGACTTATGGTGCAGGTAGAGAGTTTTCGTTTCGCGTTTGGCGTGATTATCTGGTCCAAATGTTCCAGCTTGGTTATTACGAAGTGGATTATAAGGATGATAATCATTTGAAGTTGACTGCGCAGGGTAACGGAGTGCTTCGACTGGGAAAGACGGCAATGCTTGTAGAAAGTGTACGTGAAGACTTTACGGTCAAGGGACGGAGGAAACAGCAGGCTGAGGCAGCAGCAAAGGAACGAGCGGAACACTTGAAAGAGAAGGAAGAGTCCTTGATGTTCCTCAACCAGTTGCGGGAATATCGTCAAAAGACCGCTGAAGAATTGCAGAAGCCGCCTCATACGCTATTCTCGGATCGTACACTTCAGGAGATCGCCGTACGTCAGCCTGTAACGATTCTTGAGATGCGTGAGATTATAGGCATCAGTAGAAGCAAGTTGCTGAAGTATGGCTTGGCTTTGGTCATTTTGGTGCGTAGGCATAGAGAACTGTCGGTCGAACCAGACGGCGTTTGGGAGGCCTTCCCCGAAGATATTCGTCTAAAATCCTATCATATCACCTCTCAGGGCATTCGTTATGATTTTGATCATGAACTATTCGAGGCTTTCCCTTGGTCAGAGACGTTCAAGAAACTTAACAGCATGCGATATTGGAACCTTTGGACAGAGATAAGTGTGCCATTATCGGATTTTGTGCCTTATGACCATGCCCAACGTGATGTTGTCATCGAGCGTTTCGCTGAGATCGCACAGAAATCCTTGGGATTGAAGGTCGAAAACGAGAAAATCATCATACCCTTGCGCATAGAATATGATGCAGATGGCAATCCTGTTCGCTCTTTGGATTGCAAGGATTTTGATGATGGACTACAGCAATTCATTGCCTATCTCGAAAACGAGCAGCATTTTCCCTATCGTCGCACTTCTGCTTACGAGTGCTCGCTGCTTCGTTGGTATCACGAGGTGAGTCGAGGCATCATCCCGATAACGTCCGAACAGATGCAGCAACTGGTGCAGATGAATGAGAAATACCACGACTTGCCACGCTATTTGAAAAAAGCAACAGAATAATACACATTATTTATATATAAAGCACAATGAAAAAACATTTTTTATTCTTAATGGCAACTGCTGCCCTCCTCACCAGCTGTGGTGGCGGTAGCAAGACCGCGCAGGTATCACCTGCCATCCCCCAGGACGCTGAGATCGAGCGTCAAGTTGATAACTGGATCAAGAAGCTGACCCTCGACGAGAAGGTGGGCCAGATGCTCGAGCTCAACCTCGACCTCATGGGCTCTGTTCAGGTCAAGGGCGAAGCTAAGGTCGATCGTAATAAGCTCAAGCAGGTCCTTTCGCAGTTTGGTAATAGCAGCGATGAGCAAATTGCTGAGATGATGGCCAAGAGTGATGAGGAGATCAATGCCCTTATTGGTGGCTATGGCCTTGACATCTTTGCAAACGACGTGACCCGTGAGTGGACACTCAATGAGGCAGCACTCGATTCTATGATCGGTAAGTGGAAGGTCGGTTCCATACTCAACGCCCCTGGCCATGCACTCACCCCAGAGCATTGGCAGCAGATCATTCCTAAGATCCAGGAGCTCTCGATGAAGTACATCGGCATTCCATGCATCTATGGACTCGACAATAACCACGGCACCACCTATGTGGCTGGTGGTACATTCTTCCCACAGAACATCAACGTAGCTGCTTCGTTCAATACCGATTTGGCCTACACCTCGAGCGAGATTTGCGCATACGAGAGTCGTACTGCCGACTGTCCTTGGGTATATAATCCAACAATTGACCTTGGGCGTGACCCACGTTGGTCACGTATCTGGGAGAGTTATGGCGAGGATGCCATCGTGACCTCTCGCATGGTTGAGGCCGCTGTACGTGGCTATCAGGGTCCTGACAACAATCATATCGATGGCAACCATGTGGCTACTTCTGTCAAGCACTATTTTGCTTATGGTGCTCCTTGGACTGGCAAAGACCGTACCCCAGCTTACGTCTCGCCTTCTGTACTGCGCGAGAAGTATTTCGAGCCATTCAAGAACGCCATCCGAGCAGGAGCCATGACCATCATGGTCAACTCGGCTTCAATCAATGGTGTGCCTGTTCATGCCAGTGCTGAATACCTTACCAAGTGGCTCAAGGAGGACCTCAATTGGGACGGTATGATCATCACCGACTGGGCCGACATCAACAACCTCTTCTCGCGCGAGAAGGTGGCTAAGGACAAGAAGGACGCCATCCGTCTTGCCATCAACGCCGGTATTGACATGAGCATGGACCCATACAGTGTCGATTTCTGCATCCTGCTCAAGGAACTGGTCGAAGAGGGCCAGGTACCTATGTCGCGTATAGACGATGCTGTGCGTCGCATCCTGCGCCTCAAGTATCGTCTGGGCCTGTTCGATGCTCCTGACACCAAGATCGAGGATCATCCACAGTTTGGCTGCGCAGAGTTCGCTGAGAAGTCACTTCGCGCAGCTGAGGAGACCGAGGTCTTGCTCAAGAATGATGGTAACCTTCTGCCTTTGGCTCAGGGTAAGCGCATCCTTGTAACTGGTCCTAATGCCAACCAGATCCGCTGCCTCAATGGTGGCTGGAGCTACACCTGGCAAGGCACTGACGATCCTCAGTACACCGAGCCATACAACACCATCTACGAGGCCCTCGCCAATAAGTTCGGCCAGAAGAACGTTTTCCTCGAGCAGGGCGTGACTTACAAGGAGCGTGGCGCCTGGTGGGAGGAGAACGAACCACAGATCCAGAAGGCGGTCTCTGCTGCTGCCAAGGCTGACATCATCGTAGCCTGCATCGGCGAGAACTCTTACTGCGAGACCCCAGGCAACCTCACTGACCTTACCCTCTCTGAGAACCAGCGTAACCTCGTCAAGGCCCTCGCTAAGACAAGCAAGCCTATCGTACTTATCATCAATGGTGGTCGTCCACGTCTCCTTTCTGACATCGAGCCATTGGCCAAGGCTGTTGTCGATATCCTTCTGCCTGGTAACTATGGTGCTGACGCCCTTGCCAACCTTCTCGCTGGTGATACCAACTTCAGCGCTAAGATGCCTTACACCTATCCTAAGGAGATCAACTCGCTTATCAATTACGACTTCAAGGTCAGCGAGCAGGTTAGCACCATGGCTGGTGCTTACGACTATGACGCCAAGGTTACCCAGCAGTGGCCATTCGGTTTCGGTTTGAGCTATACTACCTATGCTTATAGCAATCTCAAAGCCGTCGCTACTGATTTCAAGGCTGATGATCAGCTCACCTTCACTGTCGATGTCACCAACACTGGTGCCCGTGCAGGCAAGGAGCCTGTCCTGCTTTATAGTTCTGACCTCGTAGCCTCAATCGTCCCTGATAGTCGTCGCCTCCGTGCTTTCCAGAAGATTGAGTTGCAGCCAGGTGAGACCAAGACTGTCACCTTCACTCTTCCAGCCTCTGACCTAGCCTTCGTTGGCGCTGATGGTCGCTGGGTGCTCGAAGCTGGTGAGTTTGCCATCACCGTAGGTGGTCAGGCTGTCACCATCAACTGTATCGAGACCAAGACTTGGGATACTCCAAACATCCTCTGATACTTTTCTTGTCGATAATAACCCTCTAAATCGAGAAATAGTGAACCACCCTCGCCACAACAGTTTGGGACGAGGGTGGTTTATTAGCATTCTTTTGAGTTGTCAACACTCTATTCTGCTAAGTGAGTCTTTCAAAATAATCGTTTTTGCTTTGTTTTTTGCCAAAACCGATAAAAAGTGTTGGGTATATTTGGAATGCGGCGAAAAATCCTCTATCTTTGCACCCGCTAAAACGGAAGAACGCTACATTCTGCAGCATGATGAAGGGAAAGCGAAGTTCTTTGAAATGATGAGAAATTGAAACAACAACCTGAAGTTCCCTATATAATATATAATATGTATAGCGGAATAACAGAAACGATATAGCAAGTACATACTTGGGTAGAGCAAGTGCAGAGATGTCCCTTTCCTGAGGGATATCTACAAAAGCTTTACCGTCAAATTTCCGAATTTGAATTGCCGGGTACAAGTCTTCCGAATTCATTTGTCAAGTCTCTCAAGCGTCAGCTTGGGATCTGAAGATAAAAAAGAACAACGAAGAGTTTGATCCTGGCTCAGGATGAACGCTAGCGACAGGCCTAACACATGCAAGTCGAGGGAGAACCCTTCGGGGAGAAACCGGCGCACGGGTGAGTAACGCGTATGTAACCTGC
>JAZQQU010000061.1:0-40582 GCA_045629225.1 Bacteroidales bacterium | reverse complement strand
CGTAGCCTTACGGATGATACTACCATTCCAGGTATATTCCAATTCAATGCTGAAGGAATTCTCCTTATCAGCCGACTTAAAAGCACGAAGCCTATATTTGCCCAATGGGCACGTTCTTTTTGGTCTTCCCATATTATGGTTTCTTTGTTAATTGTGAATACTCTTATTATTTCCCTACTATCTTTGTACGTACTTTCGATATGTCGGATGACGATGCAAAGATAGGGAAATAAGACAAAGAAACAAAAAATAGGGGTTAAAAAAGCTAAATAGAGCAAAGAAACCAGACCATTTGAGGCTATAAAAAACCAGCAAGACAAATTTATTATCTAAATTCATCTTGCTGATATATAAGCGATTAAATAGTTATAGAGCTATCAATACTCCTCCTCATTAAAAAAGAAATCATCTTTTTGTGGATAGTCAGGCCACAAATCCTCGATTGAATCGTACATCTCGCCTTCGTCTTCCATCTCCTGGAGATTCTCAATTACCTCAAGTGGTGCACCAGAACGATTTGCATAATCAAGTAGTTCTTCGCGGGTTGCTGGCCATGGAGCATCTTCGAGCTTAGAGGCCAATTCAAGTGTCCAGTACATAGGTGTTAGTTGGGTATTTAAGTTGTTAGTTATTAAACAGTTTATTATATGTATTGAGATGATATAATGCAGAATTTTCGCGCGAAGATAGTGTTTTTATCAATAGGTTGTTCAAAACGCAAGAAAGATTTATAGAAATTTAACACATTGACGATTTCTCACTCTTCTGCCCAGTTAGTACTATCAGTGCATCACCAGACGAAGAGTGAGAAGTCGGGAGGGATTATGTTTCAGCTGACGATTCGTCAGAGTCTGCGCTTTTGGCAGACTTAGTCTTCTTAATACGGCCGCTTTTCTTGAGGGCCTCGGACAGGATCCATTGAATCTGCCCATTGACTGAGCGGAACTCGTCTGCAGCCCATGCCTCGATAGCGTCCATCGTAGCACCATCGACGCGTAGGATAAAGCTTTTGGTCGTTCCTTCTTTTTTGGCCATATTGCTGTGAGGGTATAGTTGAGTTATTTCATAAACTCTGCCATCTTCTGCAGGTACTGCATGCTGAAGTTCATCACATCGTTCGACATTGCCTTGTTGCCTTCGACCATGTGCTGACCGGCAGGAGTGCTGTAGAGGTCGATGTATTGCTGGAGATCGTGCTCAGTGACCGTCTCGCTCATCAGGTTGAAGGTCATGGGTCGGATGCTGCCTCTGAGATATTCGAATGCACCTTTGAGGGTCTTCTCCATCTGCTCCTTCATGTTGTCGGGCAAGAGGCTTGTCATCTGCTGCTTCACGCTGTTGAGGGCACCGTCCATAGTGGTCTCAAGGGCGATGAGGTCGGCATACTCGTTGAACTTCTGGATGAGGCTGGCTGGAGCTTCGTTATAGGCGACAGCTTCGGGTGTGGTGCCGGTCATCACCTGCTGCATGGCGTTGCCGATGCTGGCCGACATGGTGCCCTGTGACTTGGCCGACGATATGGTGATGCGCTTCATGGCATCCTGCACCTCCTTCGTACCGAGTGACTGGATCAGGACCTTGCAGTCGGCATCGGTCAATGAGGTGTAGTAAGGAAGGGCAAGGGCAGTGAGGTCGTCGAAGAACTGGCTCTTGAGATACTCCTGCATCTTGGTTTTGGCCACCTCATCGGTGAGCGATGGGTTGGACATCTTGGCTACCATCACCAGCTGATCGAGTTCCTCCGGGCTTTGATCCAACAGTGTCTCCATCTGGCCGGAGAGCTGCATTAACTGCTTGAAGAGGTCGGCACTCGGCTGGGCGATAGCTGTGGATACGAGGGTGAGGGCTACGGTTATTAGAGCAAAAATCTTTTTCATATCAATCTAAATTAATTAAGGGTTTCGTCAATGTGAACTTTGGGGTTGATCTTCCTGATCTGGTCAAGGAATTCTGACTGGCGCCGGGGTGAAATTACCATGATGGTGCCATCATTGAAGTCCAGCCGGATGCGCTTGAGCGAACATGCCGGTGCGCTGAGGAGGGTGCGTGTGGGGGTGATGGACTCAAGCTTGGTGAGATCGCCTTCGCCAAAATGCAGGATGGCTACCTTCACTTCGAGCTTGGTGCCTTCGATGATGTAGCGGGTGCTGTAGAACATCCCTCCTACTAACAGGCAGGCGACCAACAGTTCGAGGATCGAGATGCATGCGACTGCGAACAGCCTCTTTTCGAACGGATCGCTGACCAGATGATAAATCATGAAGCCGAGCGTGCCGCCCATTATGCCGATGATAATGACGGACAAGAGTACGCTGATTCGTGAACGGTAAACCATTGGGGGGTGAGATTTTTTGAGGTTATTGGTTTATGATGAGTGCTTATGCCGGCTGAGCTCCTGATTGAGCTGATCGAGCAACTGCTGGGGAGTGAGCACGCAACGCTCGGTGGGGATGAAATAGGGGGTGCCATACTTCGGAATAAACATCTCATATCCCTTGCGCTTCAGCATTCCTGTCTCATTGGCCATCAGCTCTTCGGCATTGTCGATGTGCACAGCTATGAACTTCTGGCTCGAAGTCTCTCTGACATCCTCGATGCTGAAATGGGTGATGTGCTTCCACTCCACTGGCGTACGGTTGAATTTGTACAGGATGTAGAGGTACTGCGAATCGGTATCGTACTGAGGTGCTTTCTTGGGGCCAAAAATCGTCCATAAGAAATAGATCAGCGTACCGCCGAAGAACAAGAATGCCAAAATGTAGATGATGAGCTTAGGGAGAGGCACCTCACTCAGCCCTCCGCTCAGCAGCACGCAGGCAAACAGCACGGTCAGGAACGTAAGCGAGATCAGCAAGAATGCTTTGGAACGTATTGCTTGC
This sequence comes from Bacteroidales bacterium, assembly GCA_045629225.1. Classification (GTDB taxonomy): domain Bacteria; phylum Bacteroidota; class Bacteroidia; order Bacteroidales; family UBA3663; genus Liminaster. Next base: position 37,703 of record JAZQQU010000061.1, on the reverse strand, counting down.
TCATATTTGCTATACCAAAGCGACACCTTTGAGTTTTTACGGCACAAGACTGATACGAGAGCTCCTATAAGGATGCAAGCTACAGTAGAAATATCCTTTGAACCTAATCTGAAGAATGGCTCATCATGGTCCCACGACAGCCAATGACAAAAGGCCAGGGCAGCGAGCACCAGAAGGACTTTGAGCGTGAGGGATAAGTACTTGTTCATAGAGGCAAAGTGTGTTTATTCTACATTCTTTGAATCAGCCTCACCTATCTTGAATGGCTTGATCTGAGCCTTCAAACTATCTACGAGAGCATTCTGTTCCTCGCTCTCCGTCATGTTCAATTTCTCGCGGTTCTTACGGTTGCGATATTTGAACCAGCAACGGAAAAGCTCAATCAGTGTGAAAAGTACAAAATAGTAGGTGATCGATGTCCAGATGCTCTCCACTGAACCGAAACAGAAATACTTGACAGCCGAAGCCGCTACAGCCAGCAAGAAGATGGAGATGAAGTAGCTGAAAAGCTTTTTCATTGTTTGGGAGGTTGGGAGGTTATGAGGTTATGAGGTTATGAGGTTGGGAGGTTATGAGGTTATGAGATTGGGAGGTTTTGAGGTTTTGAGGTTATGATGGTTTAGTGGTTCAAAGTACCCGAGTTGATGACTGGCTGAGCAGGCTCATCGGCACAGAGCACTACGAGCAGGTTGCTCACCATGGCTGCCTTCTTCTCCTCGTCGAGCTCCACGATCTCCTCCTCAGAGAGCTTGTCGAGAGCCATCTTGACCATTGATACGGCACCCTCCACGATCTTCTCACGGGCGGTGATGATGGCGGCTGCCTGCTGACGACGGAGCATCACAGCGGCGATTTCAGGAGCATAGGCAAGATAGTTGATACGTGCTTCGGTGACCTCAAGGCCCGACTGCTCCAGACGTTCGTTGAGTTTGGCCAGGAGCACCTCGTTGACCTCCTCGCTGCCACTGCGCAGGGTCACTTCCACTGCGTCGTTGCCATCATTGTCGTAAGCATACATGCCTGCAACCTGACGCAGGGCAGAATCGCTCTGCACGGCTACGAACTTCTCGAACTTATTCATTCTCAATCCGGCTGCTCCACCCACTGTGTTGGCATTGGCCACCTCGGTATCTATGTCGAAAATGGCCTTGTAGGTATCCTTCAGGCGCCATACAACGACCAAACCGATCATCACAGGATTGCCAGCCTTGTCGTTGACCTTGATAGGCTCAGCATTGAAGTTGCGGGCACGGAGGCTGACCTTCTTGACGCTCATGAATGGGTTGATCCAGTAGAAACCGGTGGCGCGGAAGGTGCCGACATATTTGCCAAAGAAAGTGAGTACCTTGGCCTCGTTCGGCTCCTGCATCGAGAAACCACAAAGACCGATGATCCAGCCAATCAGCAGCAGAAGGGCGAGGACGATCCAGCCACCATGAACTTCAATGCCCAGTACAAAGCAGTAAACCATGCCAACAATCATGGCCAGCACAATAAACAACATCAGGAAGCCGTTCATCGACCCACCATGAAACTCAAATTCTTTACTCTTTTCCATAATTTAAAGGATAATTAAAGGGTTAATAATGCAATTACGAAATGATATTATTTTGATATCATGGTGCAAAAGTATGGAGTTTTTGCAAAACGGCCAAGAAAGCAAGAGAAAAAACGGATAATCGGGGGTAAAATCAGTGGATTCTGACAGACACAGTTTACAATATGACACAATTATGGATAAAAAAACTACAGATGTTTGCACAGGTGCCAAATTTGTCCTATCTTTGCACTCGTTAATGAAAACACTACGATCATGAAACTGATAGCGACAAGCGACTGGCACCTGGGCAACCTCTTCCATGGCATAGACCGACTGCCCGAACAACGACACTTCCTGCATTGGCTGCAAGAGCAGCTGCAACACCATCAAGCCGACGCCCTGCTGGTGGCAGGTGACGTGTTCGACCATGGCAACCCCTCGGCAGCGGCACAGGCTCTGTATTATGAGTTTCTGGCCGACGTGACAGCAGCTTTGCCCTCGCTGCAGGTAGTGATAACAGCAGGCAACCACGACTCGTCGCACCGGCTGGAGGCTCCGCGTGCCCTGCTGCACAGACATGGAGTGGAGACACGAGGCATGGTGCATCGTCGTTGGGTAGACAACGGTGAGGAGGGGTACTGGGAGGTGGATTGCGACAACCTGATCATTCCTCTGCATTCGGCTCAGGGTGAACAGGTCATTGTGGCTGCCGTGCCCTACTGTCGTGCCGACATTGCTGTGGGTGGCAGCTACTCGCAAGCGGTGTCGCAATTGCTCAGCAGTGTATTGAAGCAAGCTCGAGCGTCCTATCCTGAGTGTCCATTAGTGCTGATGGCACACATGTATGCCACGGGAGCCGACATTGCACGCAACTCATCGGAGCGCATTGCAATAGGTGGGTTGGAACAAGTAGATATGGCCGACTGGGATGTGCGCCCTGACTATTTCACCTGCGGCCACATCCACAAGCGTCAGCACATCTGGAACACCGACTGGGCTCGTTACACAGGAAGCGCCCTACCCATGTCGTTTGCTGAGTGTGACTACCATCATGGCGTGGACCTCATAGACATCAGTCAGGAGGGCAAGGCCCAAGTCACCTTCCTCGAGTATGAACCGCAGCATCGGCTGATGACTCTGCCCAAGGAGGGAGCTGCCACACTGAGCGAACTGAAGCGACTGATCAAGCAGCTGCCTGACCGCACAGACGAAGCATTAGGCGAGGACAGCATCTACCTGGAACTGAAACTTAGCATGGAACATGTGAAGCCCGAGGATCGTAAGGCCATTGACGAAGCGCTGGCTGGGAAGAATGCCGTGCTGTGCCGTCTGCAACAGGTGATTCCCGACCTGGGCCTCAGCACTCTGAACGACGGAATGACGATCACCTCTGTGGATGACGTACTGAACCGAGATCCAATGGAATCATTGCAGGAGTGCTATCGTGCCAAAATGCATACAGAGATGAACAACCGCCAGCTCGAGATGTTGCGAAGCATCATTGAACAGGCAAAGACAGGAAACAACGAAGAGGAGATGAGCTAATGAAACTGCTAAAACTGGAGATGCAGAACCTGGCTTCGCTCGAAGGCCAGAACACAATAGATTTCGAGTCAGGTGTGTTGAAGGACAGTCACATATTCAGTATTGTAGGAGCCACGGGCAGCGGCAAATCGACCATACTCGATGCCATCTGTCTTGCCCTCTATGGCATGGCTCCACGCTATCCACATCGCAAGGGTGAGCGTGGTCGCATCCGTACGGTGGACGGCGAAACCGTGAAGGAGATCAAGCTCTCGCCCCTGGATTGCCGCAACATCCTGACACGAGGCCAGAAGCAGGCTTACAGCAAGCTCACCTTCCAAGCCAACAACGGGCAAGTGTATAGGGCCGAATGGAGCGTGGAGTTCCGACTGACCAAATACGGCGACGCAACCACTGCCCTCTACCGGCTCAACCGCTCGGCAGATGGCCTCATGCACGAAGAAGCCTGCCAATGGGAGGACCTGCCAACGCACATCATAGGATTGGAGTTCAAGCAGTTCCTGCACACGGTGTTGATAGCACAAGGCTCGTTCGCCAAGTTCCTCTCTGATTCGGAAGAGGAGCGATTCGAACTGCTCGAGAAACTGGTGGGAAGTCAGGAACTCTATGCCCGCATTGTGAGAAGCATCAAACAGGAACTGGATTCGGTAAAGGAGCAGTACGTGCAGCTCTCAGCCAACAACGAAGCACTCAACCGTCAGCTGCTGCCAGCCGAAGAACTGGAACAGCTGCATGCTGATATTCTGTCACTTGAGCAAGCTGAGGAACAGCTGAAGCAGCAACTGGAGAAGCTGAACCAGCAGATCAGGTGGTATGCCGACGAAGCTCAGCTGCAACAGCGTCTTACCACTGGAGAACAGCAGCTCGCCGAAGCACAAACACACCTGGAAAGCATGGCAGCTCAGCAAGAAAAACTCCGTCTGCACGATGCCACAAACGAAGCGGTAGCCTATCACCGCGAAGCTCAACAGCATGAGACAACGTCCAAGGAACTTATGGCTCAGCTCTCCTTGCTGAAGAGCGACATCGAGGATCGCCAGCAAGAACTCTTGAGTCAGACAGAGACGCTCACACAACTGCAAGCCACAGCAGCTGAGGCACTACAACACATCGAGCAGAAAGCACCTTTGATCAGACAAGCGCGAGAGTTGAACATACAGATGGAAAATGAGCGCAAGGTGCTGGTCGAGAAGCAGAAACTACTGAAAACAAACAATGAGGCTTCGGACAAAGCCACACAGGCATTCGCCCAAAACCAAGCACAGGTAAAGAAAGCCGAAGAAATGGTGACGGCCACCGCAAAGTCTTATCAAGAGCTCGAAGAACAGACTCGTGAGAAGAAAAAACAGCTGAAACAATCACTCGACCAAGCCACTCTCCGCCTCACTGAAGCCGAAGCTGTGAACAGAGAGATACAAATCGAGACGCTGCAAGCTGCTAAGACACAGGCTGACCGTGACATGCAGGAGTTGAAGGACGCTCTCCGCATAGTGCGTAACTTGACAGAATGTGAGATAGAACAGGAAGCAAAAAGGCAACTGCAACAACGTCTCACTCAGAAGAATGAGGCAATCACAAAGCAACTGGATGGCCTCACACTTGAACAGTTGGAACGCGACGTGGAGATCGAGCAGCAGGCCCTGACGCTGATGAACAGCGAACAATGGCAACAGCATCGCAGCCACCTGCAAGAAGGCAAGGCATGTCCGCTGTGTGGCGCTGTGCACCATCCCTACGAAGCCGAGGGTCAGTTCGAGCAAGTCCTGGATCAGCTGCAGATTCACCTGAAAGCCAAGCGCAAACAACTACAGGAACAGCGTGACACACACACAACACTGACCCAAGCCAAAGCCGCTAATGACGGAATGCTCGAAAGTGTGGCTGCAGAAATGATACGGTTGGGACATTCTCATATCCAGCTTGCAGAAGAATGGCGAACACTGATCCAGCATCACACCGATTGGCCGCAGCAAGAGGAGCAACTATTATTATTGGAACCTGCGCTCAGCACCATGCAGCAACAGGCACAACAGGCGCTTGACTCCTACAATGCACAGCAGCGAACCATCATGAATCTGCGTCAGGAAAGAGACGAAGCAGCCAATGCTAAAAGCCAATATGACGAAAAGGCCTCCGACCTGCTGCACAAATCCGAGGAGAAGCATCGTTGCGCCAATGAGGCTCTGATGCAGTTGAGTGCTTTGACCGAAAACCTGAGGCAACAGGCACAGGAGCGAAAGGAAGCAATGCTGGCTGCCACCGAACTTTGCCAGCAAGCAAGCCAGGCATTCGAGGCATTGAAGCAACAATGCAGCCAGTTACTGGATGGCCAGAGTCCTGACGCTCTGGAGAAGCAACTGCAAACTATCCACCAGCAATCAGTGGCGAAAGTGGAGCAACAGAAAAAAGTGATAGCAGAATCGCAACTCAAGCTGGGTGAACAATCAGGACAACTGCAAGCCAAGTCAAAGCAGCAGGAGCAAGAGGAGAAAGCCTGTCAGGATGCCAGGACAAAGCTGAAGACATGGATTGAGCAGTACAATGCAGACAAGACTGAGAAGCTCAGTATCGAAGATATTGCACAACTCGCTGAACTGACCGAAGACTGGAATGAGTTGCGTGCCGAAGTCAGCCGACGCCAGGAGGCAGTGACTGTGGCGCGCACCACACTTCAAAACATTCAGGCAGAACAAACCAGTCACCAGGTCATTCGTCCAGCCTCCACGGCCGAGGAATTGGCTGAGCAGCTTCGCCAACTGAAGGATTCAAGCCAGCAAGAACGACTTGTGGCCATGAAGGCCAAAGAGCGTCAGCACACCGATGCCCTGCGTGAACTCGGTGAACTGGCCGGAGCTTGGCAGCATGCCAAGGAGAGGTTTGAGGATGTCTCAGCAATAACCTCGGCCATAGGCACTGATGGACGCACGTTACGAAAGATTGCCCAGTGCTATACGCTTCGCTTCCTGGTGGAACATGCCAATGCTGAAATTCGCAAATTCAACAGCCGCTATGAACTGGAGCAAGTGCGCAACTCGCTGGCTCTGCGTGTCATCGACCATGACCGAGCTGACGATCGACGAGACACCACCTCGCTTTCGGGTGGCGAAACGTTCATCGTCAGCCTCGGCCTGGCACTAGGTCTCTCGGCACTCTCTTCAAGCAACACCTCGTTTGGCAATCTCTTCATTGACGAGGGCTTTGGCACACTCGACCCCGACACCTTGAGTGAGGTGATCGACGCCCTCTCCATGATGCAGTCGGCTCAAGGCAAGAAGGTGGGTGTCATCTCGCATACGGACACCATGTCAGAGCGTATCACTACGCAAATACGCGTGCTGAAGAATGGCAATACCGGGACGTCGCGTATCGAGGTGGTTGCAAACTGATCTGCTATGATCACTTACTGTTGGTGAACTTTGACATATCGAACATCATGTTCTGTCCACCCACCACTGTTGGCACGGTGCCATCCCACTTCTCGATCCAATCCTCCTGCACGATGAGTGGTGAGAGTGAGGCTGCGATGGTGCGGTTGTAGTAAGCTTCGGCATCGGCCTTGATCTGCATGGCTTCAGCAGCACCTTTAGCTTCGGCTATCTTGATTTTGGCCTCTGCCTCGGCCTCCTTGACCTTGTTCTCGGCTTTGAGGGCTGACTGCACAGCAGCATTCTTCTCGTTAATCATCTGAGCGAGCGACTCAGGTGGGGTAATCTGCGAGGTGAACTCCTCAACGATGAAGCCTTCGTCCATAAGACTGGATTCGAGACGGGCACGGACGTCACGCTCGAAGTTGGCACGATTTGACATCAATGAATCGCTGGAGTATTGGTTAGCACAAGTGCGGTAAGCCTCATAGATGCAGGTGCGAATGTAGCCATTCTCAAGGTCCAGAATGCCTTTACGGTACTTGGTGAAAATGTCGCAAGCTTTCTCTGGATTGATTCGATAGGCGATGGTAGGGTCCATCGAGAAGACCGAGGCGTCCTTAGCATTGACATTGAATGCTTCATAGTTCTTGCGCTGGATGTAGGTAGGATAGGTGAAGACGCTGGATGTGATGGGGTTAAAGAAGACCCATCCCTTGCAGGTACCTTCCACTCCTCCATAATCCTGCTCATTGCTTGACCATTTGTGGAACTTGATGCCAATCTCTCCAGAATCGACTACAGTACACGAGGCCGAGAGAGTGATGATGACGAAGATGACACAGGCTACGCTGATCCAAAAACCTGGACGAGCTACGAGGGGTGTTTTCTGATTTGCCATGAGTCTGTAAGGTATTAATTATTAAATATTCGTTGTTTACTGTTAACTGCTAATCGATGCGAACGGCTGTACCGCTGGCTGTGACCATGAGCATGCTGCCATTCTGTCCGATAGTCTCGTAGTCAAGATCGATGCCCACAATGGCATTAGCGCCTAGACGCTCTGCGCGTTGCTGCATCTCCTTCATTGCTGCATCCTTGGCTTCGCGAAGCACGCCTTCGTAGCTGCTAGAGCGTCCTCCGAACACGTCTGTGATGCTGGCAAAAAAGTCCTTGACAAAGTTGGCACCAATGATGGTTTCGCCTGTCACTATGCCATAATACTGAAGTATGTTGTGGCCCTGAAGGGTTTGGGTTGTGGAGAGTATCATGTTGTTTATAGAGTTTGAGAGGTTTGGTGAGGTTGAAGAGTTGTGTGGTTTGAAGGGTTTGAGAAATTTGATATGTGAGTTGAGGGGTTTGAATATCCAGAAACTCATGCGTACTCGGGCTTAGGCATCACTAATGCTAAGACGATGTAAAGCAGCAAGCCGGGGAATGAGGCTGAGAAGAAGCTCAGGGCGAGGTAGCCTACACGTACCAGCGTGGGATCGAGGTCGAAATACTCTGCAATGCCTGCACATACACCACACAGTGACTTGTTGTTCGATTTAGTCAGCTTTTTCATAGTTGTATTGGTATTAAGTTGAACAATGTAAGAAAAGATCTAAACCATGAGTCGGAGTAGTTGACTCGTTCTCTTTTGGTGGTGCAAAGATAGGACCTTTTCTTCAAACCAAGAATCTGCTGACAATGTTGTCAATAAAAAAAGACTACCCAAGGACAGTATAAGGGCAAAGTTGTCCGACACAGGAATCACCACTTGTATTCGCCAACGTCAACAGCCTCTGAGCGATTATCTGGTTTGATTCGAACCATGCGCGACAAAGCCGAGATACGGTAGTAACCCTGACGACCATCGTTGTGTGGTATAAAGTCCTCAAGGTTGCTCAAACCCGAGAGCTGTTCACGCATCTTTCGCTCAATCTTGGCACGGATGGGAGCAAGATTGTCGGGAAATATGACGTCGGCTGTCTCTACGAACTTCTTACGACAATAGATGCGACGGTAGAGTGACTCTATGTTTCGCTGCTCAGGCGTATAGCAAAGAGGAAGTCCCTTGCACCCATGCGCATAGTTATATTCCAGAATCAAAGTGTATAAGCTAGCCTCCTGCTGATTGAGACGAAGTGTGCGCTTCACTCCCGGAAACTCAAACTCCGACTTCATTGGCCACACCACCATGTGACTCTCCTTAGGCTCTGCCTTGACCAAAAGGTCGAAAAAAGACTTGAAGTAGCCATCATACTTAAGTTTCCCCTTGTCTGCATCGACGCTGAGCAGGGGCACGATGGAACCAGGACTGACACGAAGGCCATACTCATCCAGGAAACGTTGTATGACAGGCAATACGCCCTCCTTCACTCCTATGCGCAAGTAAGCCGGCCCGATGTGAAAAAGCAGAGAAGGTCCTGCTTGGCGAATGGAGGTGAGCTGCAAGCCACGCACCAAGACATGCGAACAGAAGGAGGAAGTATCCATCTGAAGCATCCGCTGGTAGATTTGCTGCAACTGCTGGTCGTCGAATTCTGGTGCCATGTAACCTAGGACTTTCAGAAGCATGGGCTGGTCGAGCAGGGAGAGTTGAGAGACCAGGTGCTCAATGTAGAGCAGACGAAAGCCATATTGCTGAAGAGAGAGACGAATCAGACGTTGATCTCGTTGCAGTTGAGCATGAGCACCTGCATCGGACTCATTCTCTATATATAGCACGTAAGGACTGGAAGACTCAGCAGGATAAGGATTGGGAAGGAGTTCGCAATCGATGTCATCAGGCTGGTCAAGACAGTAACGCAAGGCTACAAGCAGCAAAGCTTCGTCAGGAACGCATTGACGATCGGCTCCAGCCAATTCGACTAAAGAATGCTTGATCTGTTGACGCATCGGTGCATCGAGGAGCGAAAGTCGGCTCACAGCCTCAGCAAACGTGAGACGTTGGGCTTCGGCCATCACACTTCGGTCGAAGCCGTAGAGCTGCTCCAGCTCCGTGAGTTTCTGCACCTCGTTGACATCTATCACATGATCAGCCTTGATGAGCAGAATGATGACATGAACGAGGGCGACAAGGGACTTATGATCTAAATGGCGTGCCATACTCTATTCAATATAATAATTACACTAATTAGGGTGTGTAACGGAGACAAAGACTAAAATTTACGAAAACGAATCACCACCCAGTTGTTGCGCGAGCAATGACTGCAGTAAATGAGTCCCAAAGCCTCGGCACACTGACGGATGGCAGGCACATCCTCCTCGTAAAAACCACTCATCATAAGGGTGGCGCCAGACAACATCACATTGACGTAACGCTCCATGTCGGCCAACAGCACATTGCGATTGATATTAGCTAAAACCAACTGATAGGTAGGACCTTCGGTAAGTAATGAAGCATCACCGCACTCAACTCTGACCTTAGTAGACAAACCATTGTATAACACATTGTCCAAAGCATTGTCGGCTACCCAATCGTCAATCTCTATAGCACGAACCTGATGTCCCAAAAGGCCACAAAGGATGGCAAGGACACCAGTGCCTGTACCCATGTCCAAAACAGAGGTGGAAAGAGGCGTCTTGAGTGCAGAATCAAGAGTGGCTGCCAACTGTAATTCCTCATTCCAGTTCACAATAGACTCAAGCAGTTGCGATGTTGTCTCGTGCGTTCCGCTTCCGAACGACATTTTTGGGTCAATGATAATGTCATAGCGGCTTGACGTCAGGCTCTCTTTGGGTGCAGCGGGGCTATGAACGCAACAAAGTACCTGTCCATTGGCATCGGGATTGCCCACCGTAATGGGTTCGAACTGATGGCTTTGCTCCCATTCACTGTTCCAGTCCTGCATCTCAATCTCTGTTTGGCTCCATGTGACACTCACGCCATCAAGTGGCAAGGCATCGAGCATAGATTGCAAAGCATTAGGATCCCATAGGTTCAGCGATACGTAGGCTTTGAGTCCCGTTTCTTCGGAACTGAACGAATCGAAGCCCAAGGGAGCCAGCAGAGCGGCCAGCACATCGCACACATCTTCGCTCAGAGGCGTGGGCACGAGTGACACTTCTATATAGTTCATAGTACAGAATTTTATAGATAAATGGATAAATCAGAAACAAATCTTCGGGTGCAAAGATAAGTATTTTTTCGGAAGGATGAACAAAAAGACGTCGAATATAGACAAAAAGCGGTCGAAAAATAAAGATTTTTGACTCTTTTATTGGAAAAGACGCAGGAAATATGTAAATTTGCAGCAAATTTCCGTTCAATTCGAATGAAATTGTCATACTGATGCTCTTTTACTTTAAACTTATGACTACGCATAGAGTCTAACAAGTAAAAACCTATTAAAACATTATCACTATGATGAAGCAAATGATTTTAGCTGCCCTGGCGATGGCCATCAGCCTTCCCGCAGCAATTACGGTTCATGCACAAGACGACGATATTTACTTCAAGAAGCAAACAAAGAAGTCAATCTACGCAGAGGCCAAAGCCGACGAGTGGTCAACAGATGCCAACGATGACTGGAACCTGGACGAGTACAATCGCCGAGGCTCAGCACTGGATGAGGCTGTCGACAACACGCTGTTGGCTGATGCTGCTTATTATTTCGAAATACCCGATGGCAATGGTGGTGTCCGCAAAGTAGCAGGCCCAACGGATTCGCTCAAGATTGCTACCCAAACCGACTACACCAAAGACATTGCTCCTATCCACGACACAATCTTTGTGATCGAACAATATGCCTACTGCGACCGCATCCGTCGTTTCCATAATCCATACTTCGGATACTATCGCTACAGCCCTTGGTACGACATTGCCTATTACGATCCATTTTATTGGGACTATTGTTATTATGACCCTTGGTGGTACGTTTCTCCCTCGTTCGGCTTCCACTATGGTAGCTGGTACTGGGGTTGGGACTACGGCTACTACACAGGCTGGTATGGAGGTTGGTATTGCCCATACTATCACCCCTATCCTCATTACTACTATCCTAACTGGGGATATGGTGGTGGCGGAGGTAGCAACACCGCTGGCACAGGCGTACGTCGTGGCAATGGCCGTCGTGACGGCTTCCATGGCTCACGCAACAATTCTGGCGGACACTTTGCAAGCCGTGGCGGATGGCGCGGCAATGGCGGCAGCACCACACGTGGAGCTTCGGCAGGCCGTAACCGCAGCTATAGCAATTCGAGCGCAGGTACGGCCTTGGCAGGACCCACCCTGCGCGGCAACAACACCAATGGCGGTCGCCTGAACCACAGCAATATGCGTGGCAATGGCCTGTTCAACACAACAAATCAGGTGGCCAATAATGGTTCTGGCTACAAGATTGCAAGGACTGACTCACCAAGCAGTGGCACAACCACTACAAAACGCACAAGTGACAACAGCACGTCGCGCCGCCTAGACACTGGCATGCACCAGAAGCCCAATGGTACCACTATGCGTGCTAATCCTAGCACTTCGGCCAACATTCCTAATGGTAACCGAGGCGGCAGTAGCACCTATAGAGCTACCCAGAACGCCAGTAGTGGAAGTTATGGCCGTGGCAACAGTTCCAGCAGCTATAGTAACTCGGGCAGCCACAATAACTCAGGCTCTTCAAGCAGCATGCGCGGCAGCAGTAGTTCGTCAAGCAGTTCACACAGCAGTGGCTACAGCAGCGGTGGCAGTTCGCGCAGCAGTTCAGGTGGAGGTTTCAGCGGTGGTGGCAGTTCGCGCAGTGGCGGCGGCGGTGGCGGCGGCGGTTCACGCAGTGGTCGTCGTTAAGCCCCAAGTCTGGCCAATTTGGCATTGAAAAATAGACTTGTTTGTTTCACTCATGACTTATTCTCAACTATGAACAGATATTTCACACTGACGCTGACTGCAGTTCTTGCAACAGGTGTTGCTTCGGCACAAAACATGGTCGATGCCGTACGCTTTGGCAGCAACGATCTGGTGGGCACTGCTCGATACCGTAGCATGGCTGGTGCCTTCGGAGCCTTGGGTGGCGATCCTTCATGTATGGGTGACAACCCTGCAGGCACAGCCATCTATCGAGGCACCAATGTATTGAGCTTCACACCGAACCTATCGTTTACTTCGACCGAAACAAAGGGATCGAAGAAGGTTAGCGCCACGGACAACAACTTCTCAGTTTCGAACTTCTCTGGCATCTTTTCGTTCAAGACCCCCGATAGCGACAATCTGGTAAATTTCAACCTTGGCATCGGCTTCGAACGCCGACAGGAAAACTTCCGTCGCTACAACATGGTGCTCGACAATCCTACCAGTGCCTTGAGCAATTACCTGACAGAACAGGCCAATAACTACCTGCACGAACGCTTCTACAATTCTACCGCTTTAAGCGACTGGTCGCTCAATGCCCCGTTGCTCTCATTGCTGGCTTACGACTCGTATGCCATTGACGATGATCCAACCGACAAAAAGAGCGTGTATAATCCGGTAGAGGGTCTGCGTGCCAACCAAGCCATGCGTGTTCGCGAAAAGAATCGTCACGACGAGTACAATATCTCTGGATCATTCAACTTTAACGACAGGCTTTATTTCGGACTCACATTCAAGATTACCGACTTCAACTCAACTATCCAGACAGAGTTCGACGAATTGTATCCTGAGTCGGCCTCAGACAAGTTGTTTTACGACAATGCTCTCGAGACCAAGGGTTCGGGCATAGGGCTGAACCTGGGTCTGCTCTGGAAGCCGACTGATTCTTGGCGCATCGGTGCAGCCATCCATACCCCAACTTGGATGGAAATGAAGGAGATCTATTCTGCAGGCATCGAAACCGCGTTCCTCAACTCCGAGACTGGTCAGGGAGATGGTGCCTGGAGCGAGTATTCTGACAGCTGGGAATACGACTTCTACACCCCATGGGAGTATCAGTTCTCGACCGCCTTTGTGCTCGGAACCCGCGGTCTCATTAGTATGGAATGGGATATTCGTGACTTCGCCTCGATGAAGTATTCTGATCATGAGAACTACAATTTAGGCATTACAGGGTTCGACGATATCAATGACGCAATGCACGATCGTCTGCAGATGCAACACACCATCAAGGTTGGTGGCGAGTACCGCATCAACAAGAGTCTCAGCGCTCGTCTGGGTTATGCATACGCGACCTCGCCATATAAGGAGGCTGAAATGCTGAGTCAGGTTGAGAACGATTATGTCCAAAACTTACTCTACAGCTCGTCGAACAAATTGAACTACAGCACCATTGATAACCAACAGTACTTCACAGGTGGTTTGGGATGGCGTGTGGGTGCTTGGAACTTTGACTTTGCTGGTGTCTATCACACTACCAAGGAGTTCATCGCTGCCTATCCTGCAGACTATGCTGACTCGAACATCATAGACATGAATATGAGTCAGATGAATTGGGACTTGACCATAGGTTACAGATTCTGATTGCAAGAAAAGAGTAAATGCAATATTTAGATTCACTCAATCAAAGCCAACGGGCCGCCGTAGAATACTGCGACGGCCCTCAACTTGTCATAGCCGGTGCTGGTTCGGGCAAGACACGTGTGCTGACCATCAAGATAGCACACCTACTGATGAATGGCTACCGTCCAGACGAGATTATTGCCCTCACCTTCACCAAAAAGGCAGCTACAGAGATGCAGAACCGTATTCAGCAACTCGTTGGTGCGCAGGCAGCTCGCCGGCTGTGGATGGGCACTTTCCACTCATTGTTCAGCCGCATTCTTCGTCGCGAAGCAGGACGTCTGGGCTTCAAGTCCGACTTCACCATCTACGACCAGTCAGACTCACGTTCACTCATCAAGGCCATTATCAAAGAGATGGGGCTCGACGACAAACAATACAAGCCCAACAGCGTGCAGTCACAGATTTCGAATGCGAAAAACAACCTGATCACCCCAGGAATGTACTCGGCAAATCGTGAACTGCGCGAATATGACACTCGTTCGAAGCGTCCACTGTTACACGAAATCTATCAGCGTTACTGGAACCGTTGTTATCAAGCTGGTGCCATGGACTTTGATGACCTGTTGGTCTATACCAATATCCTATTTCGCGACTTCCCTGAGGTTCTCGATTTCTATCAGCATTATTTCCGTTACGTTTTAGTCGATGAGTATCAGGATACCAATCGCGCCCAACATCTTATTGTGGAACAACTTGCCCGTGGACATGGGCACCTCTGCGTAGTAGGCGATGATGCGCAATCTATCTACTCGTTCCGTGGTGCCAACATTCGCAACATACTTGACCTGCAGAACCAGATACCAGGAACACGACTGTTCAAACTAGAACAAAATTATCGTTCGACACAGAATATCGTGGATGCTGCCAACTCACTCATTGCTAAGAATCGCGAGCAAATCCACAAAACCATATTCAGCCAGAATGACCGTGGCTCTTTAATCAAATTGACAGGTACCTATTCCGACTTGGAGGAGGCCTATCAGGTGGCAGGACGTATACAGACACTGCATGACGAGAATGGATACTCCTATCGCGACTGTGCTATCCTCTACCGCACCAACGCCCAGAGCCGCACTCTCGAGGAGGCTCTGCGTAAGCGAGACATACTCTACCGAATCTATGGAGGCCTTTCGTTCTATCAACGTAAAGAAATAAAGGACATCATCTCGTATCTGCGACTCATCACCAATCCAGCCGACGAGGAAGCATTCAAGCGTGTGGTCAACTATCCTGCCCGTGGCATTGGTGACACTACCATCAACAAAGTGGCCCAAGTCATTGCCTCTACGCAAAAAACCTTTTTCGAAGTCTGCTCCGATCCAATTGGCAACGAAGTGCCTGTCAACAAGGGCACAGCTGCCAAACTCATGGGTTTCGTAGCACTGATACAACACTTTCAGGAACTCAACTCGCAACTCAATGCATATGACCTGACCGAACGCGTCATCATGGAGTCTGGCATCAAAACCGATCTGG
Source organism: Bacteroidales bacterium (assembly GCA_045629225.1). Taxonomy (GTDB): domain Bacteria; phylum Bacteroidota; class Bacteroidia; order Bacteroidales; family UBA3663; genus Liminaster. Next base: position 22,324 of record JAZQQU010000061.1, on the reverse strand, counting down.
CACAAGACATGACCGTAGAGGCCCAAAGCCGACGAGAGAACGTTGAAGAATTGCTTGCAGCCATACAGAGTTTCACCATCGATGCGGTGGAATCGGGACGTGAAGCCAGCCTCACAGACTTCCTTGCGGATGTATCGCTAAGTGGTGACGTAGAACCTGTCGGTCATGATGCAGACGATGACATCAAGAACTCCGACTATGTAACTTTGATGACTATACACTCCGCGAAGGGTCTGGAGTTCAAGAATGTGTTCATCGTAGGTGTCGAAGAAAATCTATTGCCATCAGACATGGCTAAGGACGAACCTGGGGGCGTGGAGGAAGAACGAAGACTGTTCTACGTAGCTATCACACGTGCTGAGGAGAACTGCTTCCTCTCCTACTCCATGTCACGTTTTCGTAATGGAAAGAGTGAACCCTGCCGCCCTTCACGATTCATCAAGGATATCGATCGGCAGTACATTCAACAGACTGGAGGCGATTCACCCACACTCAACTATGGCAGCAGCGCTGGCGGACGGTTTGGATGGCGCAGTGGCGAAGAAAAGAGTTTTGGATGGCGTGGCCGCGAGGAGCAAGGTGCTGGCAGCTATGGAACAACTGCTTCTTCTAAACCACGTGGTGTATGGCATCACCCAGCTGACCCTATTGAAGCAGAAGAGGACAACTTCCAAATCAAAAAGAACAGTAGGGTTGGACCGACGATAGGTGGCAACGCAATCACACCCGACAAACCCAAGTCATCAATTCTTGACTTCACAGGTCCTGTTCGTAAAATCACTCATGCTGCTGTTGTGCATTCAGAGTCAGATCAGCAGAAGCCAACGGCTTCGCCCCAGATTCGAACAACCACCCCATCACTCAGTTATGGAGGCTGTCCGCTCACCGAGGGAACTCACATAGCACACGACCGCTTCGGCGAAGGTGAGATAATCCACATAGACGGTACCACCGACAACGCTCGCATCACCGTGCGCTTCGAAAACGTTGGTGAGAAGGTGCTCCTTCTCAAGTTTGCTAAAATACGCATTATCTGACAATATGCTGGTACGATAAGGTCACAAACCGATAACTCTAGTAGAGTATCATTGGTACGTTGACATCCATGCAGAGTGAACGGCACATCGTCTCAGATACTCTGGCTCTCACGCCCAAGATGTAGCATATCCGTCTTTGTACATTGGTTCACATTCAGACAGAAGGCTGTGCTCAAAAGACACAACAAATGATTATTCATAAATATTAAAAGATTTCCACCCTCGTTACAGCGAATTGTAACGAGGGTGGACTTTATTTGTATATTATAATTATTTCGTGGCTTTTTGACACAGCCTCATATTGTTGTCCGAAAACGAGTCAGTATTACTTCAGAAGCTCCTGGAACTCCTCGAAGGTCAATTCCTTCTTGTCGAGAGTTACAGTGTTACGAACAATGTCGATGACACGACGGGTCATGGCACTGTCACGCAGCTGAGCAACCTGCTTCTGGTCCTTAAGAATGTTCTCTGCGTACTGCTCGAGGTACTCAGCAGGGATGTTAGACATGCCGTACTGAGCCATCTGGATCTGAATCATGGCGCGAGCCTCAGCCTTGAGATCGTTGTTGTCGAGCTTCACGTTGTGAGCAGCAGCAATCTTCTCCTCAATGAGCTGCCAGGTGAGGTCCTCCATCATCTGTGGGAACTGCTCGTTGAGCTTCTCCTCATCATGCTTCTCATCCTTAGAGAGGAGCCACTTCTTGAGGCTCTCCTCTGGGAACTTCAACTCGCCAACCGATGCAATGAGAGCCTCACGAGCATCAAGGCTGAACTTGTAGTTGCTGTTAGACTCAAGCTGCTTAGCAATAAGCTCAGACAACTGGGCACGGAATGCCTCCTCAGTAGTGCACTCCTCACCGAATACCTTCTTGAAGAGCTCCTCGTTGAGCTCTGCATCTACATGATGATTGATCTCGTTGATGGTGAAACGGAAGTTAGCAGTGATACCAGCAACCTCCTCCTTCTTCTTGCCGAGGAGCGAAGCGAGCTCAGCCTCGTTGTTGTCATAGGCAACAGCTGGGTTGAAGTCTACACTAGCGAACTTCTTAGCGCCATTGAACTTAGCCTTCTCGTCATCGTTCTTCATGTACTTAGGATAAACGGTTGCACCCTCCATGGTGATGCCACCCTCAACGATGTTGCCCTCTGCATCAAGCTCAGCAATGTCACCCTTGATAACATCCTCTTCGCAAGCCTCATCAGCCATAACGAACTCACCGAGCTGATTCTGATAAGCCTTCACCTGATTGTCAATCATCACATCACTTACCTTGATGGTATAGTATGGCATGCTGACAGTGTCATCGAGCTTAAGGTCGAACTGTGGAGCAAGTGCAACAGCGAAGCTTACGGTGAAGCTCTCAGCAGTAGCGAAATCAACTGGCTCCTGATTCTCATCAACCATTGGCTCTCCAAGCACAGCAAGCTTGTTCTCTGCGATATACTTGTACATGGTATCGTTGATCAGCTTGTTCACCTCATCGATGGTGATCTGCATGCCATACTGCTTGCGAATCAGGCTGGCAGGTACCATACCCTTACGGAAACCTGGCATCTGTGCGTTCTTGCGCACCTGCTTGATCTGCTTCTCAACTGCCTCTGCGTAGTCAGCCTTCTCAATGTCAAGGCTGATGACAATATTTACGTCATCTACGACTTTCTTTGTAATGTTCATAATGATTTAATATAATAAAATAATTAATATTTTCAAATGACAGGTTACAGATTACACTATTACGAATGCAAAGCACTTGATTTGGAATCTGCAATTTATAATTGGCATGAAATCCGATGCCTTACGCATCGATCTCTGCGTAGGTAGCATTCTCCTCGATAAACTCGCGGCGAGGTGCTACCTCCTCGCCCATAAGGAGCGAGAATGTCTGGTCAGCAGCAATAGCATCCTCGATGTGTACCTGCTTCAGACGACGATGAGCAGGATCCATGGTGGTGTCCCACAGCTGTTCGGCATTCATCTCACCCAAACCTTTGTATCGCTGTATCTTCACCTTGTTCTCATTGCCCTGTGCATACTTCTGCAAGAAGGTATCACGCTCCAGATCATCCCAACAGTACTCATCGTTCTTACCAATGGTACAACGGTAGAGAGGAGCCTGAGCAATATAGACATAACCACCCTCGATGAGTGGACGCATATAGCGGAAGAAGAGAGTCAGAATAAGCGTAGCAATATGGGCACCATCGACGTCGGCATCGGTCATAATCACCACCTTGTGATAGCGGAGGTTCGAGATGTCGAGCGACTTATCCTCCTGCAGGTTCACACGGAAAGCACGGAACATGTTCTGGATCTCCTCCGAGTCGAGCATCTTGTGGATCAAAACCTTCTCCACATTCAGAATCTTACCTCTCAGGGGCAGGATAGCCTGGAAGAAGCGGTTGCGACCACTCTTGGCAGTACCACCAGCCGAGTCACCCTCGACCAAGAAAATCTCGCACTCTTCAGGATTCTTGCTTGAACAGTCGGCCAACTTGCCTGGCAGACCACCACCGGTGAGCTTTGACTTCTTCTGCACCTGCTCACGTGCCTGACGAGCAGCAATACGAGCCTGAGCAGCCAGGATTACCTTATCCACAATCATGTGGGCTTGGGTAGGATTCTCCTCCAGATAGTTGTCCATGGCGTTGCGAACAGCCTTCTGTACGGCAGGACGAATCTCCACGTTTCCGAGCTTGGTCTTGGTCTGACCCTCAAACTGAGGTTCAGCCACCTTGACACTCACAACAGCAGTGAGACCCTCACGGAAGTCATCAAGACGGATATCATTAACGAGTTTTGCCTTCTCGAACATCTTCTCCTTGGTGCCATATTCCTTGAGCGAAGCACTCAGGGCTGAACGGAAGCCGTCGAGGTGTGTACCACCTTCATGGGTATTGATGTTGTTGACAAAAGTATGGATTGACTCGCTGTAACCAGTATTGTAGGTCAAAGCCACCTCCACTGGCACGCCATCACTCTCAGTAACAAGGTGAATGATGTCGGGAATCAGCGGTGTACGACTCTCGTCCATCCACTGCACGAATTCCTTTAGGCCATGCTGGCTATAGAACACCTGATGACGAGGCTGACCATTCTCCAGACGAGCCTCCTCACGCAGATCAGTAAGCGTAAGGCGAATGCCAGTGTTGAGGTAGCAGAGATCGCGCAGACGCTCAGCCAGGCGCTCCCACTCATATACAGTCTCTGTGAAGATCGAGGCATCTGGGTGGAATGTAATTGTCGTACCCGTATCATCAGTGTCGCCCACAATTTCAACAGGAGTCATAGGCTTTCCGAAAGCATATTCCTGACGATAGATATGACCTTGACGATGAACCTCAGCTACGAATTGGTCAGAGAGGGCATTTACGCAGCTCACACCCACACCATGCAGACCGCCTGATACTTTGTAAGTATTCTTGTCGAACTTACCACCAGCGTGCAACACCGTCATAACGACCTCCAATGCCGAACGCTTCTCCTTCTGGTGCATATCCACAGGGATACCTCGACCATTGTCGATTACCTTAATGGAATTATCGGGCAGGATGAAAACCTGGACGTCATTACAATAACCGGCCAGAGCCTCGTCGATACAGTTATCGACCACCTCACTCACGAGGTGATGCAAGCCCTTGACACTGGTGTCGCCGATGTACATGGCAGGGCGCTTACGCACAGCTTCAAGGCCCTCAAGCACTTGAATGTGACTCGCGTCGTAATTGTTCTGAATTTCTGACATGATTTTTGGTTTTAAGGGTTTACGCGTGTGTACGCGCGCGTAATATAATAATGTCCGCAAGGGCCACATAGGGGCACATTACGGGCATTATATGGCTAATTACTGATTACAAACTGCCGATTACGTCTATTGGGCACTTTCTCCCCTGCTAAGTAATCAGCAAATAGCAATCTGGTTAAGCCTGAACTTAGAGCTTGTTAACCAACTTAGCGAGCTTGCTCTTGAGGTTACCTGCCTTGTTAGCATGGATAACATTCTTCTTAGCGAGCTTATCAAGCATAGAGCTTACCTTAGGAAGCTGAGCAGCAGCCTCTGCCTTGTCGGTGGTAGCACGGAGCTTACGAACAGCATTACGAGTTACCTTACCATAGTAACGGTTAGCGAGATTGCGAGTGATAGTCTGCTTGATGCGCTTCTTTGAAGACTTGTGATTTGCCATTGTTGTTTTGTTTTGGTGCGATGCCCGAGGCAACGCTATTGTTCAATAATAATTTTAAAAGGTAGTTTTGCACCCGGCACCATATTCTGTCCAGCCAAGCACCGCCATATCGCTCCCGCTGGTTTTGCCCGATCACGCGGTCGGGACTTCTAAAAAAATGCCGAAATGCGGGTGCAAAGATAGTTAATTTTCAATTACCAACAAAAATATTTGAAGAAAAAATGCAAAAAAATTTGTTTTTAAACTAAAAACCGCTATATTTGCACCTTGAAATGACAACTTTGAATGATAAAACACCCGGCATAGTACTGAGCTCCACCCCCATCAACGACCATTGGCAGTTTGTGCACATTTACACCGAACGCCTGGGTCGCATCACTTGTCGTGTGCCATTGGCTAGTCGTGGCCGGCGCGCCAGCCAGATGCGCCAGACGTTTACTCCCATGACCATGCTCGATCTGGTGCTCTCGGGGTTCCGTGGTGCCTCGCCCAATGCCACGAATGCCGGCGACATTCTGCAGATCCAGGAACTGAGCATTGTTCGTTCGCCCTATTACATGACCCTCAGCCATCCCGAGAAGGCCACCCAGTGTCTCTTTATGGCTGAACTCATCGACCACACCGTACGCGAGGTCGAAGCCAATGCCCAACTATGGCAATTCATCACAGGCAGTCTGGAAATTCTCGAATCGCTCGACTGCGATTGGGCCAACTTCCATCTGGTCTTTATCTGCGGTCTCGCACGGCAGTTAGGGTTCTATATTGCACCCGAAGGCTACCTACACGGTCAGCGACTCGACTTGTTGGAGGGAGCATTCACCTCCGAACCGATCCCTCACCCTTACTATCTCAATGCCGAGTCTGCCCGCTGGTTCCATCAGCTGTTGATGCTCGACTACAGCACACTCGGTGACTTAAAGCTCAACCGATTGCAACGCGCTGCCTTGCTCGACATGGCGCTAGCCTTCCTTAACCTGCATATCCCCGAGATGGGCAAACTTCATAGTGTTGAGGTTCTCAGAACCCTGTTTGAGTAGAAATACTAATCAGACCAGTACAAGTCTTCTCAATCAAATGCAATGAAGTTCCGCAAGGACTCAACTGTTTTGACTTTATGACATTAATGTTTTTAGGATATCAGGACGATAGTACCGGTTTTCTCATAGTGTCCGACACTCAGGAATCGTCCTAAAACCCGAACAACCTAAAAATCTGACTTCCTTTTCAATTTCAACTTACTAATCTTCAATTAGTCAAAGGTTTTCTTTTGCATCCACCGAAAAAGCATAGATACCCAAGAAAAGTTCGTGGAGCACGCTGAGGTCAAACTCCGTGTATTCATCCTTTTCAGCTACGGCATCGAGGTCGGCCATGTGTGCAAGGAAAGCCTCCTTCTGCTCTGTGGTATAGAAGTGACGGTAGCGTGTCTGCCCATAAAGCAGGTCGTGAGCTATGTAGTTATTGGGCCACAGGTGATAATGGCTGTTGATACGACGGTCGATGAGACGAGCCACCTGCAAGTTGTAGTCATTCTGTGTGAGTGCTGTAAGCGATGCCAGCTCACTCGGGTCGATAGGAGGACAGACATCGAAATGCACGCGACCCTTGGCCTGACTAATGCCCGTCAGGACGCTGGTCAGATCCTCTCCCGGACGCTTGATATACTTCTGGCTTCGACCCATGTAGAGCTCGAAGGCCTTCAGCAGGTCGCACGGCTCCCATTCGTATGACACACTGACTGGCACCATGTTCAGCTCGGCCAGTGACTCGACCTTATCATCGGAGCGACTCATGCCGAACATCTTGATGATGCCCTGATCCGTACGGTCTCTTCCATCCTTGGTGCGGCCATTGCGCTGAGCGATCCAGACGGATGTCTGCTTGTCCTTGATGACGTGACGGATGTATTCGGACAGGTGCATCGAACAACGGTAGAACTCCTTGGGTGTGCCGCCTCGCTCCACACGGAACATCTTGTTCGACTTGCCAATGTCGATGACCAGTGGCGTGCACATCAAGTTAGCACCAAAGGTAATTTCGGTGGTTGGGAAGCCATGCAGATAGAGCGCATATTGCAGAAGGCTTGAATCAAGCACAATGTCTCGATGGTTCGAGACGTAGAGATAAGACACATCCTTATCGAGGTGCTCTATACCCTCAGCTGTAAACTCCGTAATACTGCGCTCGATAACCTGCTCGTTGAAGGCCTTCATGATGCACGTCTGGAACTCCACAATAGTGCGGATCTTAGTCACAATGTCACGTGTATCTTGAATGCTCTTGTCGGGGAATACGTACGACGCTATGAGTGGGAAGCCGTCGCTGGCAGCAATGCGTTTCATTGCCGCAGGTATCTCCTCATCACAGAAGGGACGGATGTCATCAAATTTATTAGTCTGAATCATTTTTTATAACTTGTTTACGGTTTGGCGAAACCAACGGAGGAATGCCTCCTTCCAGGCAATGCACTCACGACTGGCTTTCTGTTCACTGGCTCCGAAGCTATGACCACCGATCTGGTACTGATGGTATTCGTGTTCAACGCCCACAGCGGAGAGTGCTGAGTCAAGCATCTCGGAGTTATGATAGTGCACAATAGGGTCATCCTTGCAGTTGACCAGAAAGACGGGTGGCATGTCGGGACGCACGTGCAGCTCGAGCGAGAGGCTGTCTTGCCACTGGGGCTTACGCTTACGATACTCGCCTAACAAAGCCCTGCGCGAGCGTTTGTGTACCCAAGGGTTCTCGCGCATCGTCACCACCGGATAGACGAGTGCTACGAAGTCTGGACGATCCTCCTGCCCCGTAAAGAACTCCGCAGCTGAAGCCACCAGATGTCCTCCTGCTGAGAATCCCATGGCTCCCACACAATTCGGATCGATATTGTACTCAACCGCATGCTCGCGCACCTGACGAATGGCTTGCTGCAGGGCGCATAGTGCATCGGGATGCTGATGGCCACGCACCAGATACCGGTAGTGGCTCCAGAACGAGAAGATGCCTTGCACAGGATACTTGAGCACAAAAGCCGAAATACCCTCAGCCTGCAACCATTGCGCTACGCGCACACCCTCAGTATCCCAGTCTAGCCACGAATAACTGCCACCCGGACATACAATCACAGCTGGCGCAGGCTGGTCTGAGCCAGTCAGGAAGGGTGTCAGCTTCTGTGCTTCGACTCTCTGAGCAGCCAACAGCAACAAGAGCGATGTCAGTATTGTTACACAATGATATCGTACGGTGCAATAACTCATAACTAACAACTTATAACTCGCCATTACGACTTGACTCCTGCATCTCTCCGATCTTCTGGATATAGTGACGATGCCAAGCACGCGTCTGCTCCTGATAGGTCTCGCCCATAATACTGTCACCAGCTTCAACACGCTGTCCGATCTCGACATGCAAGGTACCTGGATGCAGGGTGAAGTCGGTCTTGGGCAATACACGGCCAGGACCATCGAGGTAGATAGGCAGGATGTCAGCACCCAGGTTCTTGGCCAGATAGAAGGCTCCGCGGCGGAAACGCAGTACGTCGCAAGTGGCCGAGCGCGTTCCTTCGGGGAAGATCAGCACCGAATAACCACGTTCAAGCAGCGAGGCTACCTTGGGTTCACTGGCATCGATACCATCTGCCGCCGGATAATACTCCAGATAGTGGATGACGGGAGCATAGAGCGGGAAGTTCCACACCCACTGATTGGTCATGGCTACGATGCGGGGCGAGAGCATCAGTGTGCAAAGCAGATCGAGGTGCGACTGATGGTTACAGATGATGATGGCTGGACGCGAGAAGTCCTCACCCGAAGTGTTCCGAATGCTCACCCTGGTGCCAGGGATGTGAACGGCACACCAGCGAAAGAACCTCCACAGCCTGACATGGAACTGAAGCTTGCGTGCTTCGTCATGAGGCCAAAGCACTCGATAAAGCAGCGCCATAGGGATGGCACCGAACACCGCGCATAGCAGGAAGACCGTGAATGCGTAGAGGGTGATGAGTTTCAGTTTCAGTCTATGCATCAGCTTTATTATGATTTAGAAAAAAGTTTTCCGACGAGCTTATTAAAGAGCATCCTCCACCAGCCATAGATCAGGCACAGAATACAGAGCACGGTGTTGAGGACAAAGATGCGCACAAAGTCCCAGAAGGGACGGAAATGTGTGACGCGCTCCTCTCGCGGAGGATAATACACACGGATAGGGGTTGATTCGAGCCTGACTCCATGCCATGCAGCCATGACCAGCAACTCAAGTTCGGCCTCGTAGCGTGCTGTAATCATATTCAAGCCATACAGATGATGCAAGGGGTAAAGTCGGAAGCCCGTCTGCGTGTCGGGCAGATACTGCCAGGTCTGCAGAGCGAACCAGAAGTTTGAGAAATAATTGGCGAAGGTGTTTCCGCCTGGCATATTCTCCTGCTGCAATTTGCGATTGCCCACAATCAGGACACGTTCAAGCCCCTGTGCGCGACACTGCTTTAGCCGAGTCAGGAAGTGCGGCAAGTCTTCTGGATAATGCTGTCCGTCGGAGTCTATGGTGATGGCATAGTCGAAACCGAGCTCCAGTGCCTTTCGGAAACCGCAGCGCAACGCATGTCCTTTGCCCTGATTCTGCGGATAGGTGACGATATGCAAGGCTGTAGCTTGGTGATCTGCTGTCGCCACGGACAGGTTTTCCTTGTAATGCGAAAGCAATTCAAGCGTATCGTCAGTCGATCCATCGTTGACCACAATGATATCCTCGGCGAACGGCAGCAGACGATCAATCACCTGCAACACCGTCTTGTGGTTGTTGTAGGTAGGTACAATGACGCATACATGCTGCTGTTTCAGTTCTTTGCGGATATCCATGTCTTTGATTTCTCTTGCAATGTCATCTTGGCGTAAGTGGTATCCCCCTTCACGATGTCGGCCTTGAGGTGGGTGATGCCTGCCTCCTCTTTCTTCACTTCGAGCATGACCTCCAGTTCCGTAACCTCGGCGGGTGTGATGACGGTCAGGAACTTCAAGTTGCTAACCTGAGCAATCTCTGCCTGGCGATGGCTCCATGTCTCGTAGAGGTCCTGTACCATCTGAACGATGCAGGCACCAGGCAGGATGGGTTCACCAGGGAAGTGTGCCCTGAAGACTGCGTGCTCTGAGTTCAGCCGAACCAGAAAGCTGGCGTGCATAGCATCGTCCTGATCGGACGAAATGATGGTGTAGAGACTATCTAGGAACTGCATTGCAACACATATTATATAATATATACTCCCGCTCAGGAGGTAGGATCGAAGGAACGATGTTGTCATTTCTGCCCATCAGTGGGCGATGAAGTAGCAACCCAACATGATCAGGCAGATGCCTATCCAGGCCGAAGCGGAGATATGCTCGTGAAAGATCAGCATGGCGGCAATCATACCGAAGATGTAGGCCAAGGACGACATAGGATAGGCCAGACTGAAGGGATAATGCTTCAATATGTATGCCCAAAGGAATGTGGCCCCTCCGAAACAAACGCCACATGCCAGCCACCACCAGTTGGTGAGCTGCGAAGCAACGAAACTCCACGACCATTCCACCCGTGGCATGTGCTGCAAGGCAACCTTGACCAACACCTGCCCGCTGGCCAGAAGAATGGCCTGGATGACCGACAATGGAAGGAGTGCTAATACCTGATTCATGACAAATGGTTAGGAACAATTTCGAACTGCAGCTCACAAGAAGAGCGCAGGCCAGACACTCTCCAAAGGTTCTGCCTGAACTCCCTCAGAAAGCATCTCCTCAGTCACCAGCAGATAAGCCTCATTGACACGCTCTGGCACAGAATCATGCCAGCCCACCAACGCACTCTTGATCTGCCCCAACTGCATCAGCATCCAGGCATCGAGCACAGCCATGCGCAAAGAGTCCTTGCCCTGCGAGTGGGTGTTGTTATAGCCATGGTTCTTAGTGCTGATGGCAATGAGGGAACCGATCGTATTGTGCGTGGATTGCATGAAGGGTGTTGGCTTCAACAGCTGTTCGCCCCCTGTCAGCATGTCACGCAGGAAGATCTCAGAGCTCTCGGCATTGCCCCATGCCGTGCCTGTGATGATGGCATCGGGGACAAAAGGCGAGATGACACCATCTGCATCAGCCTGTCCGGCATCGCGGAGTGTCTGCAACGACACCGCCATCGTACGCTTGAGCATAGGACCCAGACGACGAGCCTCGCCTGCACTCATATATTGCTTGAAGTCGGGATCTGGGTCATCAGCTTTGAGTCGTCGGCTGGCAATGACATAAACCTTGCATACCGAGGGCTCATCGATTGCCTCAACGGCCTTACCTTCCAATGCATTTACATGCGAGAAGATCATCGAACTGTCATTGCCACCAAAGCCAAAGGCATTGCACAGCACATGACGCAGGCCATCTTTGGCAAGGCAGTCTCCCGCACTAACAGGAGTTGGCTCACCCTCAATGGGTGTGACGCAACCTAAGCTGACTGGCAGGAACTGATGCTGCAACGCCAACAGGCAGATGACGGCCTCGATGCTACCCGAGGCAGAGGTTGTATGCCCCGTAAAGCCCTTCGTACTGCTGTATGGTGGCAAAAGGCTCGAGCCTTCACCCCCATCAAACACACGATGCATGGCCGCAAGCTCCGAGGGGTCGTTATTGGGTGTTCCCGTGCCATGTGCATTGACGTAATCAATGTCCGAGGGATTAAGCCCAGCCATGCGAATGGCTTGCCGCATAGCCCGGAAGGCACCCTCGCCATCAGCCGACGAAGCTGTCTGGTGGAAGGCATCGCATGCATTGCCATAACCGCTCAGCACTGCCAAGGGCTTGGCACCACGACGCAGGGCCGACGACAAGCGCTCAATGACCAGATAGGCAGCACCCTCGCCCAGATTGAGACCAGCACGGGTGGCATCGAACGGACGACAAAGCTCATGATCGAGGATCATCAGCGTATTGAAACCATTCAGATGGAAGCGCGAGAGTGACTCTGTGCCGCCTACCACAGCCTGGTCGAAGCGCCCTGTCTTGATCAGGTTAGCACCGACAGCGATGGCATTGGCAGCCGACGAGCAGGCAGTGCTCAGCGTGTCGAGCATGGCAAAACGACCAAAGCCGCGAGCTATCTGTGCCGTGTTGCTGCCACAGTCGGAGGCAGCCTCGAGCATCTGTTGCATCATGGCATCGTGCTCGGTGCTGGTAAAGAGGTTCTCGCCTCGATCCATGCCAGCCACTGTGGTACCCGAGATCAATGGCATCGAACCATCAGCCTCAGGAATAAGCTGTTGATGAGCGTCGAGCAACCCAGCCTCTGCCAACGCCTCGCGCAACGCCAAACGAGCCATCAACGTGGTGCGACTCAGTTCCTCGACACCATCGGTTGGCACAGCTACCTGTGGCTGCATTTCAGCATTCGAGAGCTTCACCTCGCCTACTGGCAATTCATGGTGTTCGGTCTGCAGATATTGCACCTCGCCGATGCCTGTACGCATGGCTTGCAGTGCCGACAAGGTCTCAGCCTTGCCAACACCAATGGCCGACACTAAGCCAGCTCCTGTTATGACAATGGGTTCGTGCATCAATCTCTTTTGTGTCATCAGTAACCTGTAATCAACAAATCGTTATTACGACTTACTTTTTCCTGTTGGCAGTCACATACTCAGCCATCACCTTGACCGACTGGAACACGGCCTTGCCCTCGGCTGGAGTCTGGAACTTGATGCCATAGAAACGCTCCAGCAGCACTATGAGTTCCAGAGCATCGATGCTATCCAGACCCAGACCCTCACCAAAGAGGGGAGCCTCGGCGTCGATGTCTGCAGGAGTGAGGTCTTCCAGGTTCAGTGCCTCGATGATCTGCTCTTTCAGTTTCTCAATTAATTCTTCCATATTGATTATTTGATGTTAGTGTTTTTTATTAATAAATGTAAAGTCCCAGTTCAGCCTCGAAGTGATGCTCGTCCTCGCACTCCAGCCAGCCACCCAGAACCGAAGTGGTCTGAGGGTCGGCGAATGCCTGACGGATCAGCAGGCTGAGGGTCTCGTTATCTCGATGTCCGATTACCATGAACGAGGTCTCGCCATGATAATGGTGACGTATGGCTATCTCGCCAGTCACTATGTTGGGCAGCGTATAGACGAAGTCGGCAGGGCTCGGGAAGTAGTCTTCGCCCGTCTGGATCGTCTGCTCGTACTTGTGGTCAGCAGCCAGCGATGCGCTGCGGTTCACCAGCACGATGGCTCGGTCGTCGCGCTCCACAAAATGCTCCTCATCGAGGCTTTGCAGCAGGAGTTCACTTGCTATGAAGCCCAATCGGGCCAACGGATCCATCTTGTAGAACTTCGGATAGTCGCCCACGTGCTGCTTGTAGAGGGCAGCGAGGAGTGCCTTGCCCTCTGGAGCAATATCCTCTGCCACTGAGAGGCTCAAGCGCTCACCGTTGAGCCATGTGGCCTCGGGAGTGATTCGGATCGATGCTATGCACTTCATACCTCATCTCCTTTCTTGAAGAGCGCAGCAGCATTGCAGCCACCAAAGCCCGACATCAGTTTGACGAACTGACGTCTGTCCGTACTCGTATGCGTGGCCGACACATTCAGCTCACAGCAGGTTCCACTGGCCCCATAGCCTCGCGTGCCTGGCACCCATCCCTGGTCAATGGCATGCATGGTCAAGATGGTTTCGAGCAAACCTGCCGCCCCCATGGTGTGGCCGAAATAGCCTTTCAGTCCACTCACCAGCGTATGAGCCAGGCCTGCGCGATCAATGGCTCTCGACTCCATATCGTCATTGTAGAGTGTGGCAGTCCCATGCGCTGAGATGCAAGCCAGTCGATCGGGCTTCTCGCCATCCATCACCTGACTCAATGCGCGATAACATCCCTCGGCCGTCCTCGAAGGTCCTGAGATGTGGAAGGCATCGTTGCGAATCACCCCTCGCGGCATCACCCACTCGTCGGCCTCAGCCTGCTCCTTGCGAGCATAGACGATGGTGGCAGCCGCTTCGCCCAGATTCAGTCCATAGCGGTCTTCGTCGAACGGACGGCACTCCTCGTCGGACAAGGCATGGAACGACTGGAAGCCTGAGACGATGAACTTTGTCTGTATGTCGCAACCTGCCACAATCGCCACGTCATAGCTGCCAGTCTCAAGCAGTCTCATAGCCAGGATCTGTGCCGCCAGGCCGCTGATACAGGCGTTCGACACGGTGAGTGGCTGTGTGCTGATGCCGAAGTGCTGCGCCAGACATCGTGCCGTCTCGCCCATGGGCTCTCCCATCTTGCCAGTGGTCTGCCCCTTAGTCGAGGAGAGTATCAGCACCGTGCGATCGGCAGTCACGTCTAAGGCAGGCACCTGGCTCAATGCCTGGGCGACAGACTGACGCAACGCCCCCTCGTAACTGTGTTCCTGCAACTGGCCCTCAGCAAAGAGCGAGGCCATGAAGGGCTCAGGCATATCCCACAACTGATGCAGAGCCAATGCCGAACGACTGGCCTGCACTGCGTGTAGGTTCTCGCTCGTTGTCATGCCCAGAGGCGACAATATGTTATCAGCTATCTTGACTACCACTTTTTTTCAGTTACTTATCTTCTCGCTCAGTGCTATCTTCATCTCACCCTGCGCCACCAGCGTTCCGTCCTCCAGCCTCACTTCTCCATGAGCCAGTGTCAGGCCGAACGAGGAACTGAGCACCTCGATGCGGGTCTCCAGCGTGTCACCCACATGGGGCAGCAGCAGGATGTCGAGCTTGCGTATGGCTCCGATGAAGCCGATGTTGATGTCTCGGTGCAGGATGTACTTATTGATGTACCCGATGCGAGCCGCGCACGTCTGCGCGATGTTCTCGATGATGCCACTGGCCACAAATTCGCCATCCTGACAGAACAGGTTGTCTGCCTCGACGTGAAACCGTGTGATGGTGACCATCTCGTCATAATGTTTCAGCTGACTGACCATGATGAATGGCTCGCGCTGGGGCAGGATGCCGCTGATGGGTATCTGTAGGAATTCCTGTTCGGTCATGGGTTATTGCCAGAAATCATAATAGTTGAACCACTGCGTCGGGTACATCCTCACCACCTCCTCCAGCACGCGGGCAAACTCGGTGGCTAGTGCCTGCTGACGCACGCTTTTCTTGACCAGCAGCTCAGGGTCGATGTCTTGATAGCCGCGTCGCAAGTCGCGTATGATGATGTGGTAGGTCTGCCAGTCGCGCTTCATGACGAACACTCCCAGAGCCGGGCAATCGCGTGCCACAGCCAGCGAGAAAGGTCCGAGCGGGAACTTGGCATCGGCTCCCAGGAACCGGCAGACAATCGACTTCTGCGAACCGAAGATCCGGTCACCAGGCATGCTCACGATGTGGCCGTCGGCCAAAGCATTGTTGAGCGTGAAGATGTGCGAGAGGTCAGGCATCACAGGCACCATCGTGATATTGTTGGGGGCAAACACCCTGTGTCGGTTCTTCATCACCGTCTCGGTCTCGCCCAGGAACACCAGCGCATGGAACAGTTTGGTCTCGCTGCGGAGCGAATAGCCTGCCAGCTCGTAGTTACCGATGTGCGAACTCATCTGCAGAAAACCTCCCGGCTCGCGCTCCAGCTGTTTCCACAACTCATCGTAGCCCTCCATCACCAGGCGGAAACGTTGTCCGCCATAGACGGCAAAGCGGTCGATGATGATCTGGCCGAAGTGGAAATGATTGACATAGACATGCCAGAAGGCGCGTAGCCACGACTCGCCAAAGCGCTGACGGAACAGTCGGTACTGTGCCATATATCCCCGATGTGCAAACAGCATGTAGAATGGCACAACCAGCGCCACCACGCCATAGATGATGCGCTGATCCACCGCACCCAGGATTCTGACCAACGAACGCTGCATCCAGGGCATGCCGCCCGTGGTTCCTTTCCAGTCGTTATGTTGCAGGCTTTCAGTCATGGGCCTCGGCATTACGCTTGCGGCACACCATGATGGAGTGACCCTGTCCCAGATTGTCGTGGATGGTCTCTACCTCCATGCCTGCCTGTGCTACATACGAAGCCATGTCCTCGGTGTTGTACATCTTTGAATTGCCATTGGCCAGGGCGGTGAAATAGAGGCTGGTCATTGTGAGGCAGAGCGAGGCTGGCTCGTACTTCTGTCGGTCCCACAGGGTCTCCATGATGTAGAGTCGGCTCTCCTGGTCCATAATCCTGACTGCACGCTGCAGGATGCTGACTATCTGCTCGCCACTGAAACAATCCAGGAACTGCGACATCCAGATCACGTCGTAGTGCTTGTCGGTAGGCAGGGCAGCCTCGGGGTCGAGCAGATTGGTGCCAAAGCCATGGATGCGGTCAGCACCTGGCAGGCCAGCGGTCTGCTCCTGCATCATGCGGATCTGCTGTGGCAGGTCGAGGATGGTGACGTTGACCTCAGGATCATAAGCCACACACTTCAGCGCCCAGCGTCCGGTGTTGCCACCTACGTCGAGCAGGGTGCGTGTCTTGTTGTCGCCAAACACGATTTTCAGAGCCTCGGGGAACGAAGAGTCGCTGTAGAAGTGGTCGAAGCCGAACCAGCTCTTCTGCACCTGAGCAGGCAGCGACGACAGTCCCTCGTAGATTGTCGGCCACTCGCCGAAGTGCTTCAGGCCGGCAGGACGTCCCTCCTTCAGCGCATCTTCCAACAGGAAAAGGCCCTCGTAGTTGACGTCATGGTTGAAGTCGAGGTTGACACGTGTGGCTGGATCGGTGAGCAGGAACCAGCCAGCCTTCGACAGGCGGTAACGATCGGTCTCAGGATTGACCAGCACGGTGCCGATGCAGAGCGAGGCTTCGAGCAGGCACTTCACGGCATAGTCCGAAAGCTTGGTGGCCTCCACCAGCTCCTCGCGTGTCATGCCCTGGTCGCTGTCGCGCAGCAGGTCCATAATGCCGAACTTCACCATCAGACGCGAAGCCTGGAACACCATCGGACCAAACGCTATGAACTCAGCCAGTCGCTGGGCATCGCGTGCATTGAGCTGCTCGGATGTATATTTTTTCTGCAATGCAGGAGATAGATGCATAATAGTACTTTTATTAATTTTTGCGCGCAAAGATAAAGAATATTCGTCAAACTCGCAAATTTTGAATTACAAAAAATAATAACTGGCGCAAAACAGACGGGAAAAGGGCGTCAAAGTGTATTTTAAGGTGGCAATATTTTGGAACTTTCACTTTTTGTGCGTATATTTGCAGCCTCAACAACATTACCATGCGTTACCTTATTCTGTCCGACATACACGGATGCCTTGCCCGACTTCAACACGTGCTTCAGTTCTTCGAACAGGAGCAATACGACATGCTCGTCATTCTGGGCGACATTCTTTATTATGGTCCTCGCAACCGCGTGCCTGAGGGCATGGACGCACCAGGCATCGTGGAGCTTCTGAATCCTTTGGCCGACCGCATTATTGCCGTGCGTGGCAACTGCGATGCCGAGGTCGATCAGATGTTGCTCCACTTCCCCATCATGGCCGACTATGCACTACTGGTGGAGGGTGGCAAGCGACTGTTCCTCACCCACGGTCATCATTACAATCCGCAGCAACGCCCTTCGTTAGGCATCGACGCCCTGATCTATGGCCACACTCACCTGTGGCAACTGGAACAGAGGGAGGGCATCGTGTGCTGCAACACCGGCAGCATCACCTTTCCCAAGGGTGGCAACGAGCCCACGTTTGCAACGCTCGACGAAGGGGGCATCCTCCGCGTTCGCTCCCTCAATGGCGAAGTCCTCAAGTCTCTGAGCCTGTGATGCTTCATCTCGTCATGCCAGCAAAGCCCTACCCCACATACGCCGACTTTCTGTCGCGTCATCTGCCAGGTCTTCGGTTGCAGAAGATAGCCATAGATGGTGGCTTCACCTGTCCCAACCGCGATGGCACACTCAGCCACGGGGGATGTGCGTTCTGTCTGCCGCAGGCCTTCGCCCCTGCCTATTGTCGCGAGGCAGGCAGCATCACGGCGCAGATAGAGGCTGGCAAACGATTCTTTGCTGCCAAGCATCGTGGCAAAGTGCATTACCTGATCTACCTGCAGTCCTATTCGGCCACATACGCCCCTGCGGAAGTGCTCCGAACCCGATATGAGGAGGCACTCAACGCTCCTGATGTAGTGGGCATCGTGATTGGCACACGTCCAGATTGTCTGCCCGACGAGGTGCTCGACCTGTTGCAACAACTGCACGAGCGACATTTCGTGATGGTGGAGGTAGGCATCGAGTCATGTTATGACCGAACGCTGCAACGCATCGGCCGCGGCCACTCGTTCCAATGCGCCTCAGATGCCATCCATCGTCTGGCCGAACGTGGCATTCCTGTGGGAGCGCATCTGATCTTAGGCCTGCCAGGCGAGACGCGCAACGAGATGCTCCATCAGGCCGACCTGCTCTCAGCCCTGCCCATCCAGGTGCTCAAGCTGCACCAGCTGCAGGTGATGCGTCACACCCGCCTGGCCGACGAATGGCAGACGCACCCCGAACGGTTCCACCCCCTCACAGCACAGGATTATGCCCAGCTGGTGGCCGAGTTCATTATGCGACTGCGTCCGGACATTGCCTTGGATCGCTTCGTGTCCGAATCGCCCTCCTCGCTCGTCCTGGCTCCACGCTGGGGGCTCAAGCCACAGGCGGTGCAGCAGATGATCGAGGAAGAGATCAGACGCCTGACACTTACAACAAACAATCATTCACCGCAACACCCATGAAGCAGGACAATCACGAAGAGAGCGAGTACGAGAAGTTCCGTCGCATGCAGATCGAGCAGTTCGAGGATGACATCACCGAAGGACGCTGCTACCCCGAGATGCCCGAAGGACAATTCATCCGCAGCAAATGAATCAACAAAACAACAAAAGAACACATTAACAAAACAACATATTAACAAAACAACAAACCAACAATGAAGAAATTACTCATAACCCTAGCCACTACCCTCCTGTTGGCCTCATGCAGCCAGCAGCAGGGCAACGCCGAGGCTCAGAGCGAGAACTGTCAAGCCGGCATCAGCCAGGCAGTAAGTGATGTGATGATGACCCGTCGCAGCATCCGCCAGTACCATGACCTGCGCATCGGTCGCGACACCCTCGACCAGATCATGCAACTGGGCATCAACGCCCCCAACGGCCAGAACCGTCAGGCATACGAAGTGCGTGTGATGGACAATCCCGAGCTGGTCAAAGAGCTTTCGGATGCCGTAGTCAAGGAGAATCCGCAGATGGGCGAGCGTCCAGGCTTCAAGAACATCTTTGTGGGTGCTCCCTGTGTCGTTTTCATCGCTGCTGACAGAAGCTATGACGTGTCACCAATCGACTGCGGTCTCTTGGGCGAGAACATCATGCTCTCTGCATGGTCCATGGGCATCGGTTCCTGCTGTCTGGCAGGCCCCATCCGCATGCTCAAGAACTCCGAAGCCGCTGCCCCTTACCTGCAGCGCCTCAACTTCAGCGAGGGCTATGAACTGCTCTACTGCATCGGCCTTGGCTACCCAGCCGAAGAGCCTGCGGCCCGTCCTCGCAAAGCCGAAAAGGTTCAGTACGTCGACTAATACCTCATTTATAAATATAATCACATGAAAAAACTACCTTTAGCAGCAACTGCAATGCTGCTGGCTGGCACTGGCTTGATGCAGGCACAGCCAAAATTGCAGAGTGACAACGTAGATGAGATCCTCAAGGCCATGACCCTCGAGGAGAAGGCTACCCTGTGCGTTGGCTACAGCATCGCACAGGCTTCGGGCGACAATGGCGTCATCGGTCAGCATGCCGACCTGGTGCCAGGTGCTGCTGGTGCCACTCGCGCCATCCCTCGCCTGGGCGTTCCTACCACCGTGCTGGCCGATGGTCCTGCAGGCGTCCGCATCTCTCCTACCCGCAAGGGTGACAACCAGACCTACTATGCCACCGGCTTCCCCGTTGGCACCGCTCTGGCTTGCACCTGGAACACCGAGCTGGTCGAGAGCGTGGGTCAATCCATTGGCAACGAGGTACTGGAGTACGGTTGCGACGTGCTGCTGGCTCCAGGCATGAACATCCATCGCTCGCCTCTCTGCGGTCGCAACTTCGAGTACTATTCTGAGGATCCGCTCGTGGCTGGCAAGATTGCTGCTGCCTACGTGCGCGGCATCCAGAGCCAGGGCGTGGGCACTTCGATCAAGCACTTTGCCGTCAACAGCCAGGAGACCAACCGCACCTACGTCGATGAGGTGGTCAGCCAGCGTGCCCTGCGCGAGATCTACCTCAAGGGCTTCGAGATCGCTGTCAAGGAATCTGACCCATGGACCGTAATGTCGTCATACAACTCGCTCAACGGTGAGTTCACCCAGCAGAGCCACGGCCTGCTCACCACCATCCTGCGCGACGAGTGGGGCTACAACGGCATCGTCATGACCGACTGGGGCGCCAAGGAGGGCACCGTCAAGGCTGTCATCGCTGGCAACGACCTCATGGAGCCAGGCAACCAGACAGAGATCAACCGCATCATCGAGGGCGTGAAGGACGGCACCATCCCAATGGCCGACCTCGACCGCAATGCCCGTCGCATCCTGCAGTACGTCACCCTCACCCCTCGCTTCAAGGGCTATAAGTTCAGCAACAAGCCTGACCTCAAGGCTCACGCTGCCGTCACCCGTCAGTCGGCTACCGAGGGCATGGTACTGCTCAAGAACGACAACAACGCCCTGCCTATGCAGAGCAACCTCACCGCTGCCATCTTCGGCATCACCTCCTACGACTTCATCGCTGGTGGCACAGGCTCGGGTGACGTGAACAAGGCTTACACCGTCGATCTGATGACTGGCCTCACCAACGCTGGCCTCAAGGTCACCGAGAACCTCAGCTCGCTCTACACCACCTACAAGGCTTATCAGGAGTCGAAGCGCGAAGCTGACCGTCAGCCCGGCGGTTGGGCATGGGGCAAGGAGCCTCTGCCAGAGATGCCTGTGAGTCGCAACATGATCGACAAGCAGTCGCTGCAGGCCGACATCGCCCTCATCACCCTGGGCCGTCAGGCAGGCGAAGGCTCTGACCGCCATGAGGCCAACGACTTCAACCTGTCGGAGGTGGAGCGTCAGCTCATCACCGATGTGTGCGACGCCTTCCACATGGCTGGCAAGAAGGTCATCGTGATCCTCAACATGGGCAACGTCATCGAGACCGCTTCGTGGAAGTCGCAGCCCGATGCTATCCTCATGGCTTGGCAGCCAGGTCAGGAGGGAGGCAATTCGGTGGCCGACGTGCTTGTGGGCAAGCAGAATCCTTCGGGCAAGCTCACCATGACCTTCCCTCTGTCGCTGACCGACGTGCCTTCGTCGCAGAACTATCCACACATGGGCATCGAGGAACCACAAGGCTGGTGGGCTCCTCGCAAGCCTGTCAAGAACACCGACTACACCCTGCACAGCGAGGGCATCAACGTGGGTTACCGCTACTTCAACACCGCTGGCGTGGGCGTCAGCTACCCATTCGGCTACGGCATGTCATACACCACCTTCGCCTACAGCAAGCCAGTGGTTAAGGCCACGAAGGACGGCTTCACCGCCACCATCACCGTCACCAACACCGGCAGCGTAGCAGGCAAGGAGGCCGTGCAGCTCTACGTCAGCGCACCTGCAGGCGGCCTTGAGAAGCCTGCTCAGGAGCTCAAGTCGTTTGCCAAGACCCGCACCCTCGCTCCGGGCGAGAGCCAGGCGCTCACCTTCGACGTCACTGCCTACGACCTCGCTTCCTTCAACGAGGCCACCCAGGCTTGGGAGACCGCTGCAGGCAAGTACACCGTGCGCTTCTCTGCCAACGTGGAGGACACCCGAGCCACCGCTGTCTATACACAAGCCAAGGCTCAGAGCGTACAGTGCCACGATGTGCTGAAGCCAAACCGCGAACTGTAAGAAAACATCATCAACCATGCACAAAGGTGTCAACGACAGCACGTTGGCACCTTTGTACGTTTCTGTAGGGGCAAAAGTCGCACGTTTTGACCCTATATTTGTCTCTGTAGGGGCAAAAGCTGCATATTTTGCCCCTCTGTGCGTCCATGTATGGGCAAAAGCTGCATGTTTTGCCCCTCTGTGCGTCCTCGTAGGGGCAAAAGCTGCATGTT
>JAZQQU010000060.1:0-88868 GCA_045629225.1 Bacteroidales bacterium | reverse complement strand
ATTAAAAATGAGAAAAGAGACGCTATCACTTAGTCAAAATCTAAATCCAATAATAGATCATACTTGACGCTCACTTAGTTCATTTTAACGCTTGTTAAGAGTTTATACGTCTCTCTTCTCACGCTGCAAATCTAAAAGACGCTCACGTATAGATGTGTAATCTGTTATACTATAACATAGATCCTCATGTTGAGGCCTTTTCTACAGAGAAAAGCGCAGCGCTTCCATATCATGTAATACAACCACATCAAAAGCATTCTGATGGTATTGCTATTATTAACTCACCGTTAATAACAAGAGAAGAACTTGAAGGCATAGATGCTCTTATTACCAATCTGAGAGGAGTCGCTATAGGGGTTCGAAGTGCAGATTGTGTCCCAATTTTATTATATGATCCAGTGCAGAACGTTATTGCTGCCATACATAGTGGTTGGAGAGGTACAGTTCTTCGCATATCCCAGAAAGTCATTAAAACAATGGTAGCAGAGTTTCACACAGAGGTTTCTGATATCAGCGCAGTGATTTGTCCAAGTATAGGTCATGATGCCTTCCAAATAGGTCCGGAGGTTGTAGCCGCTTTTAAGAATGCATTTTTCCCTATGTCACAGATATATTCAATGAGAGGAGAGAAGATTGATGGAGATTTGACCTCAGGTCATCATATTGATCTATGGGAGGCAAATAGATGGTTGTTAAATCAAGCTGGGATTCCCATATCCCAGATATATGTTTCAGGCATTTGTACTTATCAGAATCATCATAGATTCTATTCTGCACGGTATGAACATGACAATAAGTGCCAAAGAATTATTAATTCCATTAAGATGTTATAATAAAAATACACCTTAATATAGCATTAACCATAAACAATATAAATGAAATACTTATTTGACCTTGATGGTACTATTACCAAAGACGAAACTCTGCCAATTATTGCAGAACATTTTGGTTGCATTACTCAGATAGCAGAGTTGACAAAAAAAACAGTTGCAGGAAATGTCCCTTTCATTGAGAGTTTCATACGAAGAGTAAATATTCTTGGCAACTATTCAGTAAATGAGATAAGCAACTTATTGACAAAAGTAGAACTTTATCCTGATATTGCTCGCTTTATAGACGAACATAAGGAAGATTGCATTGTAGTGACAGGCAATCTAACATGCTGGTGTGAAGGTCTTTTTAAGAAGATAGGATGCCAATGTTATGGTTCAGAAGCTTTATGCGAAGATGATAAAGTTGTTAAATTAAAGACTATTTTACGAAAGGAAGCTATTGTTGATCAGTATAAAGCTCTAGGTGAAACAGTTGTTTTTATTGGCGATGGTAATAATGATCTTGAGGCGATGCGCCATGCTAATATTTCTATAGCTGCAGGATTCACACATCAACCAGCAATAAGTCTTCTTTCTATTTGTGACTATGTTGTCTTCTGCGAAAAGACTTTGGTGCGCCAGATGCGACAATTATGTGGTCAGGTTACAAATACCAAATCTGTTGTTATCAGCTGTGCTGGTATCGGTAGTCGTTTGGGATTAGGCCTAACAAAGGCTCTGGTGGAAATTAATGGAGCATCATTAATCTCTTGGCAGCTTAAACTTTTTAAGGATGTAGAGGATTTACGCATCGTTATTGGCTTCCAAGGAAATGAAATTATCGAAGAGGTTCTTAAGTATAGAAAAGATGTAATTTTCTGTTACAACCATCGTTATTTTGAGACAAAGACAGGAGCAAGTTACTACCTCGGAGCAAGACATGCCAATCATGAAACCATAGAATGGGATGGCGATCTTTTAGTACATCCTGATGATGTAAAAATGCTATTGCAGACACCCGGAGAGTATATTTGCTATGGAGATATTACTTCAGAGGATGCTGTTTGTGTTCATACAAATGAGCAAGGCGAAGTATTAAGTTTCTCTCGTGAAGGGGGCGACTATGAATGGACTGGTCCGGCATGTATGGATAAAAAGCATTTGACTTACTGCTCTCAGAATGTGTTTAATATGTTCGAGCCTTTATGCCCTATGCGAGGAATTAAGGTTCGAGCCTATGATATTGATACATATAATGATTATCTGAGAGTTGCAGAAATCGCTAAAAATTGGAAGATATGATTGGTGTAATTGGAGGTAATGGAGTCGCTGCTACTAATAAATTGTGCCAGCTTATAGAAGAAAAATTAACAAGGAATGGGGCATTTCGTGATGCTCATCATCCAGAAATGATAATTTGGCAGGCAACTCAAGCCCCGTCTCGAAGTATGTACCTTGAGGGACGCGGGCCCTCGTGGATAGAAGATTATATAGAGATAGGAAAGAAACTTAAAGCATGTGGGTGTACCGAACTCTGTATGTGTTGCAATACGGCACATTATGCAATAGATGAGCTTTCAGAAAAGATAGGCATAAAGTTCATTAATCTTCTTGATTTAGTCGCTATGAGGTGTCATGAAGTTGGAGCAAAGAGAATTGGCATGATGTGTTCTGACGGACTTAGAAAAGTAGGTCTTTATGAAAAGCGATTTGCTCTGATTGCGCCTGAAATTGAATTCGTATATCCTGATGTAGAATACCAAACACTTGTTACAAAGGGAATTTGTAATGCTAAAAGTAAAATTCGATTTATAGACCCAGCATCTGACAATTTTCATCCTTATACTTGTTTTTCAAAGGTCTGTAACCATCTATACTTTGAAAAAAAAGTAGATTGTATTGTTGCAGGATGTACAGACATATGCAATTCGTTTGATTATTTAGGTATTATTTCTGCTAACTATATAGATAGTTTACAGGTATTGGCAGATTATATATGTGATAATCATAATTAAAGTTTATTACAATTGAGGAAATAGTCTAGCAATTTTTATTCTAAAAAAGACTATGCTTATTCTATATTTCTTTATTCTCCTATCGTTTTTGATTGGAATTAAATATAGAAGTAATCTATTAAATACTGAATACTTGAGCTTACAGCAATGTAATGCGATCAAAGGCATTTTTATACTTATGGTGTTCATGCGCCATATCCTTCAGTACATATGTGGAAGCCATGTTATAGGAGAAGCATATGATATTTCTGGTTTTGTAGATTATGCCGGCATATTGGTTGACAATAATTTTGGTCAATTGATTGTTACTTTGTTCTTGTTTTATTCTGGATTTGGAGTAATGGAGTCAACAAAACTACGTGGAAACGATTATGTGCGAAAAATACCCCAACATCGCATTGTGCCAACATTGCTCAATTTTGACATTGCAGTTTTACTTTTTCTTATACTTAACATTGTATTAGGAATACATTATGATGTCTATACTATACTTCTGTCTCTCTCAGGATGGAAAAGCATTGGAAATAGTAATTGGTATATCTTTGATATTCTCTTTTGTTATTTATTATTCTATTTGGTTCGTTGTTTCTGCCAATTCATTGGGGCAAATGTCAAAATATTTATAACTATTTTATTTTTAATTTTTATAATAACCTTATATGTGATTTCTCGTTTTAAGGTGGATATTTGGTATAATACTTTGTTCTGCTTTCCATTTGGTGTGTTATGGTCTATAAATAAGGAAAGATTCGAAAAGATTATTTATAATCATTACAATTTGTATATTCTTCTGTTTACCATATTATTTGTCTTTTTGCATTTGTTTCCATACGATATTCTAGGTGGTAAATATAATGTTAAGTCAATAATTTTCTGTACGATCATCGTCATGATAACTATGAAGATCAAAATCGGTAACAGGTGTTTGTATTGGTTAGGGCATAATCTATTTCCCTTGTATATATATCAGAGGATACCAATGATAGCACTCAATGAATTGTCTGGTGGCATATTGCCGACTCACTATCCATATCTATATATTGCTATTAGCCTGTTATTGACAATAATGATAGCATACTTTTATCATTATTGGCAGATTAAGGATCAGAGCATCTCCAAACGCATAAGAGCTTAAATATGTCTTCGGTAAAGCAAGAAACACTATCTGGTCTAAAATGGAGTGCAATCGAGAAGTTTGGACTACAAGCTATTCAGTTCGGATTGGGGTTAATAATGGCTCGATTACTAACCCCTTCAGATTATGGCGTTATAGGTGTATTAGCCATTTTCTTTTCAATATCAAACACATTTATTGATAGTGGATTCGGTGGCGCATTGATGCGTAAACTTGATAGAACTGAGAAGGATTTCTCCACTGTTTTCTATTTCAATATTGGAGTTTCTTTGTTCTGTTATCTTGTTCTTTTTTTCGCAGCTCCAAACATTGCGGAATTCTTTAGGATGCCCATATTAGTCAAAGTGCTAAGAATACAGGCAATAAATATGGTGTTGAACGCATTGGTAATCATACAGACAACTAAGCTTACCATTGATGTTAATTTCAAGGCTTTGGCGCAACGTTCCATAATTAGCTCTATATTATCAGGAATATGTGGAGTTATTATGGCATATATTGGATGGGGTGTATGGGCATTAGTATTTCAAGGTGTCTTTTATTCTGTCATTAATATTGTCTTACTAAACATATATTGTCCATGGCGGCCTCTTTTGTTATTCTCAAAAAAATCATTCACAGAATTAGGAAGTTATGGCAGTAAGATGCTAGGAGCAGGACTGCTCAATACCATTTATGAAAACCTGACACCTTTAGCCATTGGTCGTTATTACACTCCTCAAGATCTCGGACAATACAATCGAGGAGTCAGTTTGGCTGATTTCCCAAAGTCATTTATAAATAGTTTGTTGGTTAAGGTATCTTTCCCGGTTTTAGTAAAGCTCCAAGAAGATGACGAACGATTGATTTATGTTTATCGAAAGTATATTTGTATATCTTCGTTGTGCATTGTTTTTTTATGTATGTTATTGGCAGCAATAGCTCGTCCACTTGTTTTATTACTATTGACTGAGAAATGGGTGTCCTGCGTAATATATCTTCAAATATATTGTTTTGCAGCTATGTTTGGTCATATCAGCTCGATTAATTTAAACTTGTTGCAGGTTAAAGGTCGTTCTGATCTTTTTTTGCGATTAGAAATCATAAAAAAAACTATATCGGCAGCAATTCTTTTTGCTTCGATCCCATTTGGTGTAATTGCCATCTGTTTCTCAAAAGTTATTTATACACAGATTGCGAATTTCATCAATACATATTATACAGGAAAACTGTTTAGGCTTGGGTATTTTGATCAATTAAAAGATTACTCAGTATATTTTTTCGCTTCACTAATTGCTTGTATTCCTGCCTATTTTTTGACCTGGATAGATATGCCATATATCTGTTCAATTGTAGTAGGATTTTTTGTATCATTGTCAATCTATTATGCATTGTTGCGTAAAAACTCTGCAATGATAGAGGTTATGGATTTGTTCAAATCGTATTTCCCGTTTACCAATAGATGAGTTTATTTTTTGCGCGTCTAAAGTACGCTTGTAACAGAGTTTTAGAATTCTGTCGTTATCATCTCTACACCAAATGCTACGTTCCATATAAAGTAAGACGTATCAGGCATAAGGAGCAGATTCGTGTGCTTTTTGTCCTTCATGAGTTAGGCTCATGGAAGACAGAACCCCTATACCTAGAGATGTTGGCACATCCTCGCTTTGCACCATCACTGTTATTAATGCCAAGTGTGCAGAATGATGAGGAGTTTTCTCTTTTTGAGAACTATTTAAAGAGACAAGGATATTATTATTCTACGATTGGATCAGATGAAAATGTAAGAACGAAATTCTCCCCTGACATTATTTTTTATCAAAAGCAGTATGAAGGTTTTTATCCAAAAAATGTTGCTTTTCGAGCTAATTTATATGCTTTGTTTTGTTTCGTTGGGTATTGCTTTAGGAATATAATAGATTTAGTGCATATAGATACCCCTCTTCAGAATTATTGTTGGCAACTGTATTTTGAAAATGATCTTGTTCATGAGGAAGCTAAAAAAGTGATGTCTAATAAGGGGAAAAATACAAGAGTGACAGGATTGCCATTTATGGATGATTTATGTAAGGATAAATCGAAGTATAAAGATTGCTGGCAGCATCAAAATACTATAAAGAAACGTATCATATATGCACCACACCATTCTATTGTTCAAGGTTGGTCAAATTTGTCCACTTTTCTACAATATGGCGATTTCATACTAGAGATGGCTCAAAAATATAGTGAACGAATTCAATGGGCTATTAAACCACATCCTCTTCTTGAACCTAAACTGAAAAAGATATGGGGAGAAGAAAGGACCCGAGCGTATTTTGAAAAGTGGAGCATTATAGACAATTGTCAAATAGAAACGGGGAAGTACAATGCGTTATTTGCATATTCAGATGCTATGATACATGATAGTGGGTCCTTTATATTGGAATACCTTTATACTCAGAATCCGGTACTGTTTATCAAGCAGAGAGAGAATGTAATTGACGACTTCAATAACCAAACAAAAATGGCTTTGGATGTCCATTATCAGGCAACAGATAAGAAGGATATCGAAAGGTTTATTCTTGACATAATTGAGGGAAATGATCCTATGAAGGAAAGCAGAACTGATTTTTATCAGAAATACCTTCTTCCTCCTAATGGTAAATCAGCATGTGAAAATATTATTAATGCAATCTTAGGAGAAGATGACAAATAACCCGCTCGTTTCTATTATTATTCCTTTATATAATGCAGAGAATTATATTGAAGACTGTATTTCATCTTTGTTGCAACAAACATATAAAGAGATAGAGATTATAATAATTGATGATGGTTCTTCAGACAGTTCTTTATCAATTGCACGTCAATATGAGTCTGAGAGAATCCATGTCTATAGCCAAAAGAATAAGGGTGCATGTGTAGCCAGAAATTTTGGTTTTAAAATGTCCAAGGGGGAATACGTTCAGTTCATGGACGCAGATGACACCATTGAAGATAAAAAGATTGAATTACAAATTGATCGGTTACGACGGTTCGGTTTTAAGTCAGATGTGGTTGCCTTCAGCAAGTGGCAGTATTTGGAGAACCCAGAAGTTCATTTGAATGAACAACTATGTAAGGATTATGACAATCCTGTGGATATGTTAGTAGATTTTATTCTATGTCCACATTGGATGTATCCTCATGCTTATCTGGTACATAGGGAACTGGTGGAAAAAACAGGAGGATGGGATGAAGGTATTCTGAAAAATCAGGATGGAGAGTTTTTCGCTCGAATCAAGACTGTTGCGTCAAAGCTCGTTTATGTAGATGGAACGTGCGTTTATTATAGGGCCTATACCCCAGGCAGTTTAAGCAAGGGACTGTCATATGAGAAGCAAGAGTCGGTATTAGAAACATTGATTAGAATCTCAGAAATCATTAGCCGTTCAAACAATATGCATAAAGATCAGGCGGTGAAGATTTACCTCCTTGATTATATTGGTCGATTTTATCCATATTATGGTAATCTATGTAGAAAAGCTATGAGATATCTAAACCAGAAATATCC
Organism: Bacteroidales bacterium; assembly: GCA_045629225.1. Taxonomy (GTDB): domain Bacteria; phylum Bacteroidota; class Bacteroidia; order Bacteroidales; family UBA3663; genus Liminaster. The sequence goes on along the minus strand of JAZQQU010000060.1, from coordinate 81,398 downwards.
TGATGAGAAATTTCAATACCCAAAGAGGTCATTACTCAGATGGGGGTATTATTACGCTATAAAATTTGGGTTCGTTAAGAGTGATAGGATCTTATAATAAAGTATGGCGAGGGTTCGAACAATAGATACAGCAAAATTTCTTTGTCTAGTATTGATGGTCTTCTGTCATATTCCTCCAACGCAGGGGCATTTTCATGAGATCATCTATTCTTTCCACATGCCATTGTTCTTCTTCGTTTCTGGCTTGTGCTATAATCCAGACCGATTCGGATGGAAGAAAGGAGTCAGGACATTGTTGGTGCCCTATTTGTTCTTCAATGTGATTGTCATATTTTTGAATGCGCTGATAGGCATTGCTACTGGTACTGGGTCTCAGCTACTTCAGTATTCGTTCAATTCTGTTTTGGGTATTCTATGTGGCAGTTCTGCTGTTCAGGCTCCTTATGGATTGCCCATTGGACCATCGTGGTTCCTTTTGGCTTTTTTCATAGTGAAGATCAGTGCGAAATATATACTTCGCTTCAATAAATGGGTGCAAGCGCTTTGTGTGTTAGTACCTTTTGTTATGGTGGTGATGCTTCGAGGAAAAATTGGATGGTATCCATGGAGCATTAATAGTGCAGCCTTGTGCTCCGTATTCTTCTATTTCGCCTATCATCTTAAGGACTGGATAACCGCGTTCCTTGATAGCAGTAAACTGATCTGGTTCATTCCGCTGTTGGCAGTTACAACATGTCTGGCCTACTTCAATGGTTGCGCAGACATTTGGAACGGATCTTATGGCAAGGATCCCATATTGTTCGTTGTGCTAGGTGTCGCAGGTACCATGCTCACGTTGGCTGTATGTCGCTATGTGCGTTTTATTCCCGAAGCCATTTTGTTCACCTATCGGGTGGGAGCATTGTTTATCCTGTGCATGAACATGTGGCTGATGGAATACATCATGCTGGTATATCGCCGTATCTCTGGTCTGACAGCTCCTTTTGACAATGTTGATCGAGTCATAATTACCATTGCTGTGTTCCTCGTTTCATGGCCTGGTATTAAACTTTTGTATCGTTATGCTCTATGGGCAATGGGACAGATAAAAACGACAAGACAATGAGTTATTCTTTTCACCGCTTCAAGATGAGCCTACGGCATTATGCTCATCAGTGTTTTGACACCGTATATAAGCATTTCTGCTTCATCCCTCAAGTGATGAGTTCCGATGAAGTCGTTGACTATATCGTGGCGCATCATGCCTCCCTGGCACGTATAGGCGATGGTGAGTTGGTGTGTATGTATGGCAAGGATCTGAATTTCCAGAATAGCATACCAAGATTACGGCGTCTGATGCATGAGGTTATGGATTCAGATAATCAAAAATTACTCATCGGTATTCCAGATGTCTTTTGTAATTTGGATAGGTATGTTGAAGAACATCAAAGTTTTTGGAAGGTACATTTGTATTTTCATCGTCGTCATTGGATGAAAGTTCTAAGACAAGATAAGACTTATGCAAATGCATTCCTCTCGCGCTTTTATAGTATGGAATGGAATAAGGAGCTGGCAGCACATCGTCTGGTGCAGCTTCGTAGGTTGTGGGAAGGTCGTAACGTCGTTTTCATTGAGGGAAAGGACAGTAAGATGGGCGTAGGTAATGATCTGTTCGATAATACTGCATCTATTCGCCGAATTCTGGGGCCTTCAAAGAATGCAATGGATAGGTATGACGAATTATTGCGTGCTGCCCTTGACCATGCTGCCAGTGATACTCTCTTCATTCTTGCTCTTGGTCCTACCGCTACCATCCTTGCCTACGATCTATGCCGCCATGGTCATCAGGCGCTGGATCTCGGTCACATGGACATAGAATACGAATGGTATAAAATGGGTGCAACTAGTAAAGTGCCGGTGACGGGGAAGTTTTCGAACGAAGCTGCTATTAATATGGGATTGGCCTCGGAGGTCGTGGGCTCTCTACAAAGTGCGGTTTATGAAGAGCAGATTGTGGCGGAAATTGGTTAAAAGAATTGTAACAATTATTTCCCTTGTTCTGACGATTTCCATGCAATGTTGAGTAATGTTTATTTGAAATCCATATTTTTTGTTCAATTATTTGGCGAAGTCGAGAAAATAACCTATCTTTGTCGCCACATTATTATGTAGTTCTTTTATTGTGAATATTATGCCACAAACATTAACATTTCCAGCATATAGAGCTGAGATTACTCTCTCGGTTTCTGACTTTACTCTTGTCAGCAGTATCCGAAAGGCTGTTGAACTTTTGCGAGGTGTTGACAAGGTTTCTGTGCGTGAAAATTATCAGGCTACCAAGATCGATGCAACATCTGACCTCGATTTTATTCGTTCCCTGCATGCTGTAGGAGGTCGGAATGTCCCTTTGGATGAAAATCCTACGGATGCATTGGTCGAAGCTAAATATCTGTAAGCTTATGCGTGTACTTGTCGATACAAATATCTTGATAGATCAGGTGTGTCAGCGTCAGCCATTCGCGGAAAACGCTTCTCAATTATTGCTGTTGGGTTATCAACACAAGATAGATCTGTTCTTTTGTCCCATTTCTTTCGTAAACACGGTATATGTAGCAAGAAAGTATGGATATAACCAAGAATCTGTTATTGACGCGCTTAAGTCAATCGCCTCTTTCTGTAGCTTTGCCGAACATCTGACAGAAGTCGTAAATAATGCTTTGAGTAGTGGTTGGAAAGACTTTGAAGATGCAAATCAATTCTTCTCGGCCAAAGCTGCCGATGTAGATTGTATTGTCAGTCGTGATCGCAAAGGTTTTGAATCACTGGATATTCCTCATTACGATATCATTGATTTCCTTCAACGATTCGTATAGTTGAGAGGTATGAGGGTTCTGGTGTATTTGGGGGACGCTCATTATACTAAGGGTATTAGGTAAAGAAGTCATAAAGAGCAATGATCTCTATTATTGTTCCAGTCTATAAAGTAGAGCAATGTGTGGCAAGATGCATCGACAGCATCTTGTCGCAGTCGTATCAGGATTGGGAGCTCATCCTGGTGGATGATGGATCGCCTGATAGGAGTGGAGAGATTTGCGATGCTTATGCACTGAAGGATGCACGTATTCACGTCTTGCATCAGCTCAATCAGGGAGTCTCCGCTGCACGTAACCATGGCATTGAGGTGGCAAAAGGTGAGTACATCACCTTCGTGGATTCTGATGATTATCTGGATCAGGATTTCCTGTCAACATTTGATATTGAGCATGGTGCAGATCTGCAGGTTCAGGGAATGATCTCAACCTATCCAGATCAGGATGATCAGATGTTGTTGCCGACTGTCACCGATGATCAGAATACGAGCGTATATGAGGCATTGTCATGTGCCGATAATGTGCGGTTCCTGTTCTCTCCTTGGGCCAAACTGTTCCGCACCTCGATATTGCGAGATCATGTCATATCATTCCCGACAGAGATATGCTATACAGAGGATGAGGTGTTTGTGAAGCGATTCCTGACACATGCTACTTCTGTCAGGTTATTTGGACAAGCATATTATTATTATACACACGAGACATCTGCACCACTCTCTGGTCGAGACTATAGTAGTGAGGAACTGCATAGATGCCTCACTGTGGAACATGATGCTCATCTGCAGTTAGTGGCTTCGAAAGGCCAGCTGCCCGAGGGATATATGGATGTGTATGTCAGGAGAAAGGCATATCTGGTGTATCGGATGCTGCATAAGATGCTCAAAGAACCCACTATCTCTAATGAGCAGATCTTTGCACGAACCAAGATGCTAAAAAGGGATTACTTGCCACAATTGAAATATCTTGGTGACTTGCCACATACCTATAGGATTATCAGATGGATGGTGCTTTACTGTGCATCAAACTTGGGCATTAACATTTTGAGGAAGATTGTAAAATGAGAGTAGGAATTATTACACTGGAAGCTGGTCATAATTATGGAGGCATCTTGCAGTGCTATGCCTTCTTCCAGTTATTGAGGACGTATGGGCATTCGCCCCAGTTCTTGCGTGTCCGACCATCTGAAATATCCCGCATCAAACAATTGTGGGCAGCATTTGCAACCAATGGGGTGAAAGGTATCATACGGAAGTTGCAACGGAAGATTGTGGTGCAGTCGGAGCAGGAGATAGCCGATCTGGAGGTGATCTTTGACGGTTTCCGTGCTCGTCATTTCGACATGTCGCCCATCCTGGATGCTGAGACTGTGGGCGACTATGCCAATGCTCACTACGATGCTATCATCATAGGTAGTGATCAGGTTTGGACGTGGTTGTATAATCCCAATAATGCCACTTTCATCGGATGGGAACCTGAGTTCAAGGGCATTCGATTGAGTTTTTCTTCTTGCTCTGTCCATTCTGATCTGAATGACAGAGAGAGAAAGAAGGAGATCGCTGGTTATCTGTCACAGTTTAAGAATATCACGGTTCGTGATACTACAACGCAGACTCTTGTCAAAAACATTACGCACCGTGAGGTGAAAATTGTCCCTGATCCTTCAGAATTGTATGATTATTCGGAATTCCTATCGGTCGGTAATACTGTCTCCGAGCCCTACATCCTGATGTATGTCATCGGGACGGAAATCGAAGGCGGTCATCTTGAGGCGATCAAAAGGTTGCGGGGGCGTTATGGTCAGATACCAGTTTATGGCATTCGTACAGGCAATCTGCTGTCTCGTGTTCAGGAGGTGGCAGATCGGATGTTGGACGATGTGACACCCGAGCGATGGGTTGAACTCATGGCTCATGCTACGGCAATCTATACTGACTCTTTTCATGCTGTACTTTTTTCTCAGAAGTTTCAACGACCAGTAGTGGCTTATTATAAGGATCAGGTGAGAGCCAGCCGAATGCTTTATCTGAAGGAACGTTTCTGTGTAACCAGTATAGTCAGCAAGGTATCAGACATTGACGAGGCTCAGGTTTTGCCAGCACAGCCTATTGATCTCTGCAGTTTCGAGAATGAGGTCGTGGCTTATCTTAAACCTGATACTAACATTAAGTCACTTATTCCAAAGTGAAACTACCCGTAATGGCTGAAATTTCAACCGTACATTGGACGTTCATAAATACCAATATGCCTTCGTGCGAGCACAAAATCAACACTATGTACAATGTGTTGAGTTCTTGCGCCCACAAATTTGACACTTCGTACGATGTGTCAAATTTCGAAACGCACAATAGTCCGACTTGGCTTAAGGTCGGACTATTGTGTATGCACAGAGGGGCAAAATATGCACATTTTGCCCCTCTGTGGGTCTCGATTTTTTGATTTGAACTTCTTGCAAGCAATCTTGCACGCACAGAGGGGCAAAATATGCATGTTTTGCCCCTCTGTAGGTCTCGAATTCCTGATTTGGAATTTTGGCAAGCAACTGTGTGTCCATTGTGCTTTCATGGTGTTTAGCGTTGAGTGTTATTACGGATTGTGGAGTTCTCATTACAAAAAATGTGTTCTTTTTTGCAAGAATGATGAACGACAATTTGCTCATTATTAAGTTCCTTTATGTTCAATAAATTCATGACAGGGACTATTTGTCCCTTTTTGGCTGGATGCATAAAACCAAGCCCATATAAGTCTCGGTATTATGTCGGTCTTTTACGTAAGGAGGATGTCCGATTGTCGGATATAGAGCGATATTCAAAGATACGATGGATTAAGACAGAGTCGCTTGAAGATAGTTGGGTAGCTGATCCTTTTATCTATAAGGTGAAAGCAGAATCTATTCAAATCTTTGTAGAACAATTTTTCCAGGGCAAGGGCCGATTAGTTCTCCTAGATGTAAGTCTATCCACAATGGAGATACTCTGTGCTAAGGTAATTCTACAATTGGATACACATTTGTCCTTTCCGTATATTTGGCGTGAAGGAGAAACACTTTTCATCATGCCAGAGAATGTTGAGAATGGTAACTTAAGAATATGGAAGTTCAATGAATCGACCAGTCATTTAGAGGATCCCCAAGTTCTGATTGATGTCCCATTGGAAGATGCACAACTTTGTAAGATTGGCAATCAGTATTTCATTATGGGTGTACGTTATGTCCACAACGATTATTTTGACTGTACTCGGAATTTGGAGATATACAAGGCTGATTCTTTGTTTGGTAGATATCAACATATTCAGACCATACATAACCCACTGAGATTGGAAAGGGGGGCAGGTACAGTATGGCAAGAGGGAGATACGTTCATTCGTCCTGCACAGAATTGTGAAGATGGCTATGGGACAAGTTTGTTGTTCTACAGAATGAAATTTGAAGCTGATAGGTTTTCTGAAACCTTGGAATTTGAATATCGTCCAGATAAAGAGCATCCTCGAAGTAGAGCATTTCATACTTATAATGAGAAAGATGGATACGTGGTTATTGATGGTAATGCACTGGTTCATCCTCATTGGTCAAAGTTTTTTTTCAGTGTCAAAAAGAAAATCGGATTATGAAGAGATATCTATTCATTTATGGCATCATGAACGAAGGTGGTGCCCAGCATGTGCTTCTTGATCTATTTAATAACTTTGATTATAAACACAATGAAGTAACTCTCATCCAGATAACTGGGGGGGGAGAGCGAAGGAGAGAGGTGAATGCACATGTGAAAGTGATTGAGGCTTGGCATGATTATTGTCGTTCTTATTCGTTGGCATATCATTGTTCTAAAGATTTGCATTTCGATTATCCATTAAGATATCGTTTCCGCAAAGCTTTGCAGTATGAGCATTTCGATGTGGCTATCAGCTTCCTCGAAGGTATGCCCCTCAAGATGCATGCCATGATAACAGAGGTGGCTGATCGGAACTATAGTTGGGTGCATTGCGATTTGGACACTGTTCCATACGAGGCTAATCAGTTTAGAAAAGGGGAGGAAATAGCAGCATATAACAAGATGGATGGTGTGATATGTGTCGCATCTGATACCGCCAAGGCGTTCCAGCGTAGATTCCCTGAGTGCACATCGGAGGTGAGGGTGATTTACAATCCAATAGATGTGGATAAGGTCTTGAGGTTGGCGAGTTGTGAGGATTCAGCGGCTTCACAGGTTTCAGTTGTAAGGGAAATTTCCGGTTTCAAGATTGTGGTGTGCGGAAGGCTGACTGAACAGAAGAAGCTGGACAGAGTGATTCGTTTAGCAAAAAGGATTAAGGACGAAGGGTTAAGGATTAAGATTCTGCTCATTGGCGATGGGGTGCTCAGGGAGGAATTAGCCGGTAGGAGTGAGGAGTTAGGTGTTGCAGACGTAGTGGAGTTCTTGGGATTCCAGCGTAATCCATTCCCTTTTGTAAAAGCTGCTGACATGTTACTCTCTACTTCGGGCTTCGAGGGGTTCAGTTTAGTGATCTGTGAGGCTATGGCACTTGGTGTGCCAGTGGTGGCTACGAAGACAGCTGGACCAATGGAGATACTGGATAACAACAAGTATGGACTCTTGTGCGATCATGATGATGAGAGCATCTATCAGGCGGTAAGGCGCATGTATGATGACGATGAGCTGCGGAGACATTATGCTGAGGTTGGACAGGAGAGGGTGAAGGACTTCTCTGTGGAGAGGACGATGAAGTCGATTTATGAGTTGTGAGAGGCCCTTATGACTGATTTATGGGGTTTGAGTGCATGAAAATGCGCTTGAATCCCATTTTTTTGACTTTTTTGTACCATCGTATCGAAATAATTATTATATTTGCGCCCGTATATTATGTTATCTGCTTCCTATGAGGGTCGTTCGTGTCGTTTGACGTGAGAGACTCTTAGCGAAGCTGTGGCCTGAAGATCGGTATTGACTTTGAACAAAACTGTGTAATGACGCAACGCTATGATTATCTGATTGTGGGTTCCGGATTGTTTGGAGCCACCTTTGCCTACCGAGCCAAGAAGGCGGGTAAGAGGTGCCTGGTGATTGATCGGCGTCCGCACCTAGGGGGCAATGTCTATTGCGAACAGGTGGAGGGCATCAACGTGCATAAGTATGGTGCACACATCTTCCATACCTCCAACAAGGAGGTGTGGGACTTTGTGAATAGCATTGTTGAGTTCAATCGCTATACCAATAGTCCTGTGGCCAACTATAAGGGCGAGCTCTACAACCTGCCGTTCAATATGAATACTTTCAGCAGGCTGTGGGGTGTCTCGACTCCTGAACAGGCTGAGGCCAAGATTGAAGAGCAGCGACGCGAAGCCCTTGCTGCTCTCAATGGACGTGAGCCACAGAATCTGGAGGAACAGGCACTCTGTCTGGTGGGTAAGGACATCTATCAGAAGCTCATCAAAGAGTACACCGAGAAGCAATGGGGTCGTGACTGCCGAGCTTTGCCAGCTTTCATCATCCGCAGATTGCCGGTGCGAATGGTGTATGACAACAACTACTTCAATGACCGTTATCAAGGCATTCCCATCGGGGGATACAATCGTCTGATCGAGGGATTGCTCGAAGGGGTGGAGTGCGTGGCAGGTGTCGATTTTTTCCAGTCCGAATATCATGATTGGAGGCGTTTTGCCTCTCGTTTGGTCTATACGGGTGCGCTGGACGAATACTTTGGCTATCGTCTCGGCCGCCTTGATTGGCGTACGGTCAGCTTCAAGACTCGTGTGGAGGACTGCCCCAATTACCAGGGGAATGCTGTGGTGAACTACACCAGCCATGAGGTGCCTTATACCCGAGTGATCGAGCACAAACATTTTGAGATGTTCGGCCCCGAGGTCTATGCATGTCCTCTCACCGTGGTCAGTGAGGAGTATTCTGCTGAGTTCAGCGAAGGTATGGAACCCTATTATCCTGTGAATGATGACCGAAACAATGCGCTTGCTGAGGCTTATCGCCAACTGGCTGAGCAGGAGACTGGGGTGATCTTCGGCGGACGACTGGGGCAGTACCGCTACTTCGACATGGCTCCGATCATTGAGCAGGTGATGGGGATGGAGGTGTGAGAATAGGTTTTGACCAGAGAAATAGATTGACCATCGATGACACGTGAACAGACACAACAACTGAAGGGCATAGCTATCTTGTTCATGATTTGGGGGCATTTGTTCGGGGCTCCGGAACATGTGTTGGAGGCCTATTGCCCATTAGTGCTGCTTGGTGATCTGCCATTGGTTTCCTGGTTGTCTAGGGCGATGGGACCAGTATCATTCTTCCTGTTACTGAGCGGATACGGGTTGTATTGTGCTAATCAGAAGGGGGATAAACATAGATACTCGCGGATAGTTCGTCTGTTATTGACCTATTGGTTGATCCTGATTATTACCATTGTGGTTGGTAACCTCGTAGAGGTCGGTAGATATCCTCTTTCATTGAGCGAAGTGATTCTTAATGTTACAGGCTTGCATCCCACATATATTCCAGAGGCCTGGTTCCTGCCTCCTTATATTCTGTTGGCGTTGACTGCACCTTGGGAGTTTCGATTGTTAAGTAACGTCAAGAGTCGATACATCCTGCCCTTTGCATTTGTCTTGAATTTGGGTACCTCTTTTCTCTTAAGCCGTTATGGCAGCACACATATCTATCCTCATCGTGTGTTCTACATGCTGTTTTGCTGGTTCCACTTCCAGTTCTCGTTTCTGACCGGTATGGTGATGGCGAGGTGCAAGATGTTTGCAGACTTATATACTCAATCGAAAATTTTTCATCATGTTCTTGCACCTAAGATCTATTCCAATCAGGTTCTTCCCATTATGTTACTCTTGCTCATTATAGTTCGGTGTATGACCTCGAGCAGTGCAATCCACGCCATATATGTTGCTTTGTTTGTTATGATCTGGGTGAGAATGGAGATTCCTAACTGCGTTAATAGATTACTTACTGAGTTCGGTAATAGCTCTACTGGAATGTGGTTCGTACATACAACACTTGGTTTGTATCTGTTTCCTCAGTGGTTTAATTGGTTACAGAATCCGATGTTAGTGTTTGCAGGGGTGGTTGTTGTGAGTTGGATGGTTGCTAGAGTTGTTCAAGGGGTAATACGATAATGAAAAGTCATTATTATCATCTTAATTTTTTCCGTGTTGTTGCAGCATTGGCCGTACTCCTTTGTCATGCACGCTGTGAATTGTTTTCTACATATATTCATTTAGAAGAAGGAAGCCAGAATGTTTTCACACAATTGTTTTTCAGAGCTGTCAGTTTTGGACAAGAGGCCGTGATCTGTTTTTTCATTCTAAGTGGTTTTTTGGTCGGAGGTGGGACTTCGGTAAAACTGAATGATAGATTAAGGACTAATCAGGATACCAATTCACTCTTAAAACAGTTTGTTTGGGGAAGAATCATTCGCATCTATCCACCTTTGATGGCTTCGATTGTTTTGGTTACCATAGCACGTTACTACAGGGAAGAAGCTATCTCTGCTGCTGAGATAATAGGAAACCTTTTAGGGCTACAAGGGACTCTTTCTTCCGATTATGGATGGGTGTTTTGGACTTTGGCTTATGAAATTTGGTTCTATGTGCTGATAGCATCCGTCATAGCCTTATTCTGTTCTCGCAGATTGCAATTATTGGGTATCGTTCTGCTATTCATCTCGGGTTGTGTATTCCTTTCGCTTCAAAGTTCATGGCTTTTTATACTAGTCCTTGGTATTTTAGGTTATTACATCAAGGATTATGTGCCTAGAACTAAATGGGTAGTTATATGCTCAATGACTTTGATGACCGTTTTTTCTACATTGTCACATTTGTCAAGTGAGTCAAGAGTATTGACGCTCCCTCTGAATGGAATGATGAATCCAGAAATAGCTAAATGGGGATTTGCATTGATGCTTTCTATCTTAGTCGGTTTCTTGTCAAAACAAGAACCAAATGGCAGGTTGACATGGTGGATGGAAAATTTTGGCAATCGATGGGCTCCGATTACCTACTGTCTGTATATAACCCATTTTGCTGTCTTGCGTTTGGTTCGCGTAGTGATAGGCGGACAGATGACGAATGTGTCAATTGGCACACTTGCTGTCTATCTGCTTGTATGTCTTTTTTGTGTTGTTTTTGCTTCTGGTTTCTACTGGCTGTTTGAAAAGAGACCTTTTGAGTTTTTAAAGAGATGGAATCCTTAAGAAAACAGAAAATCCTTTTCATCATCGGAACTCTCGATAGCGGTGGTGTGGCAAAGAGCATCGTCAATCTGCTCAATGCTATTGACCGCAGAGAAAGGGAAGTGCATCTACAGGTGATGAGTCAGGAACATGGACCTTACGAAAGATACATACCAGAAGACGTCATTGAGCATCGAAATCCTGTTACGGGTTGGCTCTTGAGCGGTTTCTCGGGTGTATGGCAATTGCTGAGGCATGGACATCTGATGCTGGCCCTGGGCTCTATCTTACGTATGGCGATATCAAAGATCGATAAACCATTGGCAGGGTGGCTATTGGCGCAGCTCTTTCCTAAATTGGAAGGTGAGTGGGACGTAATAGTGGATTACAATGGGCAGCAGCAGCTGTATTATATGGTAGATAAGTTGGAGGGGAAGAGGAAGATCACTTTCTTTCATTCAGACTATCACAAATGGCCCTATTACGAACGGATGGACAGACGTTACTTCCCCAAGGTAGATGCCATCTGTACCATCTCCGAACTTTGTGTCAAATCGTTGCAGGAAGTCTTCCCAGAGGTGGCAGACAAGGTGAAGCTGGTAGAGAATATCTCCCTGCCTTCAATAATTCATAGTTTGTCAGCAGAACCTATGGATATGCCACCGCTTCATGGCATAGTGCTCGCCACTGTGGGGCACGTTTGCTATAATAAAGGTATAGATTTGATTATCGGAGCTGCTAATATACTGCGAGAGCAAAGAGTTGATTTCTCTTGGATTCTGGTTGGGTCAACTCACGATGCTGGGGACTATCTTGCCGAGATTGCACAATCGGAGTTGAAGGATTATATTTTCCCTGTTGGCATTCAATCGAATCCATACGCTTACATGCAGCGTGCAGATATCATTGTACATCCTTCGCGTTTTGAAGGTAAGTCCATCACCCTCGATGAGGCAAAGATTCTGTGCAAGCCTATCGTGGTGACTCGGTTCTCTACGGTGGGAGATCAGTTTGTGGATGGGGTGAATGCATTGATTTGTGAGATGAACAGCCAGTCGGTGGCTGGGGGGATTGTGCGTCTATTAGAGGATAAAGCGCTTTGTCTGCAAATGGTAAAAACATTAACAGATCGTATGCATAATCAATGTGCAAAGGTAGATCTAATCAATTATTTGTGTTGAATGGAAGTATCAGATATTTACGCCAATGGCCTATTGCTCTTTATATTGCTTTCATTCTTAGTGATACAGCCATCACTTCGACCCCATCAGGTGATAGAAGTGCCAGCAAGAATGTGGTGCATCTTGATTGGACTGTTTGCTGTTTGTTGCATAGCTAATGAACCGGTTCCTTGGCTTGCTTCAGGTGCTGACAGGACAAGCTATGCTTATGCAGTTATACAAGCATCAAAAGCGTCGGCTCAATTCCTTTATAAAGGCAGAGAAACGCTATTTCACGCTTATGTGTTTTTCAGTGGCAAACTGATGAATTATCAGGCCTGGTTCTATATGACTGCTGCCATTTATGTGGGGAATTATTATCTGGCTGCTCGTAGATTATCTAAGGAATACACGTACGTTTTGTTTTTAATGATGTTATGTTGTTTCCAGTACTATGCTTATGGAGTGAACACTCTTCGAGCAGGTTTAGCTGGATCGTTTATCATCCTGAGTTTGTCCTTCCTTGACAAACCATACATCCTGTGTCTATTAGCTTTTGCTGGCTATCTCATCCATGGTTCGATGATTATCCCAATCTCTGCGATGCTATGTGCATACTATTATCGCAATTCGAAGGTTTATTTTTATTTGTGGCTACTAATCATTTTCATCTCATATTTCTGGGGTAGTGGTATTGAGAATTTGTTCCAAGGTCTGACCGACGACCAGCGAACTGGCTATCTAGCTGTAGATGCAGCTAAGACTCGATATAAAGTAGGCTTCCGTTGGGATTTTTTGCTCTACAGTTCGTTGCCAGTGATCATGGGCTATTTCTATATCTATAAGCTTAGATTTGAGTCCGTCTTCTATCATTTTGTCTATAATACCTATCTTGTAGCCAATTCCTTCTGGGTACTGGTAATCCGTGCCAATTATACCGATCGCTTTGCTTATCTGTCATGGTTCCTTTTTCCTATTCTTCTGTTTTATCCACTGATCACCCAACAGCTATATCGCAGCGTGAGCGAACAACGCAGCAAGATATTTCTTGTGATGTGCATAGAGTTCGGATTCACGTACTTTATGTACTGGATGTATAAATAGTATCACAAGTAACTTGCTATTAATGTAAAATGTATATCTCATCTTCCCATGCTCCTAACAATTTTTACTCCTACCTATAATCGCGCATACACTTTGCCAAAGTTGTTCGATAGTTTGAAGTCTCAGACTTCGAAGGACTTTGAATGGCTTATCGTTGACGATGGTAGTACGGATGAGACGGAGATGTTGATAAGGGATTACAGATTGCAGGCCGCTGATTGCAGCCAACAGAAGCAAGGGTTTGAGATTCGCTATTTCAAGCAAGAGAATGGGGGTAAACACAGAGCTATTAATCGAGGATTGGAAGAGGCGAAGGGGGAACTCTTCTTCATAGTAGATAGTGATGATAGGTTAACTGAGTATGCTGTAGAGTGGATTATAAAAAATGCAGCATTGATCATGGAAGACTCGAAATATGCAGGATTGTCAGGCTTGCGCATCAGACCTGATGGAGTTAAGATCGGGGGAGGTGATGATTTCGGTACGATTGATGCTACGGCTTTAGATATACGTAATGTTCATCATGTGAAAGGCGATTTGGCAGAAGTCTTCAAGACAGAAATATTTCGAAAATATCCCTTTCCAGATATCAAGGGAGAGAAGTTCTGTTCGGAAGGATTAATTTGGGGACGTATGGCTGGTGATGGTTTGAAAATCCGTTACATATATAAGGGTATCTATGTGTGTGAATATCTGAATGATGGGTTGACCGAAGCGCGATTCAGATTGAGACGCGACAATCCTGAGTATTCTATGTTACTTGATTCGGAAGGTGTAACCAGAGATGTTCCATTTCTGGATAAAGTACGTCAAGCCATTAACTTCTGGCGTTATTCGGAAAAGTCAAAAAAAAGATTTATTGAAAAATGTCGACAGATAGGTTTTCGCTGGGTCTGGTTGTATCCAGCAGGTATATTCTTTAGAATAGTCAAAATTTGAGTTGTTATGAAGGATTATAGTGTTGCAATAAGGACTGTAGGCAAAGCAGGGGAAAAGTTTGTGCAAGAGATAAGGTCTTTGGAAAACCAGTCGATAAAACCCAATCATATCTATGTATTGTTGGCAGAAGGTTTTGAACAACCGGCCCAGATTGGATCAGAAGAATATAGGATTGTGCCGAAAGGACTGGTGCATCAGAGGGCTCTCTCTTCAGATTATGTTCAGGAGGAATATTTGTTGATTCTGGATGATGATGTGTATTTGCCACCAACAGCCGTTGAGTCTATGCTGGAGGCTATGGACAGGCTTCAAGCAGATTGTATTATTCCCGACACCTTTCCCACCCATCATTCGTCATGGAAAGGGAAACTGATTGCTTATCTTTCAAATCATGTGTCAGGAAGAAGAAATGATCAATGGGGAATCCGAATAAAAAAGAGTGGTGCATTCTCTTACAATAATAGTCCTGAAAGAGGATCCTTCTATCGAACTGAGAGTGGTGCTGGACCTGCTTTCATGGTTAAATCTGATGCTTTCCGCTCCATACGTTATGCTGATGAATACTGGATAGATCAATTCCCTCCAGGTACATTCTATGAAGACCAGTTGATGTATTATAAGATGCATGTCAACGGAGTTAGAATGTATATTTGGTATGATTCTGGCATTACTCATTTGGATGCAGGGACGAATAATCAGAAGGAGAAAAATGCGGAAAAACTAATGTATCGTGCTATGGCTAATTATGTGATCTGGCACAGGTCAGTCTTGGAAACTATGGGAGCCAGCCACACTGCTTATTGCCTCTGTTCCCTATCTTATTTCTATCGATTTCTTTTGGCTTGGATTACTAGGTTTTTCTTCTCGCTGATAAAGATGCAATTGAGATTTTTTTGCTCATATTTTAAAGGAAATATAAAAGGATTACGTTTCGTGTTATCAGAGGAATACAAATCTTTGCCGTCTTTTCTTATTGAAAAATGATCAGTCTGACTGTTGTCGTACCTGTCTATAATGCAAGAAAATATTTGTCCAGATGCTTGGATTCTCTCTTGTCACAATGTGTAGGTTTTGTGGGCAAATATGAGATATTGTGCATAGATGACGGTTCGACTGATGGCTCAGCAAGGATACTTGACGAATACCGAAGGTTATATCCAGATATTTTTCGAGTAATCACACAATCCAATCGAGGGGTAGCCAAGACAAGAAATCGTGGAATTGACGAAGCTCAAGGTGAAATCGTTACATTCTGTGACCAAGATGATTATCTGGTCCCCAATGCCTATCGTTATCTGCTAGATTCATTTTGGTCTGCAGATATTGATGTTTTGACTTTCCAGTCTGTGACACTCGATTCTTATAAGATCAAGACATGGAGGGAGAACAACGATCCAAGTGGTATAGTGCTGTATGAAGGAAAAGGGCGCGAAGTGTATCCTCAACGATTCTTTGAAGGGGTATGGAATCACTTTTATCGCAAGTCTTTCCTGAACCAACATTCTTTGAGATTGCCTGATGTGCAAATTACCGAAGACAACCAATTCAACCTGGATGTGTATATGGCGAATGCGAGAGTTCGTGCATGTTCCTCCAATGTCTACCGCTATACCGTAAATGATCAACAGGTTACGACAACAAGGCAGAAGAGAAGGATGAGGCAGTTATTGCCTTGCTATGTCCTAGAGTACGAACGATTTAATCGTTACATTTCGTCTTGCAGTCATGAAGAATTATCCTTGAAGGAGGCATTGATGCATAAGAGATATGATAGGATGCAACCATTTTTGAGTAGAGTGCTCTCTGCTGATTTGACAAGTGTAGATTACCTAGGATTAAGAGACCGTTTAGTTCAGATTGGCTATTTTGATAGCTTGCCTCGAGGAAGAGTCGGTATTATTGTTCGATTTGTTTACTCCTCTTTCTTTCTATATAAAATGGCGTCTATTATGTTCAGGACGATTTTTATCCCTTATGTCTTGCCTCGAATCTCTCGGAATTAGCAATGTGGTGTAATGAGTGCCAAGTTGAGCAGATATGGATTGATCCTCGCTTTCAGTTCTCGTATTCTTCGTATTATATTGAAGGATTATTTATGGCTCTGGGGAAGGATAGAGTCGGATGGAAATGTTTGCCTGATTTGACGAAACTTCTCCGTTCACGAGATGACTATCGGAAGGGGATGGCATTCATTGCCATATTCGATGGAGTTGAGAAACGTATATTCATTGATACTTTTGATTCGGACAGGATCAATGAAGGATTGTATGCATGGACAGACGTATATGCCAAGGTGAATGCTAGACAGGAGGATCTGGAGAGAAATAAGCTGCTGCCCATTGGCCCCATGTTCTCGGTTCAGGTTTGGAATCCTCTCAAGACGGTTTGGAAAAGCTTACTGCATTATGCCAAAAGTCTAAGATTTCCTGCTCCCTACAGGCCTTCACTTAAGGCATTCCTTCTAGACTATGCATATACTTTCGTAAGGCGTATGCCCTATCATTCCTATATAAATAATGAGGTCGCAGAAAAGGATAATTATGTGTTTGCATTGAATACGCTGTGGTATGATCCCTTGACATACAATACGACGAATCGGTTACGGGGCGTTTTTATGCGTACCTGTCAACGCTATTTTGAGAGGTTCGAAGGAGGTTTTTTTTTCATAGGTAAAGGCGTTGTTAAGCAATTTCCAGCATATAGTGAGTATCAGAGTGAGTATGGTGATTTGCTTTTCTCCCAAAGAATGTCTCCTAATGATTATCTCAAGAAAACCAAGGAGTCATTCATCGTATTCAATACTCCATCTGTTTTGGGATGTCATAGTTGGAAACTTGCAGAGTATCTGGCAATGGGAAAAGCAATCATCTCGATGCCTCTAAATAATATAATGCCTGGAGATTTTGAGGATGTATGTCTGTTTGCTACTAACGAGGAGAAGATTGAAGTAAATGTACTACAGTTGAAGTCTAGAGAGGATTTGCGCCAACGATTAAAAAAAGAGGCACGAAACTATTTTGAGCAATACCTCGCTCCAGACACTGTAATCGGAAGAATCTTAGAGAAAGCATGCTCATAACTGTAGGAATCCCCGTTCTAAATGGAGAACGTTATATCCGAGAATCCGTTCAGTCTGTATTGGATCAGACCTTTGCAGACTTTGAACTCATCATCACTGATGACGGATCGACTGATGGGACGATGGAGATAGTGCGCACGTTCCAGGATCCTCGCATCAGAGTCATTGCTGATGGTGTGCATAAAGGGTTGGCCATACGACTGAATGAGCAGATAGCTGATGCCAGGGGAGTGTTCTTTGCCCGAATGGATGCTGATGACGTAATGATGCCACAGAGGTTGGAGCGACAGGTGCAGTTTATGCTAGAACATCCAGAAACGGATGTGGTGGGTTCTGCTGCTGAGGTGATTGACGAAGATGGTAGGGCTATTGGGTATAGAAACTTTGGCAGGTGGAAGCGAGGTGCTGGTAGGAAGTCTGGTACTGATGGCTTTGAACAAGTGCAGTCGTTTATGCATCCCACGGTGATGGGCAAGACGGAATGGTTTCGTAATTATTACTACAATCCGGCATGCGAAGGCTGTGAAGATAAGGATCTGTGGCTCAGGAGCCGCAATCAGTCATGTTTCTATAGCCTCTGTGAGCCACTGCTTCGATATAGAGACTCGCAGCGGTTCAACCTCAATACTTATCTGTATCGACAGGAAAAGAGTAGGTATGTGCTGACACTGAACGAGGTTACGATAGGGTGGCGACAGTCTTTCGTGGGACATTGTGCCTGTCGCATAAAATCGATGACAGCCATACTGCTCAACGCCCTTGGTCGCACAGACTTGTTGCTGAAGGCTCGCAATCATGACCATTCGATGCTGAACAACCACGTGCTACATGTGATAACTTCCCTTCGCACCGGAGGCGCTGAAAAACTGATGGTTGACCTGTTGCCTCGACTGAAAGCCATGGGCAATGAGGTTGAGATTGCTGTGTTTGATGGGTTGCGGACGTCTTTCTACGAGGAACTGGAACACTTGGGAGTGAAGATCCACCCATTCAAGGTGGAGGGTAGTGTGTACAATCCACTTCATATATTGCGTCTGCGTAGGTTGATGAAGGAGGCGGACGTGGTTCATTCGCACAACACTTCACCTCAGTTGTTTGCTGCTGTAGCCAACATTGGTGTAGGGGCCAGACTGATTACCACAGAACATAACACGTCCAATCGTCGCAGGGGTAAGTCGTGGCTCAAGCCCTTTGACTGCTGGATGTACAAGCAGTACGAGCGGATAGTGTGTATTTCGGATCAGGCAGCCGAAAACCTTGGCCACTATCTGCCTGATATTGCCGACAAATTGCGTACCATATATAATGGAATAGATATTAGTCGTTTCAGGGATGGTTATGGATTGAGGAATGGAAACCAATCATTTGAAAACAAGTCGGGTTACGTCATCGCAATGGTGGCTGCTTTCAGGGAGCAGAAGGATCAGAAGACGCTTATACGTGCAGCTGCATTACTGCCTGAGGACTACCAAGTTCGTCTGATAGGTGGTGGAGAGGCAAGTCTGATAGAAGAATGCAAGCGTTTGGCTGCGGATTTGGGCATAGCCAATCGTGTTAGTTTCTTGGGAGTAAGAAGTGACATACCTGCAATGTTGGCAGAGGCGGATGTAGTTGTGCTGTCGTCCCACTTCGAGGGTTTGTCTCTTTCGTCACTCGAAGGCATGGCCTGTGGCCGCCCCTTCGTTGCCAGTGATGTGGATGGCCTGCATGAGATAGTCAATGGGTTTGGGGTATTGGTGCCTCACGAAGACCCGGAAGCCATGGCTCAGGCCATCAAAAAGTTAGCTGAGGATCCAGAATATGCATTAAGTGTAGCTGAACGTTGTCAAGAGAGAGCTTCACAATTCGACATTGCAGTGATGGCAGAGAGGTATAATGAGTTGTATTCAGCTGAGGATTGTTGAGCTAAAATGTAAAGGATTGATCTTCTAAAGTTTGACTTATTCTATGTACAAAAGATATTTGAAACGTATTCTTGATTTCATTATCTCCCTTTTGGTTCTTCTGGTCATTTGGCCGATACTCCTTCTTGTCACAATACTGTTGACTATCTGCAACAAGGGGGCTGGAGCCTTCTTCTTGCAGGAGCGTCCGGGATACAAGGGCAGAATCTTCAAGATCATCAAGTTCAAGACTATGACCGATGAGCGGGACGAGGAGGGGCAACTTTTGCCTGATGAGCAGCGATTGACTCGTGTGGGCAAGTTCGTCCGCTCTACGTCAATTGATGAACTCCCTCAGCTCATTAATGTACTGATGGGTGATATGGCCTTGATTGGACCACGTCCTCTGCTGGTTCAGTATCTGCCTTTGTACAACACGGAGCAGATGAGAAGGCATGATGTGCGTCCAGGCATCACGGGTTGGGCTCAATGCCATGGCAGAAATGCAATAACTTGGACTCAAAAGTTCAAGTACGATGTGTGGTACGTGGATCATTGTTCGTTTTGGACTGATGTGCAGGTAATATGGATTACAATCAAGAAGGTGCTGCTGCGGGATGGTATCTCACAGGAGGGGCAGGTTACTATGATGGCATTCAATGGACATAATTAAGTTAATGAAATGAGGGATATTGCAATATTTGGCGCTGGTGGATTCGGAAGAGAAGTTGCATGCTTGATTCGTATGATTAACGAAAGTCATGAAGAACCATGTTGGAATCTTGTGGGTTTTTTCGATGATGGTATTGCTGAGGGTACTTTTGTTTCTCATTTTGGTATATGTTTGGGCGGTATGGATGCCTTGAATAAATGGAATACACCATTAGATGTTTGTGTAGCAATTGGCCGTGGTGTCATTGTAGAAAAAGTCGTATCACGGATTACCAATCCTATGGTGGAATTCCCAAATGTAATTTGTCCTGATTTTTTTGTGTCAGATCCGAATGGATTCAACATAGGTAAGGGCAATATCGTACAAGGAGCATGCGCTGTAACTACAGATGTGACAATTGGCGATTTCAATGTATTTAATGGAAGTGTTGTGATAGGTCATGATGTTGAGATTGCAAATTTTAATACCTTTATGCCTGGAGTTCGAATTTCAGGAGAGGTCAAGATTGGTAATCGTAACCTATTTGGCGTATATGGTGTAGTTTTACAGTGTCTCACAGTCAAAGATGATACAACTTTGGCTGCTGGCAGTGTTTTGATGACAAAACCGAAAGCAGGATATACATATATTGGTGTGCCTGCAAAAAAAATGGATATATAATTATTAACAATTTAATATTTTAAAGTATGGAAATCAAAGAATTTATTCAGAACTTCGCTGATCAGTTCGACGACACCGATGTTGAAGTTTTTACTCCTGAAACTGTGTTCCATGAGCTAGAAGAGTATTCTTCGTTAATAGCACTCTCCATAATAGCAATGGTGGATGAGGAGTATGATGTAACCTTGAAGGGCGATGACATGCGTTCGGCTGTTACTATTCAGGATTTGTACAATATTGTGCAGAGCAAAGCAGAGTAAGCAGTATGGCATTTCTAAAGGTAGAAAAGGTCGCAATCCGAGGCATCTCGGGTTGCGTACCTTCTTTTTTCGAAGAAAACAAAGACCTGCCTTTTTATGCTTCAGGGGAGGCAGAGCAGGTGATTACAGCAACAGGTATAGCAAGACGACATATTTCACCTTATGAGGTTACAGCTACAGACTTATGTTTCAGGGCTGCTGAATGTCTTATTGAAGAATTAGGCTGGGAGAAAAATAGCATTGATCTTTTAGCATTTGCTACACAGACACCAGACTACATAAATCAGCCAGACTCATTTATTGTACATGAAAAATTAGGTCTTCCAGAGAATACAATTTGTTTGGATTTCTATCATGGTTGTCCTGCGTGGGTCGTTTCTCTTAGTTCTGTACTTATGATGATGCAGAACGGTATGATTAAACGTGCAATTCTGCTAGATGGGGATACTATTTCAAAGATTCAAGACAAATTGAATCGTGAGGAAAGACCATTGTTTGGTGATGCTGGAACTGCAACAGCATTGGAGTATGATGAAAAAGCAACGCCTGTTTACTTTAACATTGGAACAAAGAGTGAGGATGGAAGAGCGCTAATTAAAGAGGATGGTGGCTACAGAAAGCCTTATACTCTTGAAACACTCAAATTTGATATAGACAGGCGTACCGGTCTTATTCCTCCAGAACAGGTTGTCAATAAAATGGACTCAATGGATGTATTCTCTTTTGCTATTTCTAAGGTGCCAAAGGCATTAAAAAAACTATGCTCCGAATTTAACATTGATGTCGAGAATATCAGCAATTTGTATCTTCATCAGGCAAATAAGTTAATACTTGAAAATATTGCAAAGCGAATGAAAATTTCTATGAACAAAGTTCCAATGAGTCTTGGAGAATACGGTAATACTACAAGTGCAAGTATTCCGCTAACAATTGTAGATAACTGCAACAATGGTGGAAGTGATGGCAATGAGAAAATACTTGCCTGTGGTTTCGGTACAGGTCTTGCTTGGGGTGCTGTATATTTTGAAACGAGGAATTTGGTTTGTCCTAAAATAGAATTGCTCTAATTATGTATAATCCATTTACACTTGAAGGGAAAATTATTCTGATTACTGGTGCATCTTCAGGCATTGGACAGTCAACTGCTATTGAATGTTCAAAGCTAGGAGCGAGAACTATAATAACAGGAAGAAACGAAGAACGTTTAAGAGAAACTCTTAACCAATTGGAAGGTAACGGGCATCAAATGTTTTTAGCAGACCTTACTAAAGAGGATGAAGTAAAACTATTAGTAGAGCAATGCCCAAATATTGATGGCTTGGTTAATAATGCTGGTCTGACTGTCAACAAACCGATTGCTTTCTATGCACAGAAGGACTTTGATAAGGTGTTTTCTACCAACACTTTTGCACCAATGTTGTTGACTCGTTGGTTGCTTAAAAGGAAAAAAATTAATAAAAATGGGTCAATAGTCTTTACTTCGTCCATTGCAGCTTTCTGTTCGACAACTGGCAATGGTATCTATGGTTCGTCAAAGGCTGCTTTAATGGCATACATGAAGTATTGTGCAAAAGAGCTATCTGTGAAGGGAATAAGAGCTAATGCTGTACACCCTGGTATTATAGAAACTAAATTGATTCATGGAGGTGCCACTTCAGAAGAAGATTTAAAGATTGATATGGAAAACTATCCGCTAAAGCGATTTGGAAAACCAGAAGAAGTCGCATGGCAAATTGTATTCCTCCTTTCTGATGCATCCGCTTGGACCACAGGAACAAGTGTGATAATAGATGGTGGCGCTACTCTTATATAGTTATGGCATTTTTAACAATACCTAATGTAAGGCCTGTGGGATTAGCATGTGCGGTACCCAAACAGGTAAAAGACATAAAGACTCAAGTTTGTTTTACTTCGGAGGCTGAGGCAGAAAAGACCATCGCACTTACAGGAGTCAAAGAGTGCCGCGTTGCTCCAGCAGATATGGTTTGTTCGGATTACTGCTATGAAGCTGCGGAACGACTCATTCAGGATATAGGATGGGAGAAAAGTTCTATTGATTGCTTGATTTATGTTTCAGTCTCCCGTGACTACATAGAACCTAACACTGCGAATGTTATCCAAGGTAAGATGGGTCTTCCTAAAACCTGTTACGCAATTGATGTGCCCATGGCTTGTTCTGGCTATTGCTATGGATTATCTGTCATTGCCGCTCTATTAAGCTTCGGAAGCATGAAAAGAGGCCTGTTACTAGTCGGTGATACTCCATCAAAAATTCTTTCTCCTCAGGATAAGACAATGTGGGGAATTCATGGCGATGCTGGAAGCGCAACTGCTCTTGAGTATGATCATTCTGCTAAACCAATTAAGTTCAACTTTTTAGGAGATGGCAATTCTTTCAACGCAATTATTGCACCGGCATCTGGCGTTAGAGAACCAATTACGGAAGATTCATTGAAAATGAAAGAGGTTGCACCTGGAATTTTTATGAACCGTACTCACGTACGAATGGATGGTATGGCTGTCTTCTCTTTCACAATTTCTCAGGTACCAAAGTGCATCAAATCATTATGTGAGAATTTTGATATTGATTTGTATAATGATGTAGATTATCTTTTACTCCATCAGGCAAATAAGTATATTGATGAAAAAATACGTCAAAAACTAAAAATGCCAGCAGAAAAGGTTCCATATTGTTTGGAAAAATTTGGTAATACAAGTAGTGCTACTATCCCAATGACTATCGTTACGCAAATCCGAGAACAAATACAAAACAACCACCAAAAAATATTATTATGTGGTTTTGGTGGTGGTTTATCGTGGGCATCTGTTTATTTTGAAGTAGATAAAATAGTAGTTTTACCATTAATTGAAATTGATTGAAATGGGAAAGTTTACAAATAAAGTGATTTGTATCACTGGCGCTGACGGCGGCATCGGTCGGGAGATTTCAAAGCTGTTCGCCTCAGAAGGTGCTACCCTTATCCTTACTAGTATTGCTCAAAGTGAACAATTTGATCTTTTTGTTACTGAAATTAAGAACCAATTTGGAGTTGATGTGTATTCTTTCTTTTTTGATCTTTCTGACGAAGTGGCTATCAAGGTTGGAATTAAGGAAATCAGGTCCTTGAAACTGAAGATCAATGTTCTTATCAATAATGCAGGTATGCCTCATTTGGCCATTTTGCCCTTTACCAAAATGGCTGATGTTAGAAAAGTGTTCCAAGTTAATTATTTCGCTCAGTTACAGATAATACAAGGTTTACTTGGCATTATGGCGAAAGATGGCCAGAGTGTAATTCTTAATGCTGCATCTATTGCTGGAATAGATGGAGAAATTGGTAATTCTGTCTATGGTGCAACTAAGGCATCTATGATTATTTTGACTAAGGTTTTGTCAAAGGAACTTGGGTCAAGCAAAATTCGAGTGAACGCTGTTGCTCCTGGCCTTACAAATACTCCATTCGCTGATGCAATGGGAGAAAAGGCTAAAGCTTCTATGGAGCAGATTTCTACTATGGGACGAATGGCAACAGCACAGGAAATAGCAAATACTTATTATTTCTTGGCTACTAATGAGGCATCGTTCATTAATGGCCAAGTAATACGAGTGGATGGTGGAATCAAGTAATTTTTTTCATTTTCATAAACATGAACGTTAACGTAAAAGAAACCGTTATTAAGATTGTAGCAGAGGTTTGTGAGACCGAAGTAGAGAACATCACTGTGCAGACTGCCATCGGAGATTTCCCAGGTTGGGACTCAATGGGACAGCTAAATATCCTTCAGCAAGTTGAGGAGGCTCTTGAGATTAGCTTTGAGCCAGAGGAACTGATGGAGATGGAAGATGTTAGTGACATCATCAAGATGGCAGAAAGTAAACTCTAATCAATGAAAGCAATAGAGGAACAGCTACGAATCAATGCACTTTCTACTCCAGAGAAAATAGCACTGATTGGAGGAGAAAAGGAGGTGACCTATGAACAGCTTTGGACGTTTTGTCTCAGATCTGCTAAAAGGCTGCAAACGGAATATGGCATCCAGAAGGGCAATCGTGTGATATTGTCTGCATCTGGAAACATGGAATTCGTCTATGTATATTTCGGAGTGCATTTGGCTGGAGGAATTTCGGTTCCAGTTGATCCTGATACCAATCAGACTCGATTCAATTATATCAAACAATCAACTTCACCGAAATGTGTGATAGGTAAGCTTCATAAGGTGGAGGTTGAGACTGTTGCATTCGAAGATATAGTGTCAAAGGATGGAGATGTAATAGAATATGTGGAACCAGCATTGGATGACATTGCAGATATCCTCTTCACTACTGGTACGACAGGGGCTCCTAAGGGAGTAGCCTTGTCGTATCGAAATCAATCTGCAGCTGCTTTGCAGATTAATTTTTTTATCGGTAATACTGCCGATGATGTGGAACTATTGGCTTTGCCTGTAAGCCACTCATTCGGACTTGGCCGCGTACGTTGTGTGTTGACAAAGGGAGGGACGCTTGTTATGTTGGGAACATTTGCCAATATGAAGCGATTCTTCAGCGAGATGAAAAAACATGCTGTTACGGGTTTTGGTATGGTGCCTGCCAGCTGGAGCTTTATCAAGAAGTTCAGTGGTAAATACATAGCCAAGTTCGCTGAACAATTGAAGTATATTGAGATAGGTAGTTCAATTATGTCGGTAGAGGATAAACTATTATTAATGGAACTGCTACCCTATACGCGCATTTGTATGCATTATGGTTTGACTGAGGCATCAAGAAGTGCCTTCATGGAATTCCATCAAGAAAAAGATAATTTGATGACAGCAGGAAAGGCTGTGCCTGGTGTAGATATTCGATTATTCAATTCTGAAGGAAAAGTTATGGCACCAGATGAAGAAGGGGAACTGTGCGTGAAAGGCAATCATGTCTGCATTAACTATTGGAATGAAAAAAACGAGAGGTTTCACAATGATTTTTATGGTGATTATTTCCGTACTGGCGACTGTGCAACGATGGATGGGCGTGGATACATCTACCTGAAGAGTAGAATCAAGGAGATGATAAATGTGGGAGGTAAAAAGGTCAGCCCAATGGAGGTAGAAGAGATTCTCAATTCTATTTCTGGTATATCAGAATGTGCCTGTGTGGGTATTCCTGATCCTGATGGCGTGATGGGTGAAGTCGTTAAAGCATACATTGTTTGTTCCGACGAAAGCTTGTCGGATAAAGATATCATAGCACAAATGACACCACAACTCGAAGTTTATAAACTTCCTGTACAGATAGAACGCATCAATGAGATTCCTAAGACTTCGAATGGGAAAATTCTGCGTTTGAAACTGAAAGAATTGAAATAAGATGAAAGAAATAACCAACATCGATCGCCTTTTGGAACAATCTGTTTATTCAGATTCCCAAGAGTGCAAGGAACTGTTCTTAAAGTCGCTACAGGATGAATTACTATTCCATTACGATAATAATAAAATGTATCGCCAGTTCTGCGAACGCAAGGGGTTTGACCCACGTGTAGAACTACGCAGCATTGAGCAGATTCCGCCTGTAGCAGTCAGTGTGTTCAAAGAACTGGGATTCAGCCTCTCGTCTGTGCCCAAGGAGGATATCAAACTTAGGTTGCAGTCATCGGCAACAAGCGGTTCACCGAGTACGATTCTAGTTGATAAGATAACAAGTAGACGTCAGGCAAAAGCGATGGTGAAGGTCGTACAAGAGTTCATCGGGAAGGAGCGCAAACCTTTTCTTGTGATGGATATTGACCCGAAGTCAGAATTCCGTTCATTACTTGGTGCACGTTTTGCTGCCATCGCGGGTTACCTCAATTTCGCTTCGAAGGCAGGTTTTTTTCTCAAGGCTAAGAATGGAGTATCATACTTCGATATTGATGCTATCAAGGCCTATATGGCTGAGATTCCAGCTGACCAACCAGTAGTTGTATTTGGCTTCACTTATATATTGTACAGAAATGTATTGAAAGCCGTACAGGCGACAGGCGAAAAGTTTCAGTTGCCAAAGGGTTCGAAGATTATCCACATCGGAGGTTGGAAGAAACTTGAGAGCGAGAAGATTGACAAACAACTATTCAATAAGCAACTCTCTGCTTGCTTTGGATTACTGCCAGTGGATGTGATTGACATCTATGGCTTCACGGAGCAGATGGGCTTGAACTATCCTGACTGCCCTTGTGGATGCAAGCATGCTTCGTCATACGTCCAAGTGATTGCACGTGACATTGTAACACGTGAGGTGTTATCGCCTGGTCTGGAGGGAATGCTGGAGTTCGTCACTCCACTTCCTCATAGTTACCCAGGAAATGCTGTTCTAACAGATGATCTTGGCGTGATTTATGAAGAGCCATGTCCCTATGGTCGTCCAGGTACTCGTTTCAAAGTGAGCGGTCGACTGAAGAAGGCTGAAGTGCGTGGTTGTGGTGACATACTTTCGACAAAACTAACGTTCAGTTCAAAGCCATTTTCAGGTTCTGTCGATGACAAACTGCTCGATGTGCAGTTTTTCAAGGGTAGTCTCGAAGGAGAAGACTCAGAGTCACAATTCAGGTCACTTATTGAGAAACTGAATGCTCAGAGTGAATGGTTGCGCAAGCAGCCGGTTGAGGCATTGATTGGCCTTATTAGTCAGGCAGCAAAGAGATGGCTTGCAGATGCAAAGTTTGCATATTTAAAGGACAAGGGTTTGCTTTTCCTCTGTCAATGGTGTGACGAGCGTCATCTCACACAAGTGGCAAAAGATGGACTTCGAGGCAACATCAAGTACTTGGATCAGTTCCTGCCATTCTCGGGCAGTGACAAGCATTATTTGAGGGCAAATGCTCGTGGACTATGCTGTCACTGGTTGGCAGGTAACGTGCAGATATTGGGTATGTTCGCGCTCGTACAATGTGTCCTTACCAAGAACGTCAATATTTTGAAGGTATCAGCCAAGGATGGTGGAGTATTTGCATCCCTGATGACAGCTTTCGAGGGGATTGACTATACTACAGCTGATGGCTATACCATAAAGGGTGATGACCTTGCGAAGACTGTTGCAGTCGTGTACTATTCGCGGCAGGCGAAGTCGCTTGGTGAGATGATGTCAAAGTCTGCTAAGGTACGCATAGCATGGGGGGGCAAGGATGCTGTTGAGTCTGTCGCTAGTTTTCCTTCATCAATCGATTGTGAGACAGTGATCTTTGGGCCTAAGCTCTCATATGCTGTGATTGCTAAGGAGGAGCTATGTGACGAGCAAGCTGCAAAGAAAATGGCCCGTAGAGTATCCGTGGATGTTTCAATATTTGATCAAGCTGGTTGTGCATCTCCTCATAACCTTTATGTTGAGAGAGGTGGGGTCGTCTCGCCAGAGCGGTTCTGTGAGATATTGTCAAATACCTTTCCGAAGACTGAGATACAGATTCCTAAGCCGATTATTTCACCCGAACAGATTTCGGCTATCCACTCTATTCGTGGTGTCTATGATTTCAAAGGTAAGGTTTGGGGTAGTTCTTCGATGAGTTGGAGTATTCTGCTTAGCCAAGAAGAGATGCCAGAACTCTGTCCGCCAGTATATTCGCGTGTATTGATGGTTCATGTAGTGGACCACATTAATCAGGCGCTTGACTGTATTGAGGATTGTATCCAATCAATTGGTATTGCAGCTCCTATCGAGAAAGCCATAGATTTTGCCACTAAAGCAACCGAGAGTGGGGTAGCTCGTTGTCCCCAGATCGGACGCATGCTCAATTTCGAAATGCCGTGGGATGGAGTTTTCTTAATTGACAGATTAGTTCGTTGGAATACGTTGTTCGGTCCTATGCGTTAGTTTATGAAAACAGTGTATATCACGAGTGATTGTTTTGAGAGATGAAAAGAAAGAAGATTATTCGAAGTTCCACAATTGGCGCATCTTTAAATACTTTTTGCCATGGTGTGTTGTCTCAAATGACCAAACTGGGGTATGAAGTGTTGGCATTGTCTTCGTCTGACGATGACCTAACTGAGTTGGCAATGCGTGAAGGTGTGCGTGCTATTGCGGTGTCAATGGAGAGGCACATTTCCTTGACGAAGGACCTGAAGTCCTTGATTTGTTTGGTTAATGTATTTCGGAGTGAAAAGCCCGATATGGTGTACTCTATGACCCCTAAGGCTGGACTTTTGTGCATGATGGCAGCATGGTTGACACGAGTGCCTGTGCGTGTGCATACTTTCACGGGACTCGTGTGGCCTACTTCGAAAGGCTTGCAGCGCAAGGTCTTGATGGCTACGGATTGGCTGACATGTGCTTGCGCTACGCATGTGATACCAGAGGGGCAGGGAGTGAAGGAGGACTTGCAGAAGCATATCACCAAGAAGCCGATGAGGGTGTTGGGGTATGGGAATGTGCGAGGCATAGATCTGTCGTATTGGAAAAAATCGACAGAGTTAGAACAGAAAAGTGAAAAGTTAAAAGTTGCCTATGATGGAGAGAAGGTGTTTACGTTCTTGTTCGTGGGCAGGATTGTGGGGGATAAGGGAATCAATGAACTCATTGATGCGATGGATTCATTGACAAATAAACCTAACCAGATAATTAATAAGTTCCGCTTGGTTCTGGTGGGGAGGTTCGAGGATGAGTTGGATCCTGTGAAGCCTGAGACGAGGCAGATGATAGAAAAGATGCCGGAGATCGAGGCTGTTGGGCCTCAGTTCGGTGATGACCTTCTGGCATGGTATGCTGCCGCCGACTGTTTCGTATTCCCAAGCTATCGCGAGGGTTTCCCTAACACAGTGATTGAGGCAGGAGCAATGGAGCTGCCTTGCATCGTGACAGACATTAATGGAAGCAGGGAAATCATTGCAAATACAGATTACAGAAATAATAATACAAATATCAGGCTTCAACTAGGGGAGAGGATGAGTGTGAGGGAGAATGGAGTGGTGATTCCTTCACAGGACACGGAAGCTCTGCGGGATGCAATGCTCTGGATGATGGAACACCCAGAGGAACGCAAAAAGATGGGACAACGTGCCCGGGAAATGGTGGCAGATCGCTATGAACAGAGCTTCGTTCGCCAGTGTCTGTACGACTTCTATCGAGAGGTATTGGGATAATATGATAACTCAAAAAGAAAAATGTGAAATGAGTCCAGAGATAATTCAATCCGATCAGCAGAATCATGAAAGTATGGTTTCGCTGTAGAGAGTTTTTTTTGAATCGGATAAACCAAAGGTTGGATTCTTTTGTTATGACTATGTGAACAATACGCTATTTGGCGTTGAGAAGGACGATGCTGATAAGTATGCAACAGAACATGGTTGGGGTACGCTCAACAAACTGCATAAAACCTACTGGCAGAAACAACACTTCATTATCAGGATCGACATTGGGATATAGGACATGGATGGTCTGAAGATAATCTCAATGATTTGGACCCTCTTGATTTACATTAGTTGCATACACTGAATGGATACCATATTTTTGAGCAAAGTGGGAATTTTAGAACAATAAATCTTGCAAATTTGTATTATTTTAACAAAAATTGCGATTCTAGAATGTTAATTTGTGCATTTGATGTACAACTTTAGAAAAAAATAATTATCTTTGCGTCGCAAAGTTGAGTTATGAGATATATTTTCGTTCTGCTATTCATTCTGTCTCTGCCGTGTGCAGAGGTGTTGGCTCAGGTGGCCGACGATGCGCCTTTGAGGAAGAATGACTGGTGGATTGGAACGTCGATAGGTGTAACTCACACGTTGGCAGAGAATGCTACGAGTAACGACTTCCTGAAGAACTACCCAGGCGTGGAGCTTCAGCTGGGAACGTTTGTGAACAGCGTGTTGGGTTTTCGTCTGTCGATGGGTCTGAACCCACAAGCCGGTCGACCGGGTCGTGCTCAGCGTGAGGGTGACCCAGAGACTTACGATACGCACTACAACTTCAACGTATTGACCGGTTACTTGGATGGGCTGGTGGACCTGACTACCCTGTTCACTCGGAAGAGACGCAAGTATCGCCCAACCTTCGACTTGATGCTCTTTGCGGGTGGTGGTATGCTGGAGTCTTACCACTTCGACCATGTGAAGGTGGAGCAATGGACGTATTATCCTGTTGATCCATGGGATAAGACCTTCTGGGCTGCTCATGCCGGCTTAATGGCCAGCTACCGCATAGGAAAGCATTGGGACTGGACACTGGAGGGTAGCTACAACATCACTGACAGCAGATATGACGGTGTGGACAGTGGCGTGGCTCTGGGCGGATATGTGAAGTTGCACACGGGTTGGGTATATCACTTCAACGACCGAACTTCTGGTAATATCCGTCTGAAAAACGAACTGGACGACAGCTGGCAGCCAAGCTATACCGAGAAGGACCGGGATCGAGCTGCCAAAGAGCGTGCTAAACGCATTGAGTCGGCCAGACAGGAAAACGAACGTCTGAGGGCTAAGCGTCTGGAGCAAGCTAACGAGCGTATCAAGGCGAACAAACGCAGGCTCCAGAAACAGCGTACAAAGACGCCAGACTCCCCTGCTACTGAAGGTTTAAGCACAACAAAATCGTATAGCGGACCTGGCAACTGGTTCTTCGGTTTGAGCGTTGGTACTGCCTTGTCGATGGCTGAGAATGTGGTCTATGATGACTTCATGAAGACACGCTTGCCAAGTGGTTCGCTGCAGATAGGCAGGACTATGACTCCATGGATGAGCATGAGGCTGATGGGAGAGTTTAGCTCTCAGTTCGGACATCCTTCGAATATCGCTGTGAAGTACGAACCTAACACCTATGGGGCCTATTCATTCTATACTGCCACAGGAACGCTCGATGCTATGCTCAACTTGAGCAATATGTGCCGACCGTTTGACGAACGAAACTGGTTCGACTTATATCTGGTGCTGGGAGGCGGTGCACTCTACTCTTTCGGTTTCGACAAGAAGGTGGAGGCGTGGGATGCCGAGATTTACCCAGTTTCGACTGATGAGGTACTGGCCTGGACGGCCAAAGTCGGTTTGATGGGAGCATGGCACGTAGCCAAGGCCTGGGACCTGACTGCCGAGATGGACTTCAGTGCCACCGAGAACGCCTATAATGGTGTGGTAGACCCGCTCCGTGGCTCGATGGACTACTTCATGTCGCTCAAGATGGGAATGACGTACTACTTCGGCAACAGCAAGGGGCGGCACAGATATGCCAACCCGAAAAAGGTTCATAAATACTGGAAAGATCTTTAGTGTAAGGTTTAGAGTTCTGAATCGATAACACACACTATACATTATTTATTATTATATATGGATAGAATCTATCTTTGTCTGGCCCGTATGGGAGGACAGGAGCAGAAATACATACAAGAAGCATTCGATACCCGATGGGTGGCTCCGTTAGGCCCGAATACTGACGGTTTTGAGAGAGACTTGGAGTCTTATCTGGGTGCAGGCAACCACGTGAGTGCTTTGAGCTCAGGTACGGCTGCTGTCCACTTAGGTCTTAGACTGTTGGGCGTGGGCAAGGGCGATGAGGTGATTTGCCAGAGCTTCACCTTTGCTGCCAGTGCTAATCCTGTGGTGTATCTGGGAGCAACACCAGTGTTTGTCGATAGCGAGCGCAACACATGGAACATCGACCCAGACCTGCTGGAGGAGGCCATCAAGGACAGGATCCAAAAGACGGGTCGCAAGCCTAAGGCTATTGTAACTGTTCACCTGTATGGTATGCCTGCTGAGATGCAGAACATCCTGGAGGTAGCGCAAAGATACGAGATTCCCGTGTTGGAGGACTCTGCTGAGGCGTTGGGTTCGACCTACAAAGGCAAGATGTGTGGAACGATAGGCACGTTAAGTGTGCTGTCGTTCAACGGTAACAAGATCATTACGACCAGTGGCGGTGGAGCTTTGGTTTGTAGGGACGAGGAAACGAAACGTCGCTGCACCTTCCTGGCAACACAGGCTCGTGAGAATGCCCCATACTATGTGCATGAGGAGGTGGGACATAACTACAGGATGAGCAACATCAGCGCCGGCATAGGCCGTGGACAGATGCAGGTGCTCGACAAGCATGTGGCTCACCACCATTGGGTGAGCGAACGCTATCATAAGTTGCTGTCCGACATGGATGATGTGACCTTGCACCTGGATGCGCGAGAAGACGTCCAGTCAAACTACTGGCTGAGTACGGTGATTCTGGACAAACATCGCATCGAAGATCCTAAGCACGACTTGCTGAAGGTGGTTGAGCGAATGAGCGAAGCTGGTATAGAGACTCGTCCTCTTTGGCAGCCTATGCATAGACAGCCTGTATTCCGTCAGGCTCCCAGTTATCAGAATGGCGTAAGCGATGAGCTCTTCATGAAAGGGTTGTGCCTGCCTTCCGGTCCTTATGTCGAAGAGGAGCAACTGGAGTATATTGTTGAAATGTTGAAAAAAAGTCTGTAATTTTTATATCTTCCGTTTATGAAAAAAGAAACTACCATCTTGATTTCCTCGATGCTGGTGATGGCTTCGCCTATGGCCATGGCTCAGGATATTCAGGTATCGAATGACTGGGGAGAGCCAAGTTCTTCGTCGGTGGGTGTGTCGGATGACTGGTCGGGCAATAGTCCTGAGGAGGACGCTTTGCTGCAGTCTCTCTACAATGAGGAAGAGGATGAGGACCTCAGCCGCATGTTGCAGAGTGAGGACTACATCTTCCCTTCGACCATTACTGATAACTGGCACTTGATCTTCCAGTTGGGTGATGTGTTGTCGTGGGGCAGTTACACGAATGAAGCTAACTTCTTCCAGAAGTCGAACATCGGTCTGGGCTTTGGTATCGGTAAGTACCTGACACCAGTGAACGATGTGCGCGTACTTTTCTCTTATCATCGTAATACGGGTGTGCATGGTGAAGATATGCAAGGCTTAACCGAAGGAGAGACTGCCTATGGAGAGGAGGGCCCATTGCCTTGGAACGGGCGTTACGATCGCTATAGTTTCAATACTATTGCTTTATCTGCCGACTGGTTGCCAAACATTACAAACCTTATTCTTGGTTATGAACCAGAGCGTAAGTTCACAGTGAGTGGCGTTTTTGGTATTGATTTGGAGCGCACTTTCGGCTATTCAGATAAAGAACTGTCAAGTGTGAGTGTTTGGGCTGAGAGTCCTGAACGTTCAGTACATCGCTCACTGGTCGGTTTGAAGTTCGGTGCTCAGGTTGACTATATGATTAATGACCGCTGGCACTTGAACTTTGAGGCTACTGACATCTTTTTGGACGATGTATATGATGGCTTGATTTCGGATCAGAGCTGGGACGGCAACTGGAACTTTATGTTCGGCGCTACCTGGTTCTTGAAGGGTAAGCTGAACAATGGTCGTATCCAGAACCGTAATCCTTTTGCTGACAAATACACCACCTACGAGGAGCGTATCTACAAGAACCGTGAGGCTATTGAGGATGCTTTGGCCAATCGTGGCACAAACATTCAGACCGTGAATGTAGTGAAGGATGTGACCTACACGCTCATCTCGTTCGACGAGCATGTGATTGAGGTGCCACGTCTGCAGCAGAACAACGTCTATACTACTGCCGAGGCTTACAAGTCGATTGAGAAGAGCAAGATCTTCATCACCAATGCTTCGAAAACTGATGACAAACTGTTCCATGAGCGTGCCTGGTCGATCAGTAAGCTGCTGCACAATCGCTGGCAGGTGCCTCTGGAGGATATTTGGGTTGATGCAGACGAGAATCACATTCAGTCCATGCAGATTCCTGAGAGCAAACATTACATCATCCTTATTATTAACGACTGATCATGATGAAAAAGATATTATTGACGCTCGGGCTTGGCCTGAGTATCCTGGGTAATGTGATGGCTCAGGATTTGGATGATGCCACCGATTTTGTCTTGACTACTGTCCTGAACGATACGCTGCGTGAGGCGTTGCCTACCGGTGGCGAGGATCTGGTGAAGATTGATACCATTGACTACTTGAGCGATCAGGTGCAGAACATCTTCATCGGTGCAAGCATTGGCGCCTCGCTTTCGATGGGTGAAAATACCCGCTTTGGTAACTTCCTCGACATGAGCCGCCCAAGTTTTGAGTTTTCTGTAGGTAAGTTCTTTTACCCACAGTTCGGTCTTCGTCTCACTTTGAGCTACCTCAATCAGAAAGGTCGTGCCAACTGGGAGATTGCTGATATTCTGGATGAGAAAGGCATGTACGATGGCAACTATGATTTCTCGATGGCCTGTGCCTTTGTAGATGGTATGCTGAACTTCCATAATATGTTCTGGAAGTATCGTGAGGATCGCCGATTCAACCTGATTGGTTATCTGGGTCTCGGCTATTTCCGTACCTTCGGTTTCGACGATGACAAACTCGCTTACCTTCGTGATCCATGGGATAAGAACAACCAGAAGTTCAATGCTCATCGTTATTATGTCGATGGCAAGAACCGTAACTATTTTGCCGGTCATGTGGGCTTGATTGCTGCTTATCAGATTACCGAAGCATGGGACGTGAATGTCGATCTCTCATTCAATGGTACAGATGATGCTTACAATGGTGTGCGTTACCGTCGTGTCTATGACTCGTATGTCAACATCATGGCTGGTGTGACCTATCACATGCCTGATACCTCGGGCAAGCGACGTCTGAAGTATACGCACTACACCGACCAGGATGTGGTGACTGTGCTCAACCGTCAGATCTATGAGACACAGGACAGCCTTGAGCAGGCACTGAAGCCTGTGGATAAGATCGAGGAGGCTGTAGCTTACAATGAGATGCTCCAGACTACTGTATCGTTCTACATCGACAAGACCTTCATCACTGAGGCTCAGGAACGCAATGTCCGTTCGGTAGCCCGTTTTATGGAGAACCATCCAGACCTCGACGTTGTTGTTACTGGTTATGCCGATAAGCAGACCGCCTATCCTAAGTACAACATGATGCTTTCGAAGAAGCGTGCTACCAACGTTTATAATATGCTGGTTGAGAAGTATGGCGTCGATCCTAAGCGTCTGAGCATGGACTATAAGGGTGATGAAGAGCAGCCTTTTGAGATTGTAAACGAATGGAACCGTTCGGTAGTGTTCGTGCTGAAACCTCATACTGATGACTTCAAGTCTGATGTACAGACCAAGTCAGAGCAGCTTAACACCCACTCAAAGGGTCGTCTGGATGCAACGGATGACTTGAAGCCAACGCACTAATAAATGTAAATACAGTTGAGTTATGCGTAAGATATTTTCAATTTTGTCAATATGTCTGGCTCTGGGTGCCATGTGCACCCAGGCTCAGATCTTAGATAAGGATGGCCTCCGCTATAGTGTGCTGGACGAGAAGGGGGTGAGCGTATGTGTCAACCCTGATGACACTACTTTCCTCCGCGGTCGCGTGGTGATCCCATCGAAGGTAGAGATCGAGGGCACAGACTACAATGTTGTGGCCTTGACCGATACTGCATTCAAGAACTGTGACTTGATCAAGACTCTGGTAATCCCTGCCACTGTCAAGAACATTGGTAAGAATGTGGTCGATTACTGCTATGCTTTGACCAGCTTCGAGGTTGAGAATGGCGGTAGCTACAAGTCGGATAATGGCATCCTCTTTACTGCTGATGGCACTGAGTTGGTCAGCTGTCCAGCGGGTGTAGGTGGCGAATATGTAGTACCTGCTTCTGTAAAGAAAATTGATGCTTCGGCCTTTGCCTCATGTAAGAACCTGAGCAAGATTACCCTGCCTGAGGGCCTCAAGGCGATAGAGGACTATACCTTCTATGAATGCTGGGGTCTGGCCGATGTGGTCTTCCCTAAGTCTCTGGAGACCATCGGTAACTATGCTTTCGATGGCACTATCCTTCAGTTCCTTAACTTCGACAAGAACTTGAAGAGCATCGGAGATCATGCCTTCGACCGCAGTAGTATGGTGGAAGTGATGTTGTTGGGCAGTGTTCCTCCTGTATTAGGCGAGTCGGTATTTGGTGGTGACATGGGTTACACTCGACTCTATGTGCCTGTAGGAAGCCGTGCTAAGTACAAGAACAGCGCATGGAAGCTCTTCCCTGTTATCTATGAGGGTAATAAGACCCGTCGTTGGCAGGGCTCATATAGGTAATTCCTATAATATAATGTTTAGTGTCAAATCAGATGCATTTGATGACGGTAGATCTGGTCTGCATGGCATGGACAGAACATTATACATTTGACACTAATAATGATTAATTTCGCCCAATTTCATCCTGAGCGAAGTCGGAGGAATCCATTGCTATTGTGGCTCAGATTCTCCGGCTTCGCTCAGAATGACATTGGGACAAATAATATAAAACTATGAATAAGACGATTCCTGTATTATTGCTGACAGGTTATCTGGGAAGCGGTAAGACAACATTGCTTAATAGAATACTCTCTAATAAGAAGGGTATCAAGTTTGCGGTGATCGTGAACGACATTGGTGAGGTCAACATCGATGCAGACCTGATTGAGAAGGGGGGTATCGTTGGACAGAAGGATGACAGTCTGGTGGCTCTGCAGAATGGCTGCATCTGCTGCACGCTGAAGATGGATCTGGTTGAGCAGTTGTGCGACATCACACGCCAGCAGCGTTTTGACTACATCGTGATCGAAGCCAGTGGTATCTGTGAGCCTGGACCTATAGCTCAGACCATCTGTCAGATGCCTGAGTTGGTGACCGAGAGTACTGTGGGCACTATGCCAGTGGTTGACTGCATTGTGAGCGTAGTCGATGCTCTGAGAATGCAGAGTGAGTTCGGGTGCGGAAAGAACCTGATGGAAAAGCATCTGGATGAGGAGGATATCGAGAATCTGGTGATCCAGCAGATCGAGTTCTGCAACAAGATCCTGCTCAACAAGGCTTCAGAAGTGACTGAGGAGGAGTTGGGACGCATCAAGCAGATCATTCGAGAGATTCAGCCTAAGGCAGAGATCATCGAGTGCAATTACTGTGACGTGGAGTTGGATCGACTGATTAATACCCGTGTGTTCGACTTCGATGATGTGGCTACCTCAGCCCGTTGGATTCAGGAGGTAGAGAACCACCCCAATGAGGATGATGAGGACGAACATCATCACGAGCACGATGAGGAGCATGAGCATCATCACCATGATCATGACGACGATGACGATGAGTGTGAATGCGACTGCGAGCACTGCAAGAATGGTGACCATGAGCACTGCGAACATCTTCACCATGATCATGACCATGAGCATCATTATCAGGATCATGACCATGAACACCATTATCATGATGACGATCACGAGCATGGTCATCATCACCACCACCACCATCATCATGACCACGAAGGTGGTGAGGTGGAGGAATATGGCATCGGTACGTACGTATATTACAGCCGCCGCCCACTGAACTTAGGTCTGTTTGATGAGTTTGTGGCTCGTCGCTGGCCCAAGAATATCATCCGAGCCAAGGGCATTTGCTACTTCAGCAACGAGCGTGACGTATGCTATGTGTTCGAGCAGGCTGGCAAGCAGGTATCGGTTCGCAATGCCGGACAGTGGTTCGCCACAATGCCTAAGCGAGAACTGGAGATGATGATGGAACGCGATGCTAATCTGCGTCGCGATTGGGACGAACAGTATGGCGACCGTATGCAGAAGATTGTCTTCATCGGACAGCATCTGGACAAACAACTCATCAAGAAGGAGATGGACTTCTGTCTGGTTTGAATGGAAAACTGACTTTTTGTACAATGGAACACAGATTGGACGGATTGAAAGGTTTCGTCCTGTAGATAGTTGATGACACTGAAAGCCGATTATAATAGTTACCCTAATTATTTATCTCTTAAAAAACTATGAAGAATTCTTTGTTATTATTAGCATGTGTATCGAGTGGTATATGTGCTTATGCTCAGAAGTCTGACATGAGTGTTGAACGCATGCAGCATTTTGCAAAGGTCGCCATCGCTGACCAGCAGATTCAGGCCAAGAAACTGGGCAAGGGAATTGTCGCTCACTCCGCACTCACACCGTCAGGTGTAGTCAACAAGATCAGCCTTGACATGCGTGTAAATGCTAAGGAGATGACCTCTCCTCTCTCTTTGCGTATGCCACAGGTGAACAAACCTATCGTTGCTGCTCATCAGGCAAGTGCCGAAGCTTCACTCTATGAGGGTTTCGAGGATGCTGATGTAAGCGATATCAAGTGGGTGCCAGCAGGTTGGTCGCGCATCGATAACTGTCAGGTACAGAACACCAGCAACTGGTTTGCCGATGATGGTTCTGGCTTCTTTGGTACCAAACCATACGCTGGCAATTACCAGATGTCGATCAACAATCCTATGAGCTTTGATGGTGATAATCCGAATGAGTGGCTTATCTCTCCTGTGTTCTACTGCAAGGAGGGGCACAATCTGAGCTTCCATCTCAAGAGCTGTCCTGCGTGGCTGTTCGACACGATGAACATGGACTTCGAGAACTGGGTGTTCACTGCTCTCGATCCTTTGGGCGATGTCGTTGTCTATGCCCGTGAAGAGGGTGTGGAGGATTGGACAAAGATCTGGAGCCAGGTGGATGCTACCATCGCAATGAATACATTGGACTTGACCGACCTTTATGACAACATGGACGGCAAGTACTTCCAGTATGATGTTGACATGAGCGCATACGCTGGCAAGTCTATCCAGATTGCTTTCTACTACAACTGTCCTCTGATGGGTGACAATATCTCGCTCGATGAGGTTGCAGTCGATGCTATGGCTACTCCAGTGTCATATACCATGCCAGAGGGCGCTTATTTCTGGTCATACAGCAATCACTTCGAGGCAATTGCTTCTTACAAGATCAAACAGTATCCAGTCTATGAGCCACTCACCTGGAAGTCGAACTATGCAGACAACGTATCGTTTGCTTACTGGGAGTTCCGCAGTCCTGAAAGTGAGAATGACTTCTCGATGGACAAGGATCTGACCATTACCTATCACAGCGACTATTCAAACGAGTTCAACACCGTTGCTAACATCTATAACAACGCTACACTCTATGCCAGCGCTCCTGGTTACAGCGATGGCTCATATCAGGATCCTGAGTGTGACATTATCAGTGTCGGTGGCCTTCCAAGCTGGATCTCTGGCAACACACACCTGACCTTCACTTCTAGCATGGTTCCATTCTCTGCTGGTTCGCAGGAGATGACCGATGGCGATGGCCGTCCTCTCTTCGGCTACTCAAC
Source organism: Bacteroidales bacterium (assembly GCA_045629225.1). Taxonomy (GTDB): domain Bacteria; phylum Bacteroidota; class Bacteroidia; order Bacteroidales; family UBA3663; genus Liminaster. The sequence continues at coordinate 41,449 of JAZQQU010000060.1, read as the reverse complement.
AGAGAACAATGCTGATGATTTCTGGACGAGCAATCTTCTTGCTGATGCTCAGCCTGGCGACAAACTCTACGTCGATAAGCTTATGGCTATCTACGACGCTCCTGCCCGTTCGGCTGTCATCGACAGCGTTTGTATATATGCTGTTGCTAATGTCGCTGCTGATGCAGAACTTCACGCTATGATTTGCTCTGTGGATGAGCAGGGCAATATCGACCTTGAGAATCCTTTGGCTGAAGGCGTTTGCCTGGGAGCCAATGCCTACAAACTCTATGCAGACAAGGAGGTGAGCGAGACAACCTTCACCATTGCTCTGGATAAGCCAGCAGTCGTTAGCGGTCAGTATGTGATTCTTGTCGATGGATTCCGTGGCCCTGGTTTCACCTATTTCAACCCAATGATGAGTGTATATCCTCGCGAGGATTATGCTGCTATGCTTATGAAGGTTGAGACCAGTGGTCAGGAAGGTTATGTGGTTCGTTTCTCAAGTGTACTCTCTACAAGCCTCGGCCAGCTGAAGAGTGCGTTCTACATCAACCCATACCTGACTTACACCTATCTTGTTGATGACAATAGTGATGTCGATACGAACGAGACTGTACTCGTTGGAGAGACTCCTGTCGAGCTTTCTTACGATAGCTTCTATCCTGCCGAGAAGTACACTGTCACTGCTCCAGCATGGTGCAAGGCTGAGGTCAGCGGATGCTATGATCAGTTCAAACTCACTCTCACAGCAGAGAATGCTCCTGCCGATGCAGAAGGTGAGGTGGTTCTGGAGTGCCCTGGTGAGCAGATTGTGATTGCAGTCAAGGCTTTGCAGGGAACTACCATCAGTGAGCTGGTTACAGCAGGCAAGATCGTCAAGACTGAGTGCATTGATGCTATAGGCCGCGTAGTAGCACAGCCAGCAGATGGTGTTTACTTCGTCCGCAACACTTATGAAAATGGTGCACAGACAACCACAAAGGTTATAAAGAAGTAAGTTCACAATCACTCCTGATAAAAAAAGAATGGAGGGCTCAGAAGAGCTCTCCATTTTTGTATTGTAACAGTGCCAAGAAGTTATTGATGGCATGAGCAAGGATCGATGGCCATAGGGATCCGCTCCAGAAAAAGAGATAACAGAATAATGTGCCTAAGAACCAGCGGGGCAGGAGTCCATACAGGTCGAAATGAACCATAGCGAAAATGAAACCGATTACCCATGCTGAGAGGTGCTGATTGATGTTGGCGCGTCGGAAGCATGAGAGCAGCGCACCTCGGAAGACAAGTTCTTCACCTATGCCTGTGATGACTGCCATCAGCAGAATGTTTTCAATCCAACCCAGAGGTCCCGAGGGTGAGAGCAGCAGGCCGAAGAGTTTTTCTTGCTCCCCCTGTTCCTCTTCAGCCATCTGACGGAGCACATCTGGCCAAGGCAGAGTCTCCTTCATCCAGTTGGCCAACTCATCCATAGGATAAGCAATGGCAATGATGGCAGCAGCTGCCAGCAGGAACCATTTTGTTTCGGTGTGTCGTATTCCTAACGTGAGGCACACAGGCATCCTGAGATAGCTCTTGACCCACCAGAGGACTGGGATAATGAATAGCAGCACGTTCTGTTCCCATTGCATGAGGTGTAGGTTGAGCACAGGATAGTCTTCGAGGTAGTGACTTTGTAGCAGAACAAGGATGACCACTACAACCATGCCCAGGGCCATGTACAACAGCAACGAAAGAATCTCTTTCCAAAAACGTCTCGTCATAATTAGCGGGGAATAACCAGCATGCGTCCGTGTTCAGTGACATGCTCGATGAGTTTACGATAGAATGGCGTGCGCGACAATGTAGAGGTATCGCCCAGGATAATCAGTTTCATGCGGGCACGGGTGATGGCCACATTCATTCGACGCAGATCGCCCAGGAATCCGATGCGACCTTCGTCATTGCCACGCACCATTGAGATGAGGATTACGTCACGTTCCTGCCCTTGGAAACCATCGACCGTATTGACGGTGATGTAGGAGAGGAGCGGCTTGAGGTCGCGTTCCTGCTTGATCAGTCGGCGCAACAGCTGCACCTGGCTCTTGTAGGGCGAGATGATGCCGAAATCCACTCGATTGTCCAGCAGACGATCTATGCCCAGCTGGCCGATGTAGAGTTTGAGAGTCTCGACCAAGAGGATGCCCTCGTTGGTATTGAGGCGCGACTGCGAGAGGGAGTTCTGCTCCTCTTCGTAACCCAGGTTGGCAGTGTCGATCCAGATGAGGGGTGGGTCGATAGGGACGATGGTGCGGTCGGCAATCTCGGGTGCTGCCACGAGTCGTCCATGGTAGAACCACGAAGAGGAGAACTGCATGATGTCGCGATGCATGCGGTACTGTGTAGTGAGCAGTTCCACGCACGTAGGTTTCTGCGCTGCTACCAGCTCCATCAGCGTTCGCGAGAGTCCAGCACGTTCGGCCTCACGACACTTGATGGTGGGAGGCAACTGCTTGTGATCACCAGCAAAGACCACTCGGTCTGCCTTGCGTATGGCTGCCCAGCAGGCTGCTTCGAAGGCCTGAGCAGCCTCGTCGATGAAGAGTGTGGGGAAGTGTTTGCGCTCCAGCACTCGGCTCGATGTGCCAATGAGCGTGCAGGCTATGACGCGTGAGGAGGCGAAGAGTTCCTCGTTGATACGGATCTCGAGTTCGGTGGCACGGTTTCGCAGCTTGCTGAGGTGGTTGCTGACGCTGGCACGTTCGCTGCCGCTGAGGCGACTGCCCGACAGACGGGTCACCGACTCGCGTATGCCCTTGCGACAAGCCCAGAGCTCAGCATAGTCGGGGTGCGACTCATAGCGACGCTCGTAGGTGTTAGCCAGCAGATTGTCGCTCACTCGCATGGGATTGCCTACACGGAGGACACTGATGCCACGTGCCAGGAGCTGCTCGCTGATCCAATCGACGGCAGCATTGCTCTGCGCACAGACCATGACCTGTGCCTCGCGACGCAAGGTCTCGCCAATGGCTTCGACCAGTGTCGTGGTCTTGCCTGTGCCTGGAGGGCCATGGACGATGGCCACTTCGCGAGCACACAACACCTTCTGGACTGCCTTCTGCTGACTCGCGTTGAGCCAGGGGAAGGAGACAGGCTGATCCACGCGGAACCCAGGCTGTTCATCGCCTATGAGCACGCTGCGAAGATGCTGCAGTTTGCGGTCGTCGGTCTCCTGCACCTCCTTGATGGCTTCGCGCATCACTCGGTAGCTCGTGGCATCGAAGCTGAGTTGCACACCCAGCAGCCCCTGCATTGCATACTCGCGCAGTACCTGTGCCGCCTGCACGCTACTGATGGTGACCTGCAGTCGCTGGCCATCGTAGCGCGACACTTGACACTGGTAGGGGAAGAATATGGTCTTCTCCCTGTCGTCCTTGGCTGCCACACGAAAGAAGGACACTGGTCGGCCAGGTTCGAATTCAAACTCGATATCCTTGTTGGCCAGTTCACCGGTCTTGGCATCTTTGACCTCGCGCTGCAGTATGCTGTCAGGACAGGTGAGCTCAAGGCAGAACTGGTCGAGCGCATTATAGAATGTGCGGCCTATGGTTACAGGATACCAGCACTTGCCCTGACGGATGCGGCGTTGGATGCCGACCTGTTGACACAACTGCTGGTATTCCTCCTTCTCATATTCGTATTCCATCTGTAGCAGGTGTTCCTGCTCAGCAAAATGCTTGGGTATGTTCATTAGTTCTGCAAGTCGAAGATCACGCCATACTCCAGACGGGTAGGCGCTGCCGGATAGTAAGGCATGATGAAGGCATCATTGGTGAATGCCTGGGTTGCTGCTCCTGAGTACATGATGTAGAACTTCAGACGCTTGAGGTTACAGTTCACATAAGCATTGACTGTGGGGTAGCCTCCACACTTAATCTCGTGCTGCTGTACAAACTGCTGGGTGGCTGGCTGATAGGTAGGAGCATAGTACTTGGTGCGGTAGTGCACGATGGCGCCCAACTCGGTTGAGAGCGTCTTGGCGATGACGAAACGCAGATTTAAGTCCGACCGCACACTCAGCGTGGGTAGGGCCAGCACCTTGTCGTCGGTCGTCTGCTGGAAGAGAATGCTGTTGTTCCAATGCAGGGCACGCCAATGCAAGTCCTGGCTAAGTTCGAGGCTGAAGATGTCGAGCTGGTCGCCATACTGACGAGGACAGAAGTCGGTCTCGACGTATTTGTTCAGGCTGTCGATGGCAAAGTAATGATAGTTGTTGATGTGCTCAATGCCTGCACGCACGGTCGTTCCTGTGCGAGGATAGGTGATCTCACCCTGCAGACGAAGGCGTTGCTCCTGGTCGAATTCGTTAGTCCAACGGAAATGGTTGCCCAGATAATGGTCGAGCATGTACGAGGGAGTGAGGTTGCGGAAGTACCCCGAACCATGGACGATGATGCTGTCATTCCTCTCTTTGCCAAAGGGAATGACTGTCTGTACGTCGCCTGTGATGTCGATGTCGCCTGCCTTGTCGCCCATGAGACCCAGTTTGCCTGTGACGTCGAAGGTGAGCAGCGAAGACTGATGTCGACTCAACTGACCTCCTACAAACACATTGTTTGCCACGTGCGAATCGGGAATGTAGGGCTTGAAGTTGGCATCGAGCGTGTCGGAATCCTGCATCATGTCATACTGCTGACGTTCGTAGCCTATGAAAGCTGCCAAGCCGAACTGCGACCAGCTGCTGAAGCCCTCATTGATGCGCAGACCTGCGTAGGTCGAGAAGCGTGAGTAGGTGATGGAGTCCTGTGTCAGGTTATCCGTGCGAAGGAAGTGGTTCTTGTAATAATTGCGCTGTGAGGTCATGTCGGCACCTGCATCCATTCGGAACATGTGCTTGTAACTCTCGTAATCGACAGAATGGAAGATCGAGGCAACCGAAGTGAAACGTTCATCGACCACCGTGGTGTCTTCGGGGTTAGGATAGTAATCGTCCCAACTGCCGAGGTCATAGCTGTGGGTGAGGTGCAGGTTCCAACTGTCCATGTCGTTCCAGGTCTTGTTGAGATTGGTCGGCATGGTCTTAGGGTCAGTGAAGTTGTCGTCGAAGGCATCAGGACGTAGCACGTAGCTGCGGTCCTGTATGCCGCCATTCTCCTGATTGGCCAGCTTGGAGAGGTTATAGGTGAGGTAGGCCTTGTATCGCTCGTCCTTATAATATAAATATGAGGTCCACTTCAAAGGCTTGGTGGCCGAATTCATGTAGTCGCCACGCGCATAGACATAGTCGAGGAAGGTGCCTACGCCAAACTTCTTGTTCACGTTGCCAGCAAAGTCAATGCGCAGACGGTCGTTGCTCTGCAGGTTCGAGCCTGAGGTGGTGTAACCTACCACGGTGTACGGTACCTTTGTGCTGCGGAACAGTACATCCTCCGGACGGTGCGCGAAGAGACTGTAGGCGTTGAGAAACAGAAAGTCATGGTCATCGCGGCGACGGAAATAGTCATCGATCTGATGTGGGGAATAGAGGTTGCCCGTGTAGGAGAGCGAGAGTGCCAGACCCTCCATGGTCTGACGATCGCCCATGCGCAGGTAGCTGGTGTCGGGAGCCTGCGGATGTACTATGCCTGTGAGTGGGTCGATGGTCCAGCTCATGCGGTCGTCCTTCAGGTCAACACAAGGATCTTCGTCATCGCTGGAAGACGAAGAATTCTGAGCCATGATGCCCACAGGCAGCAGCATGAGGATGAACAGCAGGATGTGGCTGTGAAAACGCTGAATAAAGATATTGGACATTATACTGAGATGTTTCAGTCAATGGGTGTTGCTGTGAGGAATGATGCTTAGTCAATGAAGCGGCGGGTGAGACCCGAGAACTCCTCAATGCGTCGGTCGCGCAGGAAGGGCCACCAGCGACGTACGTTCTCGCAGCGCTTCATGTCGATATCTACCAGAAGTGTCTCGACCTCGGTGCCAGCTTCTGCGAGGAATTCACCCTGTGGTCCAGCCACAAACGAATGGCCCCAGAACTGGATGCCATGGGTCTGGCCTGAAGGATCCTCCTCATGACCGCAACGGTTCACGGCAATGACAGGCAGTCCGTTGGCCACAGCGTGACCGCGCTGTACGGTCTGCCAGGCTGTGAGCTGACGTTGTTTCTCCTCGTCGGTGTCCGAGCTCTCCCAACCGATGGCAGTAGGGTAGATGAGCAGTTCGGCACCCTGCAGAGCCATCAGACGAGCTCCTTCAGGATACCACTGATCCCAGCATACCTGCACACCCAGCTTACCGACTGATGTCTGGATGGGATGGAAGCCGAGGTCGCCTGGGGTGAAGTAGAACTTCTCGTAGTAGGCAGGATCGTCGGGAATGTGCATCTTGCGATACTTGCCTGCCACGGAGCCATCCTTTTCGAACACTACTGCTGTGTTGTGGTAGAGGCCGGCGCTGCGACGCTCGAACAGCGAGGTGACTAGCACTACACCGCACTCCTTGGCCACCTGGCTGTAGAAGTCGGTCGATGGACCAGGGATAGGCTCTGCGAGGTCGAAGTTGTTTACATCCTCCACCTGGCAGAAGTAGAGCGAGTTGTGAAGTTCTTGCAGAACTACTAGTTCGGCACCCTGCTGGGCAGCATCGCGAATGGCATCGGCCAACTCCGACATATTCTTGTGCACATCAGCAGTGCGAGACTTCTGTATTAATGCTACTTTCATTTTCTTGTTGTAGTAGGGTTGCGTGGAACAGAGAGGGTTGTCTTTTTGATGTCTTGAAAAACTTGCCAGAGTTTCTGGTAGGAAATCTTGCGTCCACAAAAGCTTGTCAGAGTTCCTGACTAGAAATCTTGTGTCCACAATAGCTTGCCAGAGTTCCTGACTAGAAATTTTGTGTCCACAATAGCTTGCCAGAGTTCCTGACTAGAAATTTTGTGTCCACAATGGCTTGCCAGAGTTTCTGACAAGAAATCTTGTGTCCACAATGGCTTGCCAGAGGCTCAGGCGAGTTTTTGTGCGTCCACAACACCCATCTGTTAATTTTTACGCCTCTTCTTCCTCTTCGTAATGCTGGAACAGGAAGTCGTTATAGGGGAATCTGCGCGTATGTATCTCCTTGACCATCTCGTAGAGGCGGTCCTTCAGAGCATCGACGCCCTGGCCTTCGCGAGCCGAGATGAAGAGGCAGTTGCCCTGGCCCATGCGGCCCATCCAGGTCTCTTTGAGTTGGTCGAGCGAGATGTTCTCGCGCGTCATAGGTGTCAGATCGTCTTCGTCCTTGGGTGTGAAGCTGTAGTTGTCCACCTTATTAAATACTAATAATGTGGGCTTCTGGTGACCTTGGTCCTTGAGTTGACGTTCCCACTGACGCTTGTCCTTGCGGTTGTATCCGTTGCGGTCGTCCTTGCGGGTGTCGGTCTGCGTCATGTCACGACATACGTCATTCAGCGTTTCCTCCACCACACGGATCTGATCCTCGAACTGAGGGTGCGAGATATCGACCACATGGACGAGGATGTCAGCCTCGCGCACCTCGTCGAGCGTTGATTTGAACGACTCCACCAGATGGGTGGGGAGCTTGCGGATGAAGCCTACGGTGTCGGACATCAGGAAAGGGAGGTTATCGATGGTCACTTTGCGCACGGTGGTGTCGAGCGTGGCAAAGAGCTTGTTTTCGGCAAAGACGTCCGACTTGGCGAGCAAGTTGAGCAGCGTAGATTTACCCACGTTGGTATAACCCACGAGGGCCACGCGCACCAGCTTGCCACGGTTCTTTCGCTGGGTGGCCTTCTGCTTATCGATCTGCTCGAGCCACTGCTTGCAGAGGGTGATGCGGTTCAGTACGATACGACGGTCGGTCTCAATCTGCGTCTCACCTGGGCCGCGCATACCGATACCACCCTTCTGACGCTCCAAGTGAGTCCAAAGGCCCGTCAATCTGGGCAGGAGGTACTGGTATTGAGCCAGTTCGACCTGTGTCTTGGCTGCTGCCGACTGTGCACGCGAGGCAAATATGTCGAGGATGAGACTCGTGCGGTCCAGAATCTTGACGCAGAGTTCCTTCTCGAGTATCTGTAGCTGTTTGGGTCCGAGGTCATCGTCGAACACTACCAGACCAATGCGAGGGTCGGGCGGCAGCTCCACCATCATCTTGCCGCCGCCAGGGGTTTTGAGCTCCACCTGATTCTTATCTGCTTGGAACTGAAACTGGGTGTTCGAGCCATATTCCTCCTTGAAGGCCTGTAGCTGATCGTCGAACTCGCGGTCCTTCTGTTCGATGAAGTCCTTGATCTCCTGTAGCTTGCCTGGACCAACGTAGGTGGAGTTATTGGGTGAGTCGAGTCGCTGCGTGAAGCGCTTGACGGGCACGGCACCGGCTGTCTCTGCCAGAAATGCCAGCTCGTCAAGGTATTCCTGTGTCTTCTGCTCGTTTTGTCGGCCTGTGATGAGGCCTACAAGCACGCAGTTCTCGCTCTTCTTGGTGGTTAGGATGAATTCTTTCACAAATATTTTGTTTCGATTGTTCTGGTGTCGATTTTGCGATTCAACGAATAATCGGGTACTCGATTATACGATTACTCGATTACTCGATTATTCGAAATAACGATTGATCGATTACTCGATGCAACGATCACTCGATTATTCGATTCTTCGATCACTTGATTATTCGACGTTATCGGATGCTGGGGCGACCGGCAGGCTAATAACCTCCTGCCTCCATGTCCTCCAGGCTCTGGAAGCCGTCCTCCAGGTCGAATTCATCTTCGTTGAACTCGTCCTCGCCATACATGTCGCTGGTGTCGAGGTCCTTGAACATGGAGTCGAGATCGCCTTCCTGCTTGGGAGCCTTTCCCTTTTCGAGGGTGATGACAGGCTGAAGCAGATGGGCATGATCCTGCACCTCCTTGAGTTGCATGTAGAGGAAACGTTCGCACATGATGTCGAATTCGAAGAGCAGCTTGGCCTTGTTGCGGGCCTCGTCCTCGTCGATGATGTCCGAGAGGTGAGTATGTGCCATCAATGGGGCTGGCTCCTTGCGTGGATCGTCGTTCATGTCCATGGCCGTGATCTCCTGCATCTTCTCCCAGTACTCGTCGCACAGAAAGAATGAGGTCATCAGGTCTTTCTTGTAGCCACAGGTCTTCAGCAGCAGGTCGTTGAGCTCTTGGAAGGTGGCTTCGGCATCGATATCCAATTCGCGACGGAAATCATCGACTTCGTCGCTCAAAACTGCAAAATGAAATACCATAATTACATCATATTACCGGCAATGATGCCGCGGTCGGAGTTGCGGATGAAGGTGAGCACATATTCGCGCTCTGGACACTCAGGTATTTCAGCCTCAATGTGCTCGCAGGCATGGGTGGTGTTGTAGCCGCTGCCATAGATCAGTCGGTAGATCTCCTGAATGTTGAGAATCTGTTCGCGAGTGAATCCACGACGACGAAGGCCTACGGTGTTCAGTCCCATGTACTTGGCTGGGCTGCGACCCACCATGGTATAGGGAGGAATGTCCTTGGTCAAGCCCGAGCCACCCTGAATCATGCAATATGAGCCGATGTGGGTGAACTGATGGATGAGCGTGCCGCCACCAATCACTGCGAAAGGATCGACAACGACCTCGCCTGCCATCTGCACCGAATTGGACATGATGACACCATCGCCTACGTTGCAGTCGTGAGCCACGTGGCAGTAGGCCATGATGAGGCAGTTCTTGCCTATGCGGGTTACCTGCTTTGAGGCAGTGGCGCGATGCACAGTGACACACTCGTGCAGCTGTGTGCCGTCGCCAATCTCCACAGTGGTGTATTCGCCCTTGAACTTGAGGTCCTGTGGGGTGGTGGCCACGCAGGCACCTGGGAAGATGTGGCAGTTCTTGCCTATGCGTGCACCTGGGAAGATGGTCGCATTATTCTCGATGATGGTGCCATCGCCAATCACGGTGTCGCTGTAGATGCAGGCGAAAGGTCCGATCTTGACGCCTTCGCCAATCTGTGCGCCCTCTTCGATGTATGCTAATGGACTAATAAGGTTTTCAGCCATATTCGTATCTTTTATGTCCCCGCTTTAGGTGGAAGAGCTGGGGAAGGGTCCTTATTTATTCTTGATAATCTGTGCCATGAACTCAGCCTCGCTCACAATCTTGTCACCTACGAATGCATAGCCCTTCATCTGGGCTACTCCGCGGCGGAGAGGAGTCATGAAGCTGACGCGGAAGATCAGGGTGTCGCCTGGCACTACCTTCTGGCGGAACTTCACGTTGTCGATCTTCATGAAGTAGGTAGAGTAGCGCTCAGGCTCATCCACGCAACTCAGCACGAGGATGCCTGAGCATTGTGCCATGGCCTCGACCTGCAGCACGCCTGGCATGACAGGCTCCTCAGGGAAGTGGCCTACGAAGAATGGCTCGTTGGCAGTGACGTTCTTCACGCCTACTACGAAGTCGCCTGGCTCCAAGGTGATCACCTTATCGACAAGCTGCATAGGATAGCGGTGAGGCATGATGGCCTTGATAGCCACGTTGTCATAGAGTGGAGCTGCGTTTGGATCATATACTGGAGCCTGCACCTCAGTACGCTTCACATCTTTGCGTACGGCACGGGCCAGCTTGTTGTTCATGCCGTGGCCAGGACGGGTAGCGATGACACGTCCCTGAATGAACTTGCCAATGAGGGCCAGGTCACCAATGAGGTCGAGCAGCTTGTGTCGGGCTGGCTCATTGTCCCACTGCAGCGGACGCTTCTGTACATAGCCCAGCTTGCTGGCATCTGGTGCCTCGGTGCCGAGAGCCTGAGCCAGCTGGTCAAGCTGCTCCTGTGGAACCTCCTGGTCGTGGATTACCATGGCGTTGTCCAGGTCACCACCCTTGATAAGGTTGGCAGCCAGAAGTGGCTGGATCTCGCGGACAAAGACGAAGGTGCGTGCAGCAGCAATGTTGGCGTTGAAATCAGCCAGATCATTGAGCACAGCATATTGGTTGTTGAGCACTGGGCTTGGGTAATCGACAAAGGTGGTTACTGAGAAATGGTCGTCGGGGAAGATCTCAAGCTTCACGCCGCTCTCCTCATCAACAACCTCGTACTTGCTCATAATGCGGAATACGTCGCGTGTAGCCTCCTGTTCCACAACGCCAGCCTCGGCAATGGCCTTAGCAAATGGCTCGGCTGAACCGTCGAGGATGGGGAATTCTGGGGCATTGACCTTGATCAGGCAGTTGTCAATGCCAGCACAGTAGAGTGCTGCCATGGCATGCTCGATGGTGCTGATCTGGATGTCGCCCTTCTTAATGACGGTGCCACGGTTGGTGGCAGCCACGTTCTCTGCAATGGCGTCGATGATGGGCTGGTCATTCAGATCGACGCGCTGGATGCGATATCCTGTATTAACTTCGGCTGGACAGAAGGTGGCCTCAATCTGAAGACCGGTGTGCAAGCCTTTGCCCGAGAGGGTGAATTCGGCTGCGAGGGTTTGTTGTTTCTGCATTGTGTATTATTTTTTTATTTGTTGATTTCCTTTTTGAGTTGCTGGATTTCTTTCTGCATGTCTGGCAGACGTTTCATATAGACAGCCTGACGAGCCCAGTCGCGAGCTGGAACGACGGGGTAGCCCATCAGGGTCTGGCCGTCGCCGATGTTGCCAGGCACGCCCGACTGTGCTCCGAATACGTTCTGGTTGCCGATGGTGCACTGGCCAGCTACACCCACCTGACCTGCGAAGGTGTTCCAGGCTCCAATCTTGGTGGTGCCTGCCACGCCTACCTGCGAGCAGAAGATGTTGTTCTCGCTGGTCACTACGTTGTGACCTATCTGTACCAGGTTGTCGAGTTTTGTGCCTCGACCAATGATGGTGTGACCCATGGTGGCGCGGTCGATGGTGGTGTTGGCACCTACCTCGTTGTCACCTTCGAGGATGACATTGCCAATCTGCGAAATCTTCTGCAGCTGGCCATCTGCAGGAGCGAAGCCAAAGCCATCAGCACCAATCACACAGCCTGAGTGGAGTATCGAGTTGTCGCCAATCACACAGTCGTGATATACCTTCACACCAGCATACAGAGTGCAGTTCTTGCCCACTTTGACGTTCTCGCCCAGATAGACCTGAGGATAGATCTGTGAGCCTTCACCCACGGTCACGCCTTTGGCCAGATAGGCAAAGGCACCCACGTAGGCATCGGCTGGCACCTCAACACCCTCGGCAATGAATGCTGGCTGCTCGATGCCAGACTTCTTCGGGTTGAGGGCTGCCTGCACCATGTTGAGGAGCATACCCATGGCGGCACGGGCATTGGCCACCTTTACCAGCGTAGTCTTGATTTCCTGGGCAGGATCGAGCTCAATGCTTTGGTCAATCAATACGATGCTCGACTCTGTGGTGTAGAGGTATTCGGTATATTTGGGGTTAGCAAGGAACGAGAGACAGCCCGTACGGCCCTCTTCGATCTTGGCCAGGTCGCTGACCTTGACATCGGCGTTGCCAATCACCTCGCCTTGCAGGAATGCTGCTATTTGTTGCGCTGTAAATTCCATATATTTTCTCGATTGTTAGCGGTATATTACGACGCAAATATATAGAATATATTCGATATGACCAAATAATGCCCCTATTCCGATACTTAAAATTCCATAAAACGACGATATTTCTCACTTTTCTCTCATCGCGCGTGTCATTTTTGAATGAATTCAGCTTTGAAATGACCATCTTCTTTCATGGGCGAAATGCGGAAGATGCCCTCCTGTTTATGCTCATCGTACCAGAGTCGGCACACCACACCCATGGTGCATCTGAGGTTCATTTCGACGCATGGCATGATGCTGAGAGTACCCTTGTAGTCATACGTCATCATATCGATACCTACATAGCCCAACTGCCACGAATGTCCGAAGAATGGTGCGAACAGCGAGGTGAGAATCTTCGCGTAGATCTCGCTGAGGACTGTCAGTTGCTGTGGAGCAATGCTGAGTCTCTCCACAATCTTCTCGTTGCTCAGCAGGTAGCCTTGGCGATAGGTCGTGCCGTCGTTATCGAACAAAGAGTAGCCGAGGAACTGTACGTCATGATCTGATACAAAGAAAAGCATGGCAAAGTCTTGCTGCTTGTCCACTATCCATTCTTCGCACATGATGCCTCCCATGCGCTGAAGGGTGGCTCGTGCATGTTTCAGCAAGATTGCATGAGGGACGTCTGAACGCATCAAACCACGGCCAGATGAACTCCAGGGTGTCTTCATGACAAAGGGCTGGTGGGCTGCATCATGAGCTGCGATGAATTCCTCCACCGCCTCCATGTCTGTGAGGTATGTGGGAGGGGAGAGGGTAGGGATGAAGGGATGGAGGGGATCGAAAGGTTTGAGTGGTTCTAAGGGTTTATGGGGGTTGAAAGGGGTGAGGGCTAACTCTTCTTTAAGCTGTTCGATTAACACAATTGTTGTGCGACGCGATGACAACTGACGTATCGCCTCTAACTCTTCATCCGTAGGGAGTTGCGACTTTTTTACGCGATACTCCTTATGCAGATACTGACGTGTGTCCCAATCCCATCCCCATGGCTGGGGAAAGGGTACTTTGCCTGTTTCATAAGGGCGGTTCCAGATGTGGTGCAACGATGCCAAATCCTCCTGCAGACGTAAAGCCGCTGCAGGAGGATTAAAGTGTCGCACGCCATGTGCGAGAGCTATGTCGTGACTGGGAAAAAAGAGCATTACTGCACAAGTTCTGCCTCTGCACAATTAATCACTTCACGACCATCGACGTCGGTGACGATGGCCACAACGCGACAATTGGCAGGAACGTAACTCTTGCCGCTGAGGTCGAGTTTGTTGTGTGCCACAACAGTGCCGTCGTTGAGTGTCAGATTCTGACCTTCGTAGCTGCCATTGATTACCTGACGCAGAATGCCGTGGTTGAGGTATGTGCCCTTGATGATTCCTGCGCTTGACTGCTGAACGGTGCTTATCAGACCCTCTTCGATAAGCCACAGCTTGAGGTTGCACTGGCCACTGGTCTTCGGATACTTAACCAGTGTGCTGATTGAATAAGTATTGTCACCGTTGTCAGCCACATTGATGCCCACAATGACTTGGGGTGCTGTCTTGGTGATATTGCACTCGTTATTCCGACTTAAAGCTAGATTGCCAAGTTTGCTCATGTCGCTGGTGAACACGTTACCTTCCCAAGTTACGTTGTCAATGGAAACAGATGGCAAAGAAAGCTGTGAAGCGATCTTGCTGCCATAGATCCAGTCTGCTATTGAGTCGGCTGACGCACAGTTGTAACCATCAATGTGTCCCTTCGAAAAAGAGTTGGTGGTCATGTGCAAGCTGACAAGTACAGAAGGATAAGTGGTAGTTATCTGTGTCGTGAGGAACTCAGCGACAGCAGGGCAGTTTACGCACATCCAACCTGTGAAGTCTGCAATCAACATGCGATGTTTATCCTCAATGGCAAATGATTCGCCATCAACCTCGATAGTCGAGGTCTCGTAACTTGTACTCCAATCGGTCTTCTCGCCAAGAACTACACGGTCGCCTTCTGCAATGTCGTCGCACGAAGCGAGTAGCAGCAGGGGCGCAGACAAGACGAGGGAGCGCAAAAGGGTTTTTATGTTGAATATTTTCTGATTCATAGCTCCTTAAAAAATATAATTCCATGAAAGAGTCAAGCCTCGCTGGGCAGGTACCTTGCGGCACACGCCACCGGTACAGTTCAAGCCCTCACGCGTGCGGCCATAGCCTAACTGCAGACGGCTTGACCCCTTGGTCCAAACAACAGCACCAGTGAAGTAATGAGTGTCGGTTCCTCCATTCAGACCGGTGTTATACTGGTCGGCCAGCGAAATCATCCAGTCCTTGTAGAGCGACATCTCGACGCTGGCATAAGCCCAGTCGCCCATATCCTGCTGTGTTGTGAGGTATTGTCCCTCCATTCGCAGAGCGAAGTTCTTGGAGGCACTCCACGATGCATCGCCTACCAGGATGTGGCTCTTTACGATCTTGCCATTGACAGCATGACCTTCAATGATCTCCTGGTTGTACATCTGATACATATACATAGTGGTGAGTTTCCACTTCTTGTTGAGCTTCTTCTCCATCGTCAAGTTGATGTCCTGATAATAGAGATCGTCGGTCATGCCCCAGAATGAAGCTTCATAACCCTTGGTGCCAGCATACTCAAGCGAAGAGTTGACCTTGGCTACCTTCTCTTTGTCCAGACCGCGAATGTGCGACATGTTGAAACGCAGCAGAGTGCCGTATTTTCCGCCCAAGGCTGTGCCTCGCTTGAAGCGATAGCTGACATCCCCCTGGAATGCCCATTCACCGTCCATCTGTGTGCCATAGGGATAGAGCGTAGCCAGCGAGTAGGTGTGCTGGTAAGCAAAGGCTGGCTGGTGGTTAATGTAAAGGCTTGAGACCACAGGACTGGCATCGCGATCAGAGCGGAAGCCCATGTCCTCCGAACGCTTGGCCATCACTTGTGCACTGAAGCCGCTCTGGCTATAGCTGGCCGAGAGCATCAGTGCATTGCCGTGGCGGAAGATGTAGTTGGCCTTGGTGCCGTCGGCAAAACGACTGGCGTTGAATGAAGGATCCTGGCTCTTCATGGCATACTCGGCTAACAGGCTGTAGCCGCCATGTTGCCACTGCAGACGCATGTCAATTGCCCCTACGGTCTTAGGCATCTTGAGCAGGTAGGATTGTGCATGACTGTCAACCTGAACTAGCTGTCCATAATCATTATAAATGGAATCCATAGTGGTGACAGGTGGATAATTGCGCATATTGTCCTTGTCCTGACGCATAACTCCACTCACGCCAAAAGTCAGATAGTGGCCGGCATCCTGCATCTTCTGGCTCCATTGGTCGAAATTCAACTCAAGGTCGGCACCATAGACAGGATTGTCGGTGTTCCAAGAATGGTGGTAGCGCTGTACACCACCCAGCATCTTCAGACGCATGCCTTTGTATGGAGTCAGAACCAGACGGGCACCCAACAGGGAATTGTCGATGCCAAGCGAACGCTCCTCGTAGGCACGGAAAATGAATCCGGCACCGAACTGCTCGTAAAAAGTTCCGACCGTGCCTTCAATCCACTTTTTGTTGGAGGCAGTGATTTGGAAATAGGGCAGGCTGGTGCCATGGAATGGCTTGGTGTCCTCGACATTCTCGTAGCCTGGCAGTGGATTCTCCATAGTCTCGAAACGCAGACCTGCGTTGAGGTACTTTGAGTCGAGGTTGAGGTTGATGTAGGTGTTGCCTAACAGGTCACCACGGTAGTCGTCCTTGTTGGCACCGATGGCATCGTCGTTCTCAGGCAGGATCCAATCGGTCTGTACCGAACCGGTCAGTTTGAAGACGGTCTTCTCCTTCACCTGCGCCATGCCCGATGTCACGGCTGCAGCACCCAAAAGTAAGAGTATTTGATGTCTCATTTTATTACGTCAAAAAGAATGCCTCACTTTTTCAATGGGACATTCTTTCATTATTTCGTTTTACAATCTGATCATTTTACGAGCTCCTTAACATGCTCGTACAGGGTGTTCTCGTCACCATCCTTGTAGCCGATGTGGTTGTACACGAGTTTGCCCTCGCCATCGAACAGGAATACGTGTGGAATGTTCTGAACGCCCAGCGAACGGGCCAGATCTGAGTTCACGTCGAGCAGTACGTCATACTCAAAGCCCTTCGAATCGACCAGTGGCTTTACCTTGTTGGCGTTCTGTGCCTGGTCGATGCTCACAGCGATGAGCTTCACGCCAGTCTCGTCCTGCCAGTCGGCATAAACTTCTGCTACATTGCTGAGCTCGCGGAGGCATGGGTGGCACCAGGTAGCAAAAAATGAGATGATGAAAGGCTTTCCGTCGTTCGAAAGAGTGGCGGTGTCGATGGTTTTGCCATTGATGTCCTTGAGCTGGAACGATGGCACCTGTGCCTGAAGGGCAGAGCATCCCATCAAGATGATGGCTGCTGCGGCTGCAAAAAACTTCTTCATAATTATGTCAATGTATTTTTATTGTTTTTGTTTGCTCGTTATAGGAGTTGCTTTTCGTCTTTTTTGAGTCAAAAAGTCACATATAGTTTAAAATGTGGTGCAAAGATACATATTTTTTCCCGATTATTTGGTATTTCTCCTTAAAAAAATGTATATTTGCGCAGTTTTTTTGCTATTTCGGTCATGATTGGTCGGAAACTATGCAAAAATGAGCATAGATTCATATCCTTACGCTCACATTTCATCCGGACATTGTCCACACTAACCCACTTATCTCTTATGCAGAAAACCTTTCTTCTCTCCCTCCTCCTGCCTCTGGCTCTGACCCATTGCACACAGACAGAATTTTCTCCCGAGGAGCAGGCATGGCAGCAATGTGACTCCATCTTGCGCGTACTTGCTACCACCGACTTCTCTCAGGGGCAGACCTATTCCATCACCGACTTCGGAGCCCTTGCTGTAGCCGATGGACGCGACACACTGCTCTGTCATGATGCCATCAACGCTGCCATTCTTGCTGCCAGTCAGGCAGGCGGAGGCACGGTGATTATTCCCGACTCTACTTATGTCACAGGCCCTATCACATTGCAAAGCAACGTCAACCTGCACCTCTCTGATAAGGCCATACTCAAGTTCAGCACTCGTCAGGAACTCTATTTCCCTGCTGTGCTGACCCGATGGGAAGGATGCGACTGCTACAATGCCCATCCGCTCATCTATGCCTATGGCGCAGAAAACATCGCCCTGACAGGCCATGGCACGCTTGATGCGCAGAGCTCGAACGACAACTGGTGGGCTATGTGTGGTGCTCGTCATTATGGTTGGAGTGAGGGTAAGGTCAGCCAGGCTGGTCGCGACCATGTGCGCGAGACGTCGCCTCGTCAGCGTCTGCTCGACTGGTGCACCAACCTGGTGCCGGTGGAGCAGCGTCAGTTCACCGCCGAGGATGGCATGCGTCCGCAGTTCGTCAATTTTGTAAGCTGCCAGCGCGTCTTGATCGAAGATGTCACTCTTTTGCGTTCGCCTTTCTGGGTGTTGCATCCACTACTGTGCGACGATGTCATAGTGCGTGGTGTACACGTCATTAACGAAGGTCCCAATGGCGATGGCTGCGATCCCGAGTGTTGCAACCGCGTCTTGATTGAAGACTGCGTGTTCCACACGGGCGATGACTGCATTGCCATCAAGTCGGGGCGCAATCAGGATGGTCGTCTGCGTGGCATCCCTAGTCAGAACATCGTGGTGCGCAACTGTTCGATGGAGGATGGTCATGGTGGCGTAGTGATCGGTTCGGAGATAGGTGGTGGCTATCGTAACCTTTGGGTGGAGAACTGCCGTATGGATTCGCCCAATCTCGAGCGTGTGATCCGCATAAAGACCAATAGCTTGCGAGGTGGTGTTATCGAGAATATCTGGGTGCGCGATGTCACTGTGGGCCGCTGTCGCGAAGCCGTGCTCCGCATCAACCTTAACTACGAGCCTCACGAAGTGGGAGAGCGTGGCCACAATCCTACGGTGCGCAATGTCAATCTCCGCAATGTCACCTGCGAGGAGAGTCGCTATGCCGTGGTTCTCAATGGCTTGGATGACTGCTGCAATATCTATGACATCAATGTCTCTGACTGTGCGTGGTCCGGCATACAAGGCGGTCCTAAGGGTACATTGTGCGACAGCCTCATCTGGGCAGAGGGACATTATCGCGACGTTCATTTCGACAATCTGTTGCTCAATGGCCAGTCGGTAGCTTCTTTGGAGGATCAATTACTCCAGTAAGGAGGTCTTTCATGGTACTCTGGCACATTTGTGGTCGAAGCTGTATATAATACTGGTGCATTGGCTCACATTATAATAAGAACATGACTCTGACCTACATCTTCCATAGTGGTTTTGCCCTCGAGGCTGAGGGGTGCATTCTGGTGTTCGACTATTGGATGGACCCTGCTGGCATCATACCGCATCTCCTCGAGAGTTCGAAGCCTGTTTATGTCTTTGCCAGCCATTTTCATGAGGATCATTTCACGCGCGAAGTGTTTGCATGGCGAAATCTGCATCCCCGCATTACTTATATTCTTTCGAAGGACATCGTGAAACATCGTCGAGCCAGGCAAGAGGATGCTGACGTGTGGTTGGCTAAAGGGTCGACGTGGCAGAATGCCGACTTGCGCGTCACAGCTATGGGCAGTAACGACAGCGGGGTGTCGTGGGTAGTGGATGTTGAGGGGCTTCGCCTGTTTCACGCTGGCGATCTCTGCAACTGGTACGCTCGCTTCTTGAGCGATGACCAAATGCCTAAGGGACCAATCTACAGTTGCGAATTTCAAGAGTGGATCAATCCTGCGGCTGAAGAGAAGCGTTTCTTAGGCGAATTGAAGGACATTCAGAAGGTAACGACAGCGTTCGACCTCGTTCTTTTCCCCGTCGATGGACGCATAGGTAACGGTTACACCCGTGGAGCCCGTCAGTTCATTGATCGTTTTCAGGTCGGACTTTTCGTGCCCATGCACTTTGTTGCCAGCGGTTTCGAGAGTGCATGGCGCATGCAACCTTTCTGTGAGGAAAAAGGCATTGCGTTCTGGGCCATCGGTCGAGAAGGAGAAATGTGTGAGATAAACGTTAAATAATGTAATGACTCAATGACGCCCAATGAAGGAATAGCCACCCGCTTGGTGGTGCTGCTGTCAGTGATGGCTGGCGTGTCGGTAGCAAATCTGTATTATTGCCAGCCACTGCTCAACTTGATTCGTGAGGAGATGCAGCTCTCAGAGTTCGCTGTGAACCTGATGCCCGTCTGTACGCAAGTGGGTTATGCGCTGGGCTTGCTTCTGATTGTCCCCATGGGCGATCTGTACAATCGTCGCACAACCATCCTCTGTTGCTTTGCTGCCCTCATTGTCTCGCTGCTCTCTATTGCTTGGTTAGGGAGTGCCGAGGTGCTGTTAGTGGCTTCGTTCGTTACTGGTGTCTGCTCGGTGGCTCCGCAGGTGTTCATTCCTTTTGTGTCGCAGTTTGCCCGTCCTGACGAAAAGGAGCGCAAAGTGGGCTTCATCCTCTCGGGTCTCCTGGTGGGTATTTTGGGGTCTCGTGTGGTGAGCGGCTATGTCGGTCATCTGTGGGGTTGGCGTTCGATGTATCTGATTGCCGCCTTTTTGATTGTCCTCTCTGCCTTGGTGCTAATGCGGGCTTTCCCGTATGTGGCTCCCACGTTCTGCGGCAAGTTCTCCCGTCTGTTGGCCTCTATCATTGGTCTGGTGCGCAGGCATCCGCGCTCCTTGCTCTATTCCATTCGCTCTGGTCTGACATTCGGCTCCATTCTGGGTCTGTGGGCTTGTCTGGCCTTTCGCATGAAGGAGGCGCCTTACTATCAGGGCAGCGATGTGGTGGGCCTCTTGGGTCTGTGTGGTGTGGCAGGTGCGCTCACTGCTTCGAACGTGGGTCGCTACATTCCGCGTCTTGGTGTGGAACGAACTAATGGTTTAGGTGTTTCGCTTGTCGTGCTGTCATGGCTGATTATGGCCTGCTTCGACCACACTTATGCTGGCCTC
Organism: Bacteroidales bacterium; assembly: GCA_045629225.1. Classification (GTDB taxonomy): domain Bacteria; phylum Bacteroidota; class Bacteroidia; order Bacteroidales; family UBA3663; genus Liminaster. Next base: position 20,974 of record JAZQQU010000060.1, on the reverse strand, counting down.
ATCGCTGGAATCATTCTTATTGACATTGGTATGCAATGTGTGCAGCTCTCCAACCAGAGTGCCACGCTCAAGCTTTGTTCTGAGGCTTCGAGTCGCATGAATACTATCTACATGGTCACCTATTTCATTGGCGGATCGATGGGAACTTTCCTGGCAGGTTCTCTATATAGTCTGTATGGTTGGATGGGCACTGTGGCAGCTGGCTTTGGGCTGATAGGTGCAGCTATCGTATTCACCACTTTGTTTGGCAAGAAAATGTAATCTTTTATTTCAATAATCAGCCCCAATTTCCGTCGATTTTGGTTTAAGTGTGCCAGTGACGTGCTTTTTTTCTCTCAAAGTTTGTCAACACCATAAAAAAATATTATCTTTGCCGCGCGTATTATATAAACATATAACTTTTTTATTAATTAGAACTATGAAAAGAATCCTTACTACCATGGCACTGGGTGTGGCCATGAGCCTACCCTTGAGTGCACAGTTGCTTCATACCACCGTTGCCCAAGGAGAAATCGAGGGTGAACTTTACGAAGGTTTTGCCCTTTATCGTGCTATCCCATACGCTGAGGCCCCTGTTGGTGCTTTGCGTTGGAAGGCTCCTGTACCAAAGTCTCCTTGGCAGGGCGTCTATAAGGCCGAACGCTGGGGCGATCGTCCTTGGCAGAAGACCGATCCGAACCAGAATGGTAACGACATCCCGATGGGTGAGGATTGTCTCTACTTGAGTGTGGAAACTCCTGCCAAGTCAGCCAGTGAGCGACTGCCTGTGTTTGTCAACATCCATGGTGGAGCTTTTGCAACAGGTTCCTACAGCGGAACACAGGAGAGTTTCGTACGCGAAGGCATTGTGTACGTCAGCATTGAGTACCGACTCGGAGCTTTGGGCTTCATGGCACATCCTGACCTGGCCAAGGAGTCTTCTGACGGTATTTCGGGCAATTATGGCATCTATGACCAGATCTGTGCTCTCAACTGGATTCATGACAACATCGCAGCCTTTGGAGGTGACCCGAATCAGGTGACCATTTGTGGCGAGTCAGCTGGTGGAATCTCGGTGAGCATCCTGTGCGCTTCGCCTTTGTGCAAGGGTCTCTTCCAGCGTGCTATCAGCGAAAGTGGTGGCAATTTCTGTCCCGTTAGCGATGGACAGGGCTTGAGTTCATCGATGAAGCCTGTACGTGCGGCTGAGGCTGTGGGTGCTGAGTTCCAGAAGAAGATGAAGGCCAAGAACCTGAAACAGCTGCGAAAGGTCAGCGCCCAGGCATTGATCGACAGCACAGCCAACGAGGGCTTTTGGCCTGTGGTCGATGGCCTTGCTATCATTGACGATCAATATAAACTCTACGAATTGGGTCAATACAACGATGTGGACGTCATTGCGGGCTATAACTCCGACGAGGGAAGCCTCTTCGTCTATCAAATGCCATATAGCATGTATGGTCAGACGATGCTGTCGCAGTTTGGCAACGACTGGGTGGCAGAGGCTATGAAGGCCTACCCGGCCAGTAACGATCAGGAGGCACTCTATGCCGTGCAGGACATCTTCCGCGACCAGGCTTTCGGCTGGGGTACTTGGGCATGGTGTAACCTTCAGACTAAGACAGGTAAGAGCCGTGTCTATATGTATTACTTCGACCAGCAGTCGCAGAATAGCATCTTGAAGAATACCCGTGGCGCTACCCATGTGGCTGAGATGCCATTCATCTATGGCTGGAATTGGGGTCCGATGACCGAGACTGAACAACACATGGCTCAGATTCTGCCCCAGTATTGGATTAACTTCATCAAGACTGGCAATCCCAATGGCGAAGGTCTGCCTTACTGGACTACCTACAAACAGGGAGAGGCCACAGTGATGAACATTCACCAAGGATTCCACCTCACTACAGCTCCTAATCAGCGGCAAATGGACTTCTTCGAGCAGTATTTCCGTTCGAAGCGCCAGATGCGATGATAGAGATAATCATTAATCTTCAATCATTATTCGCCAATCACTAATCGTCAATGGGTTTCTTTGTCAATCGCTTCAAGCAAGGCAAATGGCTGAGCCGCTCGAACAGTTTATTATCTGACAAAAGCAAGGTCATGGCCCTGCTTGCTTCGCTGACTGGCTATATGAAGAAGGGCGGACTCGCCAAGGTGAAGGAGGACCTGAGCCTGTTGGCTGCCTACGTTGGCGACATTGTGCATGGTCGATACAAAGACTATAGTCGCAGTTCGCTGACGTTGGCTGTGGCCGCTGTGCTCTACGTGGTGTCCCCCTTGGACTTGTTGCCCGACCTCTTGCCAGTCGGCTTTATTGACGATGTCGCTATCGTCACTTGGGCCTTGAGCCGCCTTACTGATGAGATGACACATTATCGCAACTGGCGAACAACGAGTCAGCAGACAGAGATTTCATCTAATAATGCAACAAAATAACACATTAACAAAACGGCAATAGAACAAAACGACAATAGAACAACGCAACAAAATAACAAAACAACCCAATAATAAAACAACCATCCATGAAGAAAAAACTCTTGACTGTGGTCTTTGCTCTCATGACCATCGTAGCCATTGCACAGAATGCGCTTACTTACAAGACTGTTACCGACGTGCCATACCGAACCAATGCCTCGGGCTATGCTGCCGAGCGTTGTATGGTCGATGTTTATTATCCCATCGATGCCCAAGACTGCCCTGTGATAGTTTGGTTCCATGGCGGAGGCCTGGAGGGAGGCAGCAAGGAGATTCCTCAGGAGCTGCAGAACCAGGGTTACGTAGTGGTAGGCGTGAACTATCGACTGATGCCCAAGTGCACCATCGACGAGTGCATTGATGACGCCGCTGCTGCTGTCGCCTGGACCTTCGGCCATGCTGCTGAGTATAATGGCAGTACCGCCAAGATCTTCCTGAGCGGACACTCAGCTGGCGGTTACCTTATTGATATGGTGGGCCTCGACAAGCATTGGCTCCAGAAGTATGGTGCCGATGCAGATGCCGTGGCTGGTTTGTTCCCATTCAGTGGCCAGTGTGTCACTCACTACAATGTACGCAAGCAGCAGGGCATTGGCCCTTTGCAGCCTACCATCGACCAGTATGCGCCACTCACCTTCATCCGTCCTGACTGTCCTCCAATCGTGATCATCTCAGGCGATCGCGAACTGGAGCTTTATGGTCGCTATGAAGAGCAGGCTTACTTCTGGCGTATGCTCAAGCTGGTGGGTCACAAGGAGTGTTATCTCTATGAGATGCAGGGTTACGATCATGGATGGATGCCTCGTCCTGCTTTCCATGTGATGAAGAACCATATCAAGCAGATTCTTGAGAAATGACAAACCAATGGGCAGAGGCTTTGAGTGGTCTCAATGCGCGTCAGCGTGAGGCTGTGAAGGCTACCGAGGGTAGGATCCGCGTGGTGGCAGGAGCGGGGTCGGGCAAGATCAAGGCGCTCACTTGCCGCTATGCCTGGCTGGTCAACGAGCTGGGTGTGGATCCTGCCAATATCCTGTGTCTGACCTTCACAAACAAGGCGGCACAGGAGATGCGTCAGCGCATACATCGCCTTGTGCCCAGTGGCGACTACAATGACTTGGTGTGCACCATTCATGGTTTCTGTGTCAAGTTTCTGCGTCAGGAGATCCATCGTTTGGGCTACCCCAAGTCGTTCACCATCCTCGATGAGGAAGATCAGAAACAGCTCGCCAAGCAGACCATGGAAGAATTGGGCCTGAACCGTTCGGTCGAGACCGTGGGCCAGTTTCTCGATGCTGTGGGCAATCGCAAGGTGGCCGACTTCATACAACAGCCTAACTACATTGACCAGCACATGGTCGTAGGTAGCCTGTTGTCTAAGGACCAAGTGACTGCAGTCCAAGCAGACGATGCTTTGCACTCTGGTGCCATTGGTCAAATAGTCAATGGCCAGAAAGTAAATGAAGACCTGGCTTGGGAGCGTTATCTGCAGTTGCAGAAGAAAACGCTGGCTCTCGATTTTCAGGATCTCATCTTCTTTACCATTCACATCCTGAAGCGTTTCCCCGACGCGTGTGAGTACTGGCAGCGCGAAATGGAATACATTATGCTCGATGAGGCTCAGGACTGTAACAAGAGCGATTGGACTATCGTTGAAACTCTACAGGGCATTCATCACAACCTCTTCATCGTAGGTGATCCCGATCAGGCCATCTATGAGTGGCGAGGCGCACGTCCCAAGATGTTTATCGACTTCAAGGCCGACCGTACCATCGTGCTCGACCAGAACTATCGTTCCACCTCGCCTATCCTTGACCTCGCCAACTCTGTTATCAGTCGCAACCGCAACCGCTTGCCCAAGAACCTTTTCACCACACGCGATGGTGGCACGCAGGTTACCCACTTCCACGGTCGAAGCGATCAGGAAGAGTCGCGTTGGATAGCTCGCAAAATCATCAGTTTGACCAAGGACTCTTTGACTCATGACCATTCCGACGACGTTTCCTCCACTGGTGTCAATAGCCCAATAGTAAATAGTCCAATCGTCAATAGTCAGATAGCCAAATACTCAGACTTTGCCATCCTCTATCGTGCCAGCTATCTGTCACGTGGAATCGAACAGGAGCTGGTCAGGGCTGGCATTGACTATGTGATCTGGGGAGGTGTACGTTTCTTCGATCGCGCTGAGATCAAGGATGCTCTCAGCTACCTTCGTCTTATCGACAAGGGCGATGACCTCTCGTTCCAACGCATCTGCAATGTGCCAAGCCGCAAGGTGGGCAAGGTCTATCTGAGTCACCTCAAGACGCTGGCCGATCAGGAGGGACTGACCCTTTACGATGCCCTGAAACGCCACATAGGTCGCAAGGAGATCTACAAGGAGTCGATGGTTCACTTTATCGACCTGATCGAGAAGTGTCGCCAGCTGGTGGAGGAGCGCATGAGACTGCCTATCTTCCTCGACGAACATGGCACAGTGATCAGCACCCAGCGTCGCGACCATGTGATTAGTGATGTGCTCGACATGGTGCTCGAAGACAGCGGATACAAGCAGCTTTTGCGCGAGGACGACGACACCGACCGACTTGAGAACCTCAACGAACTCCTTCAGAGTGTGCATACTTTTGAGGAGACTCATGCACAGGACGAGGTGCTCTCCATCGACAGCTACCTGCAGGAGATTGCTCTTTACACCAATATGGACAAGGATGATCGTAAGTCGGACAAGGTTCGCCTCATGACCATTCACCAGTCCAAGGGCCTGGAGTTCCCCTATGTTTTTGTTTCTGGTCTGAGCGAGGGCATCTTCCCCAGCATGAAGACATTGCGCGAACGCAAGGGCGAGGGCGAGGAGGAAGAGCGCCGACTGATGTACGTGGCCGTCACCCGTGCCGAGCGCGAACTGTTCCTCACCGAGAGCGAGGGCTTCTCTGCCGCTGCCCGTCTGTCTAAGTACCCCAGTCGTTTCCTGCGCGAGATTAAGCGATCGCTTTTTGTCACTGAGGGCGACATGGATGAGCTCTTATGGCAACAGTCCAGTCAGCTGGTGACGCAGATGGGCTTGGATTTCTCATCGGCTCCAGAGAGTAGTCTGCCTTCGTCGTCCGCACCGCCACCAAGTGAGTTTGCTCCTGGCACCCGTGTCATGCATCAGGTATTGGGTGAAGGCACTATTGTAGAATTCAATGAAGCGCGCGGCTCCTATGCCGTGCAGTTTGGCAATGGCACCAGAAATATCCGTGGTGGATTCCTGACGCCTATAGAATAATTAGAATATGTCTGAAAACTTAATCATTTCCTCCGGCAGTAAGGCCGAAAAGTATGCGGAACTCTATCCGCAAATCGAAGCAGTCCTGAGCGCAGAACCCGACCCCATTGCCAACATGGCGAATGTGGCAGCTATGATTCACGAGACGTTCGGTTTCTGGTGGACGGGTTTCTATCGTGTGATCGACGGGCAACTTGTGCTTGGACCTTTCCAGGGCCCGATGGCTTGCACCCGCATCCGTCTGGGACGTGGCGTGTGTGGCACAGCCTGGCAGCAGGGTTGTACGCAGGTAGTGCCCGATGTCGATCAGTTCCCTGGTCACATTGCTTGCTCTTCAGCTTCACGCAGCGAGATTGTAGTGCCACTTTGGCGCGATGGTAAGGTCACGGGTGTGCTGGATATTGACAGCGTCGACCTCGCCACCTTCGACGAGGTGGATCAACTCTGGCTTGAAAAGATCGCTGGTCTGTTTTGAACCATCCTTGACAATATAGGAGCATCGTCATTATAGATATCCATCAAAGAAATCATGGAAAATCAAAAAGCAAAACTGCAAGCTTTTGATTTTCCATGATTTCTTTGATGGATTCTTTTTTTTTCGATCGGGTTACCTACAGCATAAGCTTCGTACACAGCACGTCGGCCATCAGAATCATGATGGAGCTGATTACTACAGCTTGTGTGGAGTTACGGCCAACCTGCAGCGCGCCGCCCTTCACCGTGTAGCCAAAGTAACCAGATACGGTGGTGATGATGAAGCCAAAGACCATCGACTTCTTGATGGCGTAAACAGCATGACTAATGTCCACACCTGTCTGTATGCCATAGATGTAGTTGTCGATCGTTGGTTCGCCCGTCACCCACGCCAGGATACCGCCTCCCACCAGGCCCAGAGCTATGGACAGTACTACCAGGATGGGCATGAGCGACACCACGGCACACACCTTGGGAAGGATAAGGTAGTTAGCAGAGTTTACACCCATGATCTCCATGGCATCAATCTGCTCAGTTACTCTCATGGTTCCAATTTCCGAGGCTATGTTCGAGCCCACCTTGCCCGCAAGAATCAGGCACATCATGGCCGATGAGAATTCGAGCATCAGAATTTCGCGTGTGGTGAATCCGATGGTGTAGCGGGGCAGGAGAGGGCTGAAAAGATTCATCTGCATCTGTATGCAACACACTGCTCCGATGAAGAGCGAGATGATGCCGATGATTCCAATAGAGTCGAGCACCAGGCTACAGCACTCCTGTGTGTATTGACGCCAGAACATCTTCCATCGGTCTGGGAAGACAAACACCCTTCGCATCAGCATCACATAGCTGCCAAAGTCTTCAATCCAACGTATGATTAGCATAGTCTGTTTACATTTTTATAGTTTCAGGCTGCAAAGATACGCAAAAATTCTTAAAAGTGAAAGGAAATAGGTACAGATTTGGAAATAAATCACTATCTTTGCAGCAAATTTCAATGAAACATGGAGATATCTATCGAGTCAAAGACTGACGAAATACAGAATGAGCCTGTTCTGGAGGCTACCGTACAGCAGTCTGAAGCTGTCGAGCAACAGTTTATTGCCGAGGTGCCACAGTCGGAAACACCAGAGCCACAGCTGGCTCAAACTGTCAGTGTGTTGCGCACCGACAACCTCGTTAAGCGTTACGGTCCGCGTACTGTGGCCAACCACGTAAGCATCAATGTGAAGCAGGGAGAGATTGTGGGTCTGTTGGGACCAAATGGTGCTGGGAAGACTACGACCTTCTACATGACCACCGGCTTGGTTACTCCCAACGAAGGCCGCATCTACCTCGATGATCAGGAGATCACCAAGATGCCTGTCTATAAGCGTGCCAAACTGGGCATCGGCTACTTGGCACAGGAGGCTTCGGTCTATCGCAAGATGACGGTGGAGGACAATTTGCGAGCCACCCTCGAGATGACTGGCATGTCCAAGGAGGAACAGAAGGAAAAGCTCGAGTCGTTGATTGCTGAGTTCCGTTTGCAGAAGGTGCGTAAGAATCTGGGTGACCGTCTGTCAGGTGGTGAGCGTCGTCGTTGTGAGATTGCCCGTTGTCTGGCCATCAATCCGAAGTTCATCATGCTCGACGAGCCTTTCGCTGGTGTCGATCCTATCGCTGTGGAGGACATCCAGTACATTGTCTATAAACTCAAGGACAAGAACATCGGCATCCTCATCACCGACCACAACGCCCCAGAGACCCTCTCGATTGTTGATCGTGCATATCTCTTGTTCGAAGGTAAGATCCTCTTCCAGGGTACGAGTGAGGAGTTGGCTGAGAATCCTACTGTGCGTGAGAAGTACTTGGGCCGTAACTTCAAGTTCATTCGCAAGAAGTTCGATCAGCCTTCCACCACTGAGGAGGTGGCTATGCGTGCAGCAGCTGCTGCTGAAGAAGGTGCTGAAATTTAATGGATCACTAATTATTCGCAATAACTATGAAACACAGTTTTGATCGTAGTCAGCGCTTGGTTGTAACCATGATGCTGTTCGTATTCAGTGTTGTTAATTATGCCCTTTACGCACAGCAGATTCAGAAATCTGTTGCCTTATCCAAGGCCGTAGATCTGCGTGCCTCAATGCGCGGCAAACGCGCTGTTCTTCAGCCCGAACTTGCCTATACTTCGCAGCATCAGGGCACTCCGCTCTATTATGTGTTCAATTATCAGGACGGAGGATTTGCCATCATGGGTGGTGACGAGCGTGCTCGGGAAGTGCTTGGCTATAGTGAGACGGGAGTATTCAACATTGACAGCATTCCCGATGGATTGCGTTATATGCTTGAGTGTTATAGTGAGCAGATTGCCAATGCTATTCAGCGTCAGGATTTGTCCGATAAATCCGAGCCTCGCAAGCAGCAGGCTGCTGTGACCCGAACAACAGTCAGTCCTTTGTTGACAACCAAGTGGAATCAGAACTCGCCATTCAACAGCCAGATTCCGATTCTTGGATGCTTAGATCAGAGTAATGAACAGTACCGATTTGTTACAGGATGTGCAGCCACGGCAATGGCTCAGATCCTGAAGTACTATAATTACCCAGTCATGGGAGTTGGGTCACATTCTTATACACTCAACTATACGTCGTATAATCATCTGCAGACGTTCAGTGCCGATTTTTCTAATACTGCATACGATTGGGGCAACATGCTTGATGATTATTCGGGTAGCTACACAGCTGATCAAGTCAAGGCTGTTGGTACTTTGATGTATCATGCAGGTGTGTCATTGAATATGTCCTATGGCTGGACCGTCTCTTCTGCATCCGACATTTCAACTCGTCCTGCTTTCGTAAACTATTTTGGCTATGACTCGGGAGCAAGTATGGAACGTCGTTCAAACTATACAGACAAGCAATGGGAAGACATGGTTTACAGCGAACTTGAAGCCGGGCGTCCCTTGTTCTACGCTGGTCAGTCTACCAAAGGCGGCCATGCATTTGTTTGCGATGGCTATAGTGTTGCTTTCGAGCGTTTCCATTTCAACTGGGGCTGGGGTGGCTATTGTGATGGATGGTATCCACTTACAGGCGTCGGCGCCTTAAAGCCTAATGGCAGTGGTATTGGCGGTGCTGGAACGGATGCCGCATACACCAGCTCACAAACTGCCGTCATTGGTCTTAAGCCTGCCATTTCCGTTTCGACTGTACTTGTCAGCGAGATCCTGCTCGATCAGACTTCTTGTCACTTGAACCTTGGTGATACCAAGCAGTTGGCTGCAACAGTCAATCCTTCAACTGCTTCGAATCAGAAGGTGATCTGGTCGTCGAGCAACACCAATGTTGCCACTGTGAGTGCGAGTGGCCTTGTTACTGCTGTCGGTGGAGGTGATGCAGTTATTACATGTAAGGCTACCGACGGTAGTTGTGTCAATGCTAAGTGTATGGTAGTCGTAACTGCTCCTTATGATGATCGCGTCAAGGTGATAAGCGAAAATACAGCAGGGGCTGTGGTTACATTTACTTCGTCTGGAGCATACGAGTGGGAGTGGTCAGAATCTGACCAGAAGCTTAGGAGTACCAACTACCATAAGCCAAGCACTATATCACAGACAACCATGACCGTTTATCTGCCCAAGATGACTGATTATTATATCGGATATAGTGCCTATTCTGAGGATAAGGATATCCTGACAGTTACGATTGATGGCGAAGTTCACTTCAATTGGGGTGGAGGTTATTATGGACATTCTGAAGGGTCTGTTCTGCCAGGTCTCCATACGTTTGTGTTCACATATCAGAAAAATTCAACTATTGATTCCAGGGATGATCGTGGCTACGTCTATGACATCAAGTTTACTACTACAGATGATACAATAGAGAATGATATTTCAGACGATGGCGTTCTTGACGTGAATGATGTCCATAGTCTTGTCGATTATATGATTACAGGCAATGCTTCTGGCATCAATATCTTTGCTGCAGACTTGGATGGAGACGGCAAGATCACTCTTGTTGATCTGGTTAAACTGATTTCGAAGATAAAGTAACATCAGTCCAAAACCAGATAACTTCAAAACTTGACAACCTGTCAATAATGAGACTGTCCTAGCTATACGTGCTAAGCGAATAGTTAGGACAGTCTCTTTTATTATTGATTTGCGACATCTCGAAATACCGTAATCTGAGGTATTATGCTTGATTAGGACAGATGTAAATAGAGAGAATCAACCAGTTGACGATATCCTCTGGTGTACTGACCCTGTTGGTCCAGAATGGTAAGTTTTTCTTTGATGATATTCTGTGCAGTCCCTGTACGCCTGAAGGCGGCCATGCGACGCTTGCAGGGCTTGCCTTCCTTTGTCAGCACATCACAAAGACGTGTGGGCATCAGGCCATGCAGCGTACAAGCCATCATCACCTCGCTATCGTAGGCTATTGGGTAGATGAGAGCCAGCTGTCCGTCGGCAGAGAGATGCCGATGTGCAAAGGATGCAATCTCATCTGCGGGTAATGAGTCTTTGTGTCGAGCGATTGCTCGCACTTTGTCCTCTGGTTTGAGCGTGGCATTATAAAAAGGAGGATTAGTGACAATGAGGTCAAAAGTATGTTCCTGGTGAGTACCATCTAATGCCAGCTCATAATCTGCCAGCGAATGGGGGATGACCGTTAGCCTGTCGGCCCATGGCGATGCTTCAAAGTTCTCCAGGCATTGACTGGCTGCTTCGGAATCAATCTCGACGGCTGTGATCTGGGCCGAAGGAAAGCGTTGGGCAAGAATCAGCGAAATGAGGCCGGTTCCTGCTCCGATGTCGAGTATCTTTAATTCCTCAAACTCCTTGAATCCATCATGCATCTCAAACCCTTCAACCCTCATAGAGTCTTCTTTCTTTTCAAACCTTTCAAACTCTTCAAAACCTGTCACGCCTATTCCTGCCCAAGCTCCCAGCAGCACACCGTCGGTACCTACTTTCATGGCGCATCGATCCTGATGTATAGTGAATTGTTTGAAGTCGAAGGTAGCTGTTGGCATGGGTTCTTTTCTGGATTAAAAATCAGTTGCGCGCATGTTTGGTCCATGTTAGCATTTTCACTCTTTTTTATCATTTCTTGCAAACCATGTAGCCAGGATCGTGCCTGAAATGCTGTGGTACGCACATGAAATGGCGCAAGGCACCACACTCAGCGCAGCCAGCGGATTAGCGGCTATGGCGGCAGGCGTGGCGAAGAAGTTGCCAGCCAGCACCGTAGCCATGCCAGCATTCTGCATGCCCACCTCAATGCTGATGGTACGGCGCTTGGCAACGTTGAATCCGAAGAGTTTGCCAAGCATGTAGCCCAGCAGATAGCCCAGACCATTGTGGCAGGTCACCACAGCCAAGGTCAGGAGCAACAGTTGCCAGCCGTTCATGGCACCAGCCGGAGCATTATCGAACGATAGCCGGGGCATCACCGTGTAGATCACTCCGCCCACTATTATAGCCAGACAAGCCACCGAGATGCCAGGCATCACCGACTGTATCTGCTGGAAGTCCTGTCGCTTACCCAGAAAGTAGTTGAACGCACAGCCGCAAGCCACAGGCAGCAGGGTCACTACGCAGATGTTCTGGAACATGCCCAGCGCATCCACCTCGATCTGCTGTCCAGCCAGCCACAGCACCATCAGAGGCGTCACCAGCGGTGCCAATAGCGTGCTGACAGTGGTCATACCTACCGAAAAAGCCACGTCACCATGACACAGGAACGACATGATGTTGCTCGACACGCCTCCCGGACAGCAGCCCACCAGTATGATGCCTGCGCTCAGGAACGGATCGAGTCCGAATACCCGTGTCAAGCCGAATGCCACGAAGGGCATGACGGTGAACTGTGCCAATGTACCCAGCAGGATGTCCAGCGGACGATGGAGCAGGATCTTGAAGTCTTCGGTCGAAAGTGTGCAGCCCATAGTGAGCATGATGATGCCCAGTATGACCGACGGACGCTGTCCCTGCTGTACCCAGCCAAACGACTGCGGCCACACGGCGCTAACCAAGGCAGCAGCTATGACAACCCACGAGCAATAGCGGCTCATCAAGTGCGAAAGGGTTTGGAGAATGCGTAACATGCTTTTTGTTCTGATTTATTTTTCTTTGACCTCCATCTCCTCAAATGTGAAGTTCGAGAGTTCGTATTGCTCATCATTGAGCTCCACGTCCTTGTAGGTGTTGCACTCCAATGTGCAATGACGCATGGTTATGTGGTCGGCGTATGACTTAGGCAAATCTGTGCGGTCTTTGAGATCGTAGAACTGCGTCCAGGGGTGGATGTAGAGCACTCGCCCCACCCATCCGGTAATCTGTTCCACTGTGATGTATTCGTAACGTTGTGGGGTGTCGGGCCGCATCTTGAGCCAAAGCAGGCGGGCAGCCTTATCGACTTGAATGCGTCGGAGCAGGATGTTGTGGTCCAATACAGATTCGGAGCCCAGGGTTAGGCAGCCGTGGCAAAATCCGTAGGTGCAGTCCTGGATCAGGACGTTGCGGTTGGCTCCATTGCCAGGCGAACGCGTGGGATCGTCTGCCCAAGGCCCCTTGCCGCCCTTCATAGCCACGGCATCGTCGTTGACCTCCATGTAGCAGTGGTCGATGAGTATGTCCTCTACGACATCGAGGTCGATGGCATCGGTCGAAGGTGCCTTCTGCGTGTCAGGCTTGGCGAGGCTGTAGATGCTCAGGCCCATAAGTTTCACGCGCTTACTATTATATATATGTGTAGTCCAGAAGGGAGAGTTCTGAAGTCTTACGCCCTCGATGCGTACGTTGTGGCAGTTGCTCACATAGATGAGACGTGGTCGCTGCTCGTCCTTGTTGGTGCAATGCGGATTCCATTGGCGACGAAGCCAGAAGGCCTGATGGTAACGGAGTCCGTTGCCGTCGATGGTGCCTTGGCCCGTGATGGTGAAGCCATCGAGCCCCTTGGCATTGATCAGCGCTTCGAAGTAGAGGCAGGTCTCGCCCTCGATGCGCGTTTGGGCCAACGGGAAGTCTGCAATGTTGTCCGAACCCATCAGCACGGCTCCCTGCTCCAGGTGCAGGTGTGTGCCTTGGCGGAAGTAGAGCGATCCGCTCAGATACACGCCAGGGGGCACCACCATGACGCCACCTCCTTCGCTGGCCATACGGTCGATGAGTTGCTGAAGCTGCTGGGTGTGGATCGTACCGTCCGCAAAGATTCCGTAGTCCGTGAGGCGGTATTTGCGCCCTAACGAGTTTACGTCAACAGGCGTCAGATCATGAAACCACTCGCCAATCTCTGTGCCGTCGGGCCATAGGTCGGGAGTAGGCTTCGACGTTCTGGCTGTGGTGGATAAGGGGAGGAGCAGGAGGAGGATAATTAGGAGATGTTTCATGGGAACTCCTGTTATATGGCCATTTTAGAAATTGATGTAGAAGCCTAACGATAGTTCGTTGGAGAGAGAGAAGCCGAGGAAGCTGGATGAGCTGTCGCCTTCACTCTCGCTCCCTATCTGAATCCAGTTGAGACCGCTAAAACGTGTTACGAGGCCGAACCGGTCATTGATGGCTAACGTGGCACCGGGATTGAGGGTGAGATGGAGTGTTTTCCTATTAGCATCCGATCCACTGATGTGTCTGACTGAATAGCTGCCTCCGGCTTCGACAAAGAATCGCAATGGCTCCATATCAGCCAGATAGCGTCGTGCATAGATTCCAATAGCGTAGGCGTTGGAACTGAAATTATAATGATAGCCTGAGGAAATTTCATTGCTATTTTCCTGATGCAAGTAGTCGAAGCGACCTATCAAGTCCCAATGCTCATTGAGGCTATACCCCACTTCAGGCGAGAAGCTGATGTACGACGATTTGTTCTTGGAATCATAGGTGCTCGAGGTCTCGCCTGAGTTCTGTCGCAGGTGGATGCTACCTGCCACCCAATATTGTGCAGATGCCGAAGCGATGCTGGCTGCAATAAGGGCTGCGGTTAGGAATAATTTACGCATAGTGGTGGATTAGAGATTAATGTAGAAACCAAGTGAAAGGTACGAGCTGAGGCTGAGGTCGAAAGTGTTGCCCTTATAGTCGGGTTCTTTGTGCCAGTCATGCTCCCAGCTCAGATTGCCGAAGTGCGCCTCAAGGCCGATGCGTTCATTGAGTTCATAGTCCAGACCTGGACCGATGTAAAGGAGCAGGCTGTGGTTATTGACCTCAAAGCCATTTTGATGACGAAGGGTGTATGCTACACCCGCATCAGCAAAGAGCGACAGACGATTCCACGAGGCAAGTTGACGACGCACGTATGGCGAGATATCAAAACTGTTCGTACCCTTAGTTGCCGAGGTGTATTCTGTGTGATGATAACCGAGACCGATGGCAATGGCCCACTTATCGTTGAGGGCATGACCTGCATCGATGTTGAAGCCCAGGTTGTTGGCAGTGGCATCTCCGTGATTCGAATCACCGTTGTCGTATGAATCATTCTGCTGGTTGACATTAAAGCTGCCGCCAATCCAATTCTGTGCTATGGTGGTGGTGGCACATGCAGCCATGAGGGCTGCTGAGATCATAAACTTTTTCATAAAATACTATTTTTATAATTATTACTCCAGATAATATCCGATGCCTCCGCTGATCTGCAACAACGAGATCTCGCAGAGTTTGGCATCGTACTGCACTTGTAACACACGCTCCTCGGCATCGAGCAGGCTCTTCTGCACTTGGCGCATGTCGAAACCCGAGAGGTTGCCGAGCTTGTATCGTTCGAGGGCTATCTCGAGGTTACTCTCGGCTATTTCAAGGTTCTGCTGCTGCAAGGCGAGCAGGGCGAGGTTGTTGCGGTAGGCATCCCAGAAGGTGAAGAGCGAGGCGTGCAGGTCGAGCTCCAGTTGCTGGCGTTGCAGACGGCTGTTCTCGATGGCCAGGGCGGCATTCTTGCGCTCGCGTCGGCGGTTACCGTCCCACAGGTTGATGCCCAGGGTCAGACCACCATTGAGCACGGTATTGTCGCGTTTCAGGGTCACACCCTCGTCGTAGTGGTTGGCCGTGTAGCCATACTGCGCGTTGAGTTTCAGGTAAGGATAGTTGCGCGTGGTCACTTTCTGGTAGTCGGCCTCGGCTATCAGCGTGTTCTGCGAGGCGCGAAGCAGCGACGCATTGGCATCGAGTGTCTGCTGCCAGAGGGCTTCGAACATCAGGTCGTCGCGCACCAGGATCGAGCTGTCGGGCACACCGATGCGTTGCTCCACGTTGGGGTTAGACATCAGCTTATTCAAGCGAACGCGTGAAGCACGGACAGCCTGCTGCTGCTTGACGTACTGTGCGCTGTCCGAATTGAAGTCCACACGAGCCAGATGGTAGTCCAGACCTGAGAAGCGTCCCGTCTGATAGTTGAGTTCGGCGATGCGAAGACGCTCCTTCGAGAGGGCAAGGGCATAGCGGTAGTGGCTGCGGCGGATGATCTGCTGCAGGTAGTTGTAGTATTCGGCTGCAATGTCGGCCACCAGGTCTTCGATGGCCAGGCGGGTGTTGGTCTCACCGCGTTGCTCCAGAAGGCGGAGCTGGCGGTAGTTGGTCTGGATCTTGAAGCCGTCGAAGAGGGTCCAGTTCAGCGTGGCAGCAGCCGTGGTGCTGTAGTCGAAGGTACCCGACGAGCTGGTTTCCTCACCAGTGGCACGGTTGGTGCTGTGTTCCGAAGTGGTGAGGCTGGGGCGAAGGCCTGCTGAGAGGTCAACCGTTGGCAGCGCACCCGCATTGGCCAGCGTGGCATTGTTGTGTGCCACTTGCTCATCGTTGCGCGTCATCTGCAGGCCGAGGTTCGACTCCAGACCTCGTTGTATGCAGTCTTGCAACGTGTAGATCAGTCGCTCCTGAGCCATCAGCAGGGTCGAAGAGAAAAAGAGCAGGGTTATGAATAGTCTGTATAGCATAGGTGTCAATTCTACAATAAATTTTACATTTTGAATTCTACATTACACATTTTCCAATCACTCGTCTTTCTTCTTGCTACGATCCGTCGAGATGTAAGCATAGATAGCAGGAACCACAAACATGGTCATGAACGTCGAGACGAGCATGCCGCCCACCACGGCCGTACCCATGGCGATACGCTGGTTGCAGCCCTCGCCCGTGGCGTATGCTAGTGGGATGAGGCCCAGGATGGTCGAGGCACTGGTCATGAGGATAGGACGCAGACGCTGCTTGGCCGCATCACAGATGGCTGTGAGCTTGTCAATGCCTGCCTCCTGCTTCTGGTTGGCAAACTCCACGATCAGGATGCCGTTCTTGGCCACCAGTCCGATGAGCATGATGATACCGATCTGGCTGAAGATGTTCATGGTGATGTCGCTGCACGACATGAACACCAGCGCACCCGCAATGGCCAGTGGCACGGTGAGCATGATGATGACAGGGTCCTTGAAGCTCTCGAACTGAGCCGCCAGAATCAGGTAGATGAGCAGGATGGCCAGACCGAAGGCGAACATGAGCGAAGACGATGACTCGCGGAACTCCTTCGAGTCGCCCGAAAGGGCTGTGCGGAACGTGTCGTCCAGCGTCTCGGCCGCAATCCTATCCATCTCATCCAGACCCTCACCGATAGTCTTGCCGTCGGCCAGACCTGCTGATATGGTGGCCGAAACGAAGCGGTTGTATCGATAGAGCTGCGGTGGAGCGATGCCGCCCGAGAGGTCGATGAGGTTGTCGAGCTGTATCATAGCACCATTCTTGTTGCGGATGAAGATGGACTTCAGGTCGGCAGGCTTGTTACGCTGCTGACGGTTGATTTCGCCCTTGATCTCATACTGCTTGCCGTTCATATAGAAGTAGCCCATGCGCTGGCCCGAGAGGCCGTACTGCAGGGTCTGAGCCACGTCGCGTGTGGTCACGCCCAGGATGCTGGCTTTGTCGCGATCGATGCTCAGTCGGGCTTCAGGCTTGCTGAACTTCAGGTTGACGTCGGCCATGCGGAACATTGGGTTCGACTGCACCTTGGCCATGAACTCGGGCAGCACCTCCTGCAGCTTCTCGATGTTGGTGGCCTGCAGCACGTACTGTATAGGCATGCCGCCACGACGTCCGCCGAACGACGACTGCTGCTGCACGAACGAGCGTGCCTTGGTCTTGGTCGAGAGGGCACGGGTCAGCTTTTCGGCCACCTCCATCTGCGTGTAGTCACGGTCCTTGAGGTCCTTGAGCGTGATGCGCAGGTTGCCGCTGCCCGAGCTTACGCGGGCTGTGATGTTGTCGGCATCGGCACAGAGCGAATCCACCACCTGTGTGATGTCCTCGGTGTAGTCGCGAATGTACTCGTAGGTAACGCCCTCGGTACCACGTGTGTTGATTGAGATGCTCGAGCGGTCCTCCATGGGTGCCATCTCACTCGGGATGTCGTTCCACAGCCAGACGATGATGCCCACCATGGCCGCAATCACAGGCAGCACTACCCAGCGGTGGCGCATCACGGCCATGAGGCCGCGGTCGTAGGCATTGTTGAGGCCCACAAAGAATGGCTCTGTCCAGCGATAGAAGGCGTTGGGCGTCTGCCTGCGCACCAGAATCTTGGTCGAGAGCATAGGCGTGATGGTCAAAGCCGCAAACGACGAGATGCAGACCGTGCCGGCAATCACGAGGCTGAACTCGCGGAACAGTCGGCCCGTGATGCCGTCCATGAAGACGATGGGCAGGAACACAGCCAAAAGGGTTACTGTGGTCGAAAGTACGGCAAAGAAGATCTCCTTCGCACCCTCGATGCCCGCAGCCTTGGGTCGCATGCCTCGCTCTATTCGCACATAGATGTTCTCGGTCATAACGATGGCATCATCCACCACCAGACCCACAGAGAGCACGATGGCCAGCATCGTAAGCACGTTGATCGAGAAGCCGCACAGGTACATCACGAAGAACGAACCCACCAGCGAGATCGGAATCACGATGCAGGGCACCAGCGTCACACGCCAGTCGCGCAGGAAGAGGAAGATGATGATGATGACCAACAACAGCGCCTCGAAGATAGTCTGCTTCACCTCGTCGATCGAAGCACGGATGAAGCGTGTGTTGTCGAAACTATATTTAAAATGTACGTCCTCGGGCAGGTCCTTCTTCATCTGATCCATGCGCTTATACACGGCATTGGCAATCTCGATGTGGTTGGCACCTGGCTGTGGCACTACCACCACGCCCACCATAGGCACGCCGTCCATTTTCATGTAGCTCTTGATGTCGGCAGGGCCCAGTTCGGCACGACCCACATCGCTGAATCGGATGATCTGGTTGCCCGTCTGTCGCAGGATCAGGTCGTTGAACTCCTTGGCGGTGTGCATCAGTCCCATGGTGCGGACGGTGAGCTCGGTGGTGTTGCCCTCGATACTGCCCGATGGCAGCTCGACGTTCTCCTTATCCACTGCATTCTTCACGTCCGTTGGGGTGATGCCATAGCCAGCCATCTTCACGGGGTCGAGCCACAGTCGCATGCAGTAGCGCTTCTCGCCCCAGATGCCCACCGAGCTCACGTCGTTGATGGTCTGCAGCTGCTCCTTGACGGTCAGGTCGGCTATCTCGCTCAACTCCAGCAGGCTTCGTTTGTCGCTCTGCAGGGCAATCATGAGGATAGGCATGGCGTCGGCATCGGCCTTCGAGACGGTCGGAGGGTCGCAGTCGCGTGGCAGGAAACGCTGGGCGCGTGACACCTTGTCGCGCACGTCGTTGGCAGCTGTCTCCAGATCGACCGAGAGCTCGAACTCCACGGTGATGCGGCTCGAACCCTGTGAGCTCACGCTCGACAGCGAACGGATGCCCGGGATGCCGTTGATGTTCTGCTCCAGCGGTTCGGTAATCTGGTTCTCTATGACGTCGGCATTCGCACCAGGGTACGAACAGTTCACCGAGATGATCGGGTTATCGACCGACGGATATTCGCGCACGCCCAGATAGGTGTAGCCGATCAGACCAAACAGCAGGATGATGATGGTCATGACCAGCGCAAGGACAGGGCGGCGGATCGAAAGTTCTGAGATATTCATTGGTTGTTAAGTGTAGTGAAAGTGTAGTGAAAGGGGAGTGAAAGGGTAGTGAAAGGGACGAATGTTTTGGAGGTCGAAAGGTTGTCTTTGAAGAGGCGGTTTGGACTTGCTGAAAGTATTGTCCCTTTCATTACCCTTTCACTCCTCTTTCACTACTCTTTCACTACCCTTTCACTCCTCTTTCCCTACCTTTACTCAACCACATCCAGCTTCACAGGCAGTCCCATTCTGAGCTGCAATGTGCCCGAAGTGATAATTGTGTCGCCCATCTGCAGGCCAGAGAGCACCTGCACCTCGCCGGCCGTGCGGATGCCGGTCTTGATCTCCACAGGCATGGCCTTGCCCGAACGGTAGCAGAACACCTTGTCCATACCCATCTCAGGCACGATGGCCTCCGACGGGATCACCATGGCGTCCTTGATCTCCTCCTTCTTGAGCAGGATGCTGGCATACTGGCCAGGGAGCAGACGACGGTTCGTGTTGGCATAGAGGCCACGGGCGGTGAACACGTGCTGGTCACGATCCACGGCCGACTCCACGGCATAGACCTGAGCGTGGAAGGCATCTTGGAAGCCCTCGACCGTGAAGTCCATGTTCACGCCCTTCCTGATCTGCGAAGCATAACGCTCTGGCACCGAGAACTCCACCTTCAGCGGAGTGATCTTGGTCAGTTTGGCCACCACCGTGCTTGGGTTGGCATAGGCACCCACGCTGACCTGTCGCAGACCGATCACGCCGTCGAATGGGGCATGCAGTTCGGTCAACTCGATGTTCACCTTCACACCCTCAATCTCAGCCTCGAGCGTAGCCAATTGCGTCTTGGCCTCCTCGTAAGCCTCCTGGCTGGCAGCATCCTTCTTGAGCAGCTGCTCCTGTCGGTACACGCGGTTCTTGGCCAGGTCCAACTGGGCCATCAGTCGCTTGAGCTGGGCCTGCAGCGGCTTGTCGTTCACTTTGGCAAGGATCTGGCCCTTGCGCACGGTAGTACCTTCCACAAACTTGATGTCGATGATCTTGCCCGAAGTCTCGAATGAGAGATTCACCTCCTCGTCGGGCAGGATGAGGCCGGTGGTTCGGAACTCGTCGGTGAGTTGTTGCGGACGTATCAGCTTGCCGTTCACGTTGAGCACCTTCATGCCAGGGCCGCCGCCCTTCATGGCAGGCTGCTGGTCGGCTTGTGCCAGCTCTGCGTTCACCTTTGGCTGCTGATACCAGATTCCTCCAGCCACGATGGCTGCTGAGGCAACTCCAATGAGTCCCCACTTCAATGATTTCTTCATACGTCGTTATTCAGTTGAATGTAATTTCACGTTATTGAGGTAATGTTTAGTGTATGTAACGTGCGCACCCACAAATGCACGCACGTTTTCTTAGACTAAGGTGTGTTCGGAAGGTTTAATTCGGTTGATGTATTTTTTTTGCAAATGTGCAATTACTGATGCTGACCTCAAAGCTGTGGTCAGGGCCTGTCTTATTAATTCAGGCGATGCTTCGGCTTCAGATGTCGTTAAGACTGTCAATAAACTGCTGAAGTCTTCCGGCTCCAAATAACCTTCGTTCCTGCAAAAGATAGTCAATGGGGCAAAACATGCAGCTTTTGCCCCTACAAGTACGCACAGAGGGGCAAAACATGCAGCTTTTGCCCCTACATGGATACACAGAGGGGCAAAACATGCAGCTTTTGCCCCTACAAGGACGCACAGAGGGGCAAAACATGCAGCTTTTGCCCCTACGAGGAAGCACAGAGGGGCAAAACATGCAGCTTTTGCCCCTACAAGT
>JAZQQU010000059.1:0-4348 GCA_045629225.1 Bacteroidales bacterium | reverse complement strand
AACGCTGCGCACCTCGCGTACGGTCATCGAGCACCATGTCTGACAGTCGCCAAGTAATCTCACCCAAAGCTGCACCACCCAGCGGCGTGGTAATAAGATCGTTGGTGGCAGGAGGATCACTCTCACAGAACATCTCCCATGTCAGAGATCCCATTACGCAATAAGGCAGCGATTGCCAATAGTTCAACCCATTGGCACGAGCAGCACTATAATATAGACTTCCTTGATAAGGATGGCCAATCTGGTTAATTATGAAGTCATCATTATCCCACACCCATCCGTACTTGATGTTATCAGCAATGGTTTTGCCGCTGATGTGGGCATAATCAAGATCCAACAGATAACGATCTGCGAACTGAATACCTACATTGAGGCCCAACACCTGCCCAGCGGCCCTCCACCAGTGTGGAGATTGTTTCTGGGCATAACTATTGGAGTCAGGCGTTGGGATGCTATCGGAATGTGAAATTTTGATTACATCTGAGAATGCATTCGAGGTCATGTCTTGTTTCGTCATCCGCCATTGCCCTCTCAAGCAGATCGTTCAGTGTGGTATTGAAGAGGCGAACTATCTTCTCTAGCAATTCTGCTATTATCGGCAGCAGACGCTCTATGAATGTAAGTTCCAACAGTCCTCCTTTGATGTCACGGAATAGTTCGCCAAAGGTTTCATAGTCGGAGAACCGCTTGTGGAGCAATATGACTGTGTAACCGATGAATGCAAGAGTACAGTCGGCAATCTGTGCGTTGAGTTCTATACTTTGGCATCTGCCGAGTTCAAGGTGTTGCTTGCATTCGTAGAAAAGTTTACGATAAGCTTGTCATAATTGCTACCGCGATGCCAAGCAGTTCGCAGGACTTACCCATTGTCAGGCTAGGAACACGCGCCAGTTGGACTTTTCATACAATGCATCCTTCTCTGCACTCAATGTGGCTAAGGTCATGATGAAGGAGAATGAGCAGCCATATTCCATGGCTTCGTTTAATTTGGCTGGCAGCGTAAAGCCGCCTAAGCCGATATATTAATTTTTAACGAACTATTGATTAAAAGTTCATTTTATATTTCGGTTCAAAAGTATGAAATTGTATTTTAATAAACAAGCATTTTGTGCGTCTTTAAGTACTTTTACGTTTTTTTGTCCTTGGAACTGTATTTGGGGCGTGGTAGCCATAGCGCTTTCAGGAACTTGTGGAATGAACTGAACTTCTTTTACTGTCAACTTTTCTGTGAGCCCTGTTTTATGCCGCCCTCCATTGTGTAGGTGTCATGCCTGTGAGTGCCTTGAAGAAGCGGACGAAGTGCTGCGGGTACTCAAAGCCCAGGCGGTAGCTGACCTGAGCCACGGTAAACTTCTGTTTCGTCTCTGTTTCGTAGGAGTTGAGTAGTTCCTTGGCCTTGGCAAGCAGATGTTCGTTGATGATGTCTTTGGCGGTGCGTCCTGTCTCTGTCTTGACCAGTGTGCCGAAATAGCTTGTCGATAGGCAGCACTTTTCGGCAAAGTAAGCAACAGCGGGCAAGCCTTGACGCTCTGTCTTGGTAAGGCCTGTCTGCGTATCAACGTCATAGATGTAGGCACGTAGTAGCGCCTCGAATTTCTGCACCACCGAATGGTTGATCTGCTTTCGGGTGATGAACTGGCGACCATAGAAGCGCAGGCAGTAGTTGAGCAGCATCTCAATGTGGTTGATGATCAGGTCGTGGGTCATCGGGTCGATGGCGTGATGCAGTTCCTGCTCAATCATTCCCACCACGCTTCGGTAGATTTCTATCTCCTGTGCCGAGAGGTGAAGCGCCTCGTTGAGCGAGTAGGAGAAGAACTCATAGCGACTCATCTGCTGTCCGAGTGCTGACATCTTGAGGAAGTCGGGATGAAACACCAGCGCCGTCCATCGCGGTGCAGGGCCGTTGGCCACTGGCTCAACCGTAATGGCGTATCCCGGAGCAGTAGGTGTAACGGTCATTTCGTCAAAATCATACGGGGTGCGCCCGTATGACAGCGCGCACCCTTTGGTTTCTTTAAGTATTACGGCATAGATGCCATAGTGAACGGTGAGGGGTTCGAGCGGTTTCTGTATAGACGAGGGGTCGAACTTGAACCGCTTCATGGCCTCTGCCGGATCAAAGCGCACAACGCTGACTAGCGGGTGCAATGTTTCGAACCCGAAGAAGTCGTTGAATGCCTGAACCGAATCAAATTTTATTTCCTTCATAAAGTTTCTGGTTATTGTTTGTTGCCTCGCTCCAGTTCCTCGCTCATCTGTCGATTCCATGCAGCACCATCGCCACCTGCCTGCTCGTCGGGCAATGAAAAGTTGACAAACTGGCGTGTCTGTTCGATATTGAACTCATAGAAGCGCTTCTCGCGGTTCAAATCACGCATCTGCTTCATCTCAGCGTCGGTGAGCTTGATGTTGAGGCTCTCTATATTTTCTTGAATGTGCTTGGGGTTGTCTGACTTGGGGATGATGGAATGACCTTCTTGAATGTGCCAAGCCAGAATCACCTGTGCAGGGGTTATGTTGCGTTTGTTGGCTATGGAATTGATTACCGGGTCGCGCAGCAAAGCACCGTTGCTTGCCTGGCCTCCCAGCGGATACCAGCATTCTACTACCATGCCGTCCTTCTTGACCTGTGCGCTCTCGGCCACGCGCTGAGCGTATGGATGGCATTCCATCTGCAGGATGACGGGTTTAACAGAAGTGGAATCTACGCACCAGCGATAGGCGTCCTGAGCCTCCTTGACTTCAAAGTTAGAGAGACCAAGACAGCGTACCTTGCCTGCCTTGACAGCCACCTCCATGTTGTGCCATGCCGCTTTGAAGTCGCCTACAGGTTGGTGAGGATAGAGGAGGTCGATGTAATCCAAGCCCATGCGTGCCAGCATCTTGTCGATGGCATCAGCTTGTGCATACTCCGATGGCCAAAGCTTTGAAGTCACCCAAATTTCGCTACGCTTCACACCGCTTTCTTTGCAGAAGTCGTTGACTGCCCTGCCCACTCCCTGCTCATCCTGGTAGGCATGAGCGGTATCGATGTGGCGGTAACCCATGCGAAGGGCTGTTAGTACGGCATCGTAGCAGGCATCGTTGCCAGGCATCAGGAAAGTGCCGATTCCGAACTGAGGCATCTTCACACCATTGTTCAGTGTTAGGGTAGGTGTGACCGGTGCCTTGTAGTCGGCTGCAGGGAACTGTGCGCCTACGCGCTCCTGCGATTGTTGCGACATCTGAGGGTTTCCACCACGTGGCTGGCCTTGTGGACGCGCTTGTGGTTGCTGTCCGCCTTGAGGGGCATTGGACATCTCTACTCCAGGTCCTCCCATGCGTGTGGTGAATACGAAGGAGATGAGTTTCCATGCACCTTCCTCGTTATTGAACACCTGTGTGACGAAGAACGGATGGCTGGTTGTCTGGCCTCCCAACTCGGCATCGAGCACGATGGTGCTATACACTGCCACATTGGATTTGTTGACCATCTTGACCTCCACACCGTAGACTTCGGCATGCTTGTACCAAATCATTCCGCCACCTATGGTTGCCAGTTCCTGCTCGGTGCCCCAGTAGCCACCCATGTGAACAAACTCGCAGTTGGGGTGGAATATGGCTTTAAGGCCCTCAGCATCCTTGGCAGCCATCATGTCCCAGATTTTCTGCGACAGGTCGGCAAATGGTTGCTGCTCGGCGGTGTGGGTTTTGTTGTCGTAGGTAGGGAAACGCATTCCCTGAGCCATTAAGTTGTTCGTTGTCATCATCAAGAACATAGCTAAAATCGAAAGAATTTTTTTCATACGAAACAATTTTTAGGGTTATTATTGAAGTTTCTGGGTGCAAAGATAGCGTGGTGCAAAATAATACTTAGTACCTAAAATCTTCAACAGATAACCATTTATCTTGATGCTGTTTTACTGCTCAGGCGAGGAGTGCTTTTCATTTGCTGTAGTCCATTGCTTGACGCTCATTTTCTACGTCTGCCATAAGGTTGCCTTCATCATTTGCTGCCCAAGTTGTCAATCCGTTCTTGGATTGCAACTCACAAAAAGAAGGTGAAGTATGGGTTACGACTGTATCAATGGCAAAACACTCGTTGATGGCGTTGAGTTTGTCAGCGTCATTTACTGGTGCTTCGTCACTCCCGAACACATTCCTATCCAATGGCTCGTTGGATTGATGCTTATGATAGATGCTCTGTTGTCGCATCCAACTGTCCTTGCGATATTGGCGGTCGATTGAAATTGCACCACCAATGCAGAGAATCGTATGGCCACATGCTTGCGGAACCGAATCGTCGGGAACTGCTACAAACCGTTTGTGATTGAATACCTTCCCATCAAAGTAGGCTGGATTGTCA
>JAZQQU010000058.1:0-10062 GCA_045629225.1 Bacteroidales bacterium | reverse complement strand
CCCGAAAGACCCAAAGACGGGGGAGTCCTCGAACTTCAGGAACCTGATCAAGCACGAGCATCGCTCTAAATGCTATACCACCAAGATAGACGAATTGATAGAAGTAAAATAGAAATACAATGAAACTTGTTTATAAGACTGACGACAATGTAAACTTGGCAGACCTCGATCAATTGGCAGTTACCTATTCGGGTATTGTCAATATCGGACGTAAATGCAAGGAAGTATGGAACACTATCGCCATTGAGGATGACTCGATAGACCCATTCCAGTGTAATCTAATTGGAGCTGTAGGAGGTTCATGGAGATTGACTCATGGCCAGCATCGTACAGAGTGTCCTAAAGGATTGCTCAGTAACAAGACCATCCCTTGCAGCTCCTGCATGGGCAGATGCGTGGGCGTTCATCCTGGCAAGGCGCGTTACTATCAGAGAACACCAGAGGTACAAACCATGCTCAACGGAAAGCCATTGAGCAAATGGGGTGAAGTAATCAATTCTGGTGACACAATAAGTTTCGGCGACGTAACCATTTCTGTCTTATAAATGGCACGGATATTCATGGCAACAAGATTCGATGGTTGGGTAAGTCAAGGAATGCCAATAACAAAAGAACAATGACAACAATTCAGACAATTATATGGGATCTTGATGGTACGCTGATGGATACCTTACAGGATCTGATGAACTCTGTCAACTATGCTTTGAAAAAGCATGGGATGCCAGAGCGTACCTATCACGAGATACGTAGTTTCGTGGGTAATGGCGTCAAGCGGCTGTTGGAGCTATCTGTACCAGATGGACTGGAGAATCCAGCATTCGAGGAGGTCTTCGCTGACTTCAAGAGTCACTATATCGTGCATTGTCAAGATCAGACAGGACTTTATGAAGGCATAGCCGAGACACTGAAAGAGTTGAAGGAGCGAGGCATCCGCATGGCTGTGGTGAGTAATAAGCTCCAGTCGGGTGTGACAGAACTGTTCGAGTCGAAGGTCAGAACAGTTGGGAACGAAGATACCATCTGTCTGAAAGATTATATAGAGGTTGCCATCGGAGAAAGACCAGAGATGGCAAGGAAACCTGCACCAGATATGGTGAACAAGGCTTTTGAAGAGATGGGCATCGGCAAGCAGGATGCTGTCTATATCGGTGACTCCGAAGTCGATCTTGCTACGGCCAGAAATTCAGGTCTTCCATGTATCTCTGTTCTGTGGGGATTCAGAGATCTGGATTTCTTGAAAGAACAGGGAGCTGAGATAATCGTTGAAACACCAAGTCAGATTATTCAATACACAAAATAAGTAATTTATATGACAATGAGAAAAGCCTTATTATTCCTATTTCTGATGACCAGCATGGTAGTTTGGGCTCAGAGCAAAGGTGTGTTTACGACCGACAAGAGTAAGCTTATTGATGCTGAAGGTCAAGTGTTCACGATCCGCGGCATGAACAACCCTCATGCCTGGTTCGGCGAAAAGGCATACCTTGCTCTTGATGATATCCATGCTGTGGGATGTAATTCGATACGTATCGTCTGGGAAACTCGTGGCAAGGATTCCGACCTCGAACGTATCATCAAGCGTTGCATTGAACTTGAAATGATCCCTATGGTGGAGCTGCATGACGTTACGGGCAATACCTCAGGAGAGCGCCTTGCTGAGATGGCAAGCTGGTATGCCGAGCCGGAGCGTGCTGAAATGCTACAGAAATACGAAAGATACCTGCTGCTGAACATTGCCAACGAATGGGGGTCAAATAAGACTAAAGGCAACTACTGGATGAAGTCGTATGTTCAATGTATTGACATCATGCGAAAAGCCGGTTATACAACCACGCTTGTCATTGATGGCCCTGGATGGGGGCAGAATATCGCACCGATAGTTGAGCATGGTCAGGAACTTATTGACCATGATCCCTTGCATAACATACTCTTCTCCATTCACATGTATGGCAGCTGGAATAAGTCGGAACGAATCAGGACGAAGCTGACTCTGTGTCACCAGAAGGAGTTGCCGCTCATCGTTGGAGAGTTCGGCTATAACTACCGAAAAGGGCTCAACAACCTTGGCTGTAAGGCTGACCACTTGGCTATTCTGAACACCTGTAATGAGTTGGAGTATGGCTACATGCCATGGTCATGGACAGGCAACAACAAAGCAAACCAATGGCTTGATCTGGTTGAACCGAGTGACTGGAAAACGCTTACTTGGTGGGGTCAGCAGGTAATCTCTGGACATGGCGGAATAACCGAAACAGCAAAGAAAGCATCTGTATTTACCAGAAATCAATAATTTATTCAAGTTTCGGAAGTGCGAAACTGTAGTAAAAGTGTAGTAAAAGAGTAGTAAAGAGTAATGAGTAATGTGGAATGTTTTGGAAGTTAAGAAGAAGTTAAGGAAGTTTCGGAAGTGAAGTTAACAGGAGTTATTTCATGGAGCATCGCGTAACAACTCCAGCGAAGCTAACTCCCCGTTAACTCCAGCGAAGCTAACTCCTTGTTAACTCCTGCTAACTCCTCATCACTTAACTAAAGTCTTGCGAATACCTGAAAAGATTTGCAAACACGTGCCCCACGCTCCCGATGTGTCGCTGCCAAAGTGCAGTGCCTCGTCCGGCCATCAGCCATGCGCTTCGCAGTTCTGCAGCGGCACGGCAGGGCTGCCCCCACACCGTTCGCACCTTTGCAGCCGCTTCGCCATCCGCTTGAGCCGTGCCTTCGTAATCCTGCAGCCGCCTGACGTGTGCACTCGTCAGCCCTCTGCATTCTTACATCGCCCGTGCTCCCGTCCGTCCGAAGCTCTGCAAACTCAGCATCGCCACATCCCGAAGCTGGGGCACGTGTTTGTAATTTCGCGGTGCAAAGGTACGACACTTTCTTTGCGGTTTCGCGCCACCCTCACAAATTTTTATTTGTTTTCTTCAATTTTTTGGGGGCATACCACAGATAGTTAGCGAAATCCTTAATGACAATCGTGACAATGACAATCGTGACAACCGTTTCGAGAATCACGTAATCAGTCATCGTAATCGGATTCGCAATTGCCAAAACATTGTCATCTTGTCAATTGTCACGATTGTCATTAAGAAAAATAAAATCGAAATCGGCTCAGAAGAATAATAAATAAAATATATGTATTTTTAGTCTACTGATATTCAGGCATATATAATTAATAAGGTAGAAAATAGTACTACTAGATACGTAACAATTAAAATTTAACATTTTTGAGCGTGTTTTGATGCCTAGAGGTTGCAAAGATAAGGTGTTATAGGATCTAATAATGGTTTCTTCTCATAGACACTTATCCACGAACGCTTTTTGGATTTGAGGTTTAGGAAAGCCCATCTTTCGTAAGTGTAGTGTCAAATTTTTGGACACTTTTAGCCTCAAAAAGTCGATTCCAGGCTTTTTGAGGCTATTATTATATAATAATGTATCATCTTTGCAGTACCAAAACGAATGAAAATGAAAAAGATTCTATTCACAATCCTCGGTGTTGCAATGGTGGCAACAGGCATTGCACAAGAGCCACTGCAGCTCACACTTAGCCAAACCATCGCTCTTGCCCAGCAGCATTCTCCAAGTGCAGTGGCAGCTCAGCATACGTTGCAAAGCGCCTACTGGACTTACCGCTATTATCTGGCCAGCTATAAGCCCTCGGTGACACTCACTACTTCGCCTGAATTTAACCGTGGCATTGAGCGAGTTGTGCAACCTGACGGCACCAGCAACTTCGTGCATGTGAGCCAGGTGAACAGCGATGTGTCGCTCCAGATTACCCAGAACATTCCGCTCACGGGTGGTAGCCTCTTTATCAATAGCTCGCTGATGCGCGATGATCAGATTGAGGGCGACGGCCGTACATCTTACCGATCGCAGCCTATCACTATCGGATATCAGCAGAGCATGCTCGGTTACAACGAACTGAAATGGGATCGCCGCATCGAACCGCTCCGTTGGCAGGAGGCTCAGAAGCAATATAATGAGACGATGGAACTGGTGGCATCGCAGGCAAGCAACTATTTCTTCGAGCTGGCCACCGCTCAGACGAATGTAGATATTGCACGAAGCAACTTAGCGTCAGCCGACACGCTCTGCCACATGGCAGAAGGTCGATACAACATTGGCACAATCACAGAAAATGAGATGTTGCAGTTGAAACTGAATAAGCTCCGTGAAGAAACCAATCTGCTTGATGCAGACGTGAATCTGCAAGCGGCCGCTGAGGCTTTGCGCAACTACCTCAATCTGCCAACCTCCACACACCTCTCGGTTCTGACCGATGATAATGTGCCACAGATCGAGGTTCCTCTGGCCGAAGCTCTGGAACTGGCTATGCAGAACAGTCCTGATCCTGACTATTATAAACGTTCGCAATTAGAGAGCCGTCAGAACTTGGCTTACACCAAAGCGAGTACAGGATTGAAAGCTGATCTCTATCTGCAGTTTGGACTTTCGCAGACAGGACAGGAAATCAAAGATGCTTATCACAATCCAACGGACATGCAATATGCTTCGATCTCTGTCTCGATTCCGATTCTAGATTGGGGACGTGGCAAAGGACGCAGGCGTGTGGCACAATCGAACGTCGATTTGGCCGACATCCATGCCGAACAAGGTATGAAGAGCTTCGAACAAAACGTCACCAAGATGGTGCAGCAGTTCAATTTGCAATCCCGTAGAGTTTCTGTTGCCAGCCAGGCAGACAAGACGGCCGAACGTAGATACGAAGTGGCACGAAGACTCTATGTGATGGGGAAGAGTACGATCCTCGACCTCAACAGCGCCATCAGCGAGAAGGACTCTGCTCGACGTAGCTATATCCAGAGCCTCTCGAATTATTGGAGCTTGTATTACGGTCTTCGCTCCATGACAGGATATGATTTCGAAATGAATATACCAATTACTTGGCAGTTGCCAACCAACCTTTAATTTTTCACTCTTAACATTTCACCTTTACAATGGATAAGATTCTCACCCCGAAGCCTTGGTATCTTCGCTATAAATTCTATATCTTCAGTGGTGTAGCCATCCTCGCACTCATCATCTACGCTCTCACACTATCTTTGGGACCCTCGCGGCTTCGCATTAACGAAGAAGAAGTAAAGATGGGAGAAGCCAAAGTCGCACCTTTCCTCGAGTATGTCGATGTAGAAGGCCTCGTGCAGCCAATTCGCACTTTGAGGGTCAACACCCGTGAGTCGGGTAGCGTGCTTCGCATCTTGGCAGAAGATGGTCAGACCATTCATCAGGGGGATACGATTCTCGTTTTGAGCAATCCTGAATTGGAGCGTGCCATCGAAGATCAGCGTGATGATCTGGCACGTCAGCATACTGCATATGAGGAGCAGAAGATCGAGCAGGAGAAGCTTCGTCTGCAGCTTCAGAAACAGAGTTTGCAGACACGCTATGAGAAGCAGCGACTGGATAAAAGCATCGTCCTCGATCGCGAGGAGCATAGCATGGGCATCAAGAGCAAGGCGCAACTCGATGTGGCTGAGGATGAATATCGCTATCAGCAGCAACGTACAGAACTCGATATGCTCTCGCTTCGTAATGACTCTGCTTCAGCTGTTCTTCGTGGACAGATTATGGCTCGTGACATGGAGCGTGAACAGAAGAAGTACAAGCGCTCATGTGACCGTCTGGATGATCTCGTTGTCCTGGCTCCATGTGACGGTCAGCTCAGTTATATCTCTGCAACTCTCGGTCAGCGAGTAGGTGCAGGCGAACAGATTGCTGAAATCAAAGTTCTGACTGACTACAAGGTTCATGCTTCGCTCAACGAATATTATATTGATCGTATTTCCTCAGGTCTTCCTGCTAATATCAAGTATCAAGGAGAACAGTTCCCGCTGCACATCACCAAGGTAGTTCCAGAGGTTCGTAACCGCTCGTTCGACGTTGACCTCGTCTTCGAGAAGGAGCGCCCCTCAAATATCCGTATCGGAAAATCCTATCGTGTGCAGATCGAATTGGGTAAGGCCGAAGAGGCGCTGGTCATCCCTCGTGGCGACTTCTATCAGAGCACCGGCGGTCAGTGGATCTATAAACTCGATGCTTCTGGCACGAAAGCCATCAAAACTCCTATCTCCATCGGCCGCCAGAACCCTTCGCAATATGAGATTATCGAAGGCCTCAGTGCAGGTGACCGAGTGATTACGACGGGGTATGAGAAGCTGGGTGATACGGAGGTAGTGATTTTGAAATAGTGTCAAATTTTTGGACACTTTGTGCCTCAAAAACCGATTTTCGCACTTTTCTTGCCTTATAATAATATATAATGTGCTATCTTTGCACCACGAAAACCAACAAACAATTAATCATTATTCATTGCTCATTATTCATTAAAAATATGGTCAAGCATTATTTAACCTTAGCCTTCCGCAACCTGCTGCGCAACAAGTTCCAGTCGCTGTTCTCGATCGTCGGCCTTGCCGTAGCCTTCTTCTGCTTCGGCATCTGCATGTACTTTGTGCACGGTTTTTCGAACATGGATACCTACTATGATAATCATGACCGCGTGCTGAGCCTGCACCAAGATCATGGCATTTACAGTACTCCACTGTCGTCATTCGAAGATCTGGAGCAGAAACTCCCTGAGGTAGAGGCCTATTTCCGCTTCTTCCGTGAGACGATGACCTACAACAATGAGACGCTCGATCAGAACCTGGAGCTCACGACCATTGAGTGCGACACCACCCTGCGCCACATCTATAATCCTCGCCTCGTGGCTGGCAGCTGGCATGCAGCCGAACATTCGCCTAACAGCTTCGTGATGACCGAATCGTGGGCGAAGAAGATCTTCGGAAGCTCAGAGAAGGCCATTGGCGAGCAGTTCTCCACTATGGGTGGCAAGCAATACTCGGCCGATGTCTATGCAACACCTACCTACACCGTGCAGGCCGTTGTGGAGGACATGCCATACAACAATACCATCAATATTTTCGGTTCACATGCCGCATGGGTGATGAACGATACAGACGGATTGCTCCACTTGACCGAAACAGAACAAGCTCAGTATTTATATTGCGACCAACCGCGTATCCTTTTGTGCGAAGGTACTGATCTTGATAAGTTCATGGCCAAAGTCGATGCAATGCACATTGTTACCCATACGTATGAGACAATCGACGGACCAGGTTCACACTGTCTCACCGCTGATAAGGTGATCGATATAGAGCGAGAATACGATAGCTATAGTGTCTTCTTCGCCATCCTCTTCATCATCGCTCTGCCAGGTCTGCTCATCCTGCTTTCGGCATTGAGCAACTTCTTCCACCTGCTCGTCAGCAGCATCATGATGCGCAGAAGAGAATACACCCTTCGTCGTGCACATGGCGCTCACACTTGGGATCTCTGGATTATGGTCAGCACGCAGGTCATTGTCACACTCCTCATCGTAGGCTTTGTCACACTGATTGTCGTAGAGCTTTGCGCTCCGCTTTTCGACCTCCGCATTGATGGCGAGCACTTTGTGTTCGATACCGCCGAGATGATGCGACAGACAGCCACGCACCTCGCCGTATTGCTACTGATCGGTTTCTTCGTGGCTTGGTTAGCTGTGGCTCGCATCCGTAAGGACTCGCTGCAGGAGTCGATGAAGACCTCCACGGGTCGTCGTCCGGGTCGTCACATCTGGCGTAATATACTGATGGGTTGGCAGATGTTTATCGGCTTCGTCTTTATCATCTTCTTGGGTGCATTGATCATGCAGATCCGCACCAACGAGGAGTCGCAGCTTCCTTGGCTCACGGAGCAGGAGAAGGAGGAGATCCTGATGCTGCCGATGTCGCTCGATGGTCAGGAGATACGTGATGTCCTTGAATCTGAAATCCGCGCCCTTCCTTCGGTCAAAGATGTGGCTGCTGTAGGTCCTTATTCGCATGGCTTTGAGTTCGGTGCCTGGAATAGCATGAAGGTGCTCAACCCACAGGGCGACACGCTTGTGGTCAGCAAGGTGTCATGCGAGGCTAATACGCTCAGATTCATCAACGTGCCATTGCTGCGAGGCCATCTGCCAGAGCATGGCGATGAGGTGGTCGTAGATCAGCTCTTCGTGGATCGTTGGCATCTGAACGTAGGCGATCAGCTCGACCTGTTGCCTGATAATAATACCACAAATTATTATGAACGTGATCATGAACTGCTCCGCTACGTTACCATCGTAGGCGTGATTGATAATCTGACAGCCAAGTCGGGCGTCAACTCGAGTGGCAACTACGGTATGTTTCAGCGCGGTTGTGTCTGCTTCTGCTGGCAAGAGAATTACGGTCAGTTCTACGTCAAGAGTCAGCCAGGCAAGGCCAAGGAGTTGAACCGCGAGCTCTGCGAGGTCCTGGCCAAGCATGGTGGTGCAACATTCAATGGCGCGGAGGTCACTGAGCTTGAGTCAATACATGAGTACATCCGTAACCGCGATAAGATTTGGCGCGAGTTCCTCAGTCTCTTCTGGCTCTTTGCCGGCATTGCGCTCATCATCACGCTATTGGGCATCTATTCAGCCATCACCATGGATACAACCCTCCGTCGCAAGGAGATGGCTATCCGCAAAATCAATGGCGCTAAGGCACGTCACATCGCAGCACGTTTTGCACGTCTCTACATCGTGCTGCTGCTCGTCACCGCTACTATTGCCTTCTCGTTGACCTTTATCCTGTTCAGCACGATAGGCGAAGATGGCTTCCGTGTAGTCTTCAACTTCGGCTTTGCCTTCTATGGTAGCATCTTCCTCCTCATGGCAACTTTCGTAGCTTTGACAGTGAGTGTGCAGATCTGGAGAATCTCGAGGATCGAGCCGGCAAGTGTAGTGAAGTCGGAGTAAAAGAAAGCCCCCATCCCCTTACCCTTCCCCCTAAAGCGGGGAAGGGAGTAGTTAGCCAAGTTTTCGTATCAACGCGAAGTCAATTGTAATTTGTAATTAGTAATTTGAAATTTGATATAATCATGAACGTTATTGAAATCAAGAACCTCGAGAAGGTCTTCCGTACAGAACTCGTTGAGACCGTAGCCTTAAATGGCGTATCACTTAATGTCGAACAAGGTGAGTTTGTGGCCATCATGGGCCCATCAGGTTGTGGTAAATCAACTTTGCTCAACATCCTCGGTCTGCTCGACAATCCAACGAGTGGTGAGTATCTGCTCAACGGTACCGACGTAAGCAAGAAGAGCGAGAGCGAGCGTACTGATATTCGCAAGGGTACTTTAGGTTTTGTCTTCCAGGCTTTCAACCTCATCGAAGATCTCAATGTAGAGGAGAACATCGAGTTGCCTCTGCTCTATATGGGCCTTCCAAAGAGCGAGCGCAAGAAGCGTATCCAGGACGCCATGGAGCGTATGGCTATCGGTCACCGAGCCAAGCATTTCCCTGCACAACTCTCTGGCGGTCAGCAGCAGCGTGTAGCCATCGCTCGTGCCGTTGTCTCTCGTCCTTCGCTCATCCTGGCCGATGAGCCTACAGGTAACCTCGACTCAAAGAACGGTCATGAGGTCATGGAGCTCCTCTCTGAACTTCACAAAGATGGCACTACCATCGTCATGGTAACTCACTCTCAGAAGGATGCTATGTATGCTGATCGCATCGTCAATCTGTTCGACGGTCAGGTGGTAGATAAAGTAGATATGTAGAAGCTCCTATGCATGGGGAAGGGAGTAGTTACCATTATTAAAGGTTCCTTATCACTAGTGTCCCGTTAAAGTTTCCAAAACGTTCTTTGAAATTATTGAATAATAGTCTTTTATGAGCTGATTTGCGATGAAACGGATTTGAATTCGTATCTTTGCGGCCAAATTATTGTAGGCCGATATGAATAAAGAAAAATACGTTTTCTCACAATTGACTTCCAATTTGGATCGAAGCAGATTCAACGATATAGTTCGCAAGTATCAAGGAGACAAGTATGTCAAGCATTTTACTTGTTGGAATCAGTTGTTTGCACTCATGTTCGGTCAACTCAGCAATCGTGAAAGCCTTCGCGATGTAGTAGTCGCTCTTGAAGCTCATCAGTCGAAAAGATATCACCTTGGCATGGGCCGAGAACCAATCGCCAAAACGACTTTTGCCAC
>JAZQQU010000057.1:0-37014 GCA_045629225.1 Bacteroidales bacterium | reverse complement strand
TCAGATAGATTGACAACCCAGAAACCATACCTTGGCGTACCTCATAATTAGGGAATCCGAGCAGATAGACATCATCTTCCCGATCGTAGGTCTTGATGGACAAGTAACCACTCTGGTAAAGCAGAGGAAGGGGCGTCTTTGCATTTTCGCATGGCATATTGAAGTCCATTAGCGACAATTCTGCCCCGTCAAAATCCAAAGGATTGAACTCGGGATGATGCTTCAAATGGTCAATCAGGCCCGTCATAGTGGCAGATTCAAACCAATACGGAGTTGTCTTCTTGTCATTCAGAGCACGAAGCAAGCTAAAAGGGGCATAAACGTCTTTGCTATTCTCAGAGAAGTGATAGCCATCGTAGTTCTTCTTGAGCAGAGCGTAGGCTTCTTCGGTGGTGATATTCAACCCATCTGCATATTCCTCAACGCAAGGAAGCAGCACCGTGTCAAGTTCGTGTTGTGTGATGCCGCAGATGCCTGAATAATCATCAATCATTGAAATCTGATAGAGATTATTCAGCTCCGAGAAGATGCTGAGCTGCGAGAACTTCGTAACGCCCGTGATGAAGGCAAAACGGAGGTAAGCCCCTTCATCCTTCAGTACCTGATAGAACTCGCGCAGCATCGAACGCATGGCATCAAGCTGCTCCTTGTCATACATCAGACGCATGATAGGAGAGTCATATTCATCCAGTATGACAACAACCTTCTGTCCTGCCTGTTTTGCGGCATTGTGAATCAAATCACGGAAACGATCTCCAGGAGTTATCGAGAGAGGATCTTTTCCATAAATATTTTCATAGCCTCTAATCAGACTTTCCAATTTCGTCTTTGCATCACTTACTGAGAGGTTCTTCAATCCGCTCAAGGTGAAGTGCAGCACTGGGTATTTTTTCCACTGTTTCTCTAGCTCCATCACTTTCAGCCCCCTTCGACCTTGCTCAGGACAAGCCTCAAACAGTTCTTTCTGTCCCTGAAAGTAAGCCTTGAAGGTGTTGCAAAGCAGAGACTTTCCAAAACGACGTGGACGAGCCAAGAAGATATACTTATAGCTGTTGGCAAGATCATACATCATGTCAGTCTTGTCAACATACAATAGTCCCTGTTCCCTTATTTCCTGGAACTGATCATTGTCAATCGGGTATCTGAATTTGCTCATTTTTATCTGCTTTTTGAAGCTTGCTTCGATTGCCGAGGTGCTAGGAGGTAGCGCCCTTTGGGCGCAAAGATACGATTTTTTCTTCAAAAAACAATCATCTTTGTCTTGTTTTGCGCAATCTTTAACTTAAAATCGTCAGAAATAAGTATTATTGTGCAATAAACATTTCAGCAAATGCCAAATTATCACTTCCCTTGTATTTCCTTAAAAATCTCTTGAAGCAAATCATCGAGGAGACCTAAAGATGTATTGTCTGACATCATGGCTCCCCCAGATACTCATAGATCAGCGCCACCTGACGCGGCGTGAGTATCTTGGCCGAGGGGCGGTAGCCAGTCTGCAGGAGCTTGCTCTTCAGCTCCGTGCATCGCTCTATCATTCGGTACAGTCGCTTGATGGCCGTGGCTGGACGGTCCATCAGATCGGGGAAGTATTGCAGGGCAATCTGGAATTTGGTGTAAGTGGACATGGGAGATTGGTGATTGATGATTGATGATTAGGGAAGTTAAAGACGGTGCTTGGCGATTGCGGCATTGTCTTTAACTTCTTTTCATGTCAGGTGAAGTTGCGAACTGTCACCCACACAGGCTGCCGCTGTCGCGAAAGCGGACGCCAGCCAGGCACTCCCCTTCGACCTCCTCGCGCGAGGCACGCACCTCGTAGCGGCCGCAGGGCTGGCGGAGCAGGTAGATGTGGCCAGGCAGACAGATACGCTGGTCGCGCACCTTCCAGACGCAGAGGTCCTTGTAGTCCACGTCGTCGCCCTGCATCACACGTTTCACCGTCACGCCCAGATCCGCCAGGTTGAACCAGTGGGCCGAGCCCGAGACGGCGGTGGCATCGGCCTGCTGTGCCGAGGCCGAGTCCTGAGGCTTGCGCGGATGAGCCACCACGATGACCCAGACGTGATGGCGCAGGCCCCAGTCCTGCAGCGCCACGAGCAGCTGACGGATGAACTCCGTCTCGTTCTGATCCTCCACCGTGTCGCGACGCAGACGGGCGTAGTTATCGACCACCAGGAAGTCGGGGTGGAACTGGCGCAGGTTGCGCGTGCAGGCGTCGATGATCTCGAGCACCGAGGGGTCGCCACCCTCGATGTCGAAGCAGTTCATGTACTGATCCAGGAAGCGGATGTAGGGGTCGAGCTGCTCGTCGGTGTAGAGGCTCATGTCCAGACGTCCCACCAGGCGGCGAATCACGCCTGCCATGGCATCGGCATTGTCGGGCTGCTCCAGGCTGGCGAAGGTGAAGCGCTTGTGCTGACTGGCCATGAGGTGGGCAGCCAGGTCGTAGAGGAAGTCCGACTTGCCATCGCCCGGATAGCCCGTCAGCACCATCAGGCCGCCACGATCCCAGAACATCAGGTGGCGGTCGAAGTCCACGCCGTAGCCGCACGAGTAGCCACGATCGTAGCAGCCGCGCAGGTTCTGCCGTATCTGCTGGGCAATGGTGAGCGGACGCACCAGGTTCTCGGGTGTCACAGGCTTGGCCTCGCGAATCACTCGGCACACCTCCTCCACGCCATGCTGCACCAGCACGTCGCTGATGTCCTTGCATCCCTCAGGCAGGGTGGCCAGACGCGCACGGTCGCGGAAGAGGTAGAGCAGACGCATCTGCAGCAGGCGCCCCGCATAGTCGGCATCGCCGCAGATCACGATGTCGTCCACCGCATCGATCCACTCGCGGAAGGGGGCCAGCGTCCTGCGCACATCCTCGCCCCCACCGTTGGCCACGCTCACGCCCCGGCTGTAGCCTGCCTCATAGAGGCTCAGCACATCCTTCTCGCCCTCGACGAAGATCAGCGGCTGTGCTGCGGGTGAGTCCGAGGGCGCGGTGGGCAACAAAGCTGGCTCGATGGAGCCGATGTTGAAGCCCACGCCCGGCAGCTGCTTGTTGGCCTTCTCGTTGCGGAACGCCTTGACATCCACCGCACGGGCCTTGATGTTGACACACTCGCCGTGGAGCATGGTGAGGTAGCAGAGGCTATAGTGGCGCGAGCGGCCCTCGGTGGTCTTCTGGCCCGTGTCCTTGTCGGCGAAGTCGAAGGTGCCAGCCATCAGGCCGAAGTGCCCGGCAGTCTTGAGGCTGATGTGCTGCTGCTCCAGGTAGCTGCGCACCGCTTTGACGCTGGGGTTCGAAGCATCCACTCCCTCCCCCGCCACGGGCACCAGCTTGGCCAGCGCCTCAGTGGACACGCCACGGTAGTCGGAGATGTAAACAGGCACACACGAGGTGTCCTCGGGATAACGGGAGGAGAGCAATGAGTTCTTCGAACAGTTTGAGGAGTCTGAGAGTGCACCCTTCCGACCCTTCGTACTTTCGGACTTTTCTAACCCTTCAGACTCACCAGCCTTGTCCTCCTCAGATGCTTCGCCCAGCTTGGTGCCCTCAGGACGATCCTTGTCGATCAGGATGCCCTTGCACTCGCACCCAGGTGTGAAGCAATGCACCAGCCCCTTCTCCAGGTCGAGGCTCACATTGTCCGACGATCCGCACACCGGGCAGGCTGCATGGCGTATGTTGCCCATACCCGATTGGTTCTCAAAGTCGTTGATATAATAATAGTTTGCCATCAGATAAAGCAGGATTTGACGATTGACGATTTACGATTGACGATTTACGATTTACGATTGACGATTGACGATTGACGATTTACGATTGACGATTTGACGATTTAGTTAACTGCACCATGTGAGCGTCACGGGATGCAGCCTTGCCACGTCCGAAGGTCGGGCAGGCAGGTGGTCGGGGATGATCATCGGCCCCTCGGTCGGATCCTGGTAGTAACGATGGCCGTCGGTGGCGTCGAACCACTCGTACGGGCCATTAGGATGCTGTGTGGAGAGCTCACGACGCGTCTTGGCCAGCAGTGGACGCACGCCATCGGCGGCCTGATGCAGCAGGCGGTCGCCCGTCTTGGGCGACGACACCAGCTGGCTCAGCCACGCATCCTGCCCCTCGGGCATCATCAGCGCGAAGTCGCGCGGTTTGTCCTTCAGGTGACGGATGCGGTCCAGATGCTGCACCACTACGCGACGCATCAGGTAGCCGAACGCCACCTTGGCCAGCTCCACCTCGTCGGCTCGCAGTGCCAGCAAACCCAAGAGTTGCTGGCGCACGCCGTGCAACCGCCCGTTAGGGCCCTCGTGCGTCCACAGGCGCTTCACGCTCGCGCTCACCGCCGCCTCCAGATCCTTCACCTTGGGAGATATTTCTCCATCAGAAATATCTCCCTTATTACCATTACCAATACCAGTTCCGGTACCTACGCTCGCGCAAGGATTGGCTGAATCGTTGGTATTCTGCGAGTTAGTATCAGCAGCCTTGGACCAGTTTGTGCACGAATCGGTGCACGATTTGGTTGACGGATCGGTGCATCCAGAGGTGCAAGCGTGTGGGTCCTCAGGCACCATCGGTCCCTGGCTGACCACCACACAGCCGAAGGCCTCCGTCAGAGCATCGACAGCTTCGCCCAGGCTCATACCCTCAGTTACCGGCTGTTCGCCGGCGGCTGTCTGCTCGTGGCTTTCGGTCTGCACTGGCTGCTCGCGGCTTTGATCCTGACGAGCTTCCTCGCGGCTTTGATCCTGACGAGCCTCCTCGTGGTTTTGATCCTGACGAGCCTCCTCGCGGCGAGCATACTTAACCACCAGCGCATCGCAGTGGTCATGGAACTGCTTGTAGTCAGCGAAGTAAAAGTAGCGTGCGCCCTCCTGACCCTTCAGCATGAATACGTGAGCATTCATGACCAGGTCCAGCAGTTCGGCGGCCGAATGGAGCTTCAGACCACGAGCCAGAGCACTCCACTGCTCCTCATGATAGCAGTGGTCCGAGCCCATGAACTGCGTCAGTCCGAACACCAGCTTCATCACCTTGAGCACCTGACTGTCATTCAGCTCACAGCTGGCATCATCAATCAGTGCCAGCACATCGTCGTAGCGCATGCGCAGCGCATTGCGTCCACGCTTGGCACGAGCCTTCAGTGTTTGTTCGTTTGAAGTATTTAGCATAGATCTACGAATTTACGATTTACGATTTACGATTTGACGATCGTCCTCACCACCCTTCCCTGCTTCACACTCACCTCGTACGTGATCTGCATCACCTGACCCAGCTTCAGTGTGGCGCAATGCGCATCCTGTCCCACCAGGAACAGACCCAGGCGCTCCAGCTTCGTGCTGCCATCATCAGCCACCCTGTCCACCGTCAGGCATCACACATCCTGACCCTCCGGGCCCACTCCGAAAATGAGTGGACCCAGGCAGACGATGGTGGCGCGGATGGTGCGTTCTTTTAGTATTTTGCTCATGTCTGTTATGTTGTTTTTGATAATAGAATTACGTAAGACATACTCTCTGATTCATGTTGCAAATTTACTGATTTTCGGGAAATTATGCAATCAATTTTACGAAAAAGCGACTCAATTTTAGCAATTTAGCAATTCTTGCTCAAGCACCCGCATCACCTCATCAGGCACTGGTCGAGAGAGCGCTGCCTGCACTGTCGAGTACTTGTAGTCGGTGCTCACATGCTCCACTATGTAGTTGGCCAGACACACCTTGCTAACCCCAGTGAGCAGCTCGTACTGGGCAAAGAATGCTGAAGTCAGATACATCAGGTTCAGGAAGCTCAACACCAGCAGAGGCTGGCCATTGTCATGACAGCCGCGCAGCCATGCCGACACCTCAGGATGGTTGGTGATGCGCAGCCAGCGGCCTATGATCTGGTATCTCTCAGCATCGGTCAGCACCACGCCCACGAACTCCAGCTGGCCGAACAGACGCTGGCCGAACTCAGCCACATACTCGCCGTACTGCCCTTCGGGACGCATCATCTCCAGACGCATAGGTTCGATGATACGGTGCAGCAGCAGGAGCGCATGCTGCAAGTGGTGAGCCACAGGACGTGTAGCCTGTGATGGCAGCAGCTGTAACATGGTGCGGATCATCTGACTACGGAAGCAGATCAGATCGTGAAACGTGAGCTCGTCGGCATGCTTGTCCCAATACATAGCTGCAGCCATGCGCACATCCACCGCATTCAACTGGCCATCAAGAGCCACGAAGCTCTTGATGACACTATTCTCAGGGTTAAAAATGTAATTCACTTGCATATTACAATCCTCATGGATAATGTTGTTGTCAAACTGTGACATAATGAAAGAGGGTTAAATTGTTATGAATTGCCCTGCCATCATGAGGCGCCATCATGTGACAAAAGCAGCGCTAACCCACATGAGCAGAAATGATTGCTCGATGGTGGTTTAGCGCTGCAAAGGTACTACTTCCAGCAAAAATCGCCAAATGATTTCAAAACAAAAAATGCTGACTATCAGTCGATAATCAGCACTATCAGTTAATATCAGTAACTATCAGTCAAAATCAGTTTTCATCAATCAGTCTAATCAGTTTTTCTTGTATCTGTATGGCATAGATTTGTCAAGGTAACTTGCGATTTCTTTGCATTTTTTCTGGTCATTTTCCTTATTTTTCCAAGACTTATATCCTGTCTTTTCCAAAGCGGAAAATTTGGTGCTTATCCCAGTTAATGTATTTTCTTTCTTTTTTTCGTCAAAGAATCCCCATGCAATCAACGCCTCGATGAATTTCTGATGTTGGTTACGTTTTTTGATAATTGTATGATCATAAAGGGTAATCTCAATCAATGCCATGTTAACTGGCATGTCCCCATAGTGAGAATCGATAATCTTTTTAACTATATTCTTTACGAAATCAGATGTGTGGTTGAATACTTCAGAAACACAAGCAGGCACTTCTGTTTCTGACTCAGATGAGGACTCCGAAGACTTACCACTATCGCCATCACAACCGTTCAGCCATGCCTCGTATTCCGACTTCAAAGCTGGGAACATCTCACATTGTATAATATTTCGACGCAATATTAGATCATAGAACAACTCAAGGTTGTCTGGAGTGAGTTTTGAATAGAGGTCAATGTGACGCTCATTAGCATATTCAAAGTCAAAAACCTCTTCATCACGGCTGACGTTGAGAATGGCTTGCAGTAAGGCTCCATTCTTTTCCATCTGCTCACGCAACATGATGTCTATGTGGGAGAGTCGTTCCTCTTCGTTTTGACACAGATTGCCCGCTATGGCCAGGCTGAAGGCATCGTCTTCGGCGGCCAGCATTTCACCCCATTGTTCGGGTCCAAGTGGCAAACTGCGTTTCTCTTTGAAGTCCTGAGCCTTGTGTTTCAACTGACGAAGTATTTCTTTTTCATTCTTCAAAGAGTATTTTTTGAAGTCGTTTATAACGTTATCCTTGATGTCGTTGAAATAAATTGGGTTATTTCGTTCAAGATAATCCTTGTAAGATACGATTTTTGACCATA
This sequence comes from Bacteroidales bacterium, assembly GCA_045629225.1. Lineage (GTDB taxonomy): Bacteria > Bacteroidota > Bacteroidia > Bacteroidales > UBA3663 > Liminaster. The sequence continues at coordinate 29,504 of JAZQQU010000057.1, read as the reverse complement.
GTCCATAATATACCGACAGGGTTTCGAACATCTCGTTTATTCCGTCATTCTGATAATTGATTGGTTCGTACATTACATCAAAGCCAGGAAAATTTACAAACGTACCATCCATTAACTCTTCATTATGATAGCCATCGGTTACAATGTATTTTTCTAGGAAACTAGGATCTTGGTCCCAAAGGATTTTATAGAAAGAATGAAATTCTTCTTGTTTTTCTATATATAAGCAAATTGTTTTCTTATGATTATCCTCAAGATACATCGTTAACATTTGATCATTTTTATAATAACCAAATGCACTTAGCTGTTCTTGGATAATGTTGTCAAATGTTTTTTTAGCCTTATCATATATATCAGAAAACTGCCTATGATACAGCAAGGAGATAGTAGAAAAATCACCAATATCCAATATCCTTTTATATTGTATATTAAGTCTATGCCACTCGGTTAGACCAAGGTATTTAATTATTCCTACAGCTGGATTGGGTGACTGTCTGATTCTATCGATTATCTCTTGTATTATTTCTAAGGTATAAATCAATTGCCCATAAGTCTCTTTATTCATAATCTCGCTTATCTTGACTCATTAACAAATGGTGCATCAAACTCCTCACGGCTGATTACCGTGTCGTAGCCGCCCACAGGCATCTCATCCTTCATCGAATTGTCGAACCCGATGTATTCGAGCGAGGCATCCTCATAGCGCTTGAAATTAAAGACGGCCTGATTCATCAATGCCGAATTGAAGACATTGAGCGACACCAGGAGGTCAAAATCCTTCACATCGAGGCCTGTGACTTTCTTGAACAGGCCAGGTTCAAATTGGGTAATCACATCCTTGAGGCATTGTTCACGGTAGTCGGTCAGATACATGAAGACGGGGATGCGCGTGGCAAACTTGATAAGCTTCTCCTGTATCATCTTGCGCTTCGATTTCAGCTCCTTCTCATCGTCGGTGAGCTGGCGTTTCTCCTTCTGGGTGAGGTCTTTCTGGTTGGCCTTGGCTTTGGCTTTCTTGACAGCCTCACTCTTATTGATGATGGTCTCGATGTCCTTGTTGAGCGAGCGGAAACCCTCGATGCGCATCAGGGCTTCCAAGGCTTCAGGGCTGTTGAGCAGACGCTGCAGGGTGATATTATCGACGTTGACCAGCAGCGCACTCTCCCAGCGGCGAGCCAACAGGGTGGCCGAGGTACCACTCATGGCAATGTCGAGGATACCAGCAGCATCAATCTGCTTCATGTGACTGCCATCGTATGCCAAGACGGGCAGGAACTTAATGAAATCCTCCACCTTCTTCTCGGGCTGAGTCTCATCCACATTCAGGCGGCATGAATATTCAGCTATCTGACGCAAGGCGCGGTTAGGAGCGAAGTCAAATACATAGCACTCCTGCTTCATGATCTCCTTACGGTTGGGATGCTCCTGGTCAGGATTCTGTATCTGCCAAGGTGACTGCACACGGAAGGCTGCCTGGAAGTAGGTCTCAGGCGATGATGAGTTGCGGAGCATGAAGATACCCGCCCATGGACGAACCGTGACACCTGTGGTGAGCTTGCCGCAGGAAAGTGTGATGGTGCGCGTCTCCAGCGGATTGTCCATAGCCTTGAGCACAGGAGGCAGGGCGTTGACACCCACGCCAGCCTCGGTACCAGCTGCCACTATCACCTCAAAGTCATGATAGAAGACATTCTGACGCTCTGCAAGTAATGCTTTCATGGCCTGACATGACCCCACCGAAGGCAGGAACCAGAACGTATGATTGAGCACACGGAGCAAGGGCACATGGCTGAACGGCATAGGTGGACGGTCATTGCCCTGCGCTAAGGTCTTCTTGATGTCTTCCTTATAAGCACCACGGATCAGGTCGAGCCACTTCTGCACCTCATCCTTGTGCTTGAACTCGGCAAAGAGACCTTCACCTTCGGTAGCAAAGAACTCGTTGAGGTCAAACTCGTCATACTCTCCCTCCTGTGCCACATTGACCAAGGCCTGTGGTAGCTGATAAGTCATCAGCACCATGCGCGGAAGCATGGCATACGGATTGCCCTCACCCTTCCACTCGGCTTTCGCCTGTTGCTCATCAGAGTAGGTCCAGTTGAAAATCTGTTCCTCGATGAACTCACCCGAATTGATGGCACGGAACGGAGTGCCGGACAGATAGAGATAATGATAGGTGGTGATAGGCATGTTCTCCTCGTCGAAGTAGTCGAGGCCATCGCCATTCTGTGCTACCTGTTCGGCCTTATCCTCGCTATAAAAAAGGTCTTTGGCATTCTCTCGCCATGCGCCATAGTGATACTCGTCGAAGATTACCACATCCCAATTGACCAGATGCGCCCACTCATTCTTGAGCTTGATGCCTCCCGATTTGTTCTTGCCCAAGAAGTCCTGAAAAGATCCGAACCAAACGATAGGGCGATTCTTGTCGGCCTTCTCGTAGGTCAGTTCTGACGAACGGCTGATGAACTGCCAGCCCTCGAAATCGACGTGCGTGCGGAGGTCTTCCTCCCAGGCGCTCTCTACAGCTGGTTTGAAGGTCAGAACGAGTATGCGCTTCCAGCCCATCTTTTTGGCTAACTGATAGGCGGCAAAGGTCTTGCCGAAACGCATCTTGCAGTTCCAGAGGAAATGTGGGGTCTTACCAGTCTCTCGTTTGTAGTTAAGGAAGTATTTGGAAGTCTTGTTGACTGCACGCTCCTGCTCGGGGCGCATGGGGAATGTAGCTGAGCGCTCCTCTTCGTTCTCTGTATTGTTCTTCAAGGCATAGACAGCAGCACGCACATCACCCACCGTGCAGCGAAACCATTCACCAGCTGGATTGTCCTTGCCATGCTTCTTAAGCCAACGATGCACAGGCTTGTCGGTAAATGCCGTACCGTCCTGGCGCATAGCGCTGTCCTGATAGACGATGGTATAAGGCAGCTCATCACCAGGAGTTACGATAGGATATTGCTCAGCTACACGCTGTTGCACATTACGCCCAGTATATCCTACCTTTAGCAATCCCGGATATTTGGGGTCGGTGTAGGCATAGATCTGAGGTGTCAGATCAGGACGTGAGGGGAAAAAGTCTTTCTGTGCCATAAGCTATTTACTTGTGGCACGATCAGGGAAAAAATAAGAAGAAAAAGGGAGAACTGGGATATTAGATATTGTCTAGAAGCTCTATTTCAAAACGGATGGAATGAGAGTTCTTATCGTCCCATTCATGCCATTGAGCAAAGTTACAATAATGCAATATATCCATGCCAATCAGTGCAACTCCCGTTGTGGATTTGCAGACATGGATAGGAACTTCAATGACATCTTCATCTGAGATTGAGACATCACACAGGCAAACATAGGCATGAAGAGGCGAGCCATCAGCCATTGCAAGAGTTCGTTCACCGATGACTTCAAGACCCAAGTCAGCGACAAACTCCATGGGAACTGTTGTAACAACGGCTCCTGTATCAATCTTGGCATCAACGATATTCCTGGCGCCAGTTGATGGATTCTCCAGCCCTAAGCGTACGAAAACCTGGGCGTATGGTTCGCTTAACTTCAATCGGAGCATTGTGTTTATTCTTGTTGCCACACTTGATTACTCGTGGCTTAGGCAATACCATGGCATCACCATCAAGGAAACCAATACATCCAGATTCTGGCATGGTGTACTTTGTTTCTTCCATAATAATAAGTGTTGAGTTTGACAATAATTGACTTCAATAAGTGCCGCAAAGATAGGGCATAATTATTGAAATTCCAAATTTTCACTCCTTTTTCTTCTATTATTTCAAAGATCGTGCGCGTTTTGTATTCAATAATGTATTATTCCATGGGTCGAATCATGCTTTCGATGAAGGCTATCTCATCCTCGGTCAGCTTGTACTTCTCGTATAGCATCTCGTCGGTCCAAGGGTGGGAGAAGTCTTGGAGGGGGACAAACTGAAACGCATCTGGAGGAGTACTCTGAGTTGAAGTTTTTGTAGCAACTAAAAATCTAGCAAATTTTGTTTTTACATAACCTAATAGGTTGGCAGCTTCCACCTCTGACAAATCTTTATCAGAAGGAATTGCCACCATATAGGTATTTGAATTACATGAATTTGGTTCACTTATCTTTGGAGTACTAATAATTGTATTGCCGAAACCAGGACTTCCGGATCTGCCTATTAGTACCTTGTATGAAGAAATACGATCTACATTTCTCGTAACATCATCTTTAGCTATCCAACATTCACCGCCATGAACATATACTTTGACAGAATAATTAGAGTCCATTATTCTTGAAACTTGATAATTTTTCTTACCATCCGCAGATTGTAGCATACCTTTATCTCCGTTCCATTCCAATTTTGTATGAAATCCGAAATAACGGCCAGCATTTAACCATGAGCATAAAGAATCCTCTTTTTTACTCATTACTTTATGATATATGTTCACTTGTTCACGACTTCTAATAAATATTTCTGCACCTTTTTCTAATAATGGACGGAAAGAACGATCCATTTTCCCCTGGTTATAACAATACACAGCACAATTACCTTGATAATCTCTTTCCCATAAGAAGAAACATACTCCTCCTTTTATCTCTACTCCAGAAAAACACTCCTTAGAATCTAGATAGTCATGGATCACAGAAATTTTGTTTTCAGTAAGCATTTCCTGCCTAAAATCATCTAATCCTCTTCCGCCATTAAGCCACCTTGCAGGTACAATAAAACTCATATATCTTGGTTGTAGTTTTTTTGCTTGACGTATAAACATATGATATATAGGCATAGCACTAGCAGCATTTCCACCATCACTCAACTGATACGGTGGATTACCAATAATTACATCGAATTTCATATTTTCGAATAACTTCTGAGGATTATCTGTGTGAACAAACTCGTAGGCATGGCTCTCAAGTTCAGCACGAACCTTCGGGCCAAAGACGCTTTCTGCTGCACCACAATATTTGCATGAGCCTTTGACAAAGGTGTGCTCTATGTTCTTGTAGCGGATGTTACCTTGCTCATCATCGAACTCCGTGCAGAGCGAATACTTGCCATTAGCCTTCTTACTGCAATAGACTGAGCGGCGCGAGAGCAGAGAGGTAAGCTCGGTGATGGCGATGCCGAAAAGCTGATGCCGGAAGATGTGATTGGCACGCTCATGTACATCGGGTATCTCCTGCTCCAGACCGATCATCAAGCGCTTGGCTATCTCACGCAGGAAGACGCCCGACTTAGTGACGGGGTCGAGGAACGTGGTCTTAGGACTGCGGAAGAGCTCGGCTGGCAGCATGTCGAGCATCTGATTGACTACCGTAGGAGGCGTGAAGACCTCATCGTTGCTGAGATTGGCCAGACAGGTCAGTACATCAGGATTGTAATTATTGTTGAGCAGCATCTTGGGTATAGAGTTTTAGGTAGTGAATAGGTTTGAATTCGGCACAAGGCTCTGGCACGAAGACCTCATCGCCCAGATCGCTGAAGAGGTTCTCGCCCTCAAAGTTACGTGGACGGAGTAGCATATCAAGGGTATAGTCACGACGCTTCACAGTCTCGCCTATGAAGCCCCATTCGCTGAAGATGATAGGGTCTTTCTTCTCATCGGGCGTACAGAGTGTAAGTGCATCGCCCCACAGGATATTTCGCTTCAAGATGAACTTCACCGTAGAAAGCAGTGCTCCACTGAGTGCATGATAGTTGCGCTCTATCACTCCCAGAAGTCGCGCGCGGCACTCTTCGACATTATCTGGCATAATATCTATGCCATAGATGCTGCCTACTGCCTGCACAAGTTCACAGTCATTATGCACCAACAGCAACTTTCTGCGTATGATCTCTACGAGGAAATTACCATTGCCACATGCTGGCTCCAGGAAGCGTGAGTCGATACGCTCTGTCTCCTGCTTCACCAGGTCAAGCATGGCATTGACCTCCCTCTCGGCAGTAAAGACCTCGCCTTGATCACGCACACGGTCTCGACTCTTTATCTGATTATTAGGTTCCATTTTATCTCAATATAGGGTTTCTGATTCTGCTTACTCCTGGACAAGGTTCCAATTGCCTACATTGTGGGCAGTTCTTGCTTCCCCATGGTTTGCTTCAAAGTGAAGCAAACATTGATGGCAACCAAAAGAAGGTTTACCACTGTCAATATAATGGTTATTATGAGCTGTGTGGACATAGATTATCAGGGGGATAGACACAACGATGCTCATGCCACCTTAGGCAGCATGTAACATGATGTGCATAATAAAACTTTATTCAGATTATTGACATTTTGCCACGAAATAGCAAAATGAAAGCAAAAGAATAGGGAGAGGGATTTATACCCCCCCCCATTGCTTGCAATTTGCTATTTCAAAAGCGAGTCGTTTCATAGTATGACGGCACGGTGGTGCTTCATAGTCACCTTGTGCGCTGCAAAGGTACGAACTTTTGGCGGATTCTCCAAATTTTATGATAAGTTTTTTTCTGTTGGAGGCTATTCTGACAGACTGTCACGATTATGACGGGTTGTCCAGAAGATCTGGATTTCTGGAGAGCACTAGTTGTCCGGAGAATCGGATTTGTTCTCTTTCTGTCCTTCAGCTGAGCCAACTCTCGCTGGAGACTGGCGACTTGGGCTTTCAGAGTCTCAATCTCATGGGCTTGAGCTTCGATAATCAGCTTCTGGGCACCTCGGCGGTCGAGGCGGGCGGCAGTCAACGGAAAAGGTGGGTTAATGTGGTAGTTTTTTGGGGGATGATGAAGAAGTTTGAATTGGCAGCAGCATAAAAACCCCCGAAAGCCAGAGAAGACTTTCGGGGGTTATGTATTACAATGCCTGCTCGACAGGAAGGACGAAGGCTCGGAGGCCGAGCATGGGTTTCTCCTGATCGACGCGGCGGAGACGTTCGAGGATGATGGGGACACGATCGTCCTCACACATGGTGATGATGGCAGAGTTCATGCCTGGCCATGCGTGGCTGCCGAAATGTGGCTCACCGGTCTTGGTGCCACGGCCCTGGGCCTGCTCGAAGCAGGTGAAGCCGCGCTGCATGGAACTGCCAAGGGCCTCGACGACACTGTCGTGATGAGCCTGGTCGTATGCGATAAATATAGCTTTCATATCTTTAAAAGGGTAGTAAAAAGGGAGTAAAAAAGGAGTGAAAGGGGAGTGAAAAGGACAAATGTATTGGAGGGTCGAAAATCCAAACTTGATCTACAGGAGTACCGTAAGAGCTGGGACCAACCAGTGGTATCGTCCCTTTAACTCCCCTTTTACTCCTCTTTCACTACCCTTTCACTACCCTTCGGAAATTACTTGCGCTTGGTGAAGCGATGCTTCTTCTTGGCCCACTCGCGCTCCAGTCCGAGCTTGGCAGCCCATGCACCACGCTCGCCACGGGTGATGTGTGCGCCCATGAGGGTGAAGCCATTGATCTTGGCTCCCTGGAAGATGCAGTAAACCGAAGGAACAACCACAAGGGTCATGACGGTGGAAACGAGCAGACCGCCGATGATGGAGATGCCGAGTGGCTGCCACATCTCTGAACCCTGACCTGTGCCGATGGCCATTGGCAACATGCCGAGCAGGGTGGTGAGGGTGGTCATCAATACAGGACGCAGACGGCTGCGGCCAGCCTTGACGACAGCCTGCACTACCGAGAGGCCACGCTCGCGAAGGAGGTGGATGTAGTCGATGAGCACGATACCGTTCTTAACCACGATACCGATCAGCATGATGGCACCGAGCATGGACATGATGTTGAGCTCGACACCCGTCATCCACAGTGCCAGCACAATGCCGGTGAAGGTGAATGGGATGGAGATGAGCATGATGATGAACGGATCGCTCCACGACTCGAACTGAGCTGCCATGACGATGAAGACGATGAGCAGGATGAGGATGCCCAAGGTGCCAAGGTCGCGGAACGACTCCTGCTGATCCTCGTAGGAACCTGCCACCTGGATGGTGACATCGCCAGTGAGGAGGCCATCCTCGCGCATGCTCTCGATGACATTCTCGCCAATGGTTACGACCTGACCGAGCTTGGCTACGTCGGTATTGACGACGCAGGTCACGGTGTTGATGCGCTGGCGGTCCTTACGCTCGATGGTTGGCAATGAATAGCGCTCGACTACCTTGCCGACGTCCTTGACACGCACCTTCGAACCGTTCTGGCCATAGAGCAGTACGTTCTCAAGGGTCTCGACGCTCTCGCGCACTCCTGGCTCGTAACGCACTCGGATAGCGTACTCCTCGCCATCCTCACGGTAGTAAGAGGCGGTAGAGCCGTTGAAACGATTGCGGATCAGGGTACCAGCAGTGGTGAGGTTGAGGCCATAGAGGGCGAGCTTCTCACGATCGAACTCCACCTGGATCTCTGGCTGATAGTCGGAACGAGAGATGTTGATCTGGCTCACGCTATCGCCTGCTGCTGCGGTGATGCGGTTCTTGAGAATGGTTGCAAGCGAGTCGGTCTGGGTGAGGTCATAGCCGTAGATCTCGAAAGCTGCGGTTGACTGGCCACCCATGCCCTGCTGGCCACCCTCGGTCACCATGACGCGGCTGAACTCAGGATACTGCTTCAGATCCTCACGAATCTGGTTGGCCACGGTGTACATGGTCTCGTCGGCAATACGGTCTGCCACATTGTACATGGCAATGTTGAACGAGATGATGTGCGTACCGTTGTCGCGCATCGAGGCAAAGGTATTGTCGGTGTCGGCCTGACCGGTCGAGTAGTTACATGCACGCAGGATCTTCTTGTCGGGGGTACCCCAGCGGGCCATCCACTTGTTGGCCAGCTCGTCAGAGAGGCGGTCAGCCTCGGCCTGACGGGTGCCTACAGGCAGCTGCAGGGTGATGGAGATACGACCACTATCGGACGATGGGAAGAAGCCTGTACTGATCTGCTTCATGGCCAATGGAGTCATTGAGACGATGAAGAAGAGCAGGATGGAACCGACCATGGTCTTGCGGTGACGAACGGCCCAGTTGATGCGCTTCTCGTACCAGGCATCGAGCTTGTCGAGCATGCCACGCACGATGTAGTGGTTGTACCAGCGGGCAAACCAGCCTTCGCGCTTCTTGAGGCGAAGCATCTGCGAACAGAGCATTGGGGTGAACGAGAGGGCTGAGACAGTTGACACAGTCATGATGATGCACATCATCCAGCCAAGCTCCTTGAAGAGCACACCTGCCATGCCCGTCACCATGGTGAGTGGGAAGAACACACCGATCATGGTGAGCGTAGAGGCGATAACGGAGATGGCCACCTCGTTGGTGCCATGGATGGCTGCCTGCTTGGGCTCAGAGCCGCGCTCGATGTGGTTGGTGACGTTCTCCAGGACTACGATGGCGTCATCGACGACGTTACCGATAGCGATGGAGAGACATGAGAGCGAAATCATGTTGAGCGAAGAACCAGCTACGGCCAGGTAGATGAACGAAGCCACCAGTGACAATGGGATGGTGATGATGATGACCACGCAAGCACGCCAGCGACCCAGGAAGAGGAAGCAGACGAGCGCAACGAAGAGCATGGCGTAGGCGATGGTCTCCTCGAGTGAGGCTACGGTGGCATAGATGTTGTCGCAGGTGTTGGCGATGATGCCAAGCTCTACGTCAGAAGGGAGGTTGCGCTGCAGTGTGGGAAGCATGTCGAGCACTTTCTCGGCAATAGCCACTGAGTTGGCACCAGACTGCTTCTGGACGATGATCATGGCACCCTGGCTACCATTGTAGCCTCGTGGATCGATCTCGCTAGGACCGTAGGTGAAGGTCTTCTGGGCACGCTCCTGTACGGTATCGACCACTCGGGCTACGTCCTTGAGGCGAACCACCTGGTTGCCACGCGACATAACGACGATCTCCTCCATCTCCTTAGGATCATCGAACTCACCTTCTACGCGAAGGGAGAAGGCATTGTTGCCCACGTCGAACGAGCCACCAGGCACGTTGCGGTTCTCCATGGTGATGACGTTGGAGATGGTCTCGATGGTGAGGTTGTAGGCCTCGAGCTTCACAGGATCGCAATATACATAGATCTCACGCTGTGGAGCACCGGCAATGGACACGGTACCCACGCCTGCGATACGGGCAATGGGGTTGACCACATTGTCGTCCAGGATCTTGTAGAGGGCCTCCTGGCTCTCATTGGCCTTGGCCGAAAGCATGAGGATAGGGATCATGTCGGCCGAGAACTTGAAGATGATAGGATTGCCAGCACCATCAGGCAGCGACTGCGAGATCATGTCGAGCTTGTCGCGCACGTCATTGGTGAGGTCGTCGATATCATAGCCATACTCGAACTGCAGGGTGATGAGCGAGTAGTTCTCACGTGACTGCGTGGTCATGTGCTTGAGATAGTTCACTGAGTTGAGGACGTTCTCGAGCGGACGGGTCACGTTATTCTCGATATCCTCAGCACTGGCACCCGGATAGGTCTCCATCACCATGATCATGTTGGTCTCGATATCTGGCATGAGGTCGATAGGGAGCTTCGACAGCGAGAAGAGACCAAAGATGGCGATGGCAACGAATACCAGCGTGGTCATAATCGGTCGTTTGACCGAACCTTCGTATATTGACATAATGTTGGGGGTGTTAGTTGTTGTTGTGTTCTTTTGTTCTTTTGTTGTTGTGTTGTTTTGTTAATGTGTTGTTGTGTTGTTTTGTTAATGTGCTCTGAAACTATATGCAAAAAACAAATGAACGCACAAACGAATTAACCTATCAACAAAAGAACAAAGGAACAAAAAGAACAAAGGAACGAAAGAACCAATTAACTATTAACAAAAAAGAATTTACTTGCTGATCACATTAACCGGACGGCCATCAGCCAGCTTTGAGAAGCCGCTGAGCACTACCTTCTCGCCCTCGTTGAGACCGCTGATAATTTCGTACTGGGTGGACAGATCGCCCTCCAGACGACGGCCTACCTCGACGGTGCGGTGGCTGACAGTCTTGCCGTCGGCCGAGAGCACATAGACGAAACGCTCGCCTGAACCGATCTGCTTCTGAACAGCCTGGTCAGTAATGGTGGTGTGGTGAGCAGTACCGAGGTTCACGTTGACACGAGCATACATGCCTGGACGCACGCGCTGGTTCTGGTTAGGAATGGTCACCTCGACCTGGAAGGTGCGAGTAGCAGTGTTGATGGTAGGATATACGATGCTCACCTTGCCAGCAAATACCTCGCCAGGATAAGCCTCGAGGGTGATGTTGTCGATAGGCATGCCCACGCGGAACTGGCTATAGTTGGTCTCGTTCACGTCGATGAGGAGCTTGACAGGAGTGATCTGCTCCACCACGAGCACTGGCTGGCCCTGATAGAGGTCACCATTGTCATAGTTACGGGCGCTGACCACACCGCTGATAGGGCTCACCAGTCGGGTGTTCTCCTCGAGGTTAGCATAGGTGGAACGCATCACGTCGAGCTGGGTCTTGACCTGATCCCACTGGCTCTTAGACACACCACCCACCTTGTAGAGCTCGTCCATACGACCGAACTCCACCTCAAGGTTTTCGAGCTGAGCCTTGAGCTGGTTGAGGTTATTGTTGTCGAGCTGCACGAGGGTCTGACCCTTGCTCACGCGATCGCCCACCTCGGCCATGATCTTACGGATACGCACGGGAGCCTGTGGGGCAATCTGGTTAACGACGTTGGCCTCGACAGTGGCACTGTAGGTAATCACCTGGTCAACATCCTGAGCGACTACGTTCTGAATTGTAACGTTGACTGTGTCCTGAGCCAGACGTACAAGGGTGGCATCAGTGGTCTTGGCACCTCCACACGAGCTCATAGCAAGGGCTGCTATGGCTGCAGAGGCAAGGAAAAATGATTTCTTCATTGTATATTAGTTTTTTTATTATTTCTGTGTCAGGAGGTCAAAAATCCTTGTCCGACGCTTATTTGTCGGTCACCACCTTGCCCAGAGTCTTCTCGAGGTTTGCACGGTTGGTGAGGAAGTCATAGATGGACTGCACATACTGCAGACGAGCATTCAGGAGGTTCGACTCGCTCGAATTGAGCTCGAGCATGGTGCCAGAACCGACGGAATAGCGCTTCTCGGAGATGTTGTAGGCACGCTCGGCCGAATAGACATTCTCCTTGGTCGAAACGACCTGCTCAGCAGCGGTTGTGATGCCATTAAGGCTGGCATTGACTGCGAGCTCCAGCTGACGGAGCACATTCTCCTTCTGGATCTCAAGGTTCTCGAGTTGCAGTTTGTTCTGTTTGCTCTTCATGTACTTCTGCATGCCGTCGAACAAGGTCCAGGAGAAGCTGAGAGAGATGCTGGACGAACCATAGTATGGAGCCTTGATGGGATTAAACTCTGAAGGCATGGCCGAATAGCCTGCCTGGAAAGCCAGGGCCAGCGTTGGCAGGTAACCCAGACGATTGATCTTCTCGCTCAGACGCAGCAGACGCTCGTTGTAGTCGAGCTGACGCAGGGTAGAGTTGTCGGTCAGAGCGGTGTCGCCACGCAGGTTCATGAGGTCGCTGAAGAGGCCCTCCTCGTAGTCGCTGAGCTTGCCACGGAACTTCATAGGTTCGTTGACGTCCACACCCATGAGCACCTTGAGCTGCATTTCGGCCAGCTTGATGCCATTCTCAGCAGCCAGCATGTTAGGCTTGAGGCTGGCGAGCTGCACATCGGCCGTGAGCTTGTCGTACTCGCTGACCGAACCAAGCTCGAACTTGTGACGGGTATCTTCAGCATTACGCGAAGCTGTGCGATAGCCAGCCATGAGGGCTTCGTAGCTGTCACGAGCCAGCAGGAGCTGGTAGTAGGCGTTCTTGACGCTGGCTATGGTGTTGACCTTGCTCTCGCGAGCCTGCTCCACGGCCAGCTGCACCTGCTCCTCGCTCACCTCGATGGACTTCCAGAGCTGTGGAGCAAACAGAGGCACTGCAGCGGTGCTGGAGAGTGAGTAGTTATAGGGACGACCCATCTGTACTTTGATGACCTGGTCGCCCATGGCCATGGCCATCGTAGCCACCAGGATGTTCTTGGTGCCAGCTGCCGATACCGAAACGGACGGGAAGAGGCCAGAGATGGACTCTTTCTTGGCATACTTCTTGAGTTCGATGGTCTTGTTGGCCACCTGGATGTCCGGATTGTCGCTCAGGGCAATCTCCAGAACCTTGTCGAGACTGAGCTCCACGCTGTCGGCAGCAACCTGTGCCATGGTGCGCTGTGGCATCATGAACGACAGGCCCAACAAGGCGGTCAGTCCAAGGAAAAGACGTTTCATAGTTTCTTATATTGTTAAATTGTTTTGTTATTTACGAATTGTCATACTCCAAATTGAGCACGCAAAGATATATATAATAAATATAATGTGGAAAAGGCATTCAATCAAGCATGGACAATCCTCACCCAACAAAACGGCAGAAATGCAGTTTTAAGATTTAATAACACAAAAGGCAAACCCCACGTTGCAGAACAACACGTTTCAGACGCAGAAAACCTATCCCTAAAAAGTTTTAAAATTTCGGTCGATAATTTGGAATTGTCAATAATATGCCATATCTTTGCACCCACATAACCCTCCATTAGCCGCATTGCTATGCAACACCTGAGCTTCATCAATTTCGTGCGAAGACATGTCAAAGTGCTGACCTGGCTGGCGCTCTACCTGCTCTTCATTGTGGTATCGTGCCGTCATCTGACCTTGTTGCCGGCAGTGGTAGTCTCGACAGACAACATTCTGCCCATGGTGCTGCTATGGTGCATGCTGCAGGAGGTGCTGCTGCCACGACTGCTGCATCGTAGCCGAGGGTGGTTCTTCCTTACGACACTCCTGACGGTGATAATCCTGATGCTGATCTTCTATCGGTGGGATCTCGTCTTGTTCAGGTATCTGTCAGAGCACTACAAGGAGGAGTTCCAGATTCTCGAAGTCAGCGATGGTATGGGTGTCATTCTCCTGCACACTAAATACATCTTCCTGCTGCTCACCACTGCCACAGTGACAAGTGTGTCGTACCTCATCGACATGCAGCGAAGGGATGAGCAGACATTCCGCGAGGAGCAGATGCGTAACCAACTGAAATACCTGCGTTCGCAGATCAATCCGCACTTCCTCTTCAACTCACTCAACTGCATCTATGCCCTCTCCATGACGCAGGACGAACGCACCCCTGACTCGGTGCTCAAACTCTCCGAAATGTTGCGTTACGTGATTGATGACTGCTCGTCAAACACCGTGCTGCTGCAGAAAGAGATTCACTACATCAACAACTACATTGACTTCCAGCGCATCCGCATGGATCATGAGCCTCAGCTCAAGTTCGATTGCCACATCACCGATCCGAACTATAAAATACCCCCCATGATTCTGCAGCCAATGATCGAAAACTGCTTCAAGCACTCGCGCATTGTCGATAATCCGAAGGCCTGGATCAAGATTACCCTACTGCAGGATGCCACCGGTCTGCTCTTCACTGCCGAAAACTCCAAACACGTGGGCACCGTGCTCAGCACGAAGGATGACGAGCGCACAGGCATCGGACTGCTCAACGTGAAGCAACGTCTGGAAATGCTCTTCGGCAACCAATGCTCGTTTAAGGTGCTCGATGATCCTGAACGCTACAAGACCATACTGCACATCAGTTAACTACACATAATCCATAATCCGAAAAAAACTCCCCCATGTATAAAGTACTGATCGTAGATGACGAATTTCTGGCCCGTAAGCTTCTGAAGGGCTTTGTCGAAAAGATGCCTGACTTGCAGCTCATCGGAATGGCACAGAACGCATTCGAGGCCTACACCATAGCCAAGGAGCAACAGATTGACATTCTGCTGCTCGACATACACATGCCTGACCTCAATGGCTTGGAACTGGCTCGCACGCTGAAGAACGTGACCGCCATCATCTTCACCACCGCCTACACAGAATATGCTCTGGAGAGTTACGAGGTCTCAGCCGTCGATTACCTGCTCAAGCCTATCGCCCTGCCCCGATTCCTTCAGGCCATAGAGAAGGCAAAGAAGAAGATCGATGCCTCGGCCAGTACTAATACAGCTGAGCCAGTCAGTGCAGATTCGGCCGATGTGGAACCATCAGTAGTGGCTGAAACAGAGTCTCCTGCCCCATCGGTCCAGAAAGAATACATGATGGTCAAGGCCGACTACAAACTGTATAAAATAAACTATGCTGACCTTCTCTACATAGAAGGCCAGCACGAATATGTCTCGTTCTATACCACGGGGAAGCGCATCACAGCCCTCTACAGCCTCAAGTCGCTCGAAGAACTGCTGCCACAGGATCGCTTTGTTCGTGTGCACAAAAGTTACATTGTCTCCATCCCACTCATCTCCGAGATTGATCAGGTCACGGTCACAGTGGCTGGCCAGAAGATTCCCATTGGAGGCAGCTACCGCGAGTCGCTGCTCAAGCGTTTAGGCAACTAACTCAAAGATACTGAGCCATCTCGTCGGCCACCTTTTTAGCCTCGATGCCAGCCACCTGAGCGAACTGCTCGGTGTGGTCAGCATAGATGATGGCACGGCTTGAGTTCACGATCAGACCGCACTGGCTGTTCATGCCATACTTCACCACCTCGGCCAAGCTGCCGCCCTGAGCACCAATGCCAGGCACGAGCAGGAATGAGTCAGGAGCCACTCGACGGATATCCTTGAACATCTGGCCCTGAGTAGCACCCACAACGAACATGATCTGATCCTCAGTGCCCCAAGTCTTTACGGTGCGCAGCACCTTCTCAAACAGACGCTCCTCTGTGCCATCGACCTTCGAAAGCTGGAAGTCATGCGAGCCCTTGTTCGAAGTCAAAGCCAAGCAGATCACCCACTTACCCTCATAACCGAGGAAAGGCTTCACTGAGTCCTCACCCATGTAGGGAGCCACTGTCACAGCATCCAGATCCATGTGCTCGAAGAACGAACGGGCATAGAGCATAGAGGTGTTGCCGATATCGCCACGCTTGGCATCAGCAATGATGAACTGGTTAGGATAGTTGGTGCGGATATACTCCACCGTCTTCTCGAAGGCAATCCATCCCTCCACGCCAAAGCATTCGTAAAATGCCAGATTAGGCTTGTAGGCAATGCAGTAGGGTTCGGTAGCATCGATGATGGCCTTATTGAACTCGAAGATAGCCTCAGCAGGTGGCAATTGCTGCAGGTGCTCAGGAATCTTCTTGATATCGGTGTCGAGACCTACGCACAGGAAGGTCTTCTTCTGTTTGATCTGCTCGAAGAGTTGTTCGCGATTCATAGCTCTCTGTGTGATAATGTGTTAGTTTCTCGCAAGTCTGCAACTTGCTTACTATCAGTAGTGTAAAAGGGGAGCAAGAATACTCCCCTTTAAGTAAAACTTGCGAAAGGATTATTTGAAAAGCTTAGCTGCATCCTTGGCAGCGTCCTCAGCCTCCTTCTTGGCCTTCTTGGCACGATCCTCAGCCTGCTTGGCCTTCTTCTCAGTGCTCAATGCCTTGTCGAGCACTTTCTTGTTAGCCTTCAACTCTGCCAACTTCACCTTCATCTGCTCGCCATCGGCCTTGAGCTGAATGTTGTCTGGAGTACGCTTTTGCTCGGCTTTGTTGGTCTTAATCTGACCCTTCAGAGCCTCAATCTGATACTTGTAGTCCTTGCTGAGCTTCTCGATGTCGTTGTCAGCGAAACTTGCCAATGGAGCCATCAGCATGGCACCAAGGAGTAATACTTTTGCAAAATTCTTCATAGCTAATTATTTTTTAAAAGTTACGCAATCACGTCCACACCCATCCAAGGCTTCAAAACCTCAGGCACACGGATGGTACCGTCAGCCTGCTGGTAATTCTCCATAATCGAAGCCACGATGCGAGGCAGTGCCAGGGCAGAGCCATTCAAGGTGTGGCACAACTCAGTCTTCTTGGTCTCGCTGTTACGATAGCGACACTTCAGACGGTTGGCCTGATAGGTATCGAAGTTCGATACCGACGAAACCTCGAGCCAGCGGCTCTGTGCAGCAGAATAAACTTCGAAGTCATAGCAAACAGCGCTGGTAAACGACTGGTCACCACCGCAGAGACGCAGGATGCGGTATGGCAAACCCAGCTTCTGCAACAGGCCCTCTACATGCTCGAGCATCTCCTTGTGGCTCTCAGCCGAATGCTCTGGAGTGTCAATGCGCACGATCTCGATCTTCGAAAACTCATGCAAGCGGTTCAAGCCACGCACATCTTTGCCATACGAGCCAGCCTCACGACGGAAGCACTGAGTGTAGGCACAGTTCTTGATAGGCAGCTCCTTCTCGTCGAGGATCACGTCACGATAGATGTTGGTGACAGGCACCTCAGCAGTTGGAATCAGATAGAAGTCGTCCACCTCGCAGTGATACATCTGACCCTCCTTGTCTGGCAACTGGCCAGTACCATAACCAGAGTCCTTGTTGACTACTGTAGGTGGCATGATCTCCTCGTAACCGGCCTTGGCAGCCTCGGTGAGGAAGAAGTTGATGAGCGCACGCTGCAAGCGAGCTCCCAAGCCGCGATAGACAGGGAAACCTGCGCCAGTGATCTTCACACCCAGGTCGAAATCGATGAGGTTCAGATTCTTGGCGAGCTCCCAGTGTGGCAACTTGGCATCAGGGTACTGAGCATCAGGATTGGCATCCCAGTTGCCCACGGTGTCCTTGCCGACTACACACTCCTTCAGGTTTGACTTCACAACCCAGTTATCCTCGGCGCAGCTACCCTCAGGTACCTCGTCGTATGGGATGTTAGGGATTTGGCAGAGCATGGTGACGATCTCCTGCTCCAGAGCAGCCTTCTTGTCATCGAGCTCCTTGTTGGTGCCCTTCAGCTCGGCCACACGTGCCTTAGCCTGCTCAGCCTCCTCCTTCTGGCCCTGCTTCATCAGCATGCCGATGGTCTTAGCCAGCTTGTTGGCCTCAGCCAGGTTGTCATCCAGCATTCGCTGGGTGCTCTTGCGCTCCTGATCCTTGGCAATCACGGCATCGATGGCCTCCTTGGCGCCCTTGAAGTGCTTCTTATTCAAACCGGCAATCACACGATCGTACTGCTCGGTAATCAGTTTCAGTGTAAGCATATAAACCCTCCCCCGGTCCCTCTCCCGTCAAGGGAGGGGAGTAGTTACCCACTTTGTCGCGGAGAGGTGCGACTATTTTCTTATTAATATTTATTCTGCAATATAACAGAAGAAGGACAATCGACAACTGAAAACCAGTAGTCAATTGCCCTTAATTCTTTTGAAGTATGAACCTCTGTACAAGAAACATACTACTCCCTGCCCTTTTACGGGAGGGGCAGGGGGAAGGTTCCTTTTATGCCAGTGGCTCAACAGAGACGTAGCTCTTGTTCTCACGCTTCTTGGTAAATACTACCTTGCCGTCGATGAGAGCGTAGAGGGTATCGTCCTTACCAAGGCCTACGTTGAGACCTGGGTTGTGCTTGGTGCCACGCTGACGAACGAGGATGTTGCCAGCCTTAACGATTTCGCCACCAAACTTCTTAACACCGAGTCGCTTTGAATGAGACTCGCGGCCGTTCTTAGAACTACCTACACCTTTTTTGTGTGCCATAGTGCTTGTTTCCTTTCTTTTTAAATAGCGAAATTCGCTTATGCAACAATCGACTTAACTAACACCTCGGTAAAGTGCTGACGCGAACCGACGAGCTTATCGAAGCCCTTGCGACGGATCTTGTGGAACACCTTAATCTTCTTGCCACGTACCTCAACCTGAGTTACCTCAAGAACTACCTTTGCACCCTCAACTACTGGGGTACCAACGGTGATTGCACCGTCGTTGTTAACGAGGAGAACCTTGTCGATAGTGATCTCGTCGCCAACCTTTGCGTCTGCGATGTTCAAAACGCAGATCTTCTGATCAGGCTCAACATTGAACTGCTGGCCCTTAATCTCAACAATTGCGAACATTTGTTCAAAAAACTTTTAATAGTTTTCTCCGCAAGGCGAACGTCCCTCGTGGACATTTCTTATGGAGCCTACATCGGAATCAGCATGCAAAGATACACATTATCTTAATATCATCCACCTATTCTCATTCTTTTTTTTATTATCTACCCGTGTTTTTTCCAATTTCATATCGTTTTTATATCCCGACATGGCATTTTTACGACGTTGAAAGAAGTTCTCCATTGTCAAATTCAATACCTCACTGCCGCGCCATCCAAGCGGAATACGATGCGGAAGGTGCCGCCCTTGGGGGCTTCGGTGGGATAGGGACATGGAGTGGCTGATACATAGGGCGTCCACGAGGTCGAGGAGATGCGGAAATGCCCGCACTCTGCTGTATGCTCCACATGACTACCAATGCAGGCACACACGTCGTAATCGCCTATGCGCACCAGTCGCAGCGTGGCCGAGGCATCGTCGGGCAACTTCTCCAGGCTCACCTCGGCTGGCACCTGATCGCGCGTCACGAACTCAGTGGTCACAGCAACATCAGCAGCGATGATGGCGTTGACCTGCTCTTCGATCGCCTTCACCTCGTCATCGCTCGGGCACTCGGCCAGCTCGTAGTTCAGCTTCGACTTTTTGCGCTCCACATGCGAATTACGCGAACGTGGGCAACCATACATCCTCACCATCGTCTGGTTCAGGATATGCTCTGCCGTGTGGGCAGGCTCATATTCGAGCTTATTATGTGCATTGAGAATTGGTTCTTGTTCCATAATGAGTGTATTTATCGATAATTTGCGGGCAAAGGTAGCAAAAAACGGCACATTAGCCAAATAAAACAGCAAAAAACTATCCACATAACTACCGTTTATCTTAACTTGTCTCTATTTTTCTTGGAAAATCGAGAAAAAGCCACTATCTTTGCACTCGTTTTTAATATTATATGACAAA
This sequence comes from Bacteroidales bacterium, assembly GCA_045629225.1. Classification (GTDB taxonomy): domain Bacteria; phylum Bacteroidota; class Bacteroidia; order Bacteroidales; family UBA3663; genus Liminaster. The sequence goes on along the minus strand of JAZQQU010000057.1, from coordinate 9,690 downwards.
GACAAATTTCTTTCTGACCCCAAGATATTCTCACCTCTTCGCTCTCCTGCTCTGCTCTCTGCCTCTGCGGCTGATGGCACAGAATCAGACGGTGAAGACGGAATATACCGACTTCGAGCGCGACACCCTCCAGCTCGAACAGGTGGAGGTTAACATGACTCGTGGCAACCGGCTGAAGGTGCAGCACGTCACTACCAATACTGAGATCATCGGCCAGCAACAACTGGTGATGGCTGCCTGCTGCAATTTGGGCGAATCGTTTGTCACCAATCCCTCGGTCGATGTCAACTACTCCGATGCAGCCACTGGAGCCAAGCAGATTAAACTGCTTGGCCTCAGTGGCACATACGTGCAGATGATGACTGAAAAAGTGCCTAACTTGCGCGGTGCCGCCATTCCCCTTGCCCTCAGTTTCGTTCCTGGGCCTTGGATGCAGTCCATCCAGGTGAGCAAGGGTGCGTCGAGCGTCAGGAATGGCTATGAGAGCACCACAGGCCAGATCAACATCGAGTACCTCAAGCCACAGGCCATCGATGGTGTGCGCGCCAATGCCTATCTGGACAACCAGCTGAAGTACGAGCTCAACCTCGACGCCAGTCATCACTTCACAGACAGATTCTCTGCCAGCATACTCACCCACTTCGAGGACCGACAACAGACACATGATGGCAATGGCGACACGTTCGTCGATATGCCGAAGCAACGACAATGGAACGTGATGCCTCGCCTGGCATACGTCGCACCTGGTTGGATCAGCCAGCTCTTTGTCCGTGCCCTTCACGATGAGCGGAAAAGCGGACAGATCGGCAGCCATGCCCAGCATCTCGACTATGATCCCTACACCATCGGCATCAAGACCGACCGCTACGAGGCACAGTGGAAAAATGGCTTCCCCTTCAACGACGGTCACAACTCCTCCATCGCCCTCATGCTCCACGGCTCATGGCACGATGCAGCGAACAGCTTCGGACTCACGCATTACGACATCTTGCAGAAGAATGGTTATGCACAACTGATGTACGAGACTGACCTCACTGAGCGCCATAACCTCTCTGTTGGTCTCTCTGTGAATCACGATTATTACAAGAATCGCTACTACAAGGATCAGGAATCCACAGTCGAAGACTCCAATCTCCCCTACGTGCTCGACATACCAGGCATAGATCTCTCCAAGCAGTGGTTCTCTCAGAAGTCTGAACAGGAGACCACCATGGGAGCCTATGCCCAGTACACCTATAAGATTGATGACATGCTCTCCGTCATGGCAGGCATCCGTGCCGACCACACCGACCTATACAAGCGCTGGTTTGTCACGCCTCGCCTGCACGTCAAGTACTCGCCCACCGAATGGTTCACCCTTCGTGCCTCAGCTGGCAAGGGCTATCGCACACCCCACCCTTTGGCCGAGAACGTCTCTATGATGGTCACAGGACGCGAATGGAAAGAGGATTATGGCAAGCGTTTCTTTCCCGACCAGGAAGAGGCATGGAATTATGGCATCTCAACTAGTCTTGTGCTGCCTCTGGCCGACAAGGAGCTTGAACTGAACGCCGAGTATTATTACACCGACTTCCAGCACCAGTTGGTCATCGACCACTCAGCTGAAAGGACGCGGGAAGAGTATTTAGGATTCATTGAAAACTACTATCTGGTCTTCACTAACCTCCAGGGCAAGAGCTACAGTCACACCCTGCAGGTCGATGCCAGTTATCCCCTCCTTGAGGGTCTTACCACTCTGGTTGCTTTCCGCTACAACGATGCCCGCACCACCTATCTGGATGGCAAGCTGCATCAGCGTCCGCTCACCTCACGCTACAAAGGACTGCTGACCCTCTCCTATAAGACACCGCTTGAATTCTGGCAGTTCGACGTCACTGCACAGCTCAATGGTCCTGGCGAACTCTATGACCACGAGACCCGCTATCCTGCCTATGGACAGTTGCAGGCTCAAGTGACGCGCGAATTCCAGCATTTCTCGCTCTATGTCGGTGGTGAGAACCTCACCAACTACAAGATCAAGGACCCGATCCTCGGTGCCAGCAATCCTTGGTCACAGCATTTCGATGCCACCCAGGTATGGGGCCCTGTGGAGGGTGCCATGTTCTATGCAGGCATACGAATCAAGTTCGAGAAAGATTGACAGCGAACAGTTAACAATAAACGTTGAACCATTATCCGTTTATCAAAATAAACTAAACTTCTATATCCTTATTTATCATGCGCAAGCTAATCGCTCTGGCCACAATGGCCCTCGTCACCCTTTCGGCCATGGCCGAAAACATCCAGACCATCGTCTTCACCCCTACCCCAGTCATGACTTGTCAGAACTGCGAGAAGAAGATCAAGACCAACGTACGCTTTGTCAAAGGCACTAAGCGCATCGAGACCTCGCTCCAGGACCAGACTGTCACCATCACCTACGATGCAGACAAGGCTAAGCCAGAAGACTACGTGGCAGCCTTTGCAAAGATCGGACGCAAGGTACAGGAGGTTAAGCCATCTGAGGACAAAGCGCCTGTCGCTCCTGCCAAGAAGGAGGTGAAGAAAGAAAATTAATCACCTTTCGCAAGCTTCAGTTGTTTCAATGCAGTGGAGCATTTCCAAAACTTCAGAAAAAAATTGATAAAAAAACGCATTTCCCTGTAATTTTCTTCCCACCCTTTGCGTCTAATGGGTGTAACTTGATTCGAAAGAGCAGGACACCTGCACTAAACGCAAAAACAAAATGAGAGACGAAAGCAGATTTACACAAATCGTAAAAGAGAACAAATCGACCATCTACACGGTCTGTTATATGTTCTCGCAGGATAAGGACGAGGTGCAAGACCTCTTCCAGGATACGCTGGTCAACCTCTGGAACGGCTTCGAGTCGTTCCGTGGCGACAGCAAGACAGAGACCTGGGTGTGGCGCGTAGCCCTTAACACCTGCATCTCGGCCGAACGCAAGAAGAAGAGCCAGGGCGAGAAGGTCCCCCTCTCGCTCGACATCGACCTCTACAACGACCAGGACGCTGCCACCCTCCAGGTACAGCTCCTGCACAAGCGCATCGGCAAGCTCGGCCTGGTGGATCGCGCCATCATCCTGCTCTGGCTCGAAGACATGAGCTATGACGAGATCGGCGCCATCGTAGGCATCTCAGCACAGAACGTCGGCGTCAAGCTCTTCCGCATCAAGGAGCAGCTCAAGTCCATGCACGATTAATCAACTCTATACTCTAATCTCTAAACTCTAAACTAACTACAACTATGGAAGAAAAAGACATCCTCGAAATGCGTAACCAGATTGCTCTCCTCAAGGAGAAGCTCAACAAGCAAGATATCGTCAGCGACCGCCTGCTGCGTGCCTCGATGCGCGACGGCAAGCAGATTCTGAACCTACACGGAAAGAGTGAGACCATCCTCGGCATCACAGGTGCAGCAACGTGGTTCCTGATTGCCTACACAGGTCACTCATCCGTGTATCTGGCTATGGCCACAGCCCTGATGATGATCTTCTGCATCGTAGCCACCTGGTACTGCCATCGTCCTGTAAACCAGGCCAACCTGTACACCGATGACATCGCTACCGTAGCACAGGCATTTGCCAGCGTCAAGCACATGTACCACATCTGGATCACTCGCATTGCTCCAGCCATGATCCTGCCCTGGCTCGCCTGGGTATGCTATGACTACAATGACCATTTCTACTTCGGCAATCATCAGTGGGTAGTCTATGTGATGGTGCTCGGTGGCGCTACCGTCGGTTTCCTGATCGGCTACAACATGCAGCGCAAGGTGGTCGATAAGTGCCAGGAGGTCATCGACCAGCTGGAAGCTGTAAAGTAAGCTCAAAAGTTTGAAAGGTTTGAGCGTTTGAAAGTACCCCTCAAACCTTTCAAACCCTTCAAACTATTCAAACTTCAATATGCATCGCATACTCTTTGTTTGCCACGGCAATATCTGCCGCAGTCCAATGGCCGAATACGTGATGAAGTGGCTGGTCTCGCAGGCCGGCCGCTCTCACGAGTTCGAGATAGCCTCAGCAGCCACCAGCACCGAAGAAATCGGCAATCCCGTCTATCCACCCGCTCGGCGCAAGCTTGCTGAACATGGCATCCGTTGCGATGGCCATGCAGCACGTCAGCTTACTCGTCGCGACTACCAGCATTACGATCTGCTCATCGGTATGGACGACTGGAACATACGCAATATGCAGCGCCTCTACGGAGGCGATCCGGAAGGCAAGATCCACCGCCTCCTCGACTTCACTTCACGCCCTGGCGAAGTCTCAGACCCTTGGTACACCGACAACTTCGAAGCCACCTGGCGCGACTGTCTCGAAGGCTGTCAGGAACTACTCAGCAGACTGTAATCAAAAAAAAACTACTCGGCTGACTAATCAAACAAGAAGCAACCACTTTCATCGTCGATTCCAAAGGGACGACATGAAAGTGGTTGCTCGTTTACGATAAGTAAATAATGCTTTCGCTATATATTATATATAATGTGTAAGTCGCTTATCTGCGCTGACGACGCATCTGCTCCTCACGCTGCTTGCGGAGCTGCTCCTGCTGCTGGCGCTGCACCTCCTGAAGGCGGGCTATCCAGCCACTGGCCTTCTTGGCCTTGGCAGGCTTCTTGAGGTTCTCCTTCATCTGTTCCAGGATCTTGTCCTCGTTCATCGACCAACGGATTCCATAGGTGATGAGGATGCCCAGGAGGGTTGAGAGGAAGTAGTAGTAAGAGAGACCTGAAGAGTAGTTGTTGAGGAAGAAGAGGAACATCAGCGGCATACCGTACATCATAAGCTTCATGCCAGGCATAGACTGCTGGGCAGGATTCTGCTTCTGCATCAACCAGGTATAGAAGAGGTTGGTGGCTGTCATGAGCAGACAGAACAGTGAGAGGTGATGGCCGAAGATCCAGTTCACAACAGGGATGTTGGCATCCCAGGTGAGGAAGGCATCGTAGGTCGAGAGGTCATCAGCCCAGAGGAATGGCTGATGGCGGAACTCGATGCTGGTGGGGAAGAAGTAGAACAGAGCAAAGAGCACTGGCCACTGGATGAGCATAGGCAGACAACCGCCTGCCGGGCTCACACCGATCTTCGAGTAGAAGGCCATGAGGGCCTGCTGCTTCTCCATAGCCTGCTCCTGATCGGGATACTTCTCATTGATGGCCTGCACCTCGGGCATACGCTGGGCAATGCGCATCTTGGCCGACGACTTATATGACTTATAGGTCATTGGCAGCGTAATGAGCTTGATGAAGAGCGTCAGGATAAGGATGATGATGCCGTAGTTGGAGAGCATCTTCTCAAGGAAGTGGAAGATTGGGATGATGATCCACTGGTTGACCTGACGTACGATTGGCCAACCCAGGTAATAGGATTTCTCCATCTTGAGGTCCTCGTTCTGCTTGCCCACAAAGGCTGCAGCCTGGTCGTTCATGTCTGACAGACGCCAGTAGTCCTTTGGACCGAGGTAGAGGCACATAGGGATGACCTGCTCGTTGAGACGAGTATCAAGTTCGAACTCAAGATTCTCAGCATAGTACTTCTTGATGGTGGTGGTGTCGACCTCTTCCTTGACAGGCTCGCTACGCAGACGACCAGCGGTGAAGATGTCGTTGGTCACGAGCATCGTTGAGAAGAACTGGTTCTGGAAGGCGAACCAGGTGAGTCGGCTGTCGAGGGTCTCATCGTCGGGTGACATGCTCGACATGTTGTTGGTCGATTGGCCGGCGTACTTGTAATAAAGCTCAGAGTAGCGGCCCTCGAAGTACTGGCCCTTCTCGGTGCGAGGCAGTGACTGACGCCAGTTAAGGAGCACGGTGCGATCGTTGATCATGCGGTCGGCGCCCTGTGTGTGGATGCTGTACTCCACGAGGTAGCTGTCAGCCTCGGGCAGGCGATACACGAACTCGAGCACGGCACCATCGCTGGTCTTAAGCTGCATGGTGGCCTGGGTGTCGGTCACCTTGACTGGCTCGAAGTAGAACTTGTCAGTAGTGAATGAGCCCTTGGGCGTGTTGATGGTGTAATAGAGCTCGTTGTTGTCTGAGTTGAAAAGCTCAAGCTCCTTGCCCAGATAGTCGTCGAATCGTGTAAGAGTGGCACGACTGATCTGGCCGCCCTTAGTACTGATGTCGAGGGTAAGCACGTCGTTGTGCAGGGTTATGGTCTGAGCCTCGCCACGAATGGCTGAAACCAGGTTGCCATAGGTCTGGAGTTCGCGCTGGGCATTGAGGCTGTCAAGAGCAGCCACTGCTGCACTGTCCATGGGGTTGAGCTGGGCATCAGCCTGCATGGCAGCAATCTCGGCCTGTGCAACGCTATCGACCAGAGCCTCACGCTGAGCCTGAGCGATGGAGTCGCGATAGTGGCGCTGGGCCTCGATCTGCTCAGGCGATGGCTGGCTGACCCAAGTGTAGCCGAATAGGAGTACACAGATCAGCAGCGTTCCGATGAGAGTGTTCTTGTTCATTTAGTCTTCTTGTGATTTTTTTTCGATTGAATCCGACTCGAGCCATTTAGATTCGAACTGAGCCGATTGGAATCGACCGGATTTGACAGGTTTTCGGTTATCGAAAGATCTGTAATAACAATTCGTGATTAGTAGTTACCCTTCAGCAAATCCTGTCGTCCCACTTTGAAACGAGTAGTGGTGATGCCAACTCCTGCAATGCTGACCTGAATGGTGTCGTTGCCAGGAACGAGAGCTGCAAACTCATCCAGACGGAAAGAGGTCGGGAAATTGTAGGTTCCTGCCGAACTGGTCTGCTTGTCGGTGTGACGGTTGTAGCAGAGGGTCAGGTCCAAACGGTTTGGCTCCTTCAGTTGGGCAGGATCATAGACCAGCGAGAGGGACGGATAGATGTAGTTGGTTCTGCCTTCAGTTATCTTATAGGAATAGTCACCATTGACTACAATGGTAAGGTAGCCACGATAAGCCCAGTAACCCGAGAGCTGACGCATCGAGAAGAGGCTGTCTGGAGCCAGAACGAGCTTCGAGGAATCTGATGCCTGCTGTATGGTCAACGGATTGCTCACGGGGACTACCTGACCGCCAAAGAGCTGTGCACCTGTGATGGTCTTGCCGTCAGCTGAGATATCCATCTTGCGATATTTGAGCTGAAGCATATAGCGATCATGATTGACAAAATCCGCCACCTTGTTTATTGAAGAAAGATCGGGGATAACAGTGCCACCGCCATCCTGATGCAGGACGACTTTTGTGGGCGATCCCTCGACAGTGAAGTAGCCCTGAAGCAGAGACTCGCTCTCGTTCTCATCATGCTCGATGCATGAGCTGAGAGCAGAGGCCGAAACCATAGCCAATACGAGGCTGATTGCTGAATAGAGTTTCTTATTCATACTTAATGTTAAGTTTATTGTCTGATTGATAAAAAAGTCGATTGACATGTTCATCCCGACGCGCAGGATTTGACACACAAAGGAGTGCAAAGATACAAATAAAATCCGTAGCAAACAAACTTTCGGCCATTTTTTTGGCATTTTTTTTGGATTTCTCGGAAAAGACACGTATCTTTGCGCCGCAAAAGTTGCAATTTTCAGGCTATAGAAATATGATAATCAAGAAAGCGGAATACGTAATCAGCAACGCTGACTGGCGCAAGTGCCCCGACACCCGGTTGCCCGAATGGGCCTTCATCGGTCGGTCGAACGTGGGCAAATCGTCGCTCATCAACATGCTGACACAGCACAAGGGACTGGCCAAGACTTCGGCCAAGCCAGGCAAGACATTGCTCATCAACCACTTCAACATCAACGATGACTGGTACATCGTCGATCTGCCAGGCTACGGCTATGCCCGTCTCGGCAAGGAGGGACTCGCCAAGCTGGACCGTCTGATCAATGGCTACATCCTCAATCGCGAACAATTGACTTGCGTGATGCTGCTCATCGACAGTCGTCATGCTCCACAGCGCATTGACCTGGAATTCATGCAGATGCTTGCCATGAATGGCATCCCTTTCGCCATCATCTTCACCAAGCTCGACAAGATCAGCCAGCGCGAATGGCACCACAACTACAAGGCTTATTGCGCTCGGCTGCATGAGGATTGGGAGGAACTCCCCCCCATGTTCGCCACAAGCTCGGACAAAGGTACGGGCAGGGACGAGGTTCTGGGGTATATTGAGCAGATCAATCTGCAGTTAAAAAATCAAAAAGTGGAGGAGCCGAAGAGTGGTCAAACAGACAACATCTGACCCCTCAGCTCTATTCACGATTCTCTATTCACATCAAAAGCATTACAACAATGGCAATGACAAATTGGTACGAGTGCAAAATCAAGTACGAGAAGACACTCGAGACAGGAACACAGAAGAAAGTTACTGAAGCATATCTTGTGGACGCTATGACCTTCACCGAGGCCGAAAACCGAATCATCGAGGAGATGACCCCATTCATCGTAGGCGAGTTCGAGGTGACTGCAGTCAAGAAGGAGCGCATCTCTGAGATGTTCATCGACCCACAGGGCGACAAGTGGTATCGTGCCAAGGTGAACTTCATCACGCTCGACGAAAAATCAGGTTCTGAAAAGAAGTCGGCATCGGTGATGCTGGTACAGGCCAGCGACTTCCAGCGTGCTGTGAAGAACCTGGAGGATGGCATGAAGGGCACCATGAGCGACTGGGAGATCAACACCATCTCTGAGACTGCGCTGATGGATGTGTTTGGCGTGGAGGTTAAGGAGGCTGTAGCAGAATAAACAATGATTTCCCAGAATCTCTCCGTAATCCGCTCCACGCTGCCCGAAGGCGTCACGCTGGTGGCGGTGTCGAAATACCATCCTGTGGAGGCACTGCAGGAGGCATACGCTGCCGGACAGCGCATCTTCGGCGAGAGTCGCGAGAACGAGCTGAAGCTGAAGGTCGAAGTCCTGCCTCATGATGTAGAGTGGCACTTTATCGGCCACCTGCAGACCAATAAGGTGAAGTATCTGGCTCCCATCGTGTCACTGATTCACAGCATCGACAGCGAACGTCTGCTCGACGAGGTGGAACGACAAGCCGTGCGGTTCCAGGCCGAGCGTCTGCAGCGTTTTGCCGACGTACCAGAAAGCGCCACACTGGGCACACTGAGCGATGGACGTATCCCCGTACTGCTGCAACTGCATGTAGCTCAGGAGGAGAGCAAATCGGGCTTCTTGCCTCAAGAACTCATCGAGCTGCTCTCGTCGTGCAACATACGCGAGCGCTGGCCGCATGTCAGCCTGCGTGGTCTGATGGGCATGGCCTCGTTTGTGGACGATGAGGAGCAGTGGCGACGCGAGTTCCGACAGATCACCGCCTGCCAGCAAGCATTGCTCCAGGGGCCGCTGCAGGCACAGGGCTTCACCCCTCACGACTTCCCCATCCTCAGCTTCGGCATGAGCGATGACTATCCTGTAGCCATCCAGGAGGGAGCTAATATGGTGAGAGTGGGCACAGCCATCTTCGGAGCCCGACAGTATTGAAGCGTGAGCTAAATTCATTATCTTCTTTGACTCCCCTAAAGTAAGCAAGTTAACAACCTGCTAAACTTGAATTAAATAATTTAAGTTTCGGAAGTTCGAAAACTAGTAGTTATTAGGAGTTAACGGGGAGTTAGTTTCGCTAGAGTTAACGGGGAGTTAGCTACGCTGGAATTAACGGGGAGTTAGCTTGGCTGGAATTAACGGGGAGTTAGCAGGAGTTGACGGACAT
>JAZQQU010000056.1:0-22420 GCA_045629225.1 Bacteroidales bacterium | reverse complement strand
GTCGCCTGCCCGTAATTGACAATCATGTAACTCACGAAATAATTGAGTGTGTTCAGCAGCACGTCAGAATCGAGAGAGAACTCGGGTCTCACCGACACCATTTTGTCGGGGTTGAACAGGATGTTCAGAAACGGCCCAATCATCGAAAACGAGAACAGCGAGAATATAATACCCAAGATGTTGAACAAGATGTTCAACGCCACGCTGCTCGAATACGGCTTGACGAAATGCAGTATTCTGCGGAAATTTCTGTTTTTTTTCATTTGTATTTCAAATTAGAAACCGTATCCGGTGTAATTCTCAGGTGTTATGGCGTGCATCTCGGCCTTAACGTCTTCACTTACAGGAAGTTGGTCGATGAATGCGTCAATCGACTCGCGCGTGACCTTCTCGTTGGTGCGCGTGAGGCCTTTCAGCAATTCGTATGCGCCTTCCACCTGTTCGCGGCGGAGAATCGTCTGAATGGCTTCGGCGACGACGGCGTAGTTGTTCTGCAAATCGGCACGGAGCTTGGTCTCGTTGAGGATGAGTTTGTCCAGGCCTTTCGACAGCGAGCTTATCGCGATGAGCGTATGGGCCAACGGCACGCCGACGTTTCGTGTCACCGTCGAGTCGGTGAGGTCGCGTTGCATCCTCGAAATCGGGAGTTTGCGGCTGAGGTGCTCGAAGATGGCGTTGGCCATTCCGAGGTTACCTTCAGCGTTCTCGAAATCAATAGGATTCACCTTATGAGGCATAGCGGAAGAACCCACCTCGCCGGCCTTGATCTTCTGTTTGAAATACTCCATAGAGATGTATTGCCAGAAGTCGCGGTTCATATCGATCATGATTGTATTGATACGGGTCAAACAATCGAAGATGGCGCCCAAATTATCGTAGTTGGAGATCTGAGTCGTCCACTGCTCTCTTTGCAAGCCAAGGATATCATTTACGAAATGGTTACCAAATGCCTTCCAGTCATTTTGAGGGTATGCCACGTGATGTGCGTTGAAGTTACCCGTTGCACCACCAAACTTGGCTGGCAACTGCATCTGCTTCAATTGATTTAATTGAACAGTCAGACGGTTGACAAAGACCATGATCTCCTTACCCAAACGGGTTGGAGATGCTGGCTGACCATGAGTGCGGGCCAACATTGGGATGTCCTTCCACTCCTCTGCAAAGGCAGCGAGGGTGTCGATCATCTCCTGAAGCGCTGGGAGATATACCTCATGCACAGCCTCCTTGATCGACATAGGAACAGATGTATTATTGATATCCTGGCTGGTGAGGCCAAAGTGGATGAACTCCTTGTACTGCTCAAGGCCAAGACGGTCAAATTCCTCCTTGAGAAGGTATTCTACAGCCTTAACGTCGTGATTGGTCACCTTTTCGATGTCCTTCACACGCTGGGCCTCAGCCTCAGTGAAGTTCTGGTAGATAGAGCGAAGTTGTGCAAACAATGCATGATCAATGCCTGCAAGTTGAGGCAATGGGAGTTCGCAAAGAGCAATGAAATACTCGATCTCAACACGTACACGATACTTGATGAGCGCGTACTCAGAAAAGTAATTACTCAGAGATTCTGTCTTGCCATGATAGCGGCCATCGATAGGCGATACGACCGTAAGGGGGCTGAATGTCAATTCCATTTATATTAGGATAGTTAAAGGGGTGTGTCGATTTTAGTCATTTACGTTCAAAGGGCGGAGGCCTAAGTTAATTTCCAGAGACGAAGGACAAAGTAAATTTCCAGAGGCAGAGGGCTACAATTATTTCCAAAGGCGGAAACCAACATTGACTGCAATGCTGGCAGCACGTGTGTCGCTGCTCTTGATGATGTCAGGAGAGATACCTGGTTTATAGCTCACCGATGCAGTCCAGTGATTCCAGTCGTAACCCAACGAGATGAGAGCTCCAAAATCCCAGTCGTGGCAGTCATCATACTTGCCCAGCACTCGATCCACATACACGCCACCATTCAGCGAAAGGCGGCTCTTGTAGGTGAGTGGGAAGAACCAGCGAGCCATGGCCTGAACCTCTGCAGTATTGATATGGATGGTCTCTGTCAAGTCATCACGCAGTTGTGGTCCATAACCCAAACCCTGATCCTGATAGAAGAGCTTCTGACCACCCATTTGCACATAACCACCTGAAAACTGAACACCCCAGTGGCGACTCATGCTGACGTCCCATGAGAGGAAGGCATCGAACGATTCACGCGTATTGCAGTACTGACCTGTACGGCCAAAAATGCTAGAGTTGCTATCGAAATGATCAGTGGTCAACCAACTATGTACATAGCCAGTCGAAAGGGTGAATGAATGTCCATAGAAAAAGTTTTTGGCTCGGGCTTCTCGCAAGGCCTGCTCTTTTTTCGTAAAACGCTGGCCAAAAGCCGGCATTGCAATGAACAACGTAGTGATAAGAAGGAGGTGTAACCTCTTGTCTGAACGCATTATTATTTTATACCTTATTTATTTATATAAAAGCGCTGCAAAGATACTGAAAAAAACAGAAACGTGGTGCAACGAAAGGTAAAAAAAGCACCTCAAGGGCAAAGATATGGGTTGAATGGCAGATTGTGATTACAAAATCGCGCAGAGACTCACGCCTCTGCGCGACTATGTGTCAAGAGGAGGAATGATTACTTTCCACCAATCTTGTCGGCTGACTTACCACCAAAGATGAGGGCCAAGATGCCACCTACAACGAGGACGGCACTCACACCGAGCACTACATGGTTGGTATTTGGATCCTGGAGCATTTCGGTGAAGAAGGTTGCTGCCAAAAGAACGACTGCGATCAAGATGAGGAGGACGCCTCCGTACTGCTTAAGAGTTCTCATAATGTATAGTTTTTGTGTTTTTAGATTGTTTTTCGGTTATATTTTGGCACAAAGTAACAAAAAAAAACAATACAATGAACAAAAAAGTTGAAAAATTTGCACAATTTAATGAAAAAAAGTCTATCTTTGCGGCGAAATTACAAAAAAACATAGATTTTTCGAATGAAATTCTTCATATTTCTCTACTCCTGGCTGATCTTTTTCCCCGGCTTGTTCATCATCTCGGTCGTGGCCTCAGTCATCACAATCGCTGGCTGCCTTTTGGGCAACGGAAAGTTTTGGGGATACTGGCCCGGCGTCTATTGGGCCAAGGCCATTTGCTGGCTGGCTCTCTGTCCTGTTACGGTCGAAGGCCGCGAGAATATAGAGGCCAAAACTTCGTACGTCTTCGTAGCCAACCATCAGGGTGCGTTCGACATCTTCCTGCTTTTCGGCCATCTGGGTCATGACTTCCGCTGGATGCTTCGCAAGGGGTTACGCAAGATCATCTTCGTAGGTCCTGCATGCGAGCGTGCCGGTCAGATTTTCGTCGATTCCCACGGTTCGAGTGGCATGATGCACACTATCCGCCAAGCCATCCAGACTTTGAAGGGCGGCACCTCGATCATCGTCTTCCCCGAGGGTACCCGCACCGACGATGGACACCTGGGCCGCTTCAAGAAAGGTGCCTATACGCTGGCTGCCATGCTCAAGGTGCCAGTGGTGCCTCTCTCACTCGAAGGCCCTTATCGGGTGATGCCCAAAGGCGCCAGGTTCATCCACCCACACCGTCTGAAAATCACTATTCATCAACCTATCGCCCCTGTAACACGTCAGGAAGGCAATGACGCGGGTGTGGAGCGACTGTTGCGCGAATCGCAAAAGGTGATAGCAGAATCATTAGGCGAACCCGTTCAGGATAATTGATATTTTGACAATTGATACCAATCATTGAGCTATACACCAAAGCCAAGAGCACCACTGCCCCATCGGAAGATGGTGTAGTGGTGACTGCATTTTATGTTGCCGTGATTGATGGTGCAACGGCCAAGACCAGCTACTGCTATCCCAATGGCATGACTCCCGGACAAATGGCTGTACACTTGCTGAGCAAAGCCATCGAGCTGCTGCCCTTTGACGCCACGGCCAAAGAGGCGACACGACAGATGACAGAGGCCTTGCACCAAGAGAACGTCCAGCCATGCGACCGCCCCATAGCATCGGCCATCATCTACAGCGCATACAGGCATGAGGTGTGGATGCTAGGAGACTGCCAATATGCCACAATCGCTCAAGACGGATCATTGAGATGCTTCACCAATGAGAAACGCATCGATCACCTGCTGGCCGGCTGGCGACGTGACATCGTGACGAGCTATCTGAGTCGCCAGCTGATGACCGAATCCGAGGTGATGAGGAACGATCCCGGTCGCCGTATCATACAGCATTTTATCACGCAACAGATTCGTTACCAGAACATAGAGGCCGACCACCCCCTCGCCTACTGCATGTTGGATGGAGAGACAATACCCGAACGCCACATTCGTGTAGAGACCATCGATCCGACGGTGCAAGAAGTCATACTCGCCTCTGATGGTTATCCGGAACTCTGCCTCACCCTGCACAAGACCGAAGCACGACTGCAAGAGCTCCTGACCACCGATCCGCTTTGTCTGGGTCCTTTGCTAGGCACAAAAGGCAAGCGACCAGATGCCGAAAGTTTTGACGATAGAACCTACATTAAGTTTTCTGTTAACCACCATGTTTTTTCGCCCCATACCCTGTCATAAATCCCTCCAACCCTTCATCCGCAACTACTGGCTGCTCACCGCCCATTGTACAGCCCGTGGCACTCAACGCATCTATTCAAATGGAGCCGCCAGTTTGCACTTCTACCTGACGCAACACGTCCAGCTTGAGGGCAGTCAGCAACGATATCGAGCCTCGCTCAACCGTCACGACCTCTCGTGCATGGAGGTTTCCACAAAGCCCTACAGCAGCTCCGTCACTCCACAGCTCACACTCCCCTCACCGAGATAGCCTGGGAGTGCGGCTACTACGACCTCTCCCATATGATCAACGAATTCCGTCAGCTCTGTGGACACACCCCTTCTGAGGTCCTCGAGATGGGTGCTCAACTCACCGAAGCCTTCCAGTCAGATTTCAGCGGATTGATGAAGAAAAAAGTGCTGGTTGAGAATGTGGAATGAGCTCAAAAGTGCCCGTCTCTATTCGTTCGCTGTTACTTTGTTATTATTTTGTAGCGAAATTATTGCATTTTGTCCATTTTTTCCAAACAACTTATTATAAAAATGTGTATCTTTGCACCCAAAATACTGAAACAAAACTGTAGCTATGAACACATTTATTATTAGGACAGAAAAAGCATGCGACCAACGTGAGGTTGAAAATCTGACACGTGAAGCATTCTGGGACGTGTATCGCCCGGGGTGCGTGGAGCACTATGTATTGAACCAATATCGTTCGAACCCCGACTTCATACCCGAACTAAATCTCGTCATGGAGGTAGAAGGTAAGGTGATCGGTCACGTGATGTATTCGAAGGCTGAAATTGTAAAAGATGGTGGTTCGGTATTACCGGCATGGACCTTCGGACCTATCAGCATTCACCCCGATTTCAAGCGCCAAGGCTACGGCTTGAAGCTGCTGCAATTCAGCATTGAAAAGGCGCGCACGTTGGGCATCGGTGTGTTGTGTATGGAGGGCAACATCGACTTCTACAAGCACGCAGGTTTCGTGGTAGCCAGCACACTCAAGATACATTATCATGGCGAACCTAAGGAAAGCGAGGTTCCATACTTCCTCGCACAGGAGTTGATACCCGGTTATCTGGATGGTGTGGAAGGCACTTACCACACACCCAAGGGATATTTCGTTGCCGACGAGAATCCTGAAGCTTTTGCAGCCTACGAGTCCACCTTCCCTACCAAAGAGAAGCACGTACGAGAGGGTCAGTTGTGTTAGTTCTTTCGAAACATTGACTATGAAACATTTATCGACATTTTGCCTGTCAATCCTAACTGCATTGACCATCACCTCTTGCCACAGCAAAGAGGCCGACATCCACATACTGGACAAGCGCAAGGGAGACCTAGGGTTCATCCATAACGAAACCCTACACGCAGTGGATCTCTTCTTCCCTTGGTTGGGCGAAGAGCGTCATTATCACATCGAGGCAGGCTCTGTTTATGAGCTCAACGAAATCGACTTCTGGAACATCAAGCAGGACTTCACGCTCGACACTCGCACCATCCGCTTCTGTTTCGACGACAGCACCAACTACGTGCACCAAACTGTTCCTGATGGTAAAGGCGGACTCACCTTCGTGCCAGAAGCTAACAACATCTTCCATGCCGATGGCACCTTCTATCCCAATGCAGCATGGAAGGAAACGACTGGGAATCCTCGCAAATACGATTATTACATAAAGAAATAATGAAGAATGTAGCATTGCCACTCTCGCTCCTGCTGCTGGCTCTGGCCGGATGCGGTGCCCCTAAGGACATCGGCGAACTGCCCTCGCGGTTTGCTACGACCAATGACAGCCTAAAGTTGCATTATAAGACGTTCGGCCAAGGCCCCAAGACACTCATCTTCGTCCATGATGCCGAGGCAGACATGAGCACATGGGAGGCTCAGTACGATGCCTTGCGGGCAGAGGAGAACCAGCGTCTGGTCTTCGTGGATCTTCCTGGCTTCGGCCAGAGTGCCCAACCCGAAGCAGAATACACACTTGCAAACTATGCTGAGGCCATAAGCAAAGTCTTTGAAGCTGAGCACCTCGACTATGCATATCTGGTGGGAAAAGGCCTGGGTGCAGCCGTATGCAGGCAGATGTTTGCTTCGCGCCCTGACCGCATGGCTGGCATCTGTGTGCAGCAAGGCGATTCGGTGGAATGCCTGACTATCAGTGGCCTCTCGCGAGAACTGGCTATCCAGATCATGGAGCGTTGTGCCAAGGGTGTGTATCAGGAGGATGGGTCAACCCATGCCGACCTGAATGCCTCCTTGACCGACAGCATCCGCACCCTGCAGCAACGCGCCATCGACAATAACCTGTCGTGCTACGAAGCAGGCATCTACGAGCTGGAGCACAACTATGCTGGTTTCGAATGGAAAGTGACGGACAGCAATCGCGCCGAATACGAACAACTGAAGCAAGAATATCGCGACAGCATCACCATGGGTGCAATGTATGGCCCTGTGGGTGTTGCCGAGATGTGTTGCTACATGCAGGACTTCCATCTGGGCTGTTCGTTCCGCATGTGGTCGAACCGTTTCCCGATGCAATGGCCTACCTACAGTCAGGACATGACTCTCTACGATCCGCAACCCGTGGCTCTGCAAGTGGATGATCGCACGTTCTTGTTGCGCTTTCCCACCTGCATGGGCGATGATCAGTATGTGAGCTGGGTATGGGCTTCGGTCGATGAGTACCGCAAGTCGGGGTGCGAAAACCTCATCGTAGACGTGCGAGGCAATGGTGGTGGCAACGACTGGCAATACTACCCCATCTACCGACTGCTCTACGCTCAGCCAGGTGTCACACATGGTGTAGCCATGCGCAATACGCAGGAGGTGCGCGACCGCATGCGTGCTTCCATAGGCGATGATGAATACTGGAATGCCAAGATGGACAGCGCCGAGGCTCACAACGACGAGCGCTACTACCAATGGTTCGACTATAAGCATGATCTAATTGTGGATGATGGAGTTGACCCCAATCGTCCTCATCGCGCAGCCATCATCATCGACCATAGTGTGGCCAGCAGTGGAGAGCAATTCCTGATCGATGTGAAGAGTGTGGCACCAGACGTGAAATTGTATGGTCGCGACAATTCGTTAGGCTGCATCGACTTCTCGAACGTCATTTCCACCCCTCTTCCCGGTTCGCCCAACGACATCCGCATCCCCTCCACCGTCAGCAACCGTGTGCTCGATGGCCAGCTCATCGACGGACGCGGTATCGAACCTGACGTACGCATCCACCTGCCTCTACCCGACACGTTGAGCAACAACATTGATACATGGGTGCTGTGGGTGGCTGAAGAGATGAATAAGCAATAAAACAATAAAACGAACAATATGAAAAAGCAAGACATCAGCATTCTTGGCAAAGAGGATGCCTTCAAACTCATCGGCAACGAATGGATGCTCGTTACCGCAGGAACAGAAGACAAGTTCAACACCATGACTGCCTCATGGGGCGGTGTGGGCATTCTTTGGAACAAGCCCGTGGCATTCCTGTTCATCCGTCCGGAGCGTTACACCCACGATTTCATTGAGCAGAACGAGCGTCTGACACTCTCTTTCTATGATGAGGAATACCGCAAGGCGCTGCAGATCTGTGGCACGAAGTCAGGTCGCGACACCGACAAAGTGACAGAATGTGGCATCACTCCCCTAAAGCTGGAGTCAGGTGCAATGACCTTCGCCGAGTCACGCATGACGCTCGATTGTCGCAAACTCTTCAAGACTGAAATGACTGAGGCTAACTTTATCGACCGTACGATTATCGACAAGCAGTATGGCGCTCATGGTGGTTGGCATACGGTCTATGTAGTGGAGATTGAGGGTGTTTACACCAATTAGCCTATCGAATTGACTATCAACTCTTATTACCATCATTCATCATGGTAAAGCTTTACCGCCACTACAAAGGCAATCTGTACGAATACGTTGGCGAGTGTCTGCATAGCGAGACGCTCGAGGAGATGGTCATCTATAAGGCTCTCTATGGCGAGGGCAAGACATGGGTGCGTCCCAAGGGATTGTTCTTTGAGGATGTAACCCTACCCGACGGTTCGATTGTGAGGCGATTTGCACCTGTCAAGTCATGTACGGAGTGTATGTTCTGCAGGGAGCAATCGGAACATTCTTTTATGTGCTCTTGTAGCGGCAGAGTCGTGACCGAGGTCTCTGAAGTTTGTGCTAACATGATCTGCAAATCATGAATCACCACCCAAAGAGTAAAACTATTAAACAAAAAACAAATGCTTAGTGGCATTCCAGACATTGAAAAAAGCATAAAGGTATTCCAAAATCAATGAAATTGAAAAACAACATTCTGACCTTAACCGCCATGCTCTGCGCCAGTCAGGCGCTGCATGCCACAGACCTTACCAAGTCAACGATTGTATATAGTCAGAACGACCATCCGCTGGTACAGCAGATGGCTAATGTGCTGTCGGAAGACATAGAGAAAGTGACGGGTATCAAGCCCGAAGTGAGCACGAAACGTAGCAAAGGTCAGAACATCATTCTTTCTACTCAAAGCAAAACTTCACGCCACAAGGAATTGCGAGGTGCTTGGGAGCGCTTTGCCATCGATACAGATCAGGACGATCTCTACATCACGGGTTCGGATGCCAGAGGCTTGGCGTACGGTGTGTTTCATGTAAGCGAGCAGATCGGTGTCAACCCCTGGTACTGGTTTGCGGATGTCCCTGTCGCAAAGAATAACCCGAAAGCGTATGACTATCAAGAGAATTACGTCAGCACCTCCCCTACCATCAAATATCGCGGCATCTTCATCAACGATGAGGATTGGGGCATGAAGACGTGGGCAGAGCGCAACTTCGAGAAGGAACTCGGCGACATCGGCCCTAAGACCTACGATCGTGTTTGCGAGCTTATCCTGCGTCTGCGTGGCAACATGCTGGCTCCGGCCATGCATACCTGCACAGGTGCTTTCTACAGCCATCCGGAGAGCCAGGTGGTGGCCGACAAATGGGGCATCATGATCACCACCAGCCACTGCGAACCATTGCTCTTCAATAATGCAGCCCTCTCGGAATGGGACAAGGAGCGCGATGGTGAGTGGAACTACGAAACCAACAAGGAGACCATACTCAAGAAGCTCGATGACCGCATCCGCGAAACAGCACAGTACGACAACATCTACACCATGGGTATGCGAGGCCTGCACGACGAGGCTATGAAGGGCAGTACCGACCCTACCGACCGTGCCCGTACGCTTGAGAAGGTCTTCACACAGCAACACAACATCCTAGAGAAATACAAGCATAAGAAGGCCAGCAAGCTGCAGCAGATCTTCGTACCCTACAAGGAGACGCTCGACATCTACGATGCAGGCCTTCGCGTACCTGAGGACATTACGCTCGTTTGGCCAGATGACAACTATGGCTACATGAAACGTGTGAGCAATGCCGAGGAGCAGAAGCGCAGCGGTGGCAGCGGTGTGTATTATCACCTGAGCTATTGTGGCGTACCGCATGACAACCTCTGGATCTCGACCACCGCTCCTCAGCTGATGTACGAGGAGCTGCTCAAGGCCTACACCGCCGGTGCCGATCGCTACTGGCTACTCAACGTGGGCGACATCAAGCCGATGGAGATTGAGATGCAGATGTTCATGGACATGGCGTACGACTTCCCAACTTTCAGCTATGAGAATGCCAACCGCCATCAGGCAGAGTGGCTGGCTCGTATCTTCGGCGCAGAGCACCTCGGCACCTTCCAGTACATCCTCGACCACTACTACCGCCTGGCGTGGGATCGTAAGCCGGAGTTCATGGGCTATGAGATGGAATGGGACACACCTGAATACTACCGCCTCTACGACACGGACTTCTCGTTCGAGACAGGCACGGCACAGAAGCGACTGCAGGAGTATCAGGACATCTGCTTTGCCTACGATGCCGTTGAGCAAGCCGTCAAACCAGAGCTGCAGCCATCGCTCTACGAGATGCTTGGCTATTCGACCCATTCGGCCTATCAGATGAACCGCAAGTTCCTCTATGCACAAGCCAACCACGAGACGGGCAACATAATGTATGCTGCACAGTCAATCGCTGCCAATTTTAAGCTCCAGGAGCTCATCGACCGCTATCATGCACTGTTCGACGGCAAGTGGGATCAGATGATTTCGGAGATCTGTCCGGGTTATACCGCACTCTATCAGAATATGCCTGACCTTGTGGGCAAAACTTCCGAATATCGTCTGCCCGACAACCAGCGTCACCCTGAGTTTCTGCATAAACTTGACTTCACCAAGGCAGAGATTTCCGCTCCTTTCCGTCTGCTGGAAGGTATCGGTACTGACTGGCAAGCGCTGCAGATGGGTCAGCCGCTCGACTTCAATACCACAGGTTCCATCGACCTGCCTCTTCCTGACGTGTGCCACGGACGTGATTCCGTCTCTGTCTGCATCAGCGTCGTTCCGATGTGGCCAGTGGCATACGAGCGCAGCAATAAGTTCTCAGTCAGCGTCGATGGATCTGCGGCTGTGGAGTGCGAGAATAAATTCGTAGAATGGGGTCGCGAATGGAAGATTCAGGTGCTCGAGAACCGTAAGGAATTCGTCCTCAACTTCCCGCTCGACAAGTCAAAGGATGTGCATCTCCTCACCCTCTCAATAGTCGATCCTGGTCAGATTATCCAGAAGATTACAGTGGAATAACATATTGGTGCACAATTGAAAACAAATAATAACAAAACACATACTGGAACAACCATAATCAACTTATTTAAATAATCACACACACAAATGAAAAAGCATTTTTTATTGGCATTGGCCGTATTCGGTTTGATAACCACAGCTTGCGACTCTTCGCAGCAGGACAATGATCCATTGGCCGAAACTGGCCGCACCCAACGCACCGAGAACCTCCTGACTTCGCTCAAAGAGCTGAGCACACAGGACAAATTCATGTTCGGCCATCATGACGATACCGTCTATGGCGTAGGTTGGGTAGGCGATTCGGCTCGCAGCGACGTGCAGAGCGTCTGCGGCGACTATCCCGGCTTGTTAGGGTTCGACCTCGGCCGTCTCGAAACCGGAAGTTCCAAGAACCTTGATGGTGTGGAGTTTGACCGCCTTCGTCAGGAGATCATCAGCCAGTACGAGCGTGGCGGCGTGACCTCATTGTCCTGGCATTGCTACAATCCTCAGAATGGGCGTCAGTCGTGGGTAGCAGATTCTCTTCTCGACGTAGAGCGGACCACCGTAGCCAGCATTCTGGCCGAGGGTGAGACGCACGACAAGTTTGTGGGTTGGCTCGACCTTGTGGCAGGGTTCATCAACTCGCTTGAGACAGCCGACGGGGTGAAAGTGCCGGTGATCTTCCGTCCTTGGCACGAGCACACAGGATCATGGTTCTGGTGGGGTCAGAACAACTGCACCACCGACGATTTCAAGGCCCTCTGGCACCTGACCGTCGACAGGCTTCGCGAACAGGGTGTGGTCAACGCCCTCTATGCCTATTCGACCGGCACGGAGGCAGGCGGCGATCCTGAGAAGTGGATGGAGTGTTACCCTGGCGACGACTACATCGACCTCGTCGGCTTGGATTTCTACTGCTCTTCATCCAACTCAGAGGAGGAGGCTTGTGCTCAATACATTCAGAAAGGAGAGAAGCACGTAGCTATGCTCTGCCAGATAGCCAAGGAGCATGGCAAGGCAGCGGCCGTTACAGAGACAGGTTACGAAGGCGTCAAAACCGCCGACTGGTGGACAAAGACCCTCCTGCCTGCCGTTGCCCAGTACCCTATCTGCTATCTGCTGGTGTGGCGTAATGCACACGACAAGGAGGGACATTTCTATGCACCTTACCCCGGTCATCCTTCGGCATCGGATTTCGTGAATTTCTACAAAGACGAACGCACTCTGTTCGCAGGCGATCTGAACGGATTGTATAAATAATGAACAGATTGCTCCATCAAGCAGAATCAAAGTAAATCAGTTAATCAGGAAGCATTAAGTTGATGATTGATTTTGCTTGATGGAGTATTAATACAATATAATATGAAACAACTCTATTTCACAGCATTGGCCCTCTGCGCCATCGCTATTCAGGCACTGGCACAGGACTTCCACCTCACCATCAATAACCCGAGCGGCATCTACCTGAAGGGCGAGAAGGCCATCGTCACCTGCCATGTGGACAAGGCGCTGACCGATTCGCTCACCGTCCGTATCTCTGAGAACAATCACCAGGTCAGCGAGCGCCGCATCCTGGCCGACAAGGCTGAGTTCACCGTCTATGAGCAGTCGTACAACAAGAACTGCGCCGTGATGGTGGAGATCACGCAAGCTGATGGTAAGACGGGCGGTGCCGGCTTCGTGGTGGCTCCAGAGGAGTTCCGATCGGGGTACAGCGAACCAGCCGACCTCATGGAGTACTGGGACAACCAGAAGGCTCTGCTCAAGGCTTTGCCTATGCAGGTGCAGCTGACAGCCCTCGACGTGCCTGAATGGGCACAAGGCAAGTATGAGTGCAAGGACTTGGAGATCAACTGCCTCGGCCCTGCCCCAGTGCGTGGATATGTGGCAAAGCCGGTGGGTGCTCAACCAGGGTCGTTGCCCATCATCATCAACTGCCGTGCTGCAGGCGTGAAGGGCAGCTGGTGCCGCTGTCAGGTGGGCGAATGCGTGGGCAATGCTGCCTTGGGTAATGGTGCGCTGAGCCTTGATCTGAATGCGCATGGCTACCTGAACGGCCAGTCGGATGAATACTACCAGATGCTGGAGGACGGTATGCTCCGGGATTACTATGAGCACAACGCCTACGACCGCGAGACTTATTATTTCAAGGGAATGTACCTGCGTCTGCTGCGCGCCATCGAATACATGGCCCAGCAGCCCGAGTGGGACGGCCAGCGCATCATCGTCATCGGCGAGAGCCAGGGCGGTGGTCAGGCTGCAGCTGCTGCCGGTCTCGACAATCGTGTGTCGGCCGTGGCGCTCAACGTACCTGCCATGCAGGACCTTGGAGGCACACGCGCTGGTCGTCGCGGTGGTTGGCCACACCCCATCGAGAACCATCCCAACCTCAGCCAGGAGATGCTCGACGCCACCCTGCCCTACTTCGACGGTTCGCTGCTCCTCGCCCATTCCGATGCTGAGATCTTCTGCGAGATCGGCCTCATCGACACTACCTGCCCACCCTCGGCCGTATGGTCATCGCTCAATGCCGCCAAGGGCAAGAAGACCGTCAAGTGCGTCCCTTATCGCACCCACGGCTGGCCCGAAGGCTACTGGCGCCCCTTGTGGGAGCAGGACTATCTACAGCCTCGTAAGGATTTCATTGCAAACTACCTGAAGTAGCCTCTGAGTAGATCCACACAATGGTGACACTCGGTTACGTACAACGTATCTCGTAAACGCAGACGGCATCGTTGAGAAGATCATCACGCCAAAGGAGATCAAGACAAAGATTCATGCCGAGCAGAAGAAGTGTCCCGTTGCTGGTTAAGATAATAGTGGCAATAAGCACTTCACCATGACGATTGTGCTGCTTGTCATGCAATACCTTGTAGCAGGTTTTGTGGCAAGGAAGAACCCATTCAAGTTGCTCCTTTGCATGATGCCTGCTTATTTCACCGCATTGGGCACTTCTTCATCGGCCGCGACGATCCCTGTGACACTGGAGCGTGCAAAACGAAATGGGGTGAGTGAAGATGTGGCTGGTTTTGTCATACCCCTCTGCGCTACAATACATCTGTCTGGCAGTATGCTGAAGATCACAAGTTGTGCCATTGCCTTGATGCTGATGCAAGGCATAAATGTGGATTTCTTGCAGATGCTTGGATTCGTCCTGATGTTGGGAGTGACGATGGTGACCGCCCCAGGTGTTCCTGGCAGAGCTATCATGGCCGCACTGGGAATCTTGGAAACGCTTCTTGGCTTTGATGCCTCACAGCAAGCCATGATGATAACCCTTTATATTGCAATGGATTCCTTCGGTACGGCATGTAATGTGACGGGGGATGGTGCGATAGCTGTTATCATGGACCATATAACAAGTAAGATGAATGAATAATACTGCACAAGAACTGATATCGGCTATGCAGATGCTGGAGAATCCGGAGCAGCGGAAGGTGTTGGTGGGATTCTTCAAAACCGGCAAGGGACAGTATGGCGAAGGTGACGAGTTTCTGGGACTGAAGGTCCCGGAGACTCGGGCTTTCGTAAAGGAATACCGCATGCTGCCGTTGCCAGAGATAGAGATACTGCTGAAGAGCAAGTGGCACGAGGTAAGGCTTTGCGGATTTCTGATACTCGTTGAACAATACAACCGAAAAGGCACCACCGCCAAGGATAAGGCAGAAATTCTCAGCCTCTATCTTGCTAACGCCCGACGTGCCAATAACTGGGACCTCGTGGACCTCAGCTGCTATAAGATCCTGGGTCGTTGGCTCGTGGAATCAAGTGCCACTAAGGAGGAGAAAATAAAGCTGATGGACAATCTCGCCAATAGTGACGACCTATGGGAACAACGTATCTCAATGGTATCGACAATGGCAACACTGAAGGCTAATGATACCTCATACACTCTTCGTTACGCAAAGCATCATCTTGGCCATAAGCATGACCTTATGCACAAGGCCGTAGGATGGTTGCTCAGAGAAATGGGCAAGCGTTGTGGCATGGATGAACTCCGCAACTTCCTCTCGGAACACTCTACAGTCATGCCTCGAACCGCCCTTCGCTATGCAATAGAAAGAATGGAGAAGGAGGAACGAGAGTATTGGATGAACAAGAAGTGATAATTATGAACGTAGGTGATAGAATACCCGAAGTCCTTGGCAAATACGAATGGTTGCACGGCTGAGGCTTGCTCTCTCATAGAGAGGTTGTATTAGAAGTCCTTTATCCTCAGTATGTGTTGTGGCGACAATGCTTGACAACATTGTC
Organism: Bacteroidales bacterium; assembly: GCA_045629225.1. Lineage (GTDB taxonomy): Bacteria > Bacteroidota > Bacteroidia > Bacteroidales > UBA3663 > Liminaster. The sequence goes on along the minus strand of JAZQQU010000056.1, from coordinate 6,935 downwards.
TATAGTTGGACTGATTGAGGTAATTTCCGTATCTTTGCAACGTCAAATTCAAAAAAAACAATTGCACAATGAAAAGAAAAGAGATGTGGTTCAGATACGGACCTACGGTAAAACTGCTGTCGCTGAGTGTCGCTTTGTCCTTGCTTACAAGCCTTGTAGGCATCGTGCTCTTTCTGGCGATCTATGGGCTGACGCATCGTGGGTTGAGCATGCTGCAGTTTCAAGACAGTATGCCAGCAATCTATGAGATCGCAATTCAGGACCTTGGTATGGTGTGGGCTATCTTTATTGAATGGAAGCATAAGGTACCCTTGTTGGCTGGCATTCTGTTCTTCCTGGGTGACACATGCATCGAGAGCTTGTGCAATATTCGGATGCCCGAGGAAGTAGAAACACATTTATCGAGCTCTGCCACTCTCCGTTTGGGTTCCTGATGGTTTGTTTCATCGGCCCATTGATTGAGGAACTTCTCATGCGTGAAGGCGTGATGGACAGCATGCTCAGACGAGGCGTTGGCCCCTGGACGGCCATCATTGTGTCATTGGTACTCTTCGGAGCCATGCACTTCAATCTCAGTCAGTTCATCTTCGCAACGATTGGCGGCATAGCACTCGTTATCTTGTATTACAAGAGTGGAAACATCATCCTACCGCTGATAGTCCATGCTTTGAACAATACCTTGAGCAGCATTCTGACCCTCACGGTAGAAACAGATAATCTGGCAGAGCTTATAGGAGGGCAGATAATCGTCTACATCTTTCTGGTTTTGTTCTGGACCAGTAGTGCCTACCTCTTTGTGAAGTATTGGAAATCTGAAGATGAAACGAAGGCGTGTCTCAATTGACACGCCTTCAAAAAGCACTTGCCAAATACAAAACAATACCCAAAGTCACAAAAAACTACTATTGGAAATATGTTTTTTTGTTCCATAATTTGCTTTGTCTTTAAAAATACACTATATTTGCGCACAATAATAGAACAAATACATCATATAATATAATATGAAAAAGACTTCATCCCCAGATACTGCATCGACAAAGAATTCTGCGAAGACCAAGATCGGCAAAAAGACCACTAAACGCAAGAAGACGAAGGTGATCGTGCCGAAGATGACCAACACGTTTAAGCCCAAGGAGATGTCGCTCACGGAGTGGCAGATCGCCCTACGACAGCAGCAGGCCGAGAAGGATCAGTTTGTAATCAGTCAGGAGGATGTGCGTTTCAGCCCTGGTGTCTATCGTGTTGGGAATCCGAAGACAGACAGGATTTACAAGGTGGTGTATCGAGGTAAGGAGAGTTATTGGAACTTCTGCTCTTGCTTGGACTTCAAGACTTCACAACTTGGTACATGCAAGCACCTGGAGGCTGTAAAGCTATGGACTAAAGCCAAACGCAAGAAAGTTTATCGCGACGAGCCTGCTTATACTTCGGTCTTTATGGATTACAATGGTCCGCGTCGCGTCAGGATCCGCATTGGCGAAGATCATCAGAAGGAGTACGAGGCGTTGGCTCAGAAGTATTTCGATGAGGACTTTGTGATGCGTGAGGATGCTTACGATAAGTTCGCATATTTCTTGCAAGAGGCCAAGCGCATTGACGAGGGCTTCCGCTGCTATAATGATGCGCTTGATTACATCATCGAACAGCGTGAAAAACGGACACGTGCGCAGATGATTGACGACCGTTACACAGACGCTGTGCTCGACGGCATGCTTACCGTTTCGCTCTATCCCTACCAGAAAGAGGGTATTCGTTTCGCCGTCAAGGCGGGCAAGGCCATCATTGCCGACGAGATGGGCCTCGGCAAGACCATTCAGGCGATAGCTTCGGCCGAAATCTATCTGCGTGAGGGATTGGCAGAAAGCGTGCTGGTGGTATGTCCGACATCGCTCAAATACCAGTGGAAGAAAGAGATTGAGAAGTTTACGGGTGGTGATACCATCGATGCAGAAGATAAATACATTGAGGATGGCCGTGTCTGCCCGAAGGTGGTGGTCATTGAGGGATCACAGGCGAAACGTGCTCAACTCTATCGTACCAAGGCTCCTTATAAGATTGTGTCTTATCACGCTATGACTAATGATGTCCGGCTGCATCATTCGCTCAAGACTGATGTGCTCATCATGGACGAGATACAGCGACTGAAGAATTGGGACACTCACATTGCCAAGGCTGCACGTTGCATCGACTCGCGTTATGCCGTTCTGCTTTCTGGTACACCGCTTGAGAACAAACTTGAGGAACTGTATTCAACGATGGAGCTGGCCGATCAGTTCTGCCTTGGCCCTTATTATCTGTTCCGTCATAACCACATCGTGCTCAATCCAGACACAGGAGCCATCGCTGGATATAAGGACCTCAACGCCATTGGCCAGCAAGTCAGCAGCCGCTTGATCCGCCGTACCAAGAAAGGTGTGGCCCTGCAGCTGCCCAAACGTAGCGATCAGTACATACTTGTGCCGATGACCGAGGAACAGCAGGCCGTTCATGCCGAAAGCAAGGAGTACGTGGCCCGTATCATGCAGAAGTACAAGACCTATCATTTCCTAAGCGAACAGGACCGTCAGCGTCTGATGCTCGAACTGAGCAAGATGCGCATGGTGTCCGATACAACCTTTATCCTTGATCTTGACCTGAAGCATCGCCATGATGTGAAGATTGCCGAGGTCGTGAATCTGCTTGAAAATATCTTTGAAAACGGAGACGAGAAGGTAGTCATCTTCAGCGAATGGGAACGTATGACGCGTCTGGTGGCCATGGAGCTCGAAAAGAGGGGTATCCGCTATGATTACCTGCATGGCGGTGTGCCCTCCAAGCAGCGTGGCCAGCTGGTAGAAAACTTCACTACGCTGCCCGAAAGTCGTGTGTTCCTCTCGACTGATGCTGGTTCGACAGGTCTGAATCTGCAGGTTGCCAGTACCCTGATCAACCTCGACCTGCCATGGAATCCCGCTATCCTCGAACAACGTATTGCCCGCATCTATCGCCTTGGTCAGCAGCAGCCTGTGCAGATTGTCAATCTCGTATCGAAAGATTCGATTGAGGAGGGAATGATTGCCAAGCTGAAGTTTAAGACCTCGATGTTCGAAGGTGTGCTGGATGGTGGTGATGATGCAGTGTTTGTCAATGAAGACAAGTTCAAGAAGTTTATGGAAGACCTCAATGGAGTTATGGAGTCAACGCCTGAGTCAACAGAAGCTTCTGTCGAAGCAGCTGACGAGACGGATACTTTTGAGGAGGAGATGGGCGAACAAAACGGGCTGGCTGATGGTGAGCAGCAGCCGGAAGACGATGCGAATGCTACATTCAAAGACGATGTAGATGCTTCGGTCGAAGATGATGCAGAAGAAGTGATGGACGAGAATCAGGAAGCCGCAGCTTCGTCAGAGGACGCCGCCGTTGATGAAGAATCGTCAGAGCCAACATCGCCTGCAGCCTCTGATACCACCGACCATGAGCAACCCAAGGACAGCCGTGCGCAATCGCCGCAGCAGCTTATCAACCAGGGCCTCTCGTTCTTCAGTGGTTTGGCCGAAACGCTTAAATCGCCCGAAGCCACCCAGAAGCTCATTGACAACATTGTGGAGGTGGATGCCACCACGGGACAGACCAACATCAAAATCCCCGTGGCCAGCAAGGAGACCGTTGCCTCAGTTTTCCAATTGTTTGGCAAGTTGTTTGGGGGTATGAAGTGACAGAGATAAACGGATTTATTCTATTGAATAATAATTATGAAATATAGAAGAATATACAATAAAGAGTGGTTGGATTTCCACCCATATAAGAATGCAGATTCCGTAGATCTGTATTACGTTAATCTTGCAAATAAGGTAAAGAAGACGGTTTTGGAGGTGCTGGGAGGTAATCCGTATGACTATGAAGAGAGTCTGGATGAACTGGCAGGTATGCTGACGGCATGGTTCGAGGATGTTATTTCTCCGCTGGGTATTTGGAAAGCGTTCACTACGGAATGCGAGAAGGTCTATGGTACGAAACTGCCATTCTATGACCTGACAGAGGAGTATTATCCCGGCGAGATAAATGTACAGGATATCAAGCTCCTGCTGTGGCTTCATCTGCAGATTTTGTACAAGGACAAGAAGATTGCAGATCCCTTTAGTCCTCATGTATGTGAACTGGCTGACGCATTGTATAGGGTGTTTGACGCGGAGTATGAAACGGCTCCCGAAAACGAACGAATGCAACAGTTCCTGACACAAAATCTGGAGGAAGAAGGACGATTCATCGGCTTTCGGAATATCCTCCAGTGGTTCCATACTCAATGCTATCTGAGTCTTGATAACAAGAAAGAACTCGCCAAGGACCTTGAAAAAGAGATGAAAGAATATCGTGACTTCGGCCCACAAGACATGGTTATGGCTTGTTATACTGCCACGATGACAGACATTTTCAGCCGATATTCTAATCTGTTGGGGATGACTACGCCTGAATGGATGAGTCGTATTTTCACAACAGAACCGTTGAAGACGCTTGCTCGTGAGTTGAAGTTTGTGGGACTGCATGAGTTCTTGATAGAAGCAGAGGATGATAAGTACGTCCATCTTATTCAATGCGACGAAGACGGACGCAGGCGTTTCAAAATGCTGAAAAGCAGCATCGAATCACATCGCCTTCCCAAAGACACAGTTCTGGGGAGAAGATGCTTCACCTCTCTTGTCCTTTTTGACGGAGAATACGTGCAGAATGGCAGTCTGATGATCAGTGGCCCAAAACCAGATAATGATGCTGTGATAGAAGAAGCAAATGAGCTGGAACAGCATCCTGAACGTGAAGCCACGGCCAACACAGAGCCTCGTCCTGACAACGGATTCGTTGCTTCCACCGGGGGCAAGGGATACGCTTTCTTCCGGACGAAAGATGAAGCTCTAGAGTTCTTCCGCCATAACGTGCCCGGGTGCAAAGAGGACGGACTAAAAAAATGGGTTTTGAGTGTGATTCTACGACCATCCATCTGTATTTATGATGAGAATTACGGACTAGTGACATTGCCAGTAGCAGAGTACTTGAAGGCTCCTGATAATCCATACTATAAAGAAGCCCCTGATAATCTCAGTCGTGCCATTACTTTGCTTTGTGGTAGGAATGACATTCCTTATAGTGTCGTTTGCAAGATGAATAAACTCGGCCTGCTGGATTGTGCCCGTCATCATTACTTCACTGGTACTGATGAGGAATTGCGCAAGCACAATCAGTTTATCATTGACTATTTCTATCATCAGCATCAATGATTTGTAACGAATGACAATAAAAGCGAAACTTCAGCAAGCATTCGACATGGCCAATGACAAGCAAATTCTGCAATTGGTACATGAGTATGCAGAGATGAACGAGCAGTTTGCTTCGTTTATCATCAATCGTATACTGCCCTCTGTAGAAGATGATGAATGTGGTGATAAGATTGATGCAGAGATAGAGAATCTATTCACAGACAGTAGGCCACACAGACAAAAGAAATGGAGACCTTTTCAGGATTGGAACGGCATAAGCAGCGGTGTCTGTCGTATGGTAGAAAAGATTCGGATGATCTATCAAGATGATTCTGAATTAGCTGCTTATATGGCCTTGCACTTGCTGCAACGTATTTGCGAAGAGTATGAAAAGGACGAGGTATGGAATGAACAGGAGTACGATGGTGATGACTTCTGTGCAGACAAGGTGTTGCAAGTCATTACAGATGCATTGGGCGATCCCGACATTGATCATGACGTAAAATGCGACCTTATCGCTGAGGTACGCGATATCAGTCAGATGGAAGCCAACGTGAACTACTGTCTTGTGGATTTTGAGCATTTTGAACGTGCAGCAAGACAGACACTGATGTCTGCTGAAGAATATATCGATGACATCAGGAAACGCATTGAAACAACACGGAGCAAACGGGACAAGGAAGAGCTTGTAAATAACCTCATCTATTACCTTGATTCGATGGGCAGGGAAGAAGAGGTTGGGAAGACCATTACAAAGCATATTGATATTCCGTCAGTGTGCCAGATGCGAATTGAGGAACAGATAGAAGCAAAAGACTATATGGCTGCCATTAAGACGATAGACAAAGGATTAGTCATTTGCCAAGATGGCTATGAGTCCTACAAATTCAAGGAGAAATGGATGTATGAGAAGGCAAAACTGTTCCGGAAACTACACAATAAGCAGAGCGAAACAGAGACTCTTGAGGAGTGTTTCATAAATGGAGGCGATAGACACAAGTACGTTAAGGAATTAAAGGAACTTGTCCCCGAAGCAGAATGGCATTCATTCTTCGGAAGTTTGCTGGATCAGTGTACACTAGACTTATCTTGTGATTTGTATGATATTGCCGCACAAGAAGGTCTATCTGACCATCTGCTGCCCTTGATGTTGAAGGACACATGGCTACTATGGTCGCACGAAGAGCGAATTGCAAAGTATGGACCATTGCTTTCTGAAGACGATTGCAGAAAACTTTGCGAACATGTCTGCGACAAGTTGCGAAACGAAGCTACGCAATTGGGAAGAGACAATTATTCTCGCATCCGTTACACCATGCAGCAGCTGATGCAGTGCAATGAAATCGGAGCACGATATGTTCATTCGCTAATACAAGAGTTCAGGAAACTGTATTCAAACCGTCCTGCTATGATGCAAGAACTGAATGGATTAGAATGACAACGTTGTCAATGGTTGGTGGGATTGAAATAATATCCGTATCTTTGCACCATCTAATTCGAAAACAATTGCACAATGAGAAGAAAAGAGATGTGGTTCCGGTATGGACCAACGGTGAAATTGCTGTTGCTGAGTGTCGCTTTGTCCTTGCTTACAAGCCTTGTAGGCATCGTGCTCTTTCTGGTGATCTATGGGCTGACGCATCCTGGGTGGAGTATGCAACAGGTTCAAGACAGTATGCCAGCAATCTTTGAGATAGCAATTCAGGA
>JAZQQU010000055.1:0-3732 GCA_045629225.1 Bacteroidales bacterium | reverse complement strand
CTCTTTATGGCGAGGACGCTGTACGTTTTCGAGAAGAGATTGAGAAAGTTGATCAAAAATGCGACACTCGTCCAGAACGAGACCTGACACAGGATCCTCGTTATGCGATGATGAAGAAGGTACTCAGCAAGGCAAGATTGTTCTAATCTTCATCATTTGAATTATGAGTTTTATCGCAGACAAATGCATCTTTGAAGTGCTGACGCAGGACGTCCTTTCGGAATCCGAATCATTCACATGTGGGGAAGACCCAGATATGGATGAGTTCTTCCAGAAGGATGCCTTGACTTATGCACGTCGCAGAATCGGTAAGTCGTATTGCTTCAGGCTTGAAGAAGATGCCAGAAAGATTGTAGCCTGTTTCACTCTCTCGAACGATAGTATCAGAATATGGGACTTAGGTAGTTCCAAGAAGAATGCTATGTGGAAGGAATTAACCAACCGAGAGAAGATGCTCAGCCGATTTCCTGGGGTGCTGATAGGACGTTTGGCTGTGTCAAAAGATTATGCAGGTCAGGGTGTCGGCTCCGAGATCATCGACTTTATCAAGCTTTGGTTTCTTAGCGAGGAAAACAAAACAGGTTGTCGCTTGGCTATTGTTGATGCCAAGAATAAGCCAAACGTTCTGAAGTTTTACGAGAAGAATGGGTTCAAATATCTATTCAATCGTGAAATTGACGAGGACTTATATATCAAGCCGCCAAAGACAGAGGAAGAAAGAAAAGAGAGAATGCAGAATCCTCGTACTCTGGCTACACGACTCATGTATTGTGATTTACTCTCAGAATAATTATATGCGTCAATAGATATGCCCATACAGAATGCAACATACATAATGGTACCCAGCTCTTGCTTACTTCACGAGAGCGGATGCGTTGTACTGCATAACTGTCTAAAACACTGCGTTTTAGGGGGGGGGTATTGCCGCTTATTTAATTTACAGATTTATAGAATTTTACAGAGCCTTCTGGAAGTGTATTCAAGCGCTTCCAGAAGGCTCTTCCGTTATGTGCCGGTGGATTGATCTGTCAATTCGGTGGATTGATTCGGGTCATGTTTGCAGAATGATATACCTTTGCAGACTTTGATAACGATTCATAGAAAATATAATAATAACTAAAATACATTTACATCATGAACAAGGAAACTATTACAACTGCGGACTTCCAAAGGAAGCCGTATGCCAAGCCACGAATCAAGGTGGTAGAGATTGAGGGTGCAGACATCATCTGCACAAGTGGAGCATCAACCCAGTCGCTCGAAGAAGATGACTTCGACTGGAACCGCTAACCCATCAACGCAAGCAAACGTATGAAAAAGACTTTGAAGACCCTGCTTGCCCTAATGGCAGGCACTATGGCACTGACTGCATGCAGCGACGATGCCATCGTAGAGAATAATATCCCACAGGAGCCAGAGCAGGAAGTGTCGAAGCTCGTACCGATGACCTTCACCGCCCATCAGGAGAACGAAGGTGACACCCGCACCACCATCGACGGCACCAGCATCAAGTGGAGCGAGGGCGACATGCTCAGCATCTTCGACGGATCAGCCGTGAACTGCGGCAACCAGTGCTTCGAGCTCAAGTCGGGAGCAGGCACTACCTCTGGCGAATTCCAGGGCAATGCTGCCGAGGGTGCCGAGACTTACTATGCGCTCTATCCTTATTCAGAAAGCGTTATTTTGGAATGCAACTCAAAAGATATCATGACAAATGCCGGAATATCTTATGATGTAATGGAAGGTCTTTATAATCAGTATCATTATTTAACTGGTAAATCTAAAGACGATGTATTAATTGGTCTGCAACACTTTGGATATACTCCCCTACAACAGGCTATGGCAGAATCTTTTATTTTTAATAAGAAGGTTACATTCGGTCCCCAGTTAAACGAGGGATCTATTACCCAGGTACAGATGCCAGCCGTACAGACCGTTGCCGAAGGAGAGCATGTCGATGCTTCCGCCATGCTGATGATGGCTAAGAGCACAGAGGGAGCTACCGATTTGAAGTTCAAGAACGTGGTATCGTACTTCAAGTTCACCGCTCCATTCAACTGCAGCAAGGTACAGATTTTTGACAATGCTGGTGCTGGCAAGATGGCAGGCACCGTTACGCTCACCTATAACGATGGTAATCCTACGGCAAATGTTACTGCCAATGGTACATCGAGCGTCACGCTGACGGGTGACATTGTGGCGGGCGAAACCTACTATATCGCCACCCTGCCTCAGACCTTCAGTCAGGGCATCTCCATGTTCTTCGTAAATAAGGATGATGGCAAAGAGTATGTCAAGCGTACCACCAGTAGCTACCAGCTCGGTCGCAACAAGGTGTCGAACATGGGTACTCCTGCTTTGACTTCCGAGAACCTCTTCGATGCTCCATACGTCACCTTCAGCGCAGCAAGCACCCAGACCTTGAATTTAATAATGTATGGTTTTTATGATGATGTCTCTGGATGGGCAATAAATCGACTAGAATACTCAGTTGGTGGAGAACCTTGGGCTCCGTTGGGTTCCAACACGGTGACGTTTGGTGGAGATGGCTATGACATACGTCTGCGTGGCTCAAATGGCTATGGTACAGCTGATATGTTGACACCTTGTATGTTTAATTTCGGCAATGATACAAAAGTAACCTGCACGGGTGATATCCGCACTCTTATAGATTATAGCAACTATGAAACTGTAAATACTGCGAATGCAAGATTTGAAAGGTTGTTCTCTGGTTGTAAGCAACTAACATCGGCACCGGCTTTGCCTGCTACAGAGTTAGCATCGGGGTGCTATGAAGGTATGTTCTATGATTGTAATAGTCTTACCACTGCTCCTGAATTGCCAGCCACCACTTTGGCTGAAAGGTGTTATGCCAATATGTTTGCATTTTGCACGAGTTTGACAACTGCTCCTGAATTGCCAGCCACCACTTTAGCAGAGCAATGTTATCTGCAAATGTTCTACTATTGCTCAAATTTGACTACTGCTCCTGAATTGCCAGCTACAACATTGGTTAATCGCTGTTATTTTTATATGTTCCTTTGGTGCCAAAAACTGAACTATGTTAAGGCTGCATTCACCACAACTCCTGGCGACAATTATACCCTAGAATGGTTGAAGAAAGTAGCTTCCACCGGCACTTTTGTGAAGAGCCCTAATGCTACATGGAACGTTACGGGAGAGAACGGTGTGCCTGCGGGATGGACGGTAGATGTCGATTATGGACCTAGTGTTGCCTGGGAGAGCGCGCTGACCCTTGGCAAGTCTGAGGCTACGAGCATCGCTCTTGAAGTACAGGTGGCTACCAAGCCTGCCGGCGCTCAAGACCTGAACAGCGAAGGTACGCTCTGGGAGGTGCTCGATGGCACAACGCTGAGGATCCAGAGCTCGCAGGGCAAGATCATCGGATCATATGATCCGACTCAAACGGCTGGTCTCTTCCAGGGTTATTCAAAAGCAGAGACCATCACTGGCCTTGACAAATTAGCAACGGAAGAAATGACCAATATGGCATTCATGTTCAGTGGTTGCGAGGCCTTGACCAGCGTCGATGTGTCAAGTTTCAACACCGCCAAGGTGACGTCTATGGATCGTATGTTCAATCAATGTAGGTCTCTGACCAGCCTTGACCTCCGTTCGTTCAACACTACTAAGCTGACCGACATGTATGACATGTTCTTGAGTTGCGAATCCATGACAAGTCTCGATCTGTCCTCTTTCAACACCGCAAAG
>JAZQQU010000054.1:0-44437 GCA_045629225.1 Bacteroidales bacterium | reverse complement strand
CCTCCGACTTATTTCCGTGCCATTGACAAGTCTTCACTCTCAGATATCTTTGACGAGATCGACCAGATGGAGAAGACCAAGATGTCAGTTCGAGAGTTCTCGCATAAGGAGGAGGAGTATCTGCCTTTCATTCTGGCTGCCATCCTCCTGTTGCTGCTTCATGTGGTGCTGAGGAATACGGTTCTGAAGAATATCCCCTAAGGACTCTCAGCCCTTTAGTTCTAATGTTCCTTAATATCCATTAGGATCCCTTAATAACAAATATGGACAACTTTCGTTTTGCCAATCCCTATATACTCTGGCTGCTGCTTGCAGTCGTACTGCTCGTTGCGCTTTTTGTGGCAGCTCGTGTATTGCGAGGCAAGGCCTTGAAGCGCTTTGGCGACATTGCTTTGCTCCGTCCGCTTATGCCTGGCGTCAGCGATGGAAAGCTGCGTTTCAAATTCGCCTTGCAGATGCTTGCTCTGATCTGCCTCGTTATTGCTGCTGCCCGTCCACAGTTCGGAAGCAAGTTGCAGACTGTCAAGAAGGAGGGCATCGAGGTGATGGTTTGCCTCGACATCAGTAACTCCATGTTGGCCGAAGACATTGCTCCTAACCGTCTGGAGAAGGCCAAGCGCATGCTTTCGCGTCTGCTCGACCAGATGGAGAATGACCAGGTCGGCCTGATAGTCTTTGCAGGCGAGGCCTACACGCAGCTCCCTATTACCAACGACTTTGTGTCGGCCAAGATGTTCCTCTCGAGCATCGAACCAGGCATGGTGAGTCTGCAGGGTACAGCCATCGGAGCTGCCATCAATCTGGCTGTACGTAGTTTTACTCCCAATGAAGCCAGCGAGAAGGCTATCGTGCTCATCACTGATGGTGAGAATCATGAGGACGATGCCACCGGTGCTGCACAGGCTGCCTTGCAGAAGGGCATCCATACGCATGTGGTGGGTATAGGCTCTACGCAGGGTGCTTTGCTACCCGATGAGTCGGGTCGTGCTGGTTCCTATCGCAAGGATGCCTCGGGCAATCCGGTTACGACTCGTCTCGATGAGCAGATGGCTCGTGATATAGCCTCGGCAGGCGAGGGCATCTATGCTCATGCCGACAATGGCAATGGTGCCGTCCAGGTAGTCAGTGATGCATTACAGGCTCTACAGAAGTCAGAACTCGAGAGTCATGTTTATGCCGATTACGAAGATAAGTTCGAGTTCTTTGTCTGGATTGCCTTCCTGCTCTTGTTTATTGACATGTTTGTGCTCGACAAGGCCAATAACCTGATCTCGAAGATCAAGTTGTTTGAGAAGTAATAGTGTTCTACTGTCGGAGCAAAACATCGCTCTACTGTTAGAATAAAACAATAGCACTCGTGTACTAATTGAAACCACAACAGATTTTCTTATATATTATATATAATGTATAGACTTCTATTCCTCTTAGCCTTCCTGATGGCTGGCAGCGCAGTTTTTGCCCAGCGTAAGGTGCGTCAGGCCACACGCGAAGGCAATGCTCTCTACCATAAGGAGGACTATCTCAATGCTGAAATTCAGTATCGCACAGCACTCGATGGCAATGCAGCCGACTCGCTCGCTATGTACAACCTGGGCAATTCACTCTTCCGCCAGCAACAGGACGAGAAGGCACAGGAGGCACTACGCCACTTCGTCAATGCTGCCCAGCAGGCACAGAAGGGTGGTGACCGCAATCTGGCTGCTAAGGCTTTCTACAATGCAGGTGACGTCTGCATGGCTGCACAGCAGTATCAGCAGGCCATCCAGATGTTCAAGCGTGCTCTTCGCAACAATCCGCAGGACGACGAGGCACGCTACAATCTGCTGCTGGCTCAGAAGTTGCTGTCACAGCAGCAGAATGAGGATGAGAACAAGGATGACCAGCAGGATCAGCAAGACCAGCAACAACAGCAGGATCAGCAGGAACAGCAGCAGAATCAGGGCCAGCAGGATCAAGATCAAAACCAAGACCAGCAGGATCAGAACCAGGACCAGCAACCACAGGACCAACAGGAGCAGCAGCAACAACAGCAGCCTCAGCAGATGTCGCAGGAGCAGGCCGAAGCCATCCTGAACGCCAACAACCGCGACGAGCAGGATACGCAGGATAAGGTCCAGCAGAAGCAGATGCAGCGTCGCAAGACCGACAAGGACTGGTGATTTTTTAGCTTAGTGCTGTGGGTTTGTTGATATCTTCAAACTCAGAACTTAGTTTAGTCGGTTAGTCAAAGAGTTAATCAGTTAAAGAATTAAATATATGCGAAAGATTCTTTTCTCGCTTATTCTTTCCCTGTTCACCATCGTCTCAGCATGGGCTGATGCCACGTTCAAGGCTTCTGCCCCCAGTGCTGTGGCTGTTGGTCAACAGTTCCGTGTGGAGTATGTGGTCAATGCACGTGGTTCTGAATGTCGAGCCAATCTCGAAGGCCATGGTTTTGAGGTGCTTTACGGACCCAGCACCAGCTCGTCATCGAGCACCAGCATCGTCAATGGTCAGGTCAGCAGTGAGGTGCGCACCACCTTCAGCTATGTGCTCATGGCACAGAAGGAGGGAACCTTCACCCTGCCTGCAGCCACCTGCAAGGCCGAAGGCAATACGCTGACGTCAAACACTGTCACCATCAAGGTCCTTCCTGCCGATGAGCAGGTGCAGCAGGGCGATGCCCAGTCGGGCAGCAGTCGTCGTCAGCAGGCTCAGGCAAGCTCAGGCAAGATCAACAAGGACGACTTCCACCTGGCATTGGATCTGAGCAAGACCTCTGCCTACGAGGGCGAGGCCGTGGTAGCCACCCTCAAACTCTACTGGCGCAACACGCAGATGGGCAACCCTAGCGATGTGAAACTCCCTGACTTCGAAGGCTTCACCGTACAGGAGATGGATAATAACTCGGCCCAGACCACCCTTGAGCATTATCAGGGTGCCAACTACCAGATGTATCCTCTGGCCAAATGGCTGCTCTTCCCTTCACGCAATGGTGAACTGACTATTCCTTCGGCTTCGCTCAAGGCTAATGTACAGGTTGTCACTACACGTCGCTCAGGCGGTTTCTTCGACTGGCCTATGGAATATACACAGAACGTTGAGGTTCCGCTGCAGTCTGCAGCTCGCAAGATCAACGTCAAGGCCTTGCCAGCAGGTAAGCCAGCTTCTTATATGAATGCTGTGGGTGAGTTCAAAGTCAGCTCAGAGCTCACTGCCAGTCAGGTTAAGACCAACGATGCTGTGATCTATCGCATCACCATCGATGGCATTGGCAACCTGAAGTATGTCAAAGAGCCTCAACCAGAGTTCCCTTCAGACTTTGAGGTGTTCGATCCCAAAGTCGATCTCAACACCACTGCCACCTCGGCTGGTGTGAAGGGCAAGAAGGTTATCGAATATACTGTCATTCCTCGTCACTCAGGCAATTTCCAGATTCCCGCTCTTGAGTTCGGTTACTTCGACGTCAAGTCTGGTCAGTACCGCACCGTCCAGACCCAGTCGCATAGTCTTTTGGTCGAGAAGGGTGCAGGTGACGAGGCCAACCAGGGTGGTTCTGTCGATTTCACCGGTACCAACCAGGAGCGTCTTCGTGTGCTGGGCAATGATATCCGCTATCTGCATGGCATCGATCCTGACAGCCTCGACAAAGAGCAGGAGCCCTTCTTCGGTAGCTTTGGATACTGGCTCTTCTTCCTGTTGCCATTCATTGCTTTCGTAGTCATTGCCTTTGTCTATCGTCGTCGTCTGCGCCTCAACGCTGACATCGTGGGCAAGCGTACACGTAAGGCAGGTAAGGTGGCTGAGCGACGCCTGAAGGCAGCTGCTGCTGCACTCAAGGCTAAGGACGAGACCAATTTCTACGAGTCTATCCACAAGGCTCTGTTAGGTTATGTGGGCGACAAGTTGCGCATTCAGCTCAGTGACCTCTCAATTGACAACATTCAGCAGACATTGCTCTCACATCGTGTCAGCGAGGAGACCATACAGCACGTCAAGGAGGTACTGGAGACCTGTCAGTTTGCCCGCTATGCCCCTTCGCACGATGCGAGTGCTATGGACGAGCTCTACAAGAAGACCTCACAGGTGATCGATACATTGGAGTCTGAAATCAAGAAGTAGTTTATTCTTACTTTAAAGTGCAAGTTTACAACTTTCGATACTCTTTAATAATAATAAACATCTAGTTATGAAGCACTATATCCTTTCACTCATATTGGTAGTGAGCTCCCTCTTGGGACTCAGCCAGCGTGCCAGCGCCCAGCAGGATCTGCTCAATCTGGCTGCTGCTCAATACGACAGTGCGCACTACCAGACCTCCATCGATGCCTACAAGCAGGTGCTCGATTCATACGGTGCCAGCCCAGACCTTTATTACAACCTGGCAGGAGCCTATTATAAGATGAAGGACTTCCCACACGCCATTCTCAACTATGAGCGCTGCCTGTTGCTCGATCCCTCGAATGGCGATGCAGAGACAAATCTTGAGCTGGCTCGCTTGCAGTGTGTCGATAAGATTGAAGCCATCGAGCCTATGATCTTTACCACCTGGAGCAATGCCCTGCGCGACCAGCTTTCGTGCGATGCCTGGGGAACCTATGCCATCATCTTCTTTCTGCTCTTCATCGTAGGATGTTTCGCTTATTTCTTCGGTCGGATTACCTGGCTTCGCAAGGTCGGTTTCTATTCTGGCATCGTCATGATGTTGCTCTCCCTGCTCAGTATTCATTACGCTGGGGCACAGCGTGACCGCATCACACAGCGCGATTATGCCATCGTCATGACTCCTTCGGTCGTGGTGCGCAGTTCTCCTGCCGAGAGTGGCACACAGCTCTTTACCATCCATGAGGGTTTGAAAGTACGCATACGCAGTTCGCTGTCTGACTGGTCTGAAATTGAACTCTCTGATGGCAATGTGGGCTGGATGCCAACTGAAGGCCTTGAAGTGATATGATTCCCTTATCGAGCGCTCGAATTTGCTGCCAGAACTTCTGGCGGGCTTTTCGAGCGCTCGATTCTTTTTCAACTACTCTGGCGAACAATTGTGTGTCCACATTTTTATGCCAGCAACTCTGGCGAACAATTGTGTGTCCACATTTTTCTGTCAGCAACTCTGGCGAACAATTGTGTGTCCACATTTTTCAGCCAGCAACTCTGGCAAGCAATTGTGAGTCCACAAAGGAAATTGGCAATTCTTTCCAGCTAATTTTCGTGCGCTTAATACTAATCAAAAAATCTAATAGACAATGTTCCTCTCTCTGCTCACCCTCTTTCTCCAGCTTGCTTGGGGGCCACACAATCAGTTGCTGACCACTGATGCGTCGGCTGCCTCTTCGTCCCCATACATTCATACCGACGTATGTGAGGCGTTGCATAGTCTCCCTGCAGGCACAGCCTCAGAGCCAACTGTGCTCAGTATTGCTCCAGGAGTGTATTGGATTGACGATCCCGATGATCCCGCGGTGCGTCAGGCTGCGAAGGTGGGAGAGGGACGAGGTGATGGTACCCCCTATGGCGTTGTGGTCGATTGCGATTATCTGTACTTGAAAGGATTGGCCGACGATCCGCAGGATGTAGTTCTGGCTTGTAACCGTGGTCAGACTCAAGGCGCTTTGGGCAACTATACGATGATGCTGATCCATGGCAATGGCTTGCAGGCTGAGAACATCACGTTTGGCAATTATTGCAATGTCGATCTGATCTATCCACGTGATCCCTCGCTGAATCGTGACCGTCGCAAGAAGGCTATTGTGCAGGCCCAGCTGGTGCATTGTCCCGAGACTGACCAAGTCACAGTGCGCAACTGTCGTTTCGTGAGTCGTCTCAATCTTTGTCCATTCACTGGCGCCAGATCAGCCTACTTCGAAGGGTGCCACTTTGAGTGTACAGACGATGCATTGCCTTGGACAGCCACCTTCTCGCATTGTCATTTCGACCTTTATGGCGACATGCCTTTCTACAGCACCATACCCAGTGGCGTACGCATGGATGATTGTGATGTGGATACTCACACCGGTGGCAAGATGCGTTGGGTGAAGGATGGTGGCATGGTGATTCTGTCCAACACACGCATTGATGGCACCTTGGTAGTCAGCGACACTGTGCCCGGAGTGTGGGAGCGTTTGCCCAAGCAGCATGGCAAGCCCACCAATCAGCAGATCGATGACAAATGGATCGACACCAATGCAGGTACCCTGGCGTTCGGCAAACCCAAGGATCTTCGCCTGCATACCAACTTCTACAACCTCGACCTCACCAATCGTCAATCCACCCGTCCTGGCGAGTGGCTCATAGGTACTTACAAACCCGAAGAACTATCGGGTTACAACTGGCAACCCAATGCCGAGCAGCAGGCTTGGTACTATGGTACAGGCGAAGATGGCTGTGAGGGTCAGGGACTGGTTCAGGCCTCACGTGGAGCCCGTATGTATTACACCCCTCGTCAGCAGGGCACAGTCAAGGCCATGAAGATGATGCTGAAGGTAGATCCAGCCAAGCGTGGCGGACAGGGATTTGGCAGTGCCACAGGTCAGTATATGGATGTATGCATCAAGTTCGATGCGTCTACGCTCACTGGCTATGCCTTGCGCATAGAACGAACACCAGACTTTGGCAATGCCGTGGTGATGAAACTGGTGGAGTATAAGCAAGGCAAAGTTAATGCTATTTCAGAAGCTGTGCCTACCAGTTGTTACCGAAGCACTTGTACCATTACGCTCGATTATCGTAATGGGGTGCTTACTGCCCAGGCATCAACGACGGGTGATGCAGTGGAACGAGACCCTGAAATCCTGCCTCAGGTGACCCTTTCAGCACGGGTTGCTGATAACTTCATGGGAGCGGCGGGAATACAGCACACCGGTACCCTCGGTTCAGGTGCTTCGATGATTCATTTTATGGAGGTTGTTTGGCGATAACTGCTGGCAAACCTTGTCGGCATACTATGCAAATCGTTAAGAGTGTGTTGATAACCTTATCGACTTGAAAAAATGCTTTCAAAAAATAATGAAAAATTTGGAAGTCTCGTTTTAAAGCATTATCTTTGCACCGAAATTTTAGTAAAAATACTATGGGATTTTTCGACAAATTCTTCAAGAAAGAGAAGAAAGAGACACTCGATCAGGGTATGCAGAAGACCAAGCAGGGTCTCTTCGACAAGATAGCACGTGCTGTGGCAGGACGCAGTACGGTAGATGATGACGTACTGGACAACCTTGAGGAGGTGCTGGTGACCAGCGACGTAGGTGTCGAGACCACATTGCGCATCATCGAGCGTATTCAAGCTCGTGTGGCTCGTGACAAGTATGTAGGTACCTCTGAGCTCAACGAATTGCTCCGTCAGGAGATCACCGCTTTGCTTGTGCAGAACGAACGCGAGGAACTCGATGGCTTCACCGTGCGCGATGGAGTGAAGCGTCCCTATGTAATTCTGGTGGTCGGCGTCAATGGTGTAGGCAAGACCACCACCATCGGCAAGCTGGCCTATCAGTTCAAGAAGGCTGGCAACAAGGTCGTGCTCGGTGCTGCAGATACCTTCCGTGCAGCAGCCATCGATCAGCTCCAGATCTGGGGCGATCGTGTGGGTGTGCCTGTTGTCAAGCAGCAGATGGGTTCTGATCCAGCCGCCGTAGCCTTCGATGCTGTGAACCATGCAGTGAAGGAGGGTGCTGATGTTGTCATTATTGACACCGCTGGCCGTCTGCATAACAAGGTAGGTCTGATGAACGAGTTGGGCAAGGTCCGCAAGTCCATTACCAAGGTTTGTCCCGATGTGCAGCCCGAGGTGCTCCTGGTGCTTGATGGTTCAACGGGTCAGAATGCCTACGAACAGGCCAAGCAGTTTGCTGCTGTCACTGACGTCACTGCCCTGGCCATCACCAAGCTCGATGGCACAGCCAAGGGTGGTGTGGTCATCGGCATCAGCGACCAGATGCGTACACCTGTCCGCTACATAGGCCTGGGCGAGGGCCTGGAGGACCTCCAGATCTTCAATAACCGTGCTTTCGTTGATTCGCTGTTCGGAAAATAATCAATTACACACATACTGATGAAAAAACTTGCTTTATCATTGCTGGCCTTGGCACCACTTTTTGCCTATGCCCAGTTGACAACCAACAATGGCTTGCCCTACCTGCTCTCGCAGTCGGTGGATATGAGCCAGCAGTTCTATGATCCTACCAACACGTATTTCACCCCAGCTCGTCTGGTTTCGTTCGACGAGACAACTGGTCGAGGTGTAATCGAGTGGACACGTCATGAGATGCATGCTCGCCAGGCTTTCAATGCCAATGGCTGGTGGATCACCTCATTGGAGAACCTCGACTTCCCTGGCCCAGCCTACGATCAGAGTCCTCAGCTGGAGTTCCGTGTGGAGCCAGTCAATGAGCGTACGCTTCGTGTACGTGTTTTCACCAGCCCTATTGTCGAAGAGAATGATCCGGGCGAGGTGATGCTTGTAGAGCAGCCTAAGATAAACTTTGCTAACTGGAAAGTCAGCAAGACCGATGCTGGCGTTACCTATACCTCGAGTGAGGGCAGCCTTGAGATTCAAACCTCTCCCTGGCGCATGGTTCTGCGCGACAACGAGGGCAAGGAACTGACCCGTACACGTCACATCAGCGACAACGATTCTACTCAGGTCAAGACACAGCCATTCTTGTTCGTAAAACGTGGCTCAGACAACTCGCGCAGCATCGAGCCCGTCTTCAGCCTCAAGCCAGGCGAGAAGATATTCGGATGTGGCGAGTCGGCTACCAGCCTCAACAAGGCTGGTCAGAAGCTCAACCTCTATGTGACCGATCCTCAGGGTCCTGAGACCCCAGACATGTATAAGCCCAACCCCTTCTATTTCTCGAATCGTGGTTATGGCGTCTTTATGCACACCTCAGCTCCTGTGACGGTCGATTTCGGCAATTCTTATATCGGTTCGACCCGACTCTTCATGGGTGACGAGACTGCTGATCTCTTCATCATGCTTGGTTCGCCTAAGGAGATTTTGGGAGAATACACCTCGCTTGTGGGTCGCCCTGAGTGTCCTCCACTCTGGAGCTTTGGCCTGTGGCAGAGCCGCATCTCTTACTTCACCGAAGCTGAGGGCCGCAGTGTAGCTAAGCAGCTGCGCGACAACAAGATTCCTTCGGACGTGATTCATTTCGATACCGGCTGGTTCGAGACTGACTGGCAGTGTGACTACGAATTCAGTCACAACTTCGACGATGCAGAGAAGATGCTTGCTGACCTCAAGGCCGATGGCTTTCGTACTTGTCTGTGGCAGTTGCCTTACTTCACTCCAAAGAACCGTTATTTCAAGTACCTCGTCGATGAGGGTATGGCTGTGAAGAACCAGAAGGGCGGCCTGCCTTATGAGGATGCAGTGCTCGACTTCTCGAATCCTAAGACCGTCAAGTGGTATCAGGATCGTCTGGAGGGCCTGTTGAAGCAGGGCGTGGCTGTGATCAAGGTCGATTTCGGCGAGGCAGCACCTTATAATAATGGTGTGTATGCTAGCGGTAAGACGGGCTTCTATGAGCACAACCTGTATCCATTGCGCTACAACAAGGCAGCCTACGACATCATCAAGAAGACCAACAATGGTGAGGGCATCATCTGGGCTCGTTCCGCCTGGGCAGGCAGCCAGCGCTTCCCACTTCACTGGGGCGGCGATGCGGCTACCACCAATACCGGTTTGCTCGGCTCTATCCGCGAAGGTCTTTCGTTCGGCCTCTCAGGCTTCTCGTTCTGGAGCAACGACATCGGAGGCTTCGTGACCAAGAGCCCTGAGGAGCTCTATCGCCGTTGGATGCCTTATGGCATGCTTACCTCTCACAGCCGTGTTCATGGGGTGGAGACGGAGCCTTGGCTCTACAATGAGGACTTCATCGCCTACTTCCGTGAGTGCTCTGAGCTGAAGTACAAGCTCATGCCTTACATCTACGAACAGGCAAAGAAGGCTGCCGCTGAGGGTCTGCCTATGCAGCGTGCTCTCTTGCTCGATTATCCAGATGACCCAGGTGCATGGCTCATTGAGGATCAGTACCTCTTTGGAGAAAGCATGATGGTGGCTCCAATGCTTGAGGCAGGCACAGGTCGCGACGTCTATCTGCCTGGCAAAGATCGCTGGGTGGATTACCAGACTGGCAAGACTTACAATGCTGGTTGGAATCACATCGAGTGTGGCAAGCTTCCTATTGTCATTCTCGTCAAGAAGGGTGCCACCATCAAGGAGGTACCTGTAGCGCAGTGTACTGACCAGATACAGTGGGACAAGGTTAAGGCTCGCAAGTTCTGATGCACTGATAATGTGTGTGAACTATCCTTCAAGTATGAAAAAAAAGGTTTTCTTTGAAGGTTTTATCATCGGACTCTGTGTCGGTGTTTTTGCGGCTTTGGCATTTTTCTTTTTGCATAAAGCATAATCCAGTATTTTATTTTGTCTATGATTCGCAACAGAATAGATTTAATCACCCTAGGTTGCAGCAAGAACCTCGTTGACAGCGAGCGCCTCATGGCGCAACTGGCCGCTGTGGGTTATAAGTTGCATCATGACCCCGAGGATCCTAAGGGTGAGATAGTCATTGTCAACACCTGTGGTTTCATAGGCGATGCCAAGGAGGAGAGCGTCAACACCATCCTGGGTCTTACTGAGCTCAAGAAACGCAGGAAGATAGGTCAGATCTTTGTGATGGGATGCCTGTCTGAGCGTTATCGTCAGGAGCTGATGGATGAGATTCCTGAGATTGATCGTCTCTATGGCAAGTTCGACTGGAAGGAGGTGCTCACCGACCTGGGTTATCATTGGGACGATGAGTTGCGTTCGCGTCGCTTTCAGACCACACCTTCTCACTATGCTTATGTCAAGATAGGAGAGGGTTGCAACCGCATGTGTGCCTATTGTGCCATCCCCATCATCACGGGCAAGTACAAGAGCCGTCCCATCGAGGAGATTGTGGCTGAGGTGCGTCAGCTCGTAGCTGAGGGAGTGCATGAGTTCCAGCTTATTGCTCAGGACCTCACTGGTTATGGTCTCGATCTCTATGGTCGTTACAATGTGGCTGAACTGGTCGAGCAATTGGCTGAGATTCCAGGTGTGGAGTGGCTTCGTCTGCACTACGCCTATCCCAACGACTTCCCGATGGATCTGCTCGACGTGATGGCTCGTCATGACAATGTATGCAAGTACCTTGACATCGCCCTGCAACATGCTTCGAACCATGTGCTTGAGCGCATGCTTCGTCGCATTACCAAGGAAGAAACCGAGCTGCTCCTGGCCGAGATACGTCGTCGTTTGCCGGGCATCCATCTGCGCACAACGCTCATGGTGGGTTTCCCCGGCGAAACCGAGCAGGATTTCGACGAGATGGTGCAGTTTGTGCGCGATCAGCGCTTTGAGCGAATGGGTGCCTTTGCCTTCTGTGAAGAGGAAGGAACCTATGCTGCCCAGCATTATGAAGATGATGTGCCACCTGAGGTCAAGCAGCGGCGACTCGATACGCTGATGACCTTGCAACAGGAGATCTCTTTGCAGAGTCAGAGACAGAAAGAAGGACAGCTGCTGAAGGTCATCATTGACCGACTCGATGGCGAATACTATGTTGGTCGTACTGAGTTCGACAGCCCTGAGGTAGATCCAGAAGTGCTCATCTCCGTCACGAGTTTGCCCACTGAACCTTCGGGTTATGATGATGGTGTGATGGTTCCTATTGCTCTTGAAGTGGGGAAGTTCTACAAGGTTCGCATACTCAAAGCTGAGCCCTACGAGCTGATAGGTGAGCTTGCGGAATGACGCCAAGATTATCTGGACGACTCTTAGATCCTCGGAATGACATGTAGAGCCTTCGGAATGACACATTGAGTTCACTGAACAAACGTTATGCTTGCCATGTGTGAAAAATGACTAAATACCGATTAAATAAATAAACTATTGATAGAATAACTTGTCTTATAGAAGCTATTGTGTAGCCATGAATTGTGATATAATTCTTGAAAACGATTCGTTTGTGGTGTCGTCGGCATCAAAGCCAACACCACTACGCATGAACATTACGAAGTCATATTGCAAGTTGTTTGAATCGTCGCTCGACCAAAGTCGTGACTACGTAGAGGAGGTGGTTCGATGGTGTGGTTGCTATCCTTCCAACTTCGACAAATTCTCAAAGAACCTGATGCACTACACAGCGGCACGTCGCAAACAATACGGTTTTGAGAAATAAAAATCATTGATGCAAAGGATTCTATCCATATTTGTCACCATCCTGGTCTCTTGGTCTGCTCTACTGGCGCAGATCAATACTGACCGCGTCCTTGCCATTGGTCGCAATGCGCTTTATTTTGAGGATTATGTGCTCTCCATACAGTATTTCAACGAAGTGATTGCCGTAAAGCCCTATCTGGCAGATCCCTATCTGTACCGAAGCATTGCCAAGATCTATCTGGATGATTACAATGGAGCCTCACAGGATGCTACTGCCTGTATTGAGCGCAATCCTTTCCTGATTACTGCCTGGCAGGTGCGTGGTATTGCCCGTCAGAACCTTAAGGAGTTCGATGGAGCCATCGCAGACTTTGAGCAGGGCTTGAGTTCCCAACCTGAGAACAAGGTGTTTCTGCGCAATCTGGCCATCACCTATGCCCTGAAGAAGGATTACCACAGGGCAGACAGTTGCTTTAATCATTTCATTGAACTGTTCCCCTCCGAATCGCAGGCCTACCTGAACCGTGCACAGTTGAAGATAGAAATGGGTGACAGCATTGCTGCCCTCTCGGATCTCGACCAGGTGATTCGTCTCGACAAGGGAAATGCTTATGCCTTTGCCATTCGTGGCATGATCTATGCACAGAACGAGCGTAACCAGGAGGCTCTTTCAGATCTTGATTACGCCATCCATCTCGACCCCGAGCAGTCATCGTTCTACAACAACCGTGCCATGGTTCGCTACAATATCAACGACTTGCGTGGAGCTATGTCCGACTATGATCAAGCCCTCGAACTGCAACCCAACAGCGTGCTTTCGCTTTACAACCGAGGCATTCTTAGGGCTCAGATAGGTGATCGGAATCGAGCCATCAGCGACTTCAGCCGCGTTCTGGAACTGGAGCCTGACAACACCTTTGCCAGTTACAACCGTGCTTTGTTGCGCGATGAGGTCGGTGAGTTGGGAGGGGCAG
Organism: Bacteroidales bacterium; assembly: GCA_045629225.1. Classification (GTDB taxonomy): domain Bacteria; phylum Bacteroidota; class Bacteroidia; order Bacteroidales; family UBA3663; genus Liminaster. The sequence goes on along the minus strand of JAZQQU010000054.1, from coordinate 31,294 downwards.
TCGATGACTATCAGGCAGTATTTGACCAGCATCCCAACTTCTTTCCTGCGCTCTATGCCCGAGCCGAGGACTTGCGAAAGTTGGGACGAACCAAGGAGGCTGACGCTGACTTCAAGCAGGCCTTCCTCGTGGAGCAACGTGTGCGCAAACACAACGCAGAGATGGCTGCTCGTGGAGAGATGTCCGACGAACAGTCGGGCGAAGCACCAACCAATGCGGACATGACTGATGCAGAACTCGATGATGCTGAGGTGGATGACAACGAGAAGACGCGTCGCGAGAATGACAACAACATCCGCAAGTTCAATCGTATCATGGCCACAGGCATCGATGAGAGTGTGACGCGCTACGACAACAAGTCGCGTGGCCGCATTCAGGATCGTCAGTTCACCGTCGATATGCAGCCGATGTTCATTCTTTCGTACTATGAACGCAGCGATGAGATGCATCAGAACATCTACTTTGAGAAGACACTGTCTGACTTCAACCGCTCAGGTTTGCTGAGCCGTCGCCTCAAGGTCGTGTGTCAGGAACCTATGCTGACCGAGGAACAGGTTCAGGCACATTTTCAATCCATCAACGACTACTCCAGCCTCCTCAACGTAGGCGATGGAGCCACCATCACCTTCTTTGGCCGAAGCCTTGATTACATGCTGGTGCAAGATTATCAGGCAGCTATCGAAGACCTCAATCAGGTGCTCTATCGTAAGGATAACTTCATTCTGGCTTACTTCAATCGTGCAGTAATGCGTTTCCGCATGATGGAGATCAATGAACAGAGTCGCACAGCTCCTGTCACCTTCACTTCGATGGGTGGCAACGACGAGGAGGAGTTGCGCAACAGTGCCCTTCGCAACACGGGTACAACCACTATCCGTTTGAACCAGAACTCCGCGCTGAGCCAACAGGAGCAGATGCGACTGCAGCAGGAGCAGCTGCAGCGTCAGCGCAGGTTCGAATGCGAGATGTGTGTGCGTGACCTTGACAAGGTGCTCGAACTCTCACCCACCTTCGTCTATGCCTACTACAACCGTGCCTTCATCTCAGCCAAGCTCAACAACTTCGAGTCGGCAATCAATGACCTCACTCGTGCCATCGAGCTCTACCCAAATTTTGCCGAGGCCTACTACAACCGAGGTCTCATCCTTCTCCGCCAGGGCAAGGTCAAAGCGGGCATTCAGGACCTCTCTAAAGCTGGAGAACTGGGCCTCGTCCAGGCCTATAGTGTGCTGAAACGTGCCACGGCAGATTAGTTTTGTTCGATTCATTTCGTAAGCTAATATAGTCGCGAGTGAGATGATTTGCTTTTGCTCATCTCTTGGACGTGCAACGAAGTGAGCAACATGACGAGTGATAATTAATAAGTTATATTCACTATCACTTGAGCAGCAATCCCGAACAAACAACGTAGTAACATAAGAACAACAGAACAAAAACAACAACTAACATATTTATTATGCAGCAGAAAATCATCATCCTCGACTTCGGCTCGCAGACAACCCAGCTCATCGCTCGTCGTCTGCGCGAACTCGACACCTTCTGCGAGATCCTGCCTTACAACAAGTTCCCACAGGGTGACCCTGACGTGATTGGTGTCATCCTGGCCGGTTCGCCTTACAGCGTCTATGACCCTGAGGCTTTCAAGGTCGATCTCTCACAGTTCATTGGTCGCCTGCCTGTGCTTGGCATCTGCTATGGCGCTCAGTTCATTGCCTATAACAATGGTGGCAACGTGGAGCCGGCTGGCAGCCGCGAGTATGGCCGTCAGAATCTCACCACTATCGACAAGGAGTGTCCCCTCTTCCATGGCTTCGACGACAATAGCCAGGTGTGGATGAGCCATGGTGACACCATCACCGCTATTCCTACCGGTGCGCAGGTTGCAGCCAGCACTCCACAAGTTCAAAATGCAGCCTACTTCATCCCATCGTTCCAGGGAGGCAAGCCGGTGTTTGGCGTTCAGTTCCATCCGGAGGTGTTCCACAGCGTACAGGGCACGCTCTTACTCAAGAACTTCGTTGTAGATGTGTGCGGTGGTCGTCAGGATTGGTCGGCAGCCAACTACATCGAGACAACTGTCAAGGAGCTCCGCGAACAGATCGGCAAGGATCGTGTCATCCTCGGCCTCTCAGGTGGCGTTGATAGCTCTGTAGCTGCAGTTCTGCTCAATCGCGCCATTGGTGACCAGCTCACCTGTATCTTCGTGGATCATGGCATGTTGCGCAAGAACGAGTTCACTGACGTGATGAAGGATTACGAGTGCCTTGGCCTCAATGTGATTGGCGTGGATGCCAGCGATAAGTTCCTCTCTGACCTCGATGGCGTCACCGAACCAGAGAAGAAGCGCAAGATCATTGGTCGCGACTTTGTGGAGACTTTTGATGCTGAAGCCAAGAAGATCATAGCCACCTCGCCTCTGGGTGAGAATGGCGAAGGCGCTGTACGCTGGCTGGCTCAGGGTACCATCTATCCTGACCGTATCGAATCGCTCAACATCACGGGCAAGGTCATCAAGTCGCACCACAACGTTGGTGGTTTGCCTGAGGAGATGCACCTCTCACTCTGCGAGCCATTGAAATGGCTGTTCAAGGACGAGGTTCGTCGCGTAGGTCGTGAGCTTGGAATGCCTGAGCACCTCATCACCCGCCATCCATTCCCCGGCCCTGGCTTGGCAGTTCGCATCCTCGGTGCTATCACTCGCGAGAAGGTGCGCATTCTGCAGGACGCTGACGACATCTACATCCGTGGCCTTCGTGAGTACAAGGTCAAGCTCTCGGGCGAGGAGGCACGTCGTGTCCTGGCTGCAGGCGTTCCAGCCAACATGGAGAATGGCGAAATTGAGGTCAGCCTTTATGACCAGATCTGGCAGGCAGGCACTATCCTTCTCTCCGAGGTTCGTAGCGTAGGCGTCATGGGCGACGAGCGCACCTATGAGAATCCTGTTGCTCTGCGTGCTGTCACCTCGACCGACGCCATGACTGCCGACTGGGCTCACCTGCCTTATGACTTTATGGCCAAAGTCAGCACCGAGATCATCAATAAGGTTAAGGGCGTGAACCGCGTTTGCTACGTCATTTCGTCAAAACCACCGTCAACAATCGAGTGGGAGTAATGAAATGAAAAAAGATAAACTCAACGATGAAAGAATGACGGTGGGGTGTACCCCTGCACGTCATTCTTTCTTTTTTCAATCCGTTCATTCTTTCATTTCTCTCTATTCTTTCCCTTTTTGCTTTGTTTTTTATTAAAAAAAACGAAATAATTTGGATATTTCGCAGAAAAGCATTATATTTGCACCTCGTAATCTATCGTTTTTTCTAAAATGAATTTGTATAAGAACGCAGTCGCTTTCGTCATCATGTGCATCATGCTCATGATAGGCAGTGTTTCTGTTGCTCAGAATCTGAATACAAGCAATCTGTCCCGCTCACCATACAATCGTTATGGATACGGCAGAATGGGTTCCATGGGTAATTCGGTGACACACTCCATGGGCGACGTCGGCATAGCCATTCGCAGCAATGCCTATACCAATCTGGCCAATCCTGCTTCGCTCACAGCCATTGACACGCTTACCATGATCTTTTCCATGGGTCTGGATGGTCAGTATGGTACGATCAGCGAAGGTGACCGTTCGGAAAACTTCTGGGACACGGGCTTCAGCTACATGTCATTCCAGTTCCCTCTTTGGAACAACTTTGCCATGTCGCTCGCTTTGACGCCTTATTCCATGGTCGGCTATTCGTATGGCGCTATCGACAGCAATGCCGTAAACAGCTCGACCAACCGGCACGACACTCTCTCGGTGGCAAGCACATACAATGGTGTGGGTGGTATTAACAACCTGATGATGGGCATCGGCTGGCGATTCCTCCACCATAAGATGGATGAGGCAAGCTTTGGCGTGAACGCAGGCTTCCTGTTCGGTACTATACATCACGATGCTGTGCTTTCCACCTCTTCGCAGGCAACAGGTACCTTCGTTTCGCATGAGATGGATACTAAGGGCTTGATGCTCGGCTTCGGTTTGCAATACACTCATCGTTTCAATGCATCGCGCTGCATGACCGTGGGTGCCACCTTCCAGCCGAAACTCAATCTGAGTGTCGATACGCATGAGATGAAGTACAGCACTGACACCGTGAAGGTTGATCAGCGTTACCGCAGCACCATAAAGACTCCGATGAAGTGGGGCATAGGCCTTACTTATGAGATGGCTCGTAAGCTCACCGTAAGCGCAGAATACGAGATGACACGCTGGTCGGAGGTCATGGGCTTCAATCCTAATATGCAGGCAGAGGAGGGGTTGTTCGACGACGTGAGCCGAGTGTCGTTCGGTGTAGAATATCAGCCAAAGACCTTCTCGCGCAACATCTTTCAAGTTTGTCGTTATCGCATGGGTGCCAGCACTCGCAATGGCTACACACTCGTCAAGGATGCCACCCTGCGCGAATATGCAATTAACGCAGGTTTTTCCGTACCTGTCAACAAGCGCTCGTTCGTGGACTTCGGAGTAGGTTACAACAGCGTGAAGCCTTCGCGTGACAATTTGGTCAAGGAGAATTACCTGACCTTCTCGCTCGGCTTGACCTTCAACGAGATGATGTTCTTCCGTAACAAGCTTCGCTAAAAAATCTTTGTTCAGGCGTTAAACTTGTCGGGTATTGCATTGTCTAAATGGCAATAAGTAACAACAAATAGAGATAAATTATAAGTAATCATATAAACCTTTAAATAAACCACAATGAAGACAACAGCTAAAATGATGCTTAGCGCCCTCTTTGCTATGGGCACTACAGCAATGTTCGCTCAGACACCAGAGATGCTGCAGATTCAGTGTGCCAACGGCATGGATGCTGGCACCAACAACTCTCTGTACAACGACTACTTCCCAAAGGGTGGTCAGGCAAAGCCTCTTGAGGCATACGACACATGGAAGGCTCTCTACGATGCTGTTCCTAACTTCAACCTCAATCTCTATCTCAATGGCGAGAAGATTCTCGTGGCTAAGGTTCAGGAGGCAATGAAGGCCAAGAACGCTGCCGACCAGCAGAAGTTTGCCAAGGAGCTTGAGGAGCTTATGGACAACCGCATCAAGAACGGTTTTGCCACCGCAGCTTCACCAGCCGAGGCTATCCAGCTCAAGAAAGTCGACTACTTCATGAAGTATGACACTGATGCCAACGACAATGCCGTATATCAGCAGTATAGCGACATCCTCAAGGGCTATCGCGGCCAGGCTCAGCCTTACTACATTGCTCAGTGGTGCAACACCTCGCTCAAGATGTATAAGAAGGACAACAACCATCGCAGCACCTACGTGGATGACTACATGAAGTCAATCGAGTATCTTGATGAGGCACTCGACGGCTACGTACAGCGCTACGAGAAGGACACTACCCTCATTGCTCAGGGTCAGGCTGATGCCAAGATCGTGAAGGATACCACCACTGTGAAGACCCTTCTCAAGCAGTCACGCGACCAAAAGAACAACCTCACCCAGATCTTCGCCAACTCTGGCTGCGCTGATGTGAACACCCTCGTTGACATCTTCGCTCCACAGGTAGAGGACAAGAAGAGCGACCTCGCTTTCCTCAACAACGTTGCCAAGCTCTTGGGCCGCAGCGCAGAGGGTCGCGAAACAGACCTCTACACCCACGTAGCCGACTACTCATATCAGATCGAGCCTTCAATGCAGGCAGCTAAGGGTCTTGCTAAGGCCGCTTTGAAGAAGAAGGATTATGATCGTGCCATCGAGTACTATGAGGAGGCCCTCGGCCGCGCCATCCAGCCAGATGACAAGACCGAAATTCTGCTCTACGAGGCTGCTATCCATCAGGAGCGTGGCAATAAGGCCAAGGCTCGCGAGGTGCTTCGCAAGTCACTCAGCATCGATCCTAACCAGGACACCCCACACGTCATGATCGCTTCGATGTATGCTTCTTCGGCTAACCAGTCAGGTGCTGAGAAGCCATCACTCAAGCAGCTCGTTTACGTTGCTGCATACAACGAGATGCAGGCAGCTGTAGCCAATGCTTCTTCTGACGAGAAGAAGGCTGCATACCAGCGCACCATGGCTGCATACAAGGGCGGTTTCCCAGCTAAGGGCGACCTTTTCATGCAGGCAGGTATGACCCCTGGTCAGTCGTACACCATAGGTGGCTGGATGGGTGTTACTGTTACTATCCAGTGCCAGTAATCAGCTCTACAAAAGCTTTGTACATAAGCACTAGAGGCTGGGTCTTTTTGACTCAGCCTTTTTATTTTATTATTTATTTTCGAAAATCGTTTTTTATTTGTATATTCGTTGTCGCAAACCGTTTTGTCGGTTTATTTGTTGTCACACTAGATGGTGAGAATTTGTTCGAAACATCTCCGTATGAGGCGTTGTAATCATCAATCTGCAGAGGACTGAATGGTTTTCTGTCATTGGCTTCGAACAACAGCATAGTACGAATGAATACACATCGGAGGTCGCATAAATTTGCAAAACCTCCGTCGTGAAACGCGACGCGGTTTTGTATGTTGAGGTGGAGCGACGTATTAGGGGTATGGTAACAGTTCCTCAGTTATCTGATGCCGATTTTTAGAACTAGCTGTCGCAGCTTGTGTAGAATGGATGGATTGAAGGTGGAGGTGGAACCTGATTCTGTATAGTAAAGGTAATATAGTAACTGTTACCAAAACAAGGGATTGTACCTATTGCTCCGCTTGCCGGTGTGGATGCTAATATAACGGGGTTAATGGCGAAATCGGCTCGAGTGTATGCTGTAGCTATATTGGTAATCTGTGATGTGCAGTTTGCAAAAAAATAGGTTTTGTTGATTATTTCGTTCGTATAAATTAATAATGTGGGGAAAAAGAACCATATATCGATAATTTTTTGTTATCTTTGCATTGTATTATGCCTAGTCGATACTGGTCGACGCTGATCTTAAATTATAAGTCATGAGTAAATACCGTCAGGAACAGAGCGAGTCGCTTGGGACGAAGCCGGTGGGACGTCTGCTCTGGGAGTTTGCCGCTCCCAGCATTGTAGCTATGTCCGCCAGTTCCATCTACAATATCTGTGACTCGATCTTCCTGGGGCATCATTCGGGAGCATTGGCTTTGGCAGGTTTGGCCATCTCGTTTCCACTGATGAACATTTTGTCAGCATTCTGCACCTTGGTGAGTGTGGGTGCCTCTGCTCAGACCTCTATCCGCATGGGTATGAAGGACAGACGTTTGGTACACTATATACTGGGCAACCTTTTGTTCCTCAATGTGTTGTTTGCTGTGACGCTCTGCACATCGGGAATGCTGCTGCTTGACCCCATACTGCAATTATTCGGAGCCTCGGCCGACACATTGCCTTACGCTCGTGAATACATGCAGGTGATTCTGGCTGGTACGATTGTGACCTATGTGTTTCAGAGCCTTTGCGGACAGTTGAGAGCCACGGGTTATCCACGTTCGGCTATGCGAGCGCAACTCCTGGCTGTGATGCTCAACATAGTGTTCGACCTGCTGTTTATCTTCGTGATGGATTGGGGCATTCGTGGTGCTGCTGTGGCTACGATTCTAGGTCAGGCGTGTGCTTTGTCAAGCATTCTGCCATCGTTTATGGATCACCGTCGTTTCGTTTATTTCTCGCGTAGCATCCTGTGCATTCGCTGGCGTTTCATTCATGAGATTCTCTCAATTGGCATTTCGCCCTTCCTGTCGAACCTTAGCGGCTGCATCATTGTTACGGTGGTGAACCTCACCTTGGTACGTTATGGAGGTGACCTCTATGTGAGTGCATACGGCATCATAAACCGCATCACACAGCTGCTCATCATGATGGTGGCTGGTTTTAGCCAGGGATTGCAACCTATTGTGGGTTATAACCTTGGTGCTCAGCATTTCGATCGTGTGCGTGCGGTGCTCAACCGAGCTCTCATCATTGCAACCTGTATCACCTCTGTAGGTTATGCTTTGATTGCAATTTTTCCTGCTGCTTTGTCGTCGCTCTTCACCGATCAGGCTGAGATGGCAGAGATATGCACGCCAGCCCTTCGCATTGCTCTGTTCACCTTCCCTGTGGTAGGTAGCCAGATGATTGCGGTGGCTTTCTTCCAGTCGGTACGCAAAGCCAAGTTGTCTGTATTTATTACCCTGTCACGTCAGTTGTTCTTCCTTCTGCCTATGCTTTTGCTGTTACCTTCGTATTGGGGTGTGAATGGTGTGTGGTGGAGCATGTCGCTGGCTGATATCTACAGCGTACTGCTGTCGTGGATTCTGCTGTGGCGCATTATGCGTAATGTTGAGGGATTGAAGATAAAGGGATAAAGGTTGAGAAGTTCGAAGAGTTTGAGGTTGTATAAGGGGGGTGAAAGGATTGAGGTGTTTGAGAGGTTTGGGTGAGTATGAAAGGTTTAGGGGAGTTTGATGGGTTTAAGGAGTTTCAGAGGTTTGGGAGGTTTGAAAAGTTTGTGGAGTTTGAAAGGTTTAGGTAACCAATCACTGCACTTATTGCGCATGTCGACGAAAATGACAAATAAGGTGTGTCAAAAGACATGTGAGTATAAAACACGATAGCGAAATGTTAGTTGACATCATCTTGTACTCATCAAGAAAGCCGTTTAGAGTTTTTGAACATGGATTTCAGTACATATTCTTCTCTAAAACGGCTTCTTTTATTGAAAGTAGTATCAAATGATAACACTCTAATAGTACTTTGGACTCTTGATACAGCCTCTTTACTATTCTCTTTGATCAGTTGCTTGGCTTCAGCTCTGCCTCTACAGTGTCGAATTTGCGTTTGAATTCATCGTCGGTCTTGAGCAGATCCTCCACGTTCTTGATGGCATGGAGTACGGTGGCATGGTCGCGACCGCCTACGATTGTGCCAATGCGGCTGACCGATTGTGTGGTGTATTGCTTGCATAGGTACATGGCTGCCTGACGTGCCAGTACGATTTCGCGCTTTCGGCTCTTGGAGTTGATGCTCTTCATATCGACGCCGAAAGTACCGATCACAAGGTTGAGGATGTTCTCGCAGGTGATGACCTTGGCTTCGATCTTGATGATCATTCGCATGACGCGAGCAGCCAGTTCCTGATCGATGGGGCGGTTGAAGGCGATAGAGTGTGCTAGGAGCGAATTGATGATGCCCTCCAGGTCTCGAACATTGTCGGTGGCGTTGCGTGCTATGAATTCGATGACGTCGTCGCTGATACTTAGGCCCTCTTTGTCGCATTTGGTGCGCAGAATGCCCTTTCGAAGTTCGTAATCAGGATGTTCAATCTCGCCAATAAAGCCCCACTTGAAACGGGTGAGCAGACGTGGCACCAGATCTTCGAGCTCCACAGGCGGACGGTCACAGGTCATGATGAGCTGCTTGCCCGACTGATGCAGGTAGTTGAAGATGTGGAAGAAGGTGTTCTGCGTGGCTACAAGGTTCTTGCCGGCAAACTCCTGGATATCGTCCACGATGAGCACGTCAATGGTCTGGTAGAAGTAGATGAAGTCATTCATCTTGTTGTTACGCACAGCATCGGTATATTGCACCTTGAATTGGTGGGCAGTGATGTAGAGCACGCGCTTGTCGGGAAATGTCTCAAGGATCTTGAGGCCGATGGCCTGAGCCAGGTGCGTCTTGCCCACACCGCTGGCACCGAAGATGAAGAAGGGATTGAAGGCATTGTGGCCAGGCATACGGCTAACGGTGACACCTGCACTATAGGCCAACTCGTTCGATTTGCCCGAACAGTAGCTCTCCATCGTGCAGTTGGGGTTCAGGTGCGTCTCAAATTCAGCTTTGCGCGTAGGTTCAGCATGGCTGGTGGCGTTGAGCTGCACTGTGTTGTCGTCTTGATGAGTGTCACCCATCTTGCTCTGAACTACAGCCACTTTGTAACCCAATCGGATGCTTGGGCCAAAAACACGACGAAGCGTCTTGCTCAACAGATCGAAGTACTGATCCTCCAGCTGCTCATAGACATAATGAGAGGGAATGAGGAGCGTGAGCTTCCCATCCTCGTAGCTTGCAGCACTACAGGACGCAAAGTAGGCATTGTATGCCTCCTCGTTGTTGAGGTTGTCCCGGATAATGCTGAGGCATTGATCCCATTGTGTCTCGAACTGAGCCATGAACTGAATGTAGAATTAATGTAAATAAATAGCCGTAAATTGGGCGAACTGCTGAATTTGCGGTGCAAAGATATAGTGAATTTTTTTAATATGCAAGAGTAAAAAAGTTTGCGAAAAATTTGGAAAAGTCTAAGATGTTGATTTTCAATTCGAATTATGGGTTGATGAGAAGTTTGGATTTATATGCAGGGATAAGATGTAAGTTGTTGGTATACAAAACGCTGGAAAATAATATCTATTTTAAATAATTAAAGTTATCAACAATCTTTGATGGCATTATTGGCTTTTCTTTTTGCTTGAAAAACCGCCATTTAGATTGTTGATAACTCGATTGTGAAATGTTGAAATGATTTTAAATTATAATATCAAAAAGAGTGTTGATAACTTTTGCAAGTAGAGTTGTCAAAACTGTCTTTTCAATAGCTGAAAGCACGATATGAATGGGGTAGGAGTGTCATGCGGAATGAGCTTTCGTGAGGCTGATTGCGCATCCATCTGTTGTTTGGATCGATCTTTAGACGGGGAGCAGCTTCAAGCACCTGACCGCTAAGCAGGTCGGTAATGACGGTTTGCTGCTCGTTCATCTGAATGGCAATATCGACGGGTTGATCGTTGAAGTTCTCAACCACGAGGGTCTTGTTGTCATAGAGGAAGAGACTCACCTTTGATGGCGCATCGAGGTAGGCATCCAGATCCTGGCTCATGATGCGACGGATCTCTTTCAGGACACCCTGTGGATAGTCGTAGAGCTGTCCGAAATCGTCGGGAATGGTGAGCACGTAGAGGTTGCCCTTCGAATAGATGGCGCGATGCAGGATTGGGTAACCAGACACACCTCCAGTGAGCGGACGACCAGCGCTGACCACCTCCCAAGAGTCATTAGTATAATAATGTACCTGTGGGATGAGTATCTCACGCAGGCTCCTGCCATGACGGCCGAAGTCATTGACCAGGGCCTTCATGTCGTCGCATTGCAGCTCCACGATGTCTGAGAGGCGCTCTTGTTCGAGTTTGAGCAAGCCGGTGGTGATAATGACGTCATGGCCCTGTTGCAGCTGACGACGTATCTTCTCGACGAGCTGAGGATCGCCAGCCTCCTGTGCCGTGAAGAGCAGCGACTGCTGGTTCAAACCCTGCTGGTCAAAGGCTGTTGTGGGGTGCATGTCCATTGGAAGGCCGATCATACCCAAGTAGTTCTGCAGGAAGGCTTCGTCACGCGTGTGGAAACGCTTGAACGACTTGATGCCAACGGGATTGCCCAACAGACGTGTGAGCTGGTCGGTTTGGTGCAAAGTGACGTCGGCTATGCGAGCCATGGTCTTGGGTTCGATCTTCGAGCCGTCGGGTTGTGTGATAGGCTTTGCCATCTCGTCATAGTTCCAGCTGGTACCGAGGCCTTGCCAAGGGGCGCGTGGGGCGTAGCTGAAGGGTATTTCGATGAGCTGATGGTAGGCAAATAAGGCTACCTCGGGAGCTTTGGCCAGCGCGGTGAGGTGCAATTGCTCAGCATAGCGATCCATGCTCATGTTGAGACCACCCATATCAACCCATCCTCCGTTATTGTGCCCTGGGTTGAGGTTATCGAAGTAGCGGATGACGTTGTAGCTGAGGTAATTCTGCAGATGTTGAGCACCAGCAGGATCGCGTGTCTCGGTGCCAGTCCAGATTCCGTCGAAGAGGTAAGGTCCTTCCTCCAGATTGAAGCCAAGGCCTTGGAAATGGTCGTACCAGTTGGGGTATTTGATGATGACCTTCACCTTGGGGTTGACCTTCTTGGCGGGATTGATCACCAGATTGCGACCGGCTTCGCTCATCAGCTTCAGACGATAATCCGTCCATGACTGTTTGGGCCCTTTTGTCTTGATTTCCACATCGGTCTTGGCACTGGTGAAGAAGAAGTCGTCGAGGATGAATTCGTCGAAGTGCTTGGCTGTGTGCTCGGCAATCTGCTGCACCTTCTTGCGATGTTCGGGGTCGGAGTATGAGAACGTCTCGAAGTTGTTCGACTCGTCGATCGTGTAGGTGATTCCACCGCATACCTCAAGGCCTTTTGACTGAAAGTACTGCTTGGCTTGCTCCAGCGTCTCGTCGGGCACGATGAGCAGGTCGCGGTGTGTTTCGAGGTAAATCTTATCGACCTTGAGCTGCTGAGAGATAATTGTCCATGTGGAGTCAAGCCAATGAGGATCTTTCATCTTTTCAACCTCATAGGCGCGTGTGTAGATGGAGACCTTAAAACTTTCATACTCGCCTGCTAAAGCACACAGAGTGGAGGAGCAGGCGGCTAAGAGAAAGAAGAGTTTTTTCATGGGAAATGGTTGATTTATTTTGGGAAAGTGAGTTTGGATGAGGGAAAGTTTGGTAGGACTTGATGAGAATAAATGCTGAAGGGCTTGAAAGTTTGAAGGGGTGGTAGTATCGGTCTATTGAAACTTCGACTTTCGATGTTTCGGTTTTTTTGTTTTTCGATTTTAAAACTCTGGTTTCGATGCTTCGATATTCTGAGCTTTTTGATTTGAACCTCGTTATTTCGAAACTTCGCTATTTCGAGTTTTAGATATCAAACCCTTCAATCTTTCAAGCCCTATTAGGCTTTACTCCTCTACGGCTTCCTGCTCCTCTGCATTCTTCTTGCCGAGGTACTCAGGCAGCGACATACCTGCCTGCTCAAAGAGCTCCGAGAGAGGAGGGATGCTCTTGTAGAGACCGCTGACGAAGTTGGCAGTAGAGGTCTTGCCATCGCCTGAAGCGCCTGAACCATTGTCCCAAACGGTAACCTTGTCGATGTTGATGCCCTTGATGGCGTCCACCTGAGTTCTGACGAGGTCAGGCAGTTTCTCGAGCAATAGCAGGGTGTAGGCCTTGGTAGCGTCCCCTCCAGCAGCCTTGATCATCTGGTCGTAACCTTCTGCCTGCTTGGTCAGGATCTCGTTCAAACCGCGAGCTTCGGCAGCCATTTTGGCGAAGATTGCATCTGCCTCACCCTGTGCATTAACACGCTTCTGCTCGGCTTCTGCTTGAGCCTCAATGATCTTACGCTCTTTCTCGACCTCCTGTGGCACGAGGATGTTTGCCTTCTGGGTAGAACGCTCACGCTCGGCACGAGCCAACTCGGCCTCCTTCTGTGCTGCATATGCCTCTTCGAGAGCCTTAGCTTCGGCCACCTTCTCTGCGGCAACTGCCTTTCGCTGGGCCTCGGCCTCCTTCTCACGACGCAAGGCCTCACTGTTCGCAATAGCAATCTTAGCTTCGTTCTCACCAGCCACGGCAGCAGCGTTGGCTGCTGAGGTGCGCACACGTGTCTCCTTCTGGAAGTCGGCCTTACCCGTTTCGCCCTTCATCTCCTGCTCTGCCACCTTGACCTTAGCAGCATTGATGGCGGTGGCAGCAGCCTCCTGTCCGAGTGCTTCGATGTATCCGCTCTCGTCCTTGATGTCGGTGATGTTCACGTTAATCAACTTCAGGCCGATCTTCTTGAGCTCGATCTCGACGTTCTTCTTGATGTTCTCCTGGAAGGCGTCACGATCCTGGTTGAGTTCCTCGATGCTCATTGAGGCAATCACCAGACGCAGCTGGCCGAAGAGAATATCACGAGCCATCTCCTGGATGTCGTTGGCGCTGAGGCCCAACAGACGCTCTGCGGCGTTGTTCATCGAATCAGCTTCTGTCGAGATACCTACGGTGAATCGGCAAGGTACATCCACGCGTATGTTCTGGCGCGAAAGGGCATTGGTCAGATTGGCTTCTATTGAGATAGGGGTGAGGTTCAGGTAGGCATAATCCTGGATGACTGGCCATACGAAGACGCCGCCACCATGTACACACTTGGCCGAACCTTTGCCAGTTGAGCCATAAACTACGAGGACCTTGTCCGATGGGCAACGACGGTAGCGCTTCAGCAGGGCTGCTACCAGCACCACGGTCACTACGACGAGAATGATTGGTAATTCAAACATAGTTGTTGGGGTTTTTGATTGTTAATATATTGTTTTGTTGTTTGTCGTTTCGGTTCTTTTGTTCCTTTTTTGTTTTGTTCTTTTGGCTGTTTGTGTCAGATCAACTCCACCATTACGGTTTCGCCATCAACCTTTGCGGTGATTTTTACCTTGGCACCTGTAGGGATTTCTTGGCCTTCGGTCAAAGCTTCCAGCTCGTGCATCGAGCCATGAAGGCTTACGGTAACTTTACCGGTGTCCTTGCGGCCAGCGGGGATGCGCAGATAGACTTCGGCATTCATTCCAATAATGTTTTCGACGCGGAAGGTGTTGTCTTTGTCGAGCTTGCGCATCTGGAAGAGCAGGAAGGCGATGATGCTCATGAATAGGAAGCCGACCAGAGCAGCAGCAACACCGAGCAGGATGCGGTTCGTGATGGTGTCCCAGAAGAGAACGCCTGTCCAACCAAAGCCCAGCATGAAGCAGATGATGGTCTTGACCGAGATGAGGTGGAAGCCATCGGTATCGAACGTGGCGTCACCACTCTCCGGAATATCGTCAGGCGCGTCGGCCAGGTCGAGGTCAGAATCGGAGTCGAAGCCCATAAAGGTCATGATGGCCTGAATGATGAAGATTAAGCTCGAGATGCCAGCCAGAATCCAATAGGCTTGCAGGGCGGGGTCTAGGGTTTGGAATGTTTCGATCATAGTAGTATTGTGTTTTTTGTTGTTTTGTTAATATGTTGTTATGTTGTTGTGTTGATTTCTTCTTTTGTTGGGTTGTTTTGTTGGTGCAAAGGTAATGAGTTTTGACGAAATCACGGTTGTTTTGACAATGTTGTCATGCGGTATTAGGGCCAAGACAACGAGTCGGAAGGTAATGTTGTCAATGATTTTTGCTTATTTCGGTGTAAAGATAACACAAAAAAACGGAATAATGCCACTAAAAATACATTTTTAAATATATATTACTTGCTAAACTGCAGAAAAAAACATAAATTTGCAACGTCAATATGTCGAAATTTGAACTCAATCTTCAGGGTAAGACCTATAGTTATGACACCACGCAGGTGATGGGCATCGTGAATGTGACACCCGATTCCTTCTGGGAGGGGAGCCGCATGTCGCGCGATGCTGAGTTGATTCGTGCCCGTGTGCACCAGATACTCGACGAGGGCGGCTCTATGATCGATGTTGGTGCCTACAGCACCCGTCCTGGTGCACCCGATGTCTCACCACAGGAGGAGCTTGACCGCTTGGCCTTTGCCCTTGCTTTGATACGTGAGGAGGTGGGATGCGATGTTCCCATTAGTGTCGATACATTCCGAGCCGATGTGGCCGAGGTTTGCATCTGCGAGCTTGGAGCCGACTTCATCAACGATATTTCGGGTGGTATGCTCGATGAGCGAATGCTGCAGGTTGTGGCCACAACGGGGGCTCCTTACATCCTGATGCACATGCGCGGCACTCCACAGACGATGCAGCAATTCACCGACTATCCCGAGGGCGTTACCCACGACGTTATCCGTTTCTTTCGTCAACAACTCGACAAACTGGAGAAGCTCAGAACAGAAACATCCATCAACCTCGCTCAACAAAACAACAATAGTTCCAACGAACAAAATTGCAAAACAACAAAACAGCCAAACAACAAAACGACACAAAAGATCAGCAGCGGAACGCTCATTCTCGACCCCGGCTTCGGCTTCGCCAAGACCCTTGAGCAGAACTACGAACTACTGCACGATCTGCCTCGCCTCCTAGATTCTTTTCCCGACTATCCCATGTTGGTCGGCATCAGTCGGAAGTCTATGATCTACCGTCTGCTTGGTTCTGATCCTGCCCATGCACTCAATGGCACCACGGTGCTCAACACCTTTGCCACCCAATGTGGTGCTCACATCCTCAGAGTGCACGATGTGCGTGAAGCTGTCGAAACTGTAAAAATCGTTAATTCGATTTTGAGATGATGACTTGTGTGTCGAAAGTCGAGACCTGAAGGCACAACCTTCGCTAGAAGATTTATAGAAGGAAATCAATCTCTGAATCCTTTCCATTTATTATTAACTAAAGTTTCGTAAATGCGAAACAATTATGAGCTAATAGCTTAGAGTTAAGAGTAGTTAGAAAGTCTGGAAGCTTTGGGTATCTAGTGTGGTGAAGACCCGCATGACACTAATCTGCTCTAAATAAAAAACTATTCCAAACACTAAACTCTCCACGCTATACTAGAGAGTTTTGAACTTTTGAAATTTATATTTATTGATTCAACCCGATGTGGAACTTTGGCATTAAAGACGCAATAGACATACTTGCAGTAGCCACGTTGCTCTATTATCTCTATCGCAAGACCCGCGAGAATGGCTCCATCGTCATTTTCCAGGGCATCGTGGCCGTGCTGTTCCTCTGGCTGCTGGTCAGTCAGGTGTTCGAGATGCGACTGCTGGGTGGCATCATGGATTCCGTGATGTCCGTGGCCATGATCATCATTGTGGTGCTGTTCCAGAACGAGATACGTCAGGCCTTGATGCGCATGGGTTCGCGTCGCCAGTGGAATTTCGTGCTCCGCTTCTTCGGTCAAGCTGAGTTGCAGAAGGAGGACGCCACCAAGTGGATCGATGCCCTCGTGTTGGCTTGCAAGAACATGGCCGACCAGAAGGTGGGTGCCCTCATCGTGGTGCAGCGTCATGACCAGGTGCTGCCCTTTGTCAACAGCGGTTGCGAGGTCGATGCCGTGGTCACCACGCGCCTCATCGAACAGATATTCTACAAGAACACCCCTCTGCACGATGGTGCCATGGTCATCAGTCATGGCCGCATCCTGCAGGCAGCAGGCGTCCTGCCTGTGAGCCACAGCAAGCGCATTCCGCCCGAGCTGGGCCTCCGTCACCGCAGCGCCCTCGGCATCAGTGAGGTGTGCGATGCCCGCGTCATCGTGGTGAGCGAAGAGACTGGCGGCATCACCATCGCCCAGCGCGGCCGCTTCTATCGCGACCTCACGACGCTTCAGCTGCATAAGATGTTGCTGAAAGAATAGTTTAGGGTGGAGAGTTTAGAGTAGTAGGAAAGTTTAGAGTTGGTTAGTGTTCCTTTGCTGACAATTCTCGTCCTATATTATCTCTGACCGATATACGACCACTTGACACTATACAACTCTAAACTAATATAGCTACTCTCCACTCTAAACTTTCTACTCTAAACTAAAAAACTCCACACTAAACTCCCAATAATGACCCTCATACCCCCAACTCCCCCCGCCACCGTTGCTCTGCTTTCGGCCGTGGTGCTGCTCTTGGCCTCGGCTACCATTTCGGCCTCCGAGGTTGCCTTCTTTTCCCTTTCGCCCAAGGACTTAGATCGCTTGGACGAGGAGGACAACGCGCGCGATGCCATCATCCGTTCGTTGCTCGACAAGCAGGAGCACCTCATGGCGGGCATCCTGATCGGCAATAACTTCGTCAACGTGGCCATCATCATGCTCTTCACCTATTTCTTCACGCATGTGATGCCCGTCGATCAGAACCCTGCGTGGCTCATCTTCGTGTCGCAAACCATCGTCCTGACCTTCCTACTGCTGCTCTTTGGCGAAATCCTGCCTAAGGTCTATGCCTCGCACAAGGCGCTTTCGTTCAGTCGTCTCACCGCTCCGTTGCTGCAGGGCTTGGTCAAGGCATTCCACCCCTTCATCCTGTTGCTGGTCAAGAGCATGGGCTCACTTAACCGCCACTTGGCCGACCGCATGAGCGAGGATGTCACCATGGACGACCTGTCGGACGCGCTGAAGGTCACCACCCAGGTGCGCAACGATGAGAAGAAGATGCTGGAGGGCATCATACAGTTTGGCGACAAGACGGTGAAGGACGCCATGACCACTCGCTCGGAGATGGTGGTGCTCGATGTCTCGACCCCTTTCAGCCAGGTACTCACCTTGGTCGAAGACCAGCGTTATTCGCGCATGCCCGTTGTCGAGCAGAACGAGGATCACATCCGAGGCATCCTCTACATTAAGGATCTGTTGCCCTATCTGTCGCGCGACGATAGCTTCAAGTGGCAATCCCTCTTGCGCGATCCTTATTATGTCCCTGAGAACAAACCTATCGATGATCTGCTCGACGACTTTCGCCAGAAACGCCTGCACATGGCCATCGTGGTCGATGAGTTCGGTGGTACCAGCGGCTTGATCACCATGGAGGACGTGCTCGAGGAGATTGTGGGCGAGATACACGACGAATATGACGAGGATGAACAGACGTGGCAGAAGGTGGGCAAGCAGGAATGGATCTTCGAGGCACGCACCTCGCTATCGGATTTCTGCAAGGTCACCGGTCTTGACCTCGACGATGATTTGGGCGAAAAGGCCGATAACTGCGAATCCATCGGTGGTCTGCTGCTCGAGGTGAAGCAGAACTTTCTTCGAGTTCACGAGGTGCTCCGCTTCCGCAATATCGAATTCACAGTCATATCTATGGAGAAGCGTCGCATCGACCGCGTGAGGGTGAAGATTATGTAAAGTGTGTGCTTTTGTAATGTGAGCATGCCAGAATACGATTATATTAACTCATTTTTGTTGAATGATTAAAAAAACTTAACAAATAATGAGGGTTGTAATTCAATAACACGTAAATTTGCAATGATTTAATGCTAATCAATCATTATAAATTCATCAAAAAACATCAACATTATGAAGATCTTTAAGTCAATTGTTGCTCTCGTTGCAGCTGCTGCTCTCACCAGCTGCTCATGTGTTTATCCAGTTGCTGCTACCTCAAACAACGTAGGTACCAAGTGTGGCGAGGCAAGCGCTACCACCATCCTCGGCATCCTCACCTTCAATGGTGACTGCAGCATCGATCGTGCAGCTAAGAAGGCTGGCATCAAGCAGATTTCTCACGTTGACCAGAAGGTTACCGACATCCTCGGCATCTTCGGTACCACTACTACTTATGTTTACGGCGAGTAATCATCAGCAATAGCATAAATGTAGTACATGGTTGAGGAGGAATGACCGTTCAAGGCCATGCCTCCTCAACTTATTTATCTTTCGATATGAAGAGGATTCTGATTATTCTGTGTATCTTGTTCGGCATCACCCAGTTGGCAACGGCCAAAAAGGAGGATAACCGACTGCGTACACACGAGACAACTGAAGGCACGCTTTATTATGTCGGACAGAAGAAGCTGAAGGGCCAGAACAAACAGCTGTTGCGTGAGCTGGATTACGACATGACCTTACTGATGTCGCAGGACTCGGTAACCATCAATTTCACGGTCCTCTCTTCCAGTCCTGCCGACGTGACCGCCTTGACTTTGAGCAACGCCACGTCTTCCGTTGCTGCCCATTCTGTCGCTTTGCTCTATCATGACATCTCGGGCAAATACTATGAGATACGTTCCACCTCGCGCGTACACTTTCAGGAACTCAAGGCGCTGATGCAGTCCGACCTGCCACTTCATTTCTCCGTCATGCGTGCCGATGGTTCGCGTGGTGACGTGGAGTATAGTGCATCCGAGTGGAAAAAGGAGAGGAGCCTTTTCAATCGCATCCTATATCTTATCAACAAATAATCAGCCCCATGCCACGTCATTCTTCTCTTTTGGTGCTGTGTCTGCTGCTGTCACTCCTATTTTGCACCTCCTGCCAGAAGCGTGTGCTCATAGCAGAATTGCTGTTCAACGAGTCGCTGACTAACGCCTATTACGACGGACAGCCTTTCACGGGCACAGCCTGGTCTGACGATGGACAGTCCATCCGTCTGGTGTGCGATCAGGGCGCAGTCAACCTCATCGAGGTGTATCATTCCAATGGTACTGTCGCCATGCAGAACACCTCTATCACCGGGGCTGCCACCTGTTTCGACTACCATGGTAAGACCATTCCGATCGAAGCCTTCGTGCAGTACTATCCTGAGGTCATCGAGCAGGTGAACCACATGGTCGATTTCATGTATTTCTCTGACGAACTCGAGTGACCCCTTTCTTCCTCCGATGCAATAGGAAACTGCCCTTTTGGCTTCACTTCTGATTAGGGTTCATGATGTTAGCTACGAAGAGCGTGGTCTGTTTCGTCACGTTGATGAGCTTCACCAGGAAGGGATGATCTACCTTCATCTCATACACCTTGTCCATACGTGGGGCGGAGGCGGTTAGCATCATGCCGATGGCAGTCACAGCGGCTGCTTCGGCTCCCGACTCGTCCACTTTGAAGTAGGTCTTCTGCGTCACGCTGCTGATTTGTAGCTCCTTCTTGCTGATGCGCTGGAAGTTGGCCTGGTTCGTGAATGGCAGATCCATGCCCATCTCCTGCAGGGTAGGGATGAGGTCGGCCGAATAGTTGAGTTCGAACTTAGGCAAGTCCAGGCGTACTTTCACGGGGGCAAGCTTAGGCAGTTTATATCCCTCCAAGAGCTCCTGTTCGAGTGCGAAGAGCGTCGTCTCCTCGCGTGGCAGGATCACCTGCATGGCATATTCGTCCTGTCCGTCATCATAGTTTTGGCTGAAAGGCATTTGCACAATCTGGCACTTGTCGTCCTCTCCATAGAGGAAGCGCATGGTGTTGTGCATCATGTCGACCATCATCGTCTTGTCTGACGTCCCTTCGCTGTAGAATTCCTGCTTCTTCGTGAAGCGCGGATTGAATTCGTGGTACCAGCTTCCCCTGAAGTAGATGGCGTTGATCAGCTTCATTACCTCGCTGTCGTCCATCTGGTCTATGACCGTAGGTATGCGACCGTGCGTCTTCTGGCTGCACCAGTTGTTGATCTGTTGCTTGGCTGCTTCGTCGAAGGGGAGTGTGGCAATCTGAGCCTGGTACTTCATGCGGTTGCTTTTGAGGAACGATTCCTTGATCTTGGGGCAGTTGTTCGCGTTGATCCAGATAGAGTTAGCCTGCTCGAAGGTGATGCCGTATCCGTCCGAAGGGATGTCATCGGACAGGATGGTGAAGTCTTGCAGATGCAGGGTCTTCTCAATCTCACGGTACGTGTCCTTCTTAGCCCCCTCCTGTACCAGAGCGAAGGCTGACTGCAGGCTGTAGGGCGAAAGGCAGATATTCTGCTGCTGTTGTGCATCAGGACTGAGTGTGGCCAGATGGGCCAGAAGGAGTGAATAAGCAAGGGCTTCCATAGTCTTTACGTTTTTTTGTTTGCTCTTTAGACGAGGCCCAAGCCCGAGGGTTTAAAGTTCCGCACGTCGACCAGAAGTTCTGCATGCGTGTTATCTGCTCCATGTCTTAACAATCGTGACCCTCGAACCTCAACGAGCTCTCGATTCCTCGAACCTTCGAATTTTTGATTCCTCGATTTTTCGATCCCTCCAACCCATCAAACTCCCTAATTCCCTCAATCCCCCAATTTCCACAATGAAGAATTTCGCCTTTATCAGCTATAACCACAAGGATGTGAAGCACGCCCAGTGGCTGCAGAAGAAACTCGAGTCCTACAAGTTGCCCGCCGAGATTCATAACGAGTTCGAAGACACCCGTTTCATCCGTCCTGTGTTCCGCGACCAGACCGACCTCAATACCGGCATTCTGGCCAACACCCTGCGCGACCAGCTCGAGGACTCCAAGTTCCTCATCGTACTCTGTTCGCCCAATTCTGCCCAGTCGGAATGGGTGTCGAAGGAGGTGGAGTCGTTCATCAAGTGGGGCCGACTCGATTGCATCATACCCCTCATTGTCGATGGTCAGCCCAACTGCTACAACCCCGACCTGGAGTGTTTCCCACGCTACCTGCGCGAATATACTAAGGAGCATCCTGATGCCGAGCTCCTCGGCGTGTCGTTTGCCGAGGTAGGCAAGGACAAGGCCTTCATCCGCGTGGTGTCGAAGATGCTCGATGTCTCGTTCGACACCCTTTGGCAGCGTCATGAGCGTGCCCGTCGCCGTCGCAACGCCCTCATCGCCACCTTCACGCCTATTATCCTCTTCCTGCTTTATTGGCTCATCGTGCCCGTCCGTCTCAGCGTGTCGCTCCACGATGCCGACCATCACCTGCCTGTGGCCAAGAGCTACGACGGCAGCAAGGGCGTGCTCACCATCAATGGCGTGGAGCACAACCTCACGTCGCTCGACACCACCATCCATTCCGGTCTGCTGCCAGGTTACCGTCGCCTCTCCACAGCCTCTGTCACCTTTGTGCCCGAGGGCTATTATCTGACCGACTCCCTGCAGGTCAAGCTGGGTGCAGGCGTGGACAATACCTGCGACCTTCAACTGGTGCGCGACGACAGCTTTGCCCACTTTGAGGGTCATCTCTATGACGCCCAGAGCCGTGAACCCCTGGCCGAAGCTGTACTTACGCTCGATGGCAATCCTTTGCTCTCTGCCACTACCGACGCTGAGGGCCATTTCGACATCGTCATCCCGGTGGCCGAGCAGACTGTTTCCAAGCATCTCACCATCCAACGAGCCGGCTACGAAACCATCGACTTCGACGACGAGGTAGTCGATCGCGGACTGGGCTACACGATGAAGAAGTGATTGCAAAACGTCAATTATAAGTAGCAAACCTTGAGAGAATGACAGGAAAATGCAGAAAAAATAACTTTTTGCTCATCTATAATTTGTTTTTCTCTGCGATGTAATGTATCTTTGCATCCCGATAAAATAATTGTAAGCTCTATATTATTTTAAAGGTATGCAAACGAAAAAAGCGGTTTCACTCATCCTTGATGATGGTCATGTGTTCCATGGCTTCAGTTTCGGTTTTGAGAAACCTGTTAATGGCGAGGTTGTCTTCAACACTGCCATGATGGGCTATCCCGAATCGTTGACAGACCCTTCCTATAGCGGTCAGATTCTCGTGATGACTTTCCCTCTTGTTGGTAACTATGGTGTCCCATCAGCTTCCGAAGAAGCTAATGGGCTTTCTTCTTTTTATGAGTCGGACCACATCCACGTCCGTGCTCTGGTGGTGAGCGACTACTCCGAGCAGTTCAGCCACTGGAATGCCAACAAGTCGCTGGGCCAGTGGTTGCAGGAGGAGCAGATTGTAGGCATCGATGGCATCGACACCCGCGAACTGACCAAGCTCCTGCGCGAGAAGGGCTCCATGAAGGGCAAGATCGTGTTCGACGGCGGCGAGGACATCCCCTTCGAGGATCCTAACCTCGTCAATCAGGTAGCCATCGTTTCGACCAAGACCGTTGAGCATTATGGCAATGGCTCCAAGCGCGTCTGCCTCGTTGATATGGGCACTAAGCAGAACATCATCCGTGAGCTGCTGAAGTACGACGTCCGCATCACCCTCGTGCCTTGGGACTACGATTTCAACGCGATGGAGGAGGAGTTCGACGGTCTCTTCATCTCCAACGGCCCTGGCGACCCCAACCTCTGTGGCGCCACCGTGGAGCATGTGCGCGAGTTCATGAAGCAGCAGAAACCCATCTATGGCATCTGCATGGGCAATCAGATCCTCTCCCTGGCAGCCGGAGCCAAGGTCATCAAGCTCAAGTACGGCCATCGTGGCCACAACCAGCCTGTGCAGCTCATGAAGGACGGTAAGCTCACCCCCAAGTGCTTCATCACCTCGCAGAACCACGGCTTTGCAGTCGATAACGACACCATCCCCGAGGGTTGGGAGCCACAGTTCATCAACATGAACGATGGTTCGAACGAAGGCATCCGCCACAAGACCATGCCCTGGTTCTCGGCCCAGTTCCACCCCGAGGCATCATCCGGCCCGACCGATACCGAGTTCATCTTTGGCGAGTTCTTCCGTCTGCTGTAATTATGAATGTGTAAATCGTCCAATCGTAAATATGATCAACGATAAGATTAAGAAAGTCCTTCTCCTCGGTTCCGGAGCCCTCAAGATCGGTGAGGCCGGCGAGTTCGACTATTCCGGCTCACAAGCCCTGAAGGCATTGAAGGAGGAGGGCATCGAGTCCATCCTCATCAATCCAAACATCGCCACCGTACAGACCAGCGAAGGAGTGGCTGACCGTGTATATTTCCTCCCCGTTACCCCATACTTCGTCGAGAAGGTCATCGCCAAGGAGCGTCCTGATGGCATCCTCCTGAGCTTTGGCGGCCAGACAGCGCTCAACTGTGGCGTAGCGCTCTACGAGAGTGGTGTGCTTGCCAAGTACGACGTGCAGGTGCTGGGCACCCCTGTGCAGGCTATCATCGACACCGAGGACCGTGAGCTCTTCGTCGAGAAGCTCGACGAGATCAACGTCAACACCATCAAGAGCCACGCCTGTAACACCCTCGACGAAGCCCGTCAAGCTGCCCGCGACCTGGGCTATCCTGTCATCATCCGTGCAGCCTACGCCTTGGGTGGCCTAGGTTCGGGTTTCTGCGACGACGAGGCACAGCTCGAGGTGATCGGCAACAAAGCCCTCTCGTTCTCGCCTCAGATTCTGGTAGAGAAGTCGCTCAAGGGCTGGAAGGAGGTCGAGTATGAGGTGGTGCGCGACAAGTACGACAACTGCATCACCGTCTGCAACATGGAGAACTTCGACCCCCTCGGCATCCATACAGGCGAGTCGATAGTTGTTGCTCCTTCACAGACACTTAGCAACAGCGACTACCACAAGCTCCGTGAGCTGTCAATCAAAATCATCCGCCACATCGGCATCGTGGGCGAGTGCAACGTGCAGTATGCCTACGACCCTAACTCTGAGGACTATCGTGTCATCGAGGTCAACGCCCGTCTGTCGCGTTCGTCTGCCCTTGCCTCCAAGGCTACCGGCTATCCCTTGGCCTTCGTGGCTGCCAAACTCGGTTTAGGCTACGGTCTGTTCGAGCTCAAGAACTCCGTCACCAAGACCACTTCGGCCTTCTTCGAGCCTGCCCTCGACTACATCGTCTGCAAGATCCCTCGTTGGGACCTTGGCAAGTTCCAGGGTGTGGATCGCGAGCTCGGTTCGAGCATGAAGTCAGTGGGCGAGGTCATGGCCATAGGACGCACCTTCGAGGAGGCCATCCAGAAGGGTCTTCGCATGATTGGTCAGGGCATGCACGGCTTCCTCGAGAACAAGGTGCTGCAGATTGCCGACATCGACAAGGCCCTGCGCGAGCCGACTGACAAGCGCGTGTTCGTCATCTCTAAAGCCATGAAGGCTGGCTATACCGTCGATCAGATCCATGATCTCACCAAGATCGACAAGTGGTTCCTCCAGAAGCTGTGGGGCATCGTCGAGACCGATAACGAGCTCCAGCAGTACGACAACATCGCCGACGTGCCAGCACCCCTCTTGCTCGAAGCCAAGAAGAAGGGCTTCTCCGACTTCCAGATTGGTCGAGCTTTGCTCAAGGGCAACATGGCCGAGGAGGCCGAAAAGGAGATCCTCGAGGTGCGTGCCCGTCGTAAGGAACTCGGCATCGTGCCTGTAGTCAAGCAGATCGACACCCTTGCTGGCGAGTTCCCCGCACAGACCAACTATCTGTATCTCACCTATAATGGCGTATCCCATGACATCACCTTCCAGGCTCCTGTGGCCGATGATATCAGCTCACAGGCAGTCGTCGTCCTCGGTTCAGGTGCCTATCGCATCGGCTCGTCCGTCGAGTTTGACTGGTGTTCGGTCAACGCCCTCCAGACGGCTCGCAAGCAGGGCTATCGTTCGGTCATGATCAACTACAACCCTGAGACCGTTTCGACCGACTACGACATGTGCGATCGTCTCTACTTCGACGAGCTCACCTTCGAGCGTGTCATGGACATCATCGAACTCGAGCAGCCCCATGGTGTGATCCTCTCGGTGGGTGGCCAGATTCCGAACAACCTTGCCATGCGTCTCGACGAGCAGAAGGTGCCCATCCTCGGCACGCAGGCCAAGTACATCGACAACGCCGAGGACCGTCAGAAGTTCTCCAGCATGTGCGACCGCATCGGCGTCGTACAGCCAGCATGGAAGGAGCTGACCAATATGGACGACGTCAACGAATTCATCGCGAAGGTGGGCTTCCCTGTGCTCGTGCGACCCTCGTACGTGCTGTCGGGTGCTGCCATGAACGTCTGCTCCAACCAGGACGAGCTGGTGCGCTTCCTTCAGATGGCTGCCAACGTTTCGCAGAAGCATCCTGTAGTCATTTCCCGCTTTATCGAGGGTGCCAAGGAGATCGAGATGGATGCCGTCGCCGACAAGGGCGAGATCATCGCTTACGCCATCTCCGAGCACATCGAGTTTGCTGGCGTACACTCGGGCGATGCCACCATCCAGTTCCCTCCGCAGAAGCTCTACGTCGAGACCATGCGCCGAATCAAGAAGGTGGCCAAGAAGATTGCGGCCGAGCTCCACATCTCTGGTCCGTTCAACATCCAGTTCATGGCTCGCGACAACGACATCATGGTCATCGAGTGCAATCTGCGTGCTTCACGTTCGTTCCCATTCGTCTCTAAGGTACTCAAACTCAATCTCATCGAGCTGGCAGCTAAGATTATGATGGGCTTGCCCTACGAGCGTCCGACCAAGAACGAGTTCGACCTCGACTACGTTGGCATCAAGGCCTCTCAGTTCTCATTCTCACGTCTGCAGAAGGCCGACCCTGTGCTGGGCGTCGATATGTCATCCACCGGCGAGGTAGGCTGTCTGGGCGACGACACTAACTGTGCCATCCTCAAGTCGATGCTCTCCGTGGGTCTGCGCATCCCCGAGAAGTCCGTACTCATCTCGTCGGGCAACGCCAAGCAGAAAGCATCGCTCCTTACCCCATGCCGCCAGTTGGCTGCGAAGGGCTACAAACTCTACGCCACCGCCGGTACCTACCGTTACCTCATGGAGAACGACGTGCCTTGCCAGATCGTCTTCTGGCCAAGCGAGGAGGGTCAACCACAGGCGCTCGACCTCATCCGTCAGAAGAAGATCGACATGGTCATCAACATCCCAAAGAACCTCTCTTCGCGCGAGCTGACCAATGGCTACAAGATTCGTCGAGCCTCCATCGACTTCAACATCCCGCTTCTCACCAACGACCGCCTCGCCTCGGCCTTCATCAACGCCTTCACTTCCATGAGCATCGATGACATCGCCATCAAGGCCTGGGACGAGTACGGATTGGAGTAATCTGCATCTACAATTGCCGACCATAAAGTTCACCCTATGCATTTGTCTTTCATTTGCATAGGGCTTACTTTTTTTAGTCCTTCAACATACGTCGTGAGAGTAAGTAATAACTTGGAATCTTTTGTTCACTTGTCATTGTTTACTCGTAGTTATCTCCCGGATTGTCGATAATCACCTCGTTACCGCCTGTGTTGGGGTCCGAAGGTCTGCTGTCGCCAGAATTCGAGGAGTTCGAAGGGTTCGAACCGTCCTAACCGTTACCGCCCGTGTTAGCGTTAGCATTCGACCTCCGTTGCTCACTTCATTTCCCTCCCCCTCATGGGAGTGTCGGCGGGGGCTGTGTCCTTGTGGTCTTTCACTTCAAGACGCTGTGTCTGCAGGTTAATAATGCAAAGTCTTGACCCGAAGGTCAGAAATCTCGTTGTCAAATTACAACTCCGTGCCCCACGCTCTCGACGCACCTCTGCCAAAGTGCAGCGCTCCGTCTAGTCCTCAGCCCCGGTCTCTGTAGTTTTGCAACGGCACGTCAAGCCCAGCCACCAGCCTTCCGCACCTCTGCTGCCGCTTCGCCCCAGCCCGAGCCCAGCTTCAGCAATCCTGCGGCCGCCCGATGTGTGCACCCGTCAGCCCTCCGCACTCTTACAACGCCCAGCCCTCCCGTCCATCCGAAGCTCTGCAATTCTGCATCGCCTCATCGCGAAGCTGGCACACGTATTTGTAATTTCACGCTGCAAAGATACGCATATTTTGCGACTCGTCGGCTTTGTTAATACGTTAGTCTAAGTGAAATAATTTCATTCAAGTATCTCGCATGTCCTTAACTTTACGCTTTGCTGATGGAATGCGAAGTCCGAAAAGGGCATAGTAGCGATAGCTTCGCGCATCTCTTTTGAGTTAAGGCCGTGACAGAAGATGTGTGAACTCCATACCCTGCTCCGAAAACGATGGCATCGTAGGAGCATGAGGTGATGAAAGTATTTTCTGAATGTTCATGTTGAAAAAAACTTTGTTTTGAAAGTTGTTATCAGCCTCCTAGGTCAGGTATCAGTTGGGTCAGTTGGGTCAGTTAGTTTTATATAGGTTTCTTACTATCCTATATTCTAATAATATATTAATTACTAATTAGTTAATTATTGTAATAAGAGTTTTCGCATAGTTGATACTAATTGACCCTAACTGATACTGATACCATTGCCCCCGATGGCCGTTCATTTAGCGCTTTTGCTTAGCAGCCAGCGGACCCTTCTTCCCTACAAGGCATGCGACGTATTCGAGCTCTTCGGCAGCAGTCTTGCTCATTTGCATTGGAAATAAAAATAAGTCTCCAGCACGTTCGCTCCATCTGAGGCATGAGGTTCAGACTTATGATAGTGATTTAGACGCGCATTTATGCACGATTGTGGGGTTGACATTCAGTCATGATGATGCTGAGCATCAGTTCATGTTAACACATGCCGACGTGCCAAGGGCTGCGGCCAGGGCGTTGAGGATCAAGGCCAAGAGGTAGATGATCCAGCGAAGGGTTTCTTTCTGATCGGTTGTTATTAGTATTCTATCCCCAATAATTCAAGAACTTAAATGCAACAAAGAGGGTGTGTCTGTGTTATGATACCTTTTGACACACCCTCTTTGTCGTATTTATCAGTTCTGTGTTCAATATACTTTTGTGGAGTCTTGGTTTTTAGTTTTATGTTTCCATATAAACTATTTCCTTCTTTTGCATGATTCTGATTCGGTTAGTGCGTCCAAGAAATCTATTTTGATCATGAGTCTTATCATGTTACGATGCTGCAAAAGTGCGTCTTTTTTTCTGATCCACCAACTTTTCGCTCCACTTTCTTGTGTATCGGTCACAAAAAAGGCCGCATTCGGGAGGAATGCAGCCTTATATTGTGGGGAATGATGCTGGGCGTGATTACTTGATGCGGATGCCGTCTGCGCCATAGAGTACGCCCTGGTGACGGATGTTGAGGCGGCCGTCAGACCAGAACTTGGCCTGCATGGCGTTGTCGTGGGTGAGGGTCTCGAGGGCGGTGGTGGTGGCAAGGTAGTGGGCATGGATATTGAGCTTCACACCTGTCTCGAGGGTGATCCAACCGGTGAGGAGGCTGCTGTATTCGTCGCTCTCGATGGTGACTTCGGCATCGATGATGGTGATGTAGCGCTCTGAGTTCACTACGTCGTCGACGAAGGTGTAGAGTGGGTCGAAGTTGGCCACATGGTAGGTGCCGTCGAGCTCCTCAGAGAGGATGTCGAGGTTCATCTTGTACTCGTCGTTCTCGGCCTGGATGTACCAGTCGCCGTCGGCTTCGTAGTACTTGATGGTGATGTTGTTGCCGAAGTCGACGTCCTTTTCCTCCACTACGGCCTGGGTAGCATAGGTGGCGGCTACCTTGTAGGTATTGCCATCGTCGCCGGTGATCTCCATGTCGACGTCAAGGCCGTTGCTGGCGTTGGGCAGGACGGAGATGTTGGCATCGACGAAGGTGACCCACATCATGAAGCTGGGGTCGGTGATGAACGAGAGCCAGGGTGACAGGTCGCTCATAGTATAGGTGCCGATCAGCTCGTCGATGGATTCGCCGGTGAACTCGGCATTCTCGATCAGGGTGCAGATGGTGTAGGAATCGGTGTCGTCGTTGAATTCGAACGACCAGCCTCCGAGGGATGGCTGATACTGTACGGTGCTGGGCGAGAGGCTGGCTGTCAGCTCGATGGTCTCGGCCTGGAGGTTGGCGCTCAGCATCATAAGCGATGCGGCGCAAAGGGCGTAGAGTTTTTTCATAATTGTAGTGATTAATGGATGAGTTAGTGTTGTGTTGTTGCTGTTTTTGATGCCGCAAAAGTACGCACTTTTTCGTGATGTTCCAAATTTTTGCCCACTTTTTTGCTGCTTCGGATACAAAAAAGGCCGCATTCGGGGGAATGCAGCCCATTTTGCTGTAATCGTTGTTTCGGAGTGTGAGGCATCAGGCTTCGGCCTTATTGCCGCCATTGCTCTTGCGACGGCCACCACGACGTGTGCGGCTCTTCTTCTCGCTGGCGGTATTGCCGCCAATCAGTTCCATGGCTTCGGCTGAGAGTGGTGGGAGGCTGATGGCTGGGGTGGCCTCGCTTGCAGGATCGGCTGCTGGAGTCTCGGCTGGAGTGCTGTCGGCTGGCTGTGCGTCAGCAGCTGGCATGGCCTCGGGGGCGGTAGCTGGAACGACGGCTTCGGCTGGCAGGGCAGGGGTGGCCTCGGGCTGAGGCTCGTTCTGTTTGGCTTCGGCGGCTGCACGCTTCTCGGCTGCCTGACGTTCGCGCTCGGCACGACGCTGTGCCTCACGGCGTTCCTGTTCTTCGCGACGGGCTGCCTTCTCGGCTTCGCGACGCTCCTGTTCTTCGCGACGGGCTGCCTTCTCGGCCTCGCGACGCTCCTGCTCAAGACGCTGCTGTTCGCGACGCTCCTGCTCCTTGCGTTCCTGTTCAAGACGTTGCTGTTCGCGACGCTCCTGCTCCTTGCGCTCCTGTTCCTTGCGTGCGCTACGGCTCTCGTGGCGGTCGCCCGGACGGAAGCCTTCGAGCCAGAGTTCGAGAGGACGCTCCACTACGGCAGGTTCGCGCATCTGCACGTCCTGCATCCAGCCACGTCCGGCAGCCACCTGCATGAAGTGGTACTGACGGGTGTAGAGGTCGAGGAGCTTGAGGTCGTCCATGGTGAGTACCATCGGACGCTGTGGCTCATAGACGGTGCGCCAGGTCTTGTCGTCGATGTTGTTGAAGCGCTGCAGGTCATCGCACATGCCAAGGCTGCGGATGCCTACCGATGCATCGTTGGTAAGGAGGAGTACCTTCTTGCCATTGGCGAAGAGCTCGACGGTACGACGGATGATGGCAGGATCGGCAAACGCTGCGTGGTGGCTCTCGCTGCCGATGCCCTCGATGCGCAGACGATTCTCCTTCTGCTGGCTGAGCATCAGGCGCTTGGCAAGACGTGCTGCCACGTTGCGGCAGAGCACTTCGTCCTTCCAGTCGGCATCCTTGTAGTTGGTAGGCTCCTGCATCGTGGCGAAGCGATCGACCTCTTCGTAGGTTTCGCTCATGATCATGAACTTACCGCCGACGCGCTTCATCATCTTGCTGATGAACTCCAGCTGACGCTCGAACTGCAGGCGTGCATTGGCGCGTGGTTCGGAGTGGCTGCTGGTGTGACCGACGAGGAGCTCGAGGCAGATGTTGGTGTCGCTGAGCACG
>JAZQQU010000053.1:0-25621 GCA_045629225.1 Bacteroidales bacterium | reverse complement strand
CCTTCACCCCTTTCAAACTCCTGAAACCCCTGAACCCCCTGAAACTCCTGAAACCTTTCAAACCCCTGAAACCCCTGAAACCCCTGAACCCCTTCAACCTCTTGAAGCTTCCTTCACCCACACCGCCCTCCTCATCGTGCGTCAGCTCGTTGCGCAATGCCCGGCACAGATGGATGTGCCCGACCCCGATGCCCCTGGACGCATGCACACCGTTACAATTAGCATCGACGAACAGACGCTTGCCACCCTGCTCCATCGGGCCAAAACCGACTGGCAGGACGAGCTATTATTATATATAGGTACGCGTAAGCACACCGCCCGTGAGCCTTTTTCGCCCAGCACCATCTACCTCCTGCTGGGTTGGCTCCGTCGCCACACCCGTCTCTTCGGCCTCCTGCCCAAGAAGCACATGGCCACCCTGCTCTGCCAGCAGGAGGGTTGCCGATACAAGCCTACAACCATGGAAACCTACATCGCCAAGGCCACCGATGACGAGTTGATTTATGACGATTACCCCCTAATGCGTTCCATCAGGCAGTGGATTCAGGAGATGCACCCGGGGCTTTGGAGGCAGAAATAGCCTCTGAAAATCATTCTAGTCTCTGGAATCCAGGAGGCAGGCCTTTGTCCCAGTGCCTTGACACCCTGGGCCATCATCAGAATTTTTTTTTGAAAAAAATGAGCGACTGATTTCTCACAACAGAATCAGCCGCTCATTTTCATATAGTTAGCATGAGGGGCGGCAGGTTGCAATCCTCAAAATCTGTTCATATATTTGCACCCGTAATCAAGACACCCATGGCGTTACATGCGTTACGTTACATTAAGTTCGCGCGCTGCAACTACCTCTGCCTGCCTGGTTACTGGGACGGATGTGCATGCTCAGGCCACCCCACTCGGCATTGTACTGACTCCTATAACAATAATAATAATAAATAAAAATAATAAATAATGAGTACCTACCGACCACCACCACCCCTCGCGTCAGCCCTGCCAAGCGTGAGTGCACACAGCGGCACTAATGTAACGTAACGCTTGTAACGCTTACAGGTGGGTTAGGGCTGAGATGATAAAGAAGAAGATTAAAGGCGGTAAATTATCTCCTTCAATATCTTCCCAACTCCCTTAACTCCCTCAACTTCTACAAATACAAACCTATTTAATTCCAAAACAACTATGAAAATTTTCTCTACTTTTACTCTCGACCAGCGACTCTGTTTCTGCTGGTCAGCAAACAAGGCTTCCAAGCCTGAGCCCGTCACTGTGGGCAAATTTCTGGAGTTGATCAACGACCCTAAGGTCAAGGCCGACATTGAGCGTCTGGCCACCATACCCGACGACACGGAGCATCATGACCTGCGTTCCAAGATCAAGGGCACTTTCAAGTGCTTCTGCTTCTGTGCCAGCGAGTTCAGCGGCGAACGTCGTTGTGCCGAGACCGCCTGTGCCAATGGGTTGGGCTTGATCGACATCGACCACATGCCTGTTGCCCCCGAGGCTTACTACGAGCAGTTGGGAGGCGATCAGGGCATGAAGACCTGCGGCGTGGTGCTGGTGCACAAGTCACCTTCGGGCAAGGGCATGCATCTGGTGTTCCGTCTGCAGCCGGGGGAAACCATTGCCACGGGTCAGGAGCGTCTGTGTCGCAACATGGGCATCGACCTCCCCATCGACCCAGCTGTCAAGAATGTGGCTGGCCTCTCGTTCATGTTCCCTGCCGAATTCCTGCTCTACCTCGACGAGAAGGCGTTGGAGTATGTCGGCACTTCGGCCAATGGCAGCACCCCAGCCGTTGTAGGTACTTCGGCCAGCGGAAGCACAACAGCCAATGGCAGCACCACAACCGTTGAAAGCACCCCAGCCAATGGCAGCATGGCTCTGGTCAAGTGTGAGCCAACCGCCCTCACCACCGAGGTCGCCAGCACGGAGCCGGTGATTGAGGAAGCCGAGATCATCGAGGAGCTGCCCGAGCAGCCGGTGGGAGAGGAGCGTTACAATGGTGTGCCCATCCGCATGATTGCCGACCATGTGCTCTCGCAGATCATGTCGGTGACCGTGGAGCCTTCGGCCGACGAGCACAATCGCCACACCACCGCCATCTCGCTTGCCTCTTATATGGCACCCGTGTGCGACTACGATGTGGCTCTGCTTCAGCGTTCTATGCCCGATTGGGGTCTGCCTGTCGACGAGCTGCATAGAATCTGCGAACATGTGTGTCGGGGTTCGGTGCACAAGCCTCTGTCAGCTGCCGTACGCCGTCTGGTCGAGAAGCTCAAGGCCGAGCTGGCGGTGACCCAGGGTCTGCTGGCCGAGAAGGCTCGCCACAACGCCATGCCTCCCATGCCCGATCAGCTGCCCAAGGCCATGAACCTCATGCTCAAGGCCATCCCCGACTTCTATCGCCCACAGGCTGCTCTGGCCTCGCTGGCATGGTGGGGCACGTTGCTCACCTCGCTTCGCTATGCACCCGATGGCCGTAGTGTGGAGTCGCCCACGTTCCTGATTTATGTGCTTGGCCACATGGCTTCGGGCAAGGGCTTCACCGCTGTGATCGACCGTCTGCTGAGCACCCCTCTCGACCGCAATGACGACAAGGCAGCTGAGGCCATCCGTCTCTGGAAGGACGAGTGTGAGGCCGCAGGCAACCGTCGCAAGCCTCGCCGTCCGCATCTGGTGGTGCGTCGTGCCCAGGCCAACTTCACCGTGCCGGGACTGATCCAGCAGATCATCGACAGCCGCGAGCAGCACATCCTGATGTTCAGCGAGGAGAGCGATGAGTTCCGCTCTTCGCAGGAGGCTTCGTCGCTGCTTCGCAAGGCCTTCGACAATGCCAAGTGCGGCCAGACGCGTGTCAGTGCCCAGAGTGTGTCGGGCAGCGCCAAGACCTACCTCAACCTCTGTCTGTGCGGCACACCCAGTGCCCTGCGCAAGATGGTGAACAATGCCGAGAATGGTCTGGCCAGCCGTTTCCTCTTCGTGCAGATGCAGCCAGCTCTGGGTGTCGATTATCCCGAATGGAAGCGCCTGAGCACAAGCGACATGCGTAAGCTCGAACAGGAGGTGGAACGTCTGCATCAGATCGGCCTCGAGGAGGTGGCCATGCCCGTGGAGCAGGTCGATGAGAGTGAGCAGGCGATGGCTTCGGATCTGATGCAGGACACGCATCATGAGGTACACATCCAGATGCCTCGCCTGGAGGAACGCATCAGGGAGCTGCGCCTGCAATGGCAGAATGAGTACGAGCAGACGCATGCAGTGGCACCCTCGATCTTCGCTCATCGCATCCCTTCCATCATCCGTCGTGCAGCCATGGTGATGTATGCCATGGAGGGCCGCAAGGAGACGTCGCGAGGCATTGAGTTTGCCGTGTGGGTGGGTCAGTGTGCCCTGCAGAGCTTCCTCAACCTGTTCGGCCGTCAGTACGACATGGACTTCTGTCGCGACCTGCAGCAGAGTCATGAGTACGAGCGTGTTGGCCATAATGTGACGGTGCTCGACCAGCTCCCAGCCTCCTTCACCAGCCGCGAGGTAGCCGCCCTGCGTAGCCAGATGGGCCTCAGCGCTTCGCCCGGCACCATCCGCACCTGCCTCCACCGCTGGAAGACGAATGGCGACATTGTGCCCGATGCCGAGGTGATGGGTGTGTGGCATAAGGTGGCTTGAAAACACCCCATCATTCGCTCCCTGCCCCTTTGAGAGTGAGCCAGAAACTGAACTTTTGTCCCAGCAGGGTCCCGTCATGGGATTCTGTTGGGCTTGCTGTTTTCTGGCGAGTCGGGTTTTCAGTACCTCTCCGCTACATTCCTCTTCCATCCAGCCTTCAAGCAAGGCTGCGTGTCGGTGTCCGGCTGATCTCGCAGAGGGCGTTACAAGCGTTACGTTACATTAATTTCTCGCGCTGTGCATCCCCGTGCTGAAAGCCGATTTTTGTCCAAAAGTGGGGTGAAAAGTATAGATTTGGACAGAAATCGTTTTTTTTGCTAATCTGTTCTGTATTGTACTCGGAGTGCTGGGGTACATCAAGAACTAATCAATCCCAATAGAGATCTGTTTCGAACCTCTGCTGGGATTGTTTTTTGTGGATTTCGTGTTCCAAAAACTTTCTCTCGCTTTGCATTCGTGCTGATTTAGAAACGAATTTGCATTTTTTAACGTGGAGTATGAATGCGTAATTTGGTCGTTACGCGTATTTTTATTATCTTTGCCGCGTGTTTATATAGAAAATCAATATCGAGCAATTAAGAAATCAATATCGAACAATACAAGATGAAAACAATTTTACTCACTTCGACCCTTGCGGCGATGATGGCCGGTAGCGTGGCTATGGCTCATGCCGAGGCGTCATCGACCCGTGTGCTGGTCTCTGTGTCGAACTTCGGCGACTTCATGGGTTCGGCTCCTGCCGACAAGTGTACGGCACAGCGCAACTATTACTACAACGACAAGATGCAGGTGGTGGCTGTGATCGAGACCGCTACCAATGCTTCGGGCAACGACCTTTACACTCAGTACTATAACCCATACATCTACGACGAGGCTGGCAATCTGGTGAAGAAGGATCGCTATCAGTATGGCCTCTACGATTACGGTGACCGTGCTATGCATCAGGCTGCCGGTGTGGTGGAATACAAGTACGACGCTGAGGGCAACTGCATCGAGCAGATCGAGAACCAGAGCGTGATAGCCTTTGAATACGATGCTGAGGGCAACTGCGTGAGGGAGGTACACTACAACAACGGCAAGGAGACCAAGACGCTGATCTATTCCGACTTCTCGGCAGGCAGGAACAAGCCAGCCTTGGTGTCATCGACCCACGTGGAGCCAACTTATACGGGCGAGTTCTACGATGAGACACGCGAATATGACGAGTTGGGACAACTGGTCAAGGCTCAGCGTCTGTGCAACCGCGACTATGTGGATGACCATGGCTTCTGGAGCATCACTACGGCTGCAGGCGACTTCATGCAGGAGGAGCACTGGACATACGATGGCGAACAGATCATGCTCTATGAGAAGTTCATGTACATCGACGAGGAGACCGGTGAACTGCAGCCATATCTCAAGACCGTCTATACGAAGAAGGACGAGAACGTCATTGGCCTGCAGAGCTACACTGCATTCGGTGGTGAGTGGTACAAGAGCGGTGTCTATCAGGAGGAGACCTATCGCGACTTTGCCGGTATGACCGAGGCAACTGCCATAGAGCTGGTCAGCGTGTCGAAATCAGAGTCGGACATGAGTGTGAACGGAGCAGAGCTGGTGTTCACTTGCCCTGCCATCTGCGAGAGCGATGAGAATGTCACGTTCAACATCTTCCGCAACGGTGAACTGTTGCAGCTGGGCAAGGAGCAGATGCTGGCCGACCTTGAGTCAGGTTATTTGGGCTATGCTGATCCTGAGGTGCCCAGCGGCCAATACGACTACATGGTTCAGACGGTGACTTCGAATGGTGACTTCTGCGTTTCGAACATCATGAGTGTGGATCTGACTATGGAGTTGCCTGCGGCATCCAATATCCGTGCCGTGGCCAGCGAGAAGAATGATAATAACGACAACTATGTGACCATCCTCTTCAAGGCTCCCGAGGTGCGACCAGAGCTGGGCTTCATCAGCAACGACCTCATCGTGGGCAATGCACAGGTGGGAGAGGACCACTCAGAGGACCCAACGAAGAACGTGATGCATTGCACCATTGGTGATAATACCGCCACGGTCTTCATCCTGACCCGCTACAAGTATGGCCATGCCCTCTCGGAGCGTGTTACCATCGATGTGAACAACCTCTCGTCGCTCGAAGAGCTTCGCACTGTGGCCACTGCCGATATGATGGTGTTCGACCTCAATGGCCGTCAGGTCAATGCTCCATTGGAGGAGCTGCATGGCTCGTTCATCGTTGTGACAGGTAAGACAGCTCACAAGGTGGTGCTGAAATGAACCCGCTAAAATACTATTCCTGAATAAAATTTACCAGCAATGCAATACAATAGGAACATTTACACAATTCTCGCCACGGTAGCACTTTCGACCATGGCTGCATGGGCCGAAACCGAGCCTATCTTACTCGTTTCGCCACCCGATTATCAGGTGTTGTCCATCTCGCCAAACGGCAAGTGGGCTACAGGCATCTTCTCCGACTATGCATACCAGCAGCGAGGTTTCCTCTGGAATCTGGAGAGCAACACCTTTGAGCTGCTCAGCACCTCAGAGGAGTCTTCGGGCTGGGCTGTAGCCAACGATGGTACAGTGTGTGGCTCGTTCACCGACCACAGTACCTCCGAAATAGGTGCCGGCACACTGTTGCCAGGTTACTATCGCGGTGGTGAGTGGCATCATGTGGAGGTGCCACAGGGCTTCACAGGTCCGAGCGACAACTACCATGGCGCAGGTCAGGGCTATGCCATCTCGGCCGATGGTACAGTGATGGCCGGTTCGCTCTATATTGATGGCAACTATGCTCCAGCCGTATGGCAGGAGGGCGTACTGGTGCAGCTGCTCGACATCAGCAATGACGGCATGCAGGGCGGTGCACCCTATTGTCTGTCGCCCGATGGTACCATGGCTGGAGGTTGGGCCTATCGCTACAACCGCTCGTGTGCCATCTGGAACCTGAACACAGGTGCTCGCACTTATATCTCAGAAGTGGAGAGCCCCTGGTCGAGTGTCAATCGTTTTTCGCCAGATGGCAAGAAAGTGCTCTATGGCGGTGGTTGGGACATGTCGGTCGATGAGGACAGCGACACTCAGCTCTACTTTGCCATCTACGACGTGGAGACAGGCGAAACGACCAGCTTGCCTTCGCTCGACCACGAATCGACCGTGTCGCTTTTCGGCATCAGCAACAGCTATACCTGCGTAGGTTCGAGTGGCGATTATGACGGCGGTCAGGCCATTATCTATCCTAATGGAAATGGTCCGGCCATGCTTATGACCGACTACTTGAGCGACCGAGGTCTTGATTTCGACGAGGATGTGGAAGGCATTGATGCCGATGCCCTCTTCCGTGCTCAGGATATCTCGGCCGACGACAATATCATTGCTCTGCTTGGCTACTCGGAGTCCGGCTTGACTTCGTATATCGTAATGCTCAATCAGGACAGCCAGCATGCTGCCCCATTGGAGGTCAAGGTGCGTCAGCTGAGTGGCATTACCACTACTGAACTGAGTTGGAGTGCCCCTGTACGTGCTACGGAGGGCATCGAGGGCTATCGCATCTATCGTGACGATGTGCAGATTGCCGAAGTGCCAGCTGGCGTTACCAGCTACTATGACTCGAAACTTGCATACACCTCCTACGTCTACAGCGTCTCGACTGTTTATGCCGATGGCACTGAGATGCGAGCTTCGGCTCCGTCTATCAAGGTGGCTGCCCAGCCGGTAGCTCGTCCTGAGGGCTTCATGGCTCGACAAAAGGGAGCTTACAGCATCGTGA
The DNA here is from genome assembly GCA_045629225.1 of Bacteroidales bacterium. Lineage (GTDB taxonomy): Bacteria > Bacteroidota > Bacteroidia > Bacteroidales > UBA3663 > Liminaster. The sequence continues at coordinate 18,192 of JAZQQU010000053.1, read as the reverse complement.
GCGAGTGGCAGGCACCGGGTTCGAACCTGATCAGCAAGAGCTGGTACTCTCCATCGACGGCCGATCTGCGTGGCTTCGGTATCGGTGTCGATGGCCAGACCATCGAGGTGGGTATCGGCTTCAAGAAGGAGGAAATCGAGAACTATGCGGGTTACGAGATCCGTAAGGTCAACTTCTATCCTATGAGCGAACAGTGGGGCTGGTCAGTGAACATCTATCAGTACGAGGGCGACATCCCTGTGCTTATCTATTCACAGCCCATCACACAGGAACTCGCCTATAAGCAGCGCAACAGCGTAGTGCTCGACGAACCAGTGCCTGTGCCTACTGAGGGCGACGTGATTGTGGCTATCGAGGTGACTGTGCCTTATGCTTCGATGAATGTCATCGGCATGGACTATGGTCACTTCACCCCAGGTTATAGCGATCTGTTGCGTCTGGCCGACGAGGAGGATTTCTATTCCTACTATTACAGCTCACTGCAGTATGGCTACCCCGACTACACCTCATTCATGATCGAGGCCGTGCTTGCTGCCGAAGGTCAGGACCTCTCGGCCGACGAGGTGGTAGGCTACCGCATGACACTGGATGGCCAGGAGGTCTATAGCGGCCAGGAGCAGAGCTGGAAGTCGGAAAAGGTGTCGCAGGGCAGCCACATATTGGCACTGCAGGCTCTTTTCGCCGATGGTAAGGTGAGCGACGAGGTGTCAGCCGAGGTGGACGTGAACTACAAGTACAAGGCCGTGGATCGTGCCGACATCAGCCAGCATGGCAGTGAGATCACATTGACCTGGGCAGCACCTAAGGACGATGACCCCACTGAGATCACTTATGCACGAGGCAGAGCTCAGGCAGATGGTATCATTGGCCCAGAGGAGAACGACTACTACGTCATGGCAGGAGTGCAGTACGACCAGAATCTGCTGGCCGGCTACGAAGGCTACCAGATCAACGCCCTGCGTTTCTATCCAGTGGGCGATGCTACCTACACCTTCTACCTCATGGATGACGAAGATGTGATTGCCGAAATCCCTGTTGAGGACTATGTGCTTGACCAGTGGAATACCTTGACGCTCGATGAGCCTATCGAGGTAGCCGCCAACACCTCATATTTCCTGGTGCTCGAATGCTATGAACCAGAGCCAGAGATGCCTGCTTTGGCCATCGACAACCGACTGCCATTGGCCTTCACCAGTGACCTCATCTCGATCGACGGTCTGAGCTGGAGCAGCATCACCGTAGAGTCTGGCCTGAGTGGCAACTGGATGTTGGGTATGACCATCATCGACCCCGAGGGTCAGCCTATGGCAGTGGATGGTTATGACGTACGCCTCGACAACAGCAAGGTGGCTGACAAGATTCAGGACACCACCTTCACTTGCGACCTGGGTGACAAGGCTGCTGGCAAGCACAACTTGCGTATCAACACATACTACACAGGTCGTGCTACGGCAGTCAATGGTTCGCTGCTCACATTCGTAATCGATCCATCGGGCATCAGTACCCCATTGGCCGAGAGCTATCGCCTCTCCCGTGGCACCGACGTGCTCTGCATCGAAGGCTCGGATGTGCGTCAGGTAGCCGTCATTGCAGCCAATGGTGCTGTGATGGCACGCGCTGCAGGCAACAAGGTGGGCATCGCGTCTCTGCCTGCCGGTGTCTATATGGTCAAGGCTGACTGCGGTGGCAAGAGCCTGAGCTATAAGATCGTCATCGAATAAAAATCCCCACTTGCCAGGTTTTGGCATTTGAGGATTGCCTCTATCCGAACAATTGTCTCCGTCAAAGAAATCAAAAGAAAATGCATTGACTCATCCCGTGGACAATCCACCATCTTCAATGTGGGTTCCGATGATTTCTTTGATGGAATAATAAAAAGCAACGATAGGTTGCACTATTCTTCACACTATCCTTCTTATACAACCTTATGAAAAAAACACTCTCTACACTCACAGCTGCCCTCACCCTCACATTGGCGGCACAAGCACAGACTTATTCTCATCCCGAATTGCCTCAGGCTCCCTTCCCTATGCCTCAGGTAGCTTTGCCTGTTATTCCTGACCACACTGTCAACGTGGCAGATTTCGGAGCCGTGGGCGATGGTGGCAATCTCTGTACCGATGCCTTTGCTGCAGCTATGAAGGCACTCGACCAGCAGGGCGGCGGTCATCTTGTAGTGCCCAGTGGCATCTGGCTCACAGGTCCTATCCAGTTCGTCTCGAATGTGGATTTGCATGTGGAGCAGGGAGCTCTGGTGCTCTTCACCACCGATTACGATGCCTACCCTGAGGTAACCACCATCTACGAGGGCAACACCTCGACCCGCAAGATGGCTCCCCTTTGGGCCTACGAGGTGGACAACATCTCGATCACCGGTCCTGGCGCCTTCGATGGCCAGGGTGAGGCTTGGCGTCCCAGCAAGAAGGGCAAGTTCACCGGTTCGCAGTGGAGCAAACTGACTTCGGGCCATGGCATCGAGCAGAAGAGCGTGTGGTATCCCGACGCCAAGCAGGATGACCAGAAAGGTACCGCCGACCAGCCCGATATGCGTCGTGTGCAGAACCGTCCGGTATTGCTCGAGTTCACCCGTTGCAACAAGGTGCTGCTTCACGATGCCACCTTCAGCAATTCGCCTGCTTGGAACGTGCATCCGCTGATGTGCGACGATCTGACCATCGACCACGTTCAGATCCGCAACCCTTGGTATGCTCAGAATGGCGACGGCTTGGACTTGGAGTCGTGCAACCGTGTGCTGATCCTCAACTCTACGTTCGACGTAGGCGATGACGCCATCTGCATCAAGTCGGGCAAGGACAAGGAGGGTCGCGACTGGAAACGTCCGTGCCAGAACGTCATCATCGAGGGCTGCACCGTGCTGCATGGTCATGGTGGTTTCGTGATCGGATCGGAGATGAGCTCGGGCGCGCGTAATATTTATGTACACAACTGCCTCTTCAATGGCACCGACACCGGCTTGCGCATGAAGTCCACCCGTGGCCGTGGCGGCTTGATCGAGAACATCTATATCGACCAGGTCAACATGTGCAACATCGCCGAGGATGCTTTCACCTTCGACCTTTATTATTCCAACAAGCCCGTGGGCGGCAAGGCCGACAAGGATGCTTCGGCCAGCGATCCTGTGCCTGCTGTGAGCGAGGAGACCCCTTGCTTCCGCAATCTCTTCATCAGCAACATCGTGTGTCAGGGTGCTGCCCGTGCTGTCTATTTCAATGGCTTGCCCGAGATGCCTATCGACAATCTGCAGATTCGCAATTCGCTCTTCGTGGCTCGCAAGGGTGCCGAACTGCACTATGCCAAGGACATCCTCTTCGACAATGTCAAGATACAGCACACTACGGGCGAGAGGATTACCCTCGACCAGGTTGTAGGCTTTACGGAGAAATAATAGAAGTTTCGCTGCGAAACAAGAAGAAGTTATCCTTAGCTTCGCCCTCGAAACACAAAGAAATCAAACTAATTCACATGAAAAGACTTACCTTCACTCTTGCCTTTGCCTCCCTTGTGATGGGAGCCATGGCACAACAATCCTTTATGACCGACCAGAATGTGGCCGTGTTCTATCCAGCCAATTACCAATCTGAGGCACATTCGCCTTCGCCCATTTTCCTGCACGAACTGGCTCCTATTGCCCAGGTGCCCAGTGACTGGCGCTTGCGTCCCGTCTATTCGCAAGTGGGTGGCAAGAGTGTCTGCACCATCAAGATCGGTGCTGACGATGACCTCTATGGCACTGGCGAAGTGACAGGTCCGCTGCGTCGCAATGGTCGCGAGACCGTGTTCTGGAATAAGGACAACTACGGCTATTTCGCCAACGAGGGCAAGAACCTCTACCAGAGTCATCCCTGGGTGCTCGGCCTCCGCAAGGATGGTACGGCCTATGGCATCATTGCCGACAACACCTGGAAGTCACGTGTCACACTCGATGGCGAGATACGCTTCGAGAGCGAGGGCCCTGCCTTCCGCGTCATCATCATCGAGCGCAACAGCACCAGCGAGGTGTTGGCCGAACTGGCCAAACTCTCTGGCCCCATGGAGCTGCCACCACTCTGGGCCATCGGTTACCAGCAGTGCCGCTACAGCTACTTCCCCGACACTCGCGTCAAGGAGATCGTCGATACCTATCGTCAGAAGCAGATCCCTTGCGACGTGGTGTGGATGGACATCGACTATATGGATGGCTTCCGCGTCTTCACCTTCTCGCCTGAGTATTTCCCCGATCCTAAGGGCTTGGCCGACTACATCCATGAACGCAACATGAAGGCCGTCTATATGATCGACCCAGGTGTCAAGGTGGAACCAGGTTACTTCGTCTATGATCAAGGCAATGAGTACGACTTCTTTGTCAAGGACCGCGATGGCAAGAATTTCGAGGGTCGCGTATGGCCTGGCCAGTGCAGTTTCCCTGACTACACCCGCACCGAGGTGCGCTCATGGTGGAGTGGCTTGACCCGCGACTTCATGCGTCAGGGCGTGGATGGCCTCTGGAACGACATGAACGAGCCTTCAGTCTTCGAGGGTGTCGATGGCACCATGGACGAGGATGCCATCCACATGCCAGGCGAGGGCCACTACGAATTCGGCTCACACCTGCGTTACCATAACATTTATGGCATGAACATGGTGCGTGCGTCGCGCGATGGTAGCCTCCTGGCACAGCCCGACAAGCGTCCGTTCGTCTTGAGCCGTGACAACTTCCTGGGTGGCCAGCGCTATGGTGCTACATGGAATGGCGACAACATGTCGTCGTGGGAACACCTCATCCAGTCCGTCCCCATGACCATCAACCTCGGCCTTTCGGGCCAGCCTTTCAATGGACCTGACATGTGCGGCTTCGGTGCCGACTGCGATCCTGAGCTGATGGCTCACTGGGTGGCCACTGGCATCTACTTCCCATTTGCACGCAACCACAACGCCAATGGCTGCATCGATCAGGAGCCTTGGGTGTTCGGTCAGAAGGTTGAAAATGTCTATCGCACGGCTGTCAATCGTCGTTACCTCCTCATGCCATACTTCTACACCCTCTTCCACGAGGCTTCGGTCAATGGTATGCCCGTGATGCGTCCGCTCTTCATGGCCGACGAGCATGATGTTTCGCTCCGCAGCGAGGATCGCGTCTATCTGTTGGGCAGCGACCTCATGATCATCCCTCGTTGGGCCAATCAGACCCTCCACGGCATTCAGCTGCCACAGCTGCCACAGGGCGATTGGGATATCATTCCATTCGAGCCCCTTCCAACCAAGGTTGCTGGCAAACCACAGGTAGGCATCGACGACGGCTATCAGGCTTTCGTAGCCCAGCGTCCTGGTTCAATCGTGCCTTTGGCCAACCTCGTGCAGAGCACTGAGCATTATAGTGTCGATAGTCTCACCGTGCTGGTCAACCCTGCTGCTGATGGTTCTGCCACAGGTTCGCTCTATGAGGATGCTGGCGAAGGCTTCGCTTATCGCACAGGCGATTACGCAGTTTCGACCATCGAGGCTACCTCCGATGCTAAGAACCTCACCGTCACCCTTCGTCAGACCGAGGGCAAGCGTCCGTCGGCTGTGAAGCACCTCCGCGTCGGCATTGTGGCCGATGGCAAGGTAACCTACTCGCCTTGGACCGATGGCACCACTGTCGTCATGAAGCTCGTCAAGGACAAGCAGCCTTCCCTCTCGGCTGCAAGCCTCAAGTGGACCGACCTCGACGTCTCAGCACAGCCAACCACACAGTATAAGCTCGACATCCAGAAGAAGCGTGCTGAGGAGAATGGCCAGGCATTTGAGTGGTAATCACCGTCCCTCTTTGTACCCTTTTCCTCCACACTCTACACTATACTCTATTCTTTTCGCATCCTAAAAGTACCTCTAGATTATTATAGAAATCCATCAAAGATCTTCGCAGCAAACAAAAAAGGCTCGACAAGCCATCGCGTGAAGGCCCCAAACAAAATCATTAAAAATAAGGACACAGAGACTGATTCCCTATGATTTATTTTGATGGAGAAAATGCTTCGGATAAAGGTGCTTTTGGGGTGCGCCATCTATATAAAAAAACATGTACAAGCAAATTTTCTCGCTCTGTGCTGCCACTCTGGCTCTCACGGCCTCGGCACAGACCATCTATAAGAATGCTGCCTATCAGTGGAAGGGCAACCAGTTTGTCGAGGGCAAATACAAGGCCAAGGCTGTGTCGGCCACCGAGATGACCAGCAACTACCAAAGTGAGTGGACATCGTCAGCCCCTAACTACATGCCACAGATGCCCACAGGCATCGACCCCGAGCATTGGACCCTGAAGCAGGACATCAGCCGGCTGCCGCAGTTCACTTCGACTAACGTGATGGAGTGTGCTCAGTGGAACATGAGCCTCGAGGAGAGCCTGCTGGCCATCGAGCCCGACTCAACCTTCCGTACAGGTGTGTTCTGGGGTGGTGTCTGGACGCGCGACGTCTCATACGCCATTCTGCACTCTCTGGCTCAGCTCCATCCCGAGGTCTGCAAGATTTCGCTTTTGGCCAAGGTCAATGACAACAACCGCATCATTCAGGACACCGGCACTGGTGGCGCCTGGCCATGCTCTACCGACCGTACTACGTGGGTGCTGGCCGCGTGGGAGGTCTATAAGGTGACAGGCGACCGTGAGTGGCTCGACCGCATCTTCCCGGTCATCAAGAACACGCTCGAGGACGATCGACAGGTGGCTTTTGACCCCGTCACACAGCTGATGCATGGCGAGACCTCGTGGCTCGACTGGCGTGAGCAGGAGTATCCCACCTGGATGCAGCCAGCCGACATCTTCCAGAGCGAGGCCATGGGCACTACTGCCGTGCACTATCAGTCGCTGCGCATCCTGTCCGAGATCTGCCAGCTGAAAGAGTTGCCACAGTTGGCCGAAAAGTACAGCCAGTGGGCTGCCGACCTCAAGGAAGGCATGAACCGCCACCTCTGGATGGAGGATAGGGGCTTCTATGCCATCTATCGCTATGGCCGCAATTTCAGCATCAAGCATCCTCAGTTCGAGGTCTTGGGCGAGTCGTCTGCCATCCTTTGGGACATTGCCAACGATGAGCAGAAACGTCGGATTTCAGAGTCGATGCCAAGCACCTGCTTCGGCACGCAGGATATGTTTCCGAACCTCAAGGACCAGTACCCTTATCACAACGATGCCATGTGGCCATTCACACAGGGTTATTGGATGAAAGCTCAGGCACGTGTGGGCAACGAAGAGGGCGTGCTCCACAGCATTTCGAGCATCTATCGCTTGGCTGCATTGAACCTTTCGAACATGGAAAATATGGTGATCTATGACGGCAACCCCAAGGGCTTGGCCATCAATTCGCCTCGCCAGCTTTGGAGCGTAGCTGCCAACCTCGCCATCGTGCCAAACATCTACTTCGGTATCAATTACGAGACCGATGGCATCCGTTTTGCTCCGGTTATTCCGAAGTCGATGAAGGGCACCCGACAGCTCAAGAACTTCAAGTATCGCCAGGCTGTGCTCGACCTCACTGTCACAGGCGCAGGCTCTCAGATTGTTTCGTTCAAGCTCAATGGCCTGGAGTGTGATCCATTCTTCGACGGTAGGCTCACGGGTCATCACACCATCGAGATGCAGTTAGGCTCTCAAGCCCCTCAAACTCCTCAAACCATTACACTTTGCTCCAACGCCTATCAGCCGCTCACTCCCGTCACTCGTCTGGAGGGCAACGTCCTGAATTTCGACCCTGTGCCCGATGCTGTGGAGTATCGCCTGCTGCACAATGGTGAGGTTTCGCAAACCCTTCGAACCCCTCAAACCCTTCAAACCCCTCAAACTTTCCCCTTGCAGGCCGATGGCGAATATGCTGTGCTGGCTTATAATGCTGAGGGTTACCAAAGTTACATGAGCGAGCCTGTGCGCTATTATGCCCAGCATCCAGCTCAGGCTTACGAGGTGGAGGACTATGCCATGCCATTCAATCCTGATCGTCGTGTCGTGCAACAGAGTGGTGGCACTGGTGGTGGCGAAGCTGGCAAGGTCGAAGAGCGTCAGTCAGTGCCTTCGCTCAAGGGTGTTGACATCAGTCAGTGTCATGGTAACGTGGCCATGATCACTCGCAACGAGAATGTCTTCATCTCCATCCCTATCACCATTCAGGAACCTGCTGTCTATAGCCTCGACTGGCGCTATGCCAATGGCAATGGACCTATCAATACGGACAACAAGTGTGCCACCCGCCTGCTATCCGTCGATGGTCGTCCTGTTGGAGTGAGCGTCTTCCCACATCGTGGCTCTGACGAGTGGAACAACTGGGGCTGGAGCAACAGTGTCCGAGTCTCGCTTCGTCCTGGCACCCATTACGTCACCCTCGAGTTCGCCGAGCCTGTCGAAAACATGAACCTCATTGTCAACCAGGCGCTTCTCGACCAGCTCCGCGTCACACTTTTATATTATTGACAGAAGAACAAAAGTATTAGAAATCTTGTGATAAGTAGTCAGTCAGAATTATACTTAATGCACACCAGAAGTACAACGCGAGCAAGCTCGGAGCGTGACAATTCATGATAATTCGTGTTAAAGGTAATTTTGGGATGTGATATCTATAACTTATTATTGTTGTCCGCTAAACACAATTCATCAGTCTGAATCCATTAATAATCAAAGAATCCAGATATTCGATACCAATCTAAGCCCTCACGTGTGTGTGTAAGAGCGCATACACGTGAGGGCTATTTTTCACCATTGTCTTCCACCGGTGGCCCCTCTACCATCTTAGCCATAGTCTCTTCCCAGTCCTTCTCCGGATGCTCAAGGAATCCATAGACATCAATGTAGTACATCAGCATGATTCGGACGATGGTAGCCAGGCCAGAGAAGCTCCAGGAGTGGCTGACACCCTTTTGTAGGAGCGTTAGAAGCAAATTGGCAATGAGCGTTACCCATATCTGTATTTTGATGGCATTTGCACTCTCCCCGTAGAAGTACCTAAGTGGGAAGTTTTGCTTGATCTGTTTGAATAGGAGCTCTATGGCCCATCTCGCCCTATAAATGGCAACAATCTCCTCATATGGAGAGGTAAGGTCATTGGTCAGGAGACGTATCAGCTTCTTCTTCGATTCATCCACATAGGTCACGATACGGGCCTTATGCTCGATAATGGTTTTCTCTTCTTCCCCGGTTTCCTCATTATGGCCTTTCTTCTCCTTTCGGAAGACAACAAGCTCCTCTTTCCATTGCATCAAGCCGGATTCATTCATGTAGTGCGTACGTCTCTCCACCTCGTAGGTAAGGTTATGTTTCATCTTGGTGACATAGATGACGCCACGCTGTGTCATTTCCTTGAATTTAGCATAGTCAATATAGGCTCTGTCAATGGCGAGGATGTCTCCCTTATTGAGTTTGCCGGGGCATAGCATGAAATGGTCGTGCGTGGCGGCAGAAGTGAATTGCACGTCACATGGGACACCTTCGTTACCATGGATGCAGGTATGTACCTTTATGCCGCCTTTCTTGCGACCGGTCTTTGGATTGCGTCCGACTCCCTTGAATATGAGATTCGAGAAGAGACTTACCGTCGTAGAATCGATGATCTGGAGCTGTTTCATCCACTTGGGGACCTTACCGGATGGGCTGTCTGACGAAAGTTTGTCCTTGTTTGTCTGGTAAAGGTCCTGATAGATCTTCTCGAAGATCTCATGTGATCGTCTGACATTGGCATCGGCGAGTGTACTGCGCTTCGGCAGTTTGTTTATGCCCAGATGTGCGAGTTTGCGCCACTCCATCATTGTGGCTGAGGTGATTTCGCGCAAAGAGTCGAATCGCATGATGACTGCATATAGCATTACTGCAAGATGATTCCATGCATTAAAGCTCTTAATATACCGCTCGCCTTTACAATCTCGACTGATTTGGAGAATTCTTGCCTTGGAAAAGTAAAATAATAGCTGATTTAGTATCGGCTGTCCGAGAAAATGTGTACCTTTGCCCATGAGTTTGTTTATTTCTTTTGGTTTGGTCGCCGCAAAGATAAACAAACGGGCTGACTCCTGCAAGAGGAATCAGCCTTTTTTTTTTTTCAGACTTGTGCATGTATGTGCGCGCAGGCACGAGAGCCTGCTACGTTTAGCGGACAACAATAAATAGAAATATATCCGATGATCAGCTGCCTACCCATTAGCGAGTTAATCTACCGTACGGATGCTTCAGCGTGTAGTCCTGCAATATCATAGAAAAAATACGAGCCATAAGAATCGTCTTACGGCTCGTGATTATTATAGGGAGGGAATTGTGATTATTTCTGGAATGAAATCATACCGTTGCTGATTACAATGCCCTTGACTGCCTTATCGGTTGCGATACCCATAATGTTGTAGGTTTTTGCATCCAGCTGAGCAGGGATGGTGTTGAGGTTTACAGGATTCTCGTTCTCTACCTCCTCTACACGCTGTTCGCCAGTTACTACGTTGACGTAGCAGATCGATGAATAATAACTTACACCATCGAAGGTAGCGCGGCTCTGGAAGCCAACCTCGCTACAGAGCGTAGTGTACATATGAAGGGTAGTCAACATATTATCACCATCGCAATAGATGTCCCAGCCATAGTTCTCATCCTTATAGCCACATGGAATCCACTGCATCTCCTCTGAGATATAGTAACCGTCATCTGGGGTAAAGGTGTAGAGTTCACCATCGGTATAGACACCCCACTCCATCTTTTCTGGCATAATGTAATCACCATCGACGGTAACGCTTGGGGTCTTGACATAGAATGACCACTGACCGTCGTATTCGCCGCCATAGGCTACAAAATATGGTGCTACAGGAGCTCCAGCCACCTCCGCATAGATGTTGAAGCTAGGATCTGTGAAGGTTGAGAGTGCCGTGATTCCGCTCTCGCTATAACCCATGTTGATTACAATAGCAGACTGCTCAGCCAAAGGTGTGAGTGTCTTTGCTTCTGCATCATAGGCGAAATCAAGTGATGGAACAGCAGCAAACTCATTATACTTGTACGAATACTCTCCTCCAGACTCAACCTCATAATAAGTAGCGGCCACGAAGAACGCAATAGCACCACGTTCGATGCCAACATATTGATTATTGGCAAACGAGACCTTGTTACCTTCGATTGTACCAACGATCGGGCCTGAAGTCAGACCTGAAATGTAGAACTTCTGGCCATCGACGCCTGCCTTAACGAGAGCAGCCTCGCCGTTACGCTTGAATACCCAGTTTTCGAGCTCTACATCGGCAGGTATTTCTGCAACAGTAGCGTTGAATGGACGATAAATAGTAGCCCAATCGCCAAAACCGGTCCATGTGCCGTCGTTAGAATTGAATACAGCCAGGATGTTCTTGCCGTAGTTGGTTTCTGGATCTACATCTGTGTCGTCCAGGCTGATTGTGCCGTCTTCGTGGATAGTATAAGTAATCTCCGAGGCATCGTAATCAGCAGTTGGAGTCAGGGAACCATCACCATTGTTAACCATAATAGCTTTTACCAGGAGGTAGGCATTGTCGTCATCAGGGGAATAACTGAGGGTCTGGAGGAGAGGAAGGTGGATTTTGTCACCTTCGATTGTGCCCTTTACCCACGAATCAATGCCAAGCAGGCTGACAGGATTATTGAGGTAGACTGTAGTTCCATCGGGATCGACAACAAGGTCGAGGGTATTCCCGTTCTGTGGACTGCGATAGATGTAACCATAGTAGCTCATGAAGGCGCCACCTTCGCGTGTGTAGGTGGTTAGCTGACCAGCAGGCTGCTCGCTAATGACATCGGTACTGAAATCTATGCCATCCTGAGCTTTGGCTCGAGCCATGGGGTTGCTCTTCGCCATGGAGATGTTGGTTACCACTGTACCCATTGAACGGGTATTGTCAATTCTAGAAAGATCCTCAGGACGCTGTGCGTTCGAACTGAAGACCAAAACTGCCATTGAGGCGGTCAGAAGTGTAGTTCTCTTCATTGTTTTAAGTGTTATAGATTGTTTTTAATATGTTTATTCGGTCACGAACATCAATGTGCCATTCTGGATGATTATACCATGGTTTGTGGTTGTCAACCTCTTACCTTGGGGATCATAAATTGCGTTTCGTCCAATTGTAGCTTCGATTTGTTGGATGCCAGATGTCAGGCCTTCGATATAATCGCATTTGGTAGCATTCATGATAGACCCGTCCTTGGCATTGAGAACAAGGGCTATTGCTTCAAGATTGTTGACATCAGAATATTTTGGCATCCTGATAGTCAGCGAGTGATTGTAAACCTGACCTTTCTGTATTTCCTGAGGAAGGCTGTTTTCTGCACCTGTACTTGTAGGCCAGATGCCGCGGGCTACATCATCGACCAAGATGTCTACAACCTTAGGTTTGTATTCGTATCCACCCATAGGTCCGGCATTCCCTCCTGAATAGCCATTGGTCTGTGTGATAGGTAGCTGGTTTTCGATGACGACGTATGCCAGACGGTAGTCGGCATTCGGATTGTTAATCAAGAATTGGGTGGCGCTGCTGAATGTTAGTTGTTCGTCTGCATATGAAGCCTGAAGAGCAACGTCTACCACGGCTGCTGGATCCATTGCTGTGAGGTAATCTTCCAGCTCCTGGGTGTTGGGATCGTGTATGTCACCATCGCGATTGATGATACAGCCAGGGAATGACGTAATGTAGTTCATCAGATACGTTGAGTACGAGCCTTCTGTTGGTCCAATATAATAAGGATCGTTCACCGTATAGTAGTGTACTGCAATGCCAATGAAATTGTCCGGATGCTTCTCTTTCATTTCGGCCATGCCTACAATGCCTCGCACGCACCATTGACATTCGGAACCAGTGCCTTCTTCGACAACCATCTTACGGACGAAAAGCTCGTCAACAAGGCTGACCACCAGTTGGCATCGATTGTCATCAAGGGTCTCGTCCACGATTCCATCCTGCCAGAGTATCTCTACATCGAACTGAAGGTCTCGTTCCTGCATGTCCTGAGGATCCAGAACAATTTCGGTACAAAAGGACTCTTTACCACGATAAGGAATTGTCGCATTGATGGTGTCAGTCCATACTTTCCCTTCCATCGTTATTGTAACAATGGGGTACGAAGCCTCTTGTATGGCATTATTCACAATAGTGCCATAAATGTTAAGTTTAGAACCGAACTTGACTGCACTGGCAGTATAACAGTTCACCAATGCCAGATCGTGATTCGGAAGACTTTCTCCTTCGATGATAACCTCGAGCGGAAGTACACCGAATTGTTTATAATCGGTCCATGCTCCATTTCTAGCTATCCAGCAGGCATTTTCGATTTCTTTCTCACCACCGATGGCAAGTAGATTAATCTTCTTTGCCTGTTCGAATTCATAACCTGCCCAGATTCCACTCTCGACGTAATCGTTAACCTCGAGTGGAGAGTCTAAGAGGATAGTCAGCCATCCACCTTCTGCCTTGATGGTTCCCGATGTCAGATTCTCACCTTTTTTATCGGTACGTAACCATCCCGTAAGCAGTTCGGGATAAGTGGTCAGATTCTGAGGAATTCCGACATACAAGCTAGTCGCCTGACAGTCGGCATAGGGAGCAAGCATTTCTGGAGTAATATAAATTGCTCCACTGATGGTTGCATTGTTCCCGCTCAAGCCAATTCCTTCTTGAGGAAAAGAACCGTTACAGTAGCCAAGATGTACTCCTTCAGCTTGTATAGTTCCGGAAGATAGGAGGGCAAGCAAGGATAATGATAGAATAGTCAGTTTTTTCATAAAAATATGGTTTGTTATAATGCTGTCATCACAATTATTTGTTGCGTGTAAATGGAAGGCATAGCTTCTAAAACGCTGCAAATATATCTATTTTATAGGTAAAATAAAAGAAAATTGCATGGACATCCAATGGACAAAGTCAAAATTACTATATTTGCAGCATGAAAAGTGTATATTTATTTTGGGTTTTGTGGCTTGGACTATGGTCTTTCGATTGCTGCAGGTCGATGGCAAATAACTGGCCTAAAGTATATGCTCCCTTCGACTCGATTGTGTCAAGACTCGAGCAACAGAGTCGATATAGTTTGAACGACTATGAGTGTGAGCGTCTGGTGGAGGAAATGGAAGTTCTAGTGACGAAAGATACGTCTGCCAATGATATATTGAAATGGCGTCTGCTCTTTTGGAAAGCATGGCTGTTGCGTAGAACAGATAAGATTGAGGCTGTCAATATGGCCAGACAGGCGATTGCGATGGTCGATACTGTTGCTTATAAGTACGACTATATTTACATGCGTCGTTTTATTCTTGATGTAAATATCTCTGCCCACGAAGAACCCTTTGAAGAGTATTTGGAGTGGCGTAAGATTATCCATTATGCTGAGGATATCCACGATACATTACTTCTGGCTGAAAGTTATCGAGGGATGGGTAATCACCTGTGCTTTATCGGTGATGGCCGTCGTGCATATTCGTATTTGCGAAAGAGCTCCGATTTCTATCAGGCCATCGGGAACAGGACGATGTCGTTGGGTAACTGGTTAAATATTGCCAATTCTTATGGGTGTGTGGGCAACAACGATAGTGCGACTATGATCTTGAAGCGTATGTTACATCAGCCAGAGATGATGCAAGATTCGTTTATGTTGGCTAATATTTACGTCAACCTCTCACATTACGAGCTGGATTCTCTGGCGAAGATAGATTATTCATATAAGGCATACGAAATAGCGTCTCGGTTAAAATATCCTTCGGTGCTTTCCATGGCTACCATTAATAAAGGCTCGTCAATGATGGAGCACAATCCTGATAGCGCATTATTCTATTATAAAAAGACATGGAATTACTTGCAGGAATGCAATGACTATAATGCGCTCTTTCCGACACTGAAAGGGTTAATGCTGAGTTATGATAGATTAGGGAAATACGATGAGGCTTGGAAGTATGCCACAATTTACTTTAATCTTGAAGATTCCATTCAGCAAAGCGAACAGGCATTGCAGATTTCAAATCTTGAGCAGCGACGTGACATTGAGCAGTACGAACATTCGCTGGCGCAAGAAAAAGAACTTGCACGAACTCATAGTATCATTTTCTACCTCACGGCAGCCTTGCTGTCGCTGATGGTAGTAGGCTTAGGCTACTTTATCTACCTACAACGTAAGCAGAGCCGCCTGAAGGAGCAGAATCGTAAGCTGGAACTCGATGCCAAGAACCGCGAGCTGACGACACACGAGCTGATGCTGATCGAGAAGAACCGCATGCTCGAGGAATTGGAGAAGCGTATCAGCGAGGGCCGTGCGCAAGGTGAGATTGACCGCCAGACGGCCGTGGAGCTTCGTAGCCAGATCAATGCTCACGTGAAGCGTGATAACGAGTGGCAGAACTTCCACATCCAGTTCGAGCAGGTCTATCCCGAATTCTATACCTCGCTCAAGAAGGTGGCTCCTACGCTGACCGAAGGCGAATTGCGACTCTGTGCCTTTATCCGTACCGGCATGGACAACAAGCAGATCGCTGCCATGTTGTCGCAACAACCCGAATCGGTAATCAAGAGTCGCTATCGCCTACGTAAGAAACTCCCGCTCTCGTCAGGCGATTCGCTCGAGGATTTTCTGCGGAATATTTAATGGTATATAATATTTTTCAGCATCGCGCAGTGAAGAAAGTATTTATCGTATTTAGTATATTTATCGTATTTCAGCACCGCGCAGCGCAGAAAGCGAATTAAATGACAACCACCCTCGCTACAATACTGCAACGAGGGTGGTTATCATTTGTTATCAGCTGATTTGGGGACTCAGCTTCTTTTTACTTCTTGTTGATGTAGTCCACAATCCACTGGCCCACCTCCTTGGTGCCGTACTTAGCGCCACCTTCAACCTGAATCTCAGGAGTGCGGACATTCTGGTCGAGCGAAGCATCGACAGCCTCGCGGATCAATGCGCCCTCGGCCTTGAGGTCGAAGTACTCGAACAGCATGGCAGCCGAGAGGATCTGTGCCAGTGGGTTGGCAATGTTGAGGCCCTTGCCCTGTGGCCATGAACCGTGGATGGGCTCGAACACAGGAGTATGCTCGCCGGTCGAAGCTGATGGCAGCAGACCCATAGAACCGGTGATGACTGAACCCTCGTCGGTGAGGATGTCGCCAAAGGTGTTCTCGGTCACCATCACGTCGAAGAAACGTGGGTCCTGGATCATGCGCATGGCAGCATTATCGACGTACATGAAGTCGGTGGTCACGTCGGGATACTGAGGAGCCATCTCCTGTGCCACCTTGCGCCACAGACGTGACGAAGCCAGCACGTTGGCCTTGTCGACCACGGTGAGGTGCTTGCGACGCTGGCGTGCGTACTGATAAGCCACCTTCAGGATGCGCTCCACTTCAGGACGGGTGTAGTAGTTGGTGTCCAGTGCCTCCTCTACGCCATCGGCATTGATGGTTGGCTCCTCCTTCTTGCCGAAGTACATGCCACCAGTGAGTTCGCGGATGCAGATGAAGTCGGCACCCTGCACGATCTCGTCCTTGAGTGGTGACTTGTGGATCAGGCAGTCGAAGGTGGTGACTGGACGCACGTTAGCAAAGAGGCCCAGCTTCTTGCGCATGGCCAGCAGGCCCTGCTCAGGACGCACCTTGGCGTTTGGATTGTTGTCGAACTTAGGATCGCCTACCGAGGCAAACAGCACAGCGTCGGCCTCCATACAGGTCTGGAAGGTCTCCTCGGGGAATGGGTCGCCCACCTTGTCGATGGCGTCAGCGCCGCAGATGGCATACTTGTAGCTCAGCTCGTGGCCGAACTTCTTGCAGATGGCCTCGGTCACAGCCAAGCCCTGCTCCATGATCTCAGGTCCGATACCGTCACCTGGGAGTACAGCTAATTTCAGCTTCATAGTTTTATTCTAATGTTGATTTGTTGTTTCTGTTGATTATGTGTTGTGTTCTTTTGTCGTTTGTTAATTTGTTGTTTTGCAAATATGCGCAAAATGAGGTCAACCCGGAGAATTAGCATATTCGCGATATGCATTCGCAAAGTAACAAATTAACGTATTAACAAATTAACATATTAACAGAAGGATAAAAGGACAAAACAATGCCTTGCCAGATTAACACATTGACCACACAACACTCTATGGGACTGCAAAGATAATGAATTATACGTTAAGTTGGTCATTTTTGCTGTGAAAATATCCGTAATATACAAAAAATGTAACAAAAATAGGGCTGAAATGTATCTTTATTCCACAAATTGTTTGTCATTCCACATTTTTTCGTACCTTTGCGGTGTAAAAAATGAAGCTCGAAACTCGCATCGAAAGCAAACCAACATTACCTAAATAAATAATTACCTTTATGAAGCGTTATCTTCTTCTTCCTTTCTTCGCCCTTGCGCTGACCGCATGCCAGCAGCAGGCAGTTGAGCCAGTGTGTCCTGTGGTGACCGTCAGTGGTGGTCAGGTGCAGGGTGTTGCAGCCGAGAATCCCGGCGTGTTCGTCTATCGCGGCATCCCTTACGCTGCTCCTCCGTTGGGCGATCTGCGCTGGAAGGAACCACAGCCCGTACAGCCTTGGGAGGGTGTGCTGCAGGCCGACAAGTTCGGTCATCCAGGTTATCAGTCGGTACATTATCCTGGCGGTTACTTCACCGAGTGGGGTTATGGCGACGAGGCTCCTTATTCTGAGGACTGCCTCTATCTGAATGTGTGGACCAAGGCTGCAGGTCAGCCTGATGCCAAGCTTCCTGTAGCTTTGTGGATCCATGGTGGTGGCTATCGAGAGGGTTGGGGCTCAGAGCCTGAGTTCGATGGCCAGGAGTGGGCATCGAAGGACGTGGTGCTCGTGTCCATCAACTACCGCCTCGGCGTGTTCGGCTTCCTGGCTCACCCAGAGCTTTCGGCCGAGAGTCCTCATGGCGTGTCGGGCAACTATGGCATCCTCGACCAGATTGAGTCCTTGAAGTGGATTAAGAAGAATATTGAGCAGTTTGGTGGCGACCCCAACAACGTGACCATCTTCGGTCAGAGTGCCGGTGGTGGTAGTGTGCGTACCCTCTGCGAGGCGCCCCTGGCACGTGGCCTGTTCCACAAAGCAGGCATTATGAGTGCCAACGGTATCAGTCCTGAGAATGCCAACCGTCCTGCCGGTCCTTTCGCTCCCATGTCGTTGAAGGATGCAGAGGCAGCCACCAAGAAGATGATGGACTGGGCAGGTCTTACCGACCTCAAGAAGATG
>JAZQQU010000052.1:0-20464 GCA_045629225.1 Bacteroidales bacterium | reverse complement strand
AAACATCTGTTCTTCCTCCGAAAACTTTGATTTGCGACCTCTGGTGACTGTGCTAGATAGTGTTGTAATTTCTTCCCTCAGCGTGTTCTTTTGTCCGTTCATTTTGGTTGATTTTTATTCAACCTTTTCTGGGGCAAGACAACAGCACAAAAACAGGACGTTGACACATGTCAGCAAGTGTCAACGTCCTGTATTCTTTTTCGGTATTTTCTTACTTCTGGTTGAAGCGATTGCCGTAGTGGATAGTGAATTCCTTGCCATCGGCCTTCAGCTCCTCAGTATCGATGGCTGGAGCAGCGCTGCGGGTGCGAGCATAATAGAAGTCATCGTCGTAATACCAGTCGTCGCGATAATAATAACCGTAGCCTGTGCCATGGTTATAGGTGCCATAGTCGTCCCAGTAAGGATCCCAGTCGTAGTAGTCGCGATACTTGCGCAGTGAGAAACGGGTATTGGAATCGTTGAAGTATCCGGTGAAGTAACTGCTGCTCAGACGATAGTCGCGAATCACGGTGTCAAGTTCGCGCTCGCCGATGTAGTACAGATAGACATCACAGTTGTGAATCTCCCATTCGAAAGAGTGGTAGATCTTGGTGTAAGGACCATAGCGATAGAAATCGACCTGATAGCCATAGCCATGGGTGGCATAGTCGTAGTCAGGATAGAATGAGATGTCGGTATCGTAGCAATCGAAGGTCTCGACAAAGCGACCATGACGATCGTAGTAATCGTAGTACATACCAAAATCGCCATCCCAATCGCCAGACAAAGCAACTGAGGCATCGACATCATCGTCGCATGATGCAAAGGCGAAGAGCGAGAGGGCTGAGCAGGTAATTCCTGCTACCAGGGCCCAGAAGTTATTCTTCTTCATAGTTAATGTTTTTTGTTTGTCTTTAAGACACAGAAATGTCTTGTGAGTTTAAAATCTGATGCTTTAATGCGGTGCAAAGATAATAAATAATATATTAAAAACGAAATAAAGAACAATAAAATTAAAAGAAAACTAGTCAATTTTATGTTAATCAGTACTTTTTTTGTTACAAAAGTATCTTTTTTCAGCACGAACATTCATTATTTCAAATTATTTTATTATCTTTGCTCCAAATTTTTTGACAAAATACATTATAATAATACATACAACAACTATGAAGAAATTTTTCTTTGTGGCAGCCGCCACAGCTTTGACTCTGAGCAGCTGCTCGGACAACGAAATCAACAACGTAGTAATCGAGAAGAGCCAGACTCCTATCTCTATTAATGTGTATTCTCAGGGCCAGACCCGTTCAGTAGAGGAGACAACTCTCGCTAATCTTCGTGCAAATGGCTTCATGTTTGCTGTCAATAACGGTACAACAGATCCATTCGTCGGCAAGGCCACATACAAAGATAATGTCTGGACCTATGGCAAAGACATCTACTGGCCAACCAATGAGAGCACCGCAGTTGAATTCTTCGGTATCTATCCTGCTACACTCGACATCAATGCAAACAGCGGCAAGTCAACCATCGCCATCGATGGAGATACTGACGTTGTGGCTGCTTACCTGAGTTCTTCATACAGCTCAAGCACAAGCGGTTCGGTAAGCCTGTCATTTGGTCACGTGATGGCTGATGTACTGATATCGGCTAAGGGTGACGACGCTAATTTCAACTACACAGTCAATAGCATTGAGTTCTCTGTACCTTCGTCAGTTGACTATACCTTCTCAACTGGTAGCTGCAAGCCTGCTACTAGTGCAACAACCATTTCGATTGACTACCCAATTGCCGAAACTGCAGGTTCTTTCTCTACCAGACTGACTGATCTGGGTGAAGACATCGTATTGCCAGCTCTCGCAGCTGCAGACTTCACCATGACTATGAACATCGATTATACAGTTACAAATATCGGAGGACAGGGTCAGAACACACTGACCAAGCAGGCAAACATTCTGCTCAAAGCAGGCTGCAAAAACATTATTAACCTGACCTTGCCAGCTGAGCAGAAGCCTTTGTCATTCGATGTAAACGAGGTATCTGGCTGGGGCACTGACAACACCATCAACGATCCTGTATTGCAATAAATCCTGATCCAATGATGATGAAAAGACTTGCCATTGGCATGAGTGCCATGATGGCCTTGCTGACTATGAGCTGTTCGAACGAATCGTCGCCTGAACAGCCACTCGAGGCAAAGCCACACTTGCCAGTGACCTTTTCTGTCAGCCAGGATGTCTTCACCCGATTGGATTATATCAACAGTACCAGAGAACTCGAAAGATTCGCTGTCGTTGCCCAAGTAGATGGAAAAGTCTATAGGCTCGGAGTATTCAAGCAAGGCAGTGGCCTCAACTACGAGCCTCAGGATACAGATCCATGGATATGGCCTGATGCTAACAAGGAGGTAGAATTCTTTGCCAGTAATTATTCCGAATGGATAAAGCAATCCAACAATTTTCTTTGGAGCGATGACATGAAAGAATACACTCCTATTCAAAATCAGTCGCTGGACTTCTGGAGCTATGATTTTGAGTACGAAGATTTGGTGTGTGCCTATGTCAAGACCAAATGTACTGACAATGGTGTAGTGCATCTCAATTTTGAGCATGCACTTGCTGCTATAGGTATCCATGTAAAAGGCGTGTTCCCTCGAGATGTTAACATCGATTCATATAGAGTCTATAGTGTAGCTTTGACTGGTGCCGACAGGAGGGTTTACCACTTCGACAACAATAAATGGACAGATTATACTGATGCAGATACTGATGAATCCTACATAACATACTATGACAATATAGATGGTGGATTTGTGCTTACCCCGAACGATACTTATTACAAAGAGCTGTCCGTTAGTCAAGAAGAGCCAGAGTATTCCTACCAGTTCATACAGCCTGGTGAATATACCCTGTTTGTAAAATATGATATCATGATTATGAGTGATGATGGTATGCTTAACCCAATCCATAAGCAGAAGTCCACTCCTGTTACCTTGGTTAACGGACAGATGAACATAATCAATCTGACTCTGCCATACGAGCGTAACTAACATGTATATAGCAATGAGACAAAAAAACATCAAATTCACCACCCTCATGCTGCTCGCGCTGACGTCGTTCGGTGCGAAGGCTGATGTATGGGCTGTGAAGAGCAATTTGCTGTATGACGTGGCAGGAGCTCCCAACATTGGTGTGGAGTATGGTTGGAACAATCGTTGGAGCGTGACAGCCGACATCACCTCACCTTGGTATGTGGATGGCAACAACGAGTGGTGTTACGAGATGCTGAATTTCGGCATCGAGGGCCGCTACTGGTTGCGTAAGTGGACGGAACACGCAAACTATTGGGAAGAGGATTATTCGAAGTTGAGCGGACACTTTGTGGGCCTCTATAACAATTGTGGACGTTTCGACTTCGGCCATGACTGCATGGGCTGGCAGAGTAAATGGTTCTGGACCATGGGTGCAAGCTATGGTTATAGTTTCAATCTGGTGGATAATCTGCGTCTGGAGTGCACAATAGGCATTGGTTATCTGCAAGCCGACTATACACGATACAATACTCAGTATGACAAATCCAGCATCTACTATGTAGAAGACGGAACGTTCCGCTGGTTCGGACCTACGAAGGCTGGAGCTACAATTATTTGGGTATTCTAAACAATGATGCTATGAACAAGACAAATCACTTTCCGAAATGGAGGCAGACGTCAGCCAAGGTGCTGATGCCTGGATTGGTGCTTGCTGGCATCACTTCGTGTCAGTTGCGCGACATCGTTCCATACGATGACCAAGCACATATCTCAATTGATGTGGATTGGTCGCTGATGGATCAGGATCCTACGGGTATGACCGTGATGTTCTATCCTACCGATGGTGGCAGACCCTACAAGCATGTTACCAACGAGGTGCATCACGTGGAGGTAAACCTGCCAGAGAAGGACTACGATGTCTTGGTCTTCAACCAGACAATGGAGGAGTTCGAGACCATCAAGTTCCGTGGCATGGATATGTTCAACACAGCTGAGGCATACGCTCCTGAATCGACGGATACAGACGGCAGAATTGATAGGTTGTATAAGAAGGGGGGTAGAGGGTATAATAGTTCTGGCATGATGAAACCAAAATCTTTAGGTTCCGCTACCACCTCTATCAATAAAACAACAGCATCCAATGATAATACTAGAGGATATAATAGTTCTGGCATGATGAAACCAAAACCAAACGTTGGACAATTATCAGCCACCATTCATGTTTTGGGTCTCAACAATGCCATTGCTGTCAATGGTGCATTGACTGGTCTTTCGAGCGGTGTATTCTTTGGTTCTGATCAGATGAGTACAGAAAGCCTGACGCAAGAGATTGATAACTGGGATGTTGCCAAAAACGAAGAAAACCAGATTGGTACCATCTCTGCAGTCTTTGGTACATTCGGCCTCTCACCAAACATTGACTACGGTTCAAGCAGTCGTGCTGAGACAGGTATGATTTATATGGAGAGTTCTGAGGATGACGATTACAGAAATATCCTGTACCTGAACTTCCTGCTTAGCAATTACACATATGTATCATATCGCTTCGATGTAACTGATAACATTCAGGATTACACAGCTGATGCCGAAGTGGAATTGGTTCTCGATCTGGGTACAGATATCCAAGAGTATCTTGAGTTGCCACAATCTGGTCTCCCTTATAGCGACACACCAGTTTCTGTTACACAATGGGGTGATACCATTATCCACAACATAACATTCTAAAACATAAAAAGATCCTGCTTCGATTGGTTGCAGGATCTTTTTTTTTATTTCATGTATTCTTGATTTCGCCTATATAACTCTTCAAGTTCTCCCTTCAGTTCATCAGGCACCTTATTGTAAGCCTCTAAACACCGCGTTGCATATTGACGAGCCAAATCTCGATTACCTTCTTTATAATACAATTGCGAAGCTACGTCATAAAGATTCATTTCGTCGTAGGAAACAGTGACTTCATCATATAGTTCTAAATAATCAGGAAGCAGAAACAATGCCTTGTCTAAATAAAGATGAGATTGTTCAGAATTATTAAGATGATAATAGAGTTCTGAAAGATTATTATATACTCCCAGTAAATATCTAATTTCAATATCAGGATTCTTTTGATAAGATTCTTCGCGATATTTTTTTTCTTCAAGCATGTAAGTTTCCATTTTGACCCATTGCTCAGTATTGTAATAAAAAAGATTTAACATCAAAATGGAATTCATCTTATTTTCAATACTTTTAGGAGAAGCATCGCTCTTATCTACATTTAGTTGTGCTAAGTTATAACTTTTGATAAACAAAGATTCAGCAAGGTCATTATTATTGTTGTAATGATACATGAATCCCTGTTCAGCATAGAAAGTAGACAGTTTCTCTAGCCACACATCCTGATATTCCTCATTCATTTTTTCCAAATCATTCTTCAAGGATTCGGTAAAGGATAAAAGTTTTTCTGGTTGTCCTATATATATAATGTATGTAAAGCACAGCGAGCATCAACGAACAGTATTAATCCATTAGGATTCTCCTCATAGTATTCTTTAGCCAATCTTACTGATTCCAAAAAATATTTCTCTGCTAAATCAAAGACATATTTTGATCCATACATGCGACCAAGATTCAAACAAGCCAATACTTGTGCTTTCTTATTATCTACACATTGACGTAAATAGAGATTCGTGTACTTCTCACACTCATCAAACTTATTCTGATGCAAACAATGATCTCCATACGCCCACAACGCATCCAGATTCGTAGTATCTGCATCAGCCACACCTTTGAGCAATGCTGCGATTTTGTTGAAGTTCTCGCGACCACCAGCCAACTGATAGGTCTGCACCTGACGGTTGATAGCTGCTTGAATCTTGTCACGAGCTGTAAGCTTCTCTGCTTCGACTTGTGCAAGCATGGCTTGTGCACAATCTATCTCCTTCAGCTCATTGACCTGCGTGGTGTATTGTGACAGATAGTCAGCTGATTCGTAGAGGTCGATGGCTTCCTCTACCCTACCCTCTTGAACAAGCTCAATCAGATGCTGCTCCTGAGCCGAGAGCTCCGAGAGGTCGATGCGAGCAAACTTATCCACATAGTTCTCAAGATTCTCAAGCTGATCATAATAGTTGTTCTCAAGCTCGGTGAGCTGCTGCTGGTATGCCTCCTCCTGTAGCTTATTCTCCTTGCGAAGGGCTGCCAGACGGGCTTGATACTGTTTGTATTGTCGTTCGTAGCTGGCACTTGATACACGCATATACTGGTCGCGCATCTGTTTGAAGAGATCGCTCCGACACAACACGAGATTGAATGCCTGTTGTGGTGAGATGGTCCACTGATCTACAGCATCGCGATTGAAAATCTCGTAGCCATCCATATCCACACGGCGTACTTGTACCTGATCGCCTGCCTTCAGTGTGCGGAACTGCAGGGTCATTGATCCCTGTGCATCGCTCAACACACTGCCTGCATTCTGCACAGAGAGGCTCACACCCTCAAGGGGTGTCTTCTGTGACTTCTCACGATACTCACGCACCACCACCTGCTGCTGGCTTTGGGCAAACAGCTGCAAGGGCAACAGGAGCACAAGGCACAAAAGTATTCTGAATTTTGCTATCATTTGTTTCGATTTTATTTTTGTTTCGAGAATTCGATAATTCGAGGAAACGAGAGATCGACTATTCGTTTATTCACTTTATCGCTCAATCGTTTTTCGCCCAATCGTAAATCCTCAAGTCGTAATCACCTCTCGATAACGATGTACAATGCCTGGGAAGGCGTGAGTCAGCACCTCATCATATTCGATGGATGGCTCGTCGATGTATTCGAGGTCCTGGAATGAGCAGATGTCCAAGTGTGCCATCTCCGAACTCTTCTTATACTTCTTCTTCAAGGCATTGTATTCCTTCACCTGCTCTGGTTTCAATAGTTTCTCTACCTCCTGCCACTCGTCGGTATAGAGAGGACGGAATCCTGAAAGCAACTTCTCAGTATTCCAACGGTTGTGCTCCACCTTAATCAGCGTCTGCATCACCTCTTTCTGGTCGAGCAACGCACGCATCTCTTCGATGGTCGAATGATCAAAATCGAGGCCGAGCATACGGATCTTGGTGGCAATACCATTAGCATTGTATTCGCTTGACCACTGATCCACCACAGCACACTGTCGCCAGAAGGATTCCTGATTAGGCAATCCCGTGGTCTTATCTATCTGGTTGATACCATTAAGTTGAGTATCTTCAGTACGCCAATAGACGTAGTTGACCAACTTGGCTAAACGATAATCTACAATGCTATTAGGGAAACAATGATTGAGCATACCAAACGGACGAACATGGTGGTAACGCATTTGCGAACGAACCTCTTCCGATAGTCCATTACCCGAAAGTGAGTGCACAATGTCATCCGAGGTATATTGATTGACCAGCACTTGAATAGCCTTGCGATAGATCTGACGCGACAGGTACATCACCGATGCCAATGCCTGTTGTGAATCCTTCTGACAGGCAGCCACAGTCAGGATGGAGTGAGGATCAGTAGTGAGGTGGTTTAAGTATTCGTTAGTAGTCTCCGTCTCAACGCTACCATTCACAAACTCCCACTCCACATCGATGAAGTTGTTGTCCTCGCGTTCAGGATGCGAGAGGTGAGCGTATGGATACTTGTCAGCAGATACCTCCTTACCATCGCGTTTCAGTTGAGCTGCCTCATTGAGTTTGTCTATCCAAGCAGCATCCCATGTCTCCACTTTGTCAGCATCGACCACACGCCAGCGTGCCAGTGAGAAATAGTCGGAATACTGACGCAGCAGTTCTTCCTTGAGTTTATCAGCCAAAGGGTCAATGAAGGTGATGCGAGTGCGAATACCCTTTGTATTGAAGTTAGGGAAGTGTGCCAACTGTGCTGCCTGAATGCCCATGGCCTTACCCATCTCAGACAATCCAAAGATGACCAGATGTACATGCTTGTCACTCTCGCCAGTGATAATTTCCTTACCTTCAAGCGGCTGATAGTTGATGGCTTTGTTACCCTTGTCATCCTTGAGCTGGTTAAGCAATACATTCTGAGCCCACTGATTATAGAAGTTGAGCGGAATAAACTCTATCTGCTGCTTTACTGTCTCGCTAAGGTCACTATACTGGAACGATGCCAATGTTGATTGGTATTCGAACAACACATAGCACTGCAGACGATCCTTACGCTTGCTGTTCTTCAACACCTCGGCTATATTGCGCATGCACTGCATATTGAGTGCATCATGCTCGTTAGTATTTTCCCAATAGGGTTTTTCGCCTAATACATATACTTCACTGGCACGCTCCAGATGAAGGGCAGCTACATCCTTTAGCGTAGAGCGTCCACCATTATAGAGCACTGTGTGCCAAATCTCATATCCCGACAGGGCACTTTTAGTGGCAAAACGATAGTAGTAAATATTCTCAATCGTCTGTACGATGACATAGTCAATCTTGTTCTTGCGCTGCGGTGAAAGAATCTGGTGAATCAATTCGGGCACAATGTCGCTGCCACCCATGATGACAGCATATTTCGATCGTTGTATATTATAGCGCACCTGTCCGTAGTTGAAGCGATTGGTTCGTATCTGTATAATACTCAAAACACTCGGAATCAGGAGTCCAGAGAAAAGCAATGTACCCAAAATACCTATGAACAATGACCAGTTTCGACCCTTCATTGTACCGGCAGAATACTGTCCGCCTATTCCACGGAACTGAAAGAAGACAGTACCCAACAGTCCAGGATCCTCTGACTTGGAAAGCACCTCTTTCTGCAACTCCTGACGATAGTTCATCTTCGATTCATAATCCTGCTTCTCTCCGTTGTACAAAGCTTGATTATAATACAGATCGTATGGCTTGACACCGAACATCATTGCCACAGATGTGATGGTGAATGGCATGATAATGATCAGCAAGAAGATGACTATGCTATGTTTGTACTTGGCACGAGCCAGAATTCTGTCCACCATGATCTGCTTATAGAAAAGGCAGAAGATGACATACACCCATAAGGCTATGCCTGCTATACCAAAGATAAAGATAAGAGTATCAGTAAGGGACATGAGGTGGGGAAATATTAGTAATGAAAATTTAATATGTAAAATTATAAATGGAGCTTCACATTTGCGATAATTGAATTAATACAACTGCAGGCGAAGTGAATCGGCCTTATGCTGCTCACCCAGTTGTTCGTAGAGTTCTATTTGCTGACGAAGCACACTAATCAGACTATCCCGTGCCTCAGTCTTCTGCTCGCTCAATTGCTTGAGTTCTTTACGAACATTGCGTACTGACTGTATCTCTGCCGACTGTTGCTTATATTTGGCCAACAGATCGAGCTGCTCATACAGGCGAATGGCTTCGTCCATCTCACCTTGTTGTATAAGTTCTATAATTCTTTGCTCCTCTTCACTAATCTCTGACAGGTCGATGCGGGCAAAACGCTCTACATAGTTATCCAGATTATCAAGCTGGTCATTATATTGCTGATCGAGAGCTTTCAACTGTTGTTCGTATTCCTGCTTTTGTAACTTTCCTTCCTTGCGCAATTTCTCTAATGCTGCCTTATCCTTTTTCAGTTGACGTTCGTAACTGGCACTTGCTGCTGAATTATACTGTTCACACAGAGTCTTGAAGCGTTTACTCTTGCACAGCACTAATATGAAAGTACGTTGTGGTGAAATGGTCCAGCTATCGACTGCCTCCTGATTGAATACCTCATAGCCTGCCAGATCAATACGACGCAACAGAACAGCATCGCCTGCCTTCAATGTGCGGAATTGCAACGTTATCTCGCCCTGAGCATCGCTCAGGGTGCTACCTGCATTCTGCACAGAGAGGCTCACACCCTGCAGTGGTGTTTTCTGCTCCTTGCCATTATATTCCAGTACCTTGACCACCTGTGTGCTTTGTGACAGGAGGTTCGAGGCATAGAGCAAGAACAGAAGTGAAAGTATAATACAGAAATAATTATGCTTCATATCTTTTGATTACCTTTTTCAACTTTCGTAAATACGAAAACTATATTTAGGGAAATTTTATGAGAAGGATGTTATGCTTGAAGATCCTCCATGAATCAAAGTCTTTTAAAGGCGAAGGTATCTCCCATAAATACTCAAAATCCCAAAATACTTTTATAGTTTAGCACTTGTGTGACATAAAGATCCTCATTTTACATGCGCAAAAATAGTGATTTATTTTCTCTCCACCAACCTTTTGCTCATAATAATGCAGTTTAACATTGATTTTGGAACATAAATAACAAAAAACACGGCTCTTATGTAAAAAAGAACCGCGTTTTTGTCTTATGCCTTGACCAAAAGTATACACTTTCGGAACTAATAGATTTAGAATTTGCAGTCACCCCAAGTGAGGTAGATAGCACCCCAGGTGAAGCCAGAACCGAAGGCTGCCAGCATCAGGCGATCACCTTTCTTGAGCTTGCCCTCCAGAGCAGCTTCGTGCAATGCAATTGGAATAGAAGCCGATGAAGTGTTGCCCACATGGTCAATGTTGCAGATCACCTTCTCCTCAGGAGCATTGCAGTGCTCGCGTACGGCGTCAATGATGCGTTTGTTGGCCTGATGAGTGCAGATCCAGTCGATATCGTCCATGGTGAGCTTACCCTCCTCCATTACCTCGCTTACTGCACTGGTCATGAAGGTGACAGCCTGCTTGAAGACGAACTTACCATCCTGCAGAATGTAGTGCAAACCTTCGTCCACCATCTCATGGGTTGGGATGTTGGCCGAAGCACCACCACGACGAATCAAATGCTCATGACCATAGCCATCAGCATGGATCTTGGTGATTTCCACACCATACTCCTCGCTTGGCTCAATCAAGGCAGCAGCACCACCATCGCCGAAGAGGGCGCAGGTAGTACGATCCTTGTAGTTGACAAACGAAGTAAGGTTCTCTGCCGAACAGATGATGATCTTCTTGTATATGCCAGCCTTGATGAAGGCCTGAGCCTGCTGCAGACAGTAGAGGAAGCCTGTACAAGCTGAGAGCACATCATAGCACATGGCATTGCGGATGTCGAGCTTGTCGGCAATGACGCAAGCGGTCGATGGGAAGATATAATCTGGCATTGAGGTAGCACAGATCAGGCACTCCACCTCCTCAGGCTTGGTGCCAGTCTTCTCGAGCACGTCCTTCACAGCAGGAATGGCCAGGCGGCTTGAACCGGTTGGCTCATTACGAAGCACGTGACGTGACTTGATTCCAGTACGGGTAGTGATCCACTCGTCGTTGGTTTCGACCATCGTAGCAATCTCATCGTTGGTCAGCACATAATCAGGCAGATAGTGGCTGATACCAGTAATTGCTGCTTTAATCATAATTTTTCTTGCGAAAAGAGTTACTAATTACTAATTACAAATTACCAAGCTTCTTTATACATATTATATAAATACCTTATATAAAAAAGCAAATTACGAATTACGAACTACGCCTACAAGTGGGTGTAATTTGTAATTCGTAATTAGTAATTATCTCTAAGAGATATTAGGCCTCTTTCTCGATAGCCAGCTTGCCACGATAGTAACCACACTCAGGGCAAACGGTGTGTGAAAGGTGCCAGCCACCACAGTTGGGGCATACTACGACTGCAGGAACCACAGCCTTGTCATGCGTACGGCGCTTGGCAGTACGGGTGTTTGATTGTCTTCTTTTAGGATGTGCCATTGTTTTATGTTATTAAATTAATCCTTCAATTTGCGGAGTGCCTCCCAGCGCGGATCTACACGATCTTCACCAAAGGATTCACTATCAGCATCACCTAACATGTCGGTAATATCCTCAGCAAGATCTTCGAATGAATCTGAGTCAACCAAATGTTCGCTAAGCTTCGAAGCCATACCCATATTGCAGTGACCGAAGGGATGCACGTGCTTGATAGGTATTGCCAGTTCTACAAATTCGTACATGAACCAGGAAACGTTGATGACACCCTGTTCTTCTGGAATGATTACGACATC
Source organism: Bacteroidales bacterium (assembly GCA_045629225.1). Classification (GTDB taxonomy): domain Bacteria; phylum Bacteroidota; class Bacteroidia; order Bacteroidales; family UBA3663; genus Liminaster. Next base: position 8,471 of record JAZQQU010000052.1, on the reverse strand, counting down.
ATCGCCATCATCCATAAACTCTTTACCCATCCGGACAATCAGATGTCCACTGGTTTCGATGGGTTGATCCATCTCCTCCAAGCAGCGGTCACAAAGCACTACTACTTTGCCCTTGAGCTCAAAAAAAAGCTCCGACTGCTTGGACGACTTAACAACACGAACCTTTGCGTTGATGTTTCCTTTCTGAATAGCCTCCTCACCAATGGCTTCAAAAAACTCATTGTCAAGATGGTACTCCAACACGCTCTCACCGATTTCCATCGTCTTGAGCTGAATGCTATATGAACTGAATTTGCTCATTTTTTAGCTTTATCGATGCGTTAATCGGCGGCAAAGATAATAATTATTTTATTACATTGTATATTTTAAAAGCAAATAAATACAAAAAATACAATAAAAAAGTCATTTTTGCCTTCTACACATGCTTTTTTTACCCATTTTTTTTCAAAAAAAGTGTTGCTAACAATTTTTTTTATTCTTTCTTTTTCTTTTAAAGCTCTATTCTGAATATAGTACCCACACCTACCATCGAACTTTTCACATAGATGCGTCCATGGTGATATTGCTCAATAATACGTTTCACTAACGCCAAACCGAGACCCCAACCACGCGATTTAGTAGTGAATCCTGTCTGGAAAATCTTTTTCTGCAAGTTCTTGGCAATGCCTTTTCCGTTGTCCTCTACCTCTATCACACCATCTTCGCTCAATCGTATTTCGATGCGGGAAGGTTGAGCATCTATGGCATTCTTGCATAGGTTCTCGATCACCCACGAGAAGAGCGGACCTGAGGTGTTATAGATTACTGGCTCTTCAGGCACTTCGGCCCAGATGCTGATGTGGCTCGAAGCTCGTTTCTGCATGTACTCAGCCACACTTTTCACCAGCGGACACAAGTCGGTAGGTTCAAGCTTGGGTTCTGAACCAATCTTTGAGAAGCGGTCGGCCACTGTGCGCAATCGCTGTACGTCTTTGTCCATTTCGCCCACCACATCATTAAGTTCTTCGCTTTCAAGGCTTCGCAGATATTCTGTCCATCCCATCAGCGACTGTATGGGTGTGCCCAGCTGATGAGCTGTCTCCTTAGAGAGACCCACCCACACGCGATTCTGTTCAGATTGTCTGCGGCTCAGCAACATATAATATAGCAACAGTATCAGCACTATGACTACAGCCATCTGCACGTATGGATAATAATGCAGTTGCTGCAAAAGTATCGACTCATCATAATACAGGCGTTGTGTGAAGCCCTCAAACACCTCTATATCGAAGTATCTGTTCTGATCAGTCAGCTCTTTTATCTTTTCAGCAATAAATGCGGCTGTATCAGCAGGAATAGTCATATTGCTGTGTCCCAACAGTTCACCTTCGTCGTCAGTATAGAACACAGGAATAGTCGTATTGCTCTCCATCACTTTCAGCTCCATACTCATATCCGCATATTCGTCAGCCAGTAACAGCTGACGATAGGCATCGGCCCATATCTCCATTTTGGTGCGCTCTTCATTGCCCAACGACTTGACCAAGCCGTTGGAAAAAAACAGAAACAGCGTAATCAACAACACTGCTGTCACCAGAAATATCCACTGGAGTATGTTTCTGAGCCTTGGGGACACTTTTTAAATGTATAATGTATAATTGTTACCTATGCTGCTAATAACTATGTTTTCCAATCTGTATTTGCTTTGTCAATTCGCTCCTGCAACACAACATACATTATTCTAATATGTGTTTACTTGCATAGTTTGCATTTTGCAGCACAAATACATTTTTTTGAATTTTACATTTTAAAATTAATTCTTCACCACTACATACATCTTGTCACTCGGACGAATCTTCTCCTTGATTGGAATGGTGAATCGCTCGCCCTTATGCACTGTCTCTACCTCTTTGTAATCCACTTGAATCTCATTGAGCACCAGTTCTATCACACCTGTAGTCGGACCTATGATCATTACCTTGTCACCTTTATGCAGTTCGAGAGCCTCGCATCTGAAGTCGCCTATACCTATTCGACTGAACCAACCCACTGTCTTGGCAGCATATTCTTTGTGCTCCTTAGCCAAAGAACCATACACATTGCTCCATTCACCAAGACGCTGACCCAGATAATAGCCATTCCAGAAGCCTCGGTTGAATACACGACTCAACTGCTCGTCCCATTGAATGCAAAGCTCGTTCCATGCAGCACAGCGTTTTTCGCGTTCCTCAGCAGCAAGTTCCTTGAGCTGCCATTCATGCATGCCTAACTGTTCTACAGCTTCGGCTGCCTGTTTGTAGCACTCCACAACTGTCTTTACATATTCAGGGCCACGCGCACGACCTTCTATCTTATAGACCTCCACACCTGCATCCATCATCTTTCCTATGAAACCTATCGTTTTCAGGTCTTTAGGTGACATGATATACTTGTTATCAATCTCCAGCTGTATGTCATGATCCTGATCTTTCAGCAGATACTTGTCCTCCTGTGCAGCATTATTCACAATGTTAGCATCATATCCATGTCGACACACCTGTGCGCACGCACCACGATTGGCCGAACGGTTGTATTCGTGCAGACTCATATAGCACTTGCCACTCACAGCCATGCAGAGGGCACCATGAGCAAACATTTCGATACGAATGAGTTCGCCACCAGGACCCTTGATCTGGTCGCGAATGATAGTCTCATGAATTTCGCGTACCTGATCCATATTCAGTTCACGAGCCAATACCACCACATCGGCAAACTGGGCATAGAACCTCAATGCCTCTACATTGCTTATATTGAGCTGCGTGCTCAGATGCACCTCTATGCGAGGCACTCCTCCCCTATCCAAACCACGTGCATACGACATGGCAGCCACATCCGAAGCTATAATGGCCGATACACCTGCCTCACTGGCTGCATCGATGATCTGACGCATCTTCTCAAGGTCTTCACCATAGATGATCGTATTGACTGTGAGATAAGACTTCATGCCTTTCTCACTACAGATGTCTGCTACCTTCTTGAGATCTTCGATCGTAAAGTTATTGGCCGAAGCAGAGCGCATATTCAGACCCTGAATGCCGAAATACACACTCCCTGCTCCTGCCTGAATGGCAGCAGCCAGCGACTCATAACAGCCCACAGGGGCCATGATTTCAATCATTGAAAATGTAGATTATAAAATATTACTTACTCAACTCCAGCATCCTATCAATAGGCAGTTTAGCACGCTCAATGATAGCAGGATCGACTGTGATCTCTGGCTTCTCATCACGCAGGCACACATAGAGCTTCTCAAGTGTATTCAGGCGCATGTAGGCACACTCGTTGCACTGACAGCCCACCGAACCCTCGCTAACCTCTGGTGGCACAGGTATGAAGGTCTTCTCAGGTGCCTGTTTCATCATCTCATGCAGAATGCCGCTTTCGGTAGCCACAATAAACTCCTGACAGTCACTCTCCACAGCATATTTCAGCAGCACAGCCGTCGAACCAATCTTGTCGGCCAGCAGAGCTACAGGGCGTTTACACTCAGGATGTACCAGCACCTGGGCCTCAGGATGTTCAACCTTAAGCTTTAGTATAGCCTCGGTCGAAAAACGCTCATGCACATGGCAGGCACCATCCCACAGTAACATGTTACGACCAGTCACCACATTGATGTAGTTGCCCAGATTGCGATCAGGAGCAAAGATGATCTTCTCATCCTCAGGCAGCGAATTTACTATCTTGAGCGCATTGCCCGAAGTCACCACGATGTCGGTATAATACTTTACGGCAGCCGTGGTGTTGACATACGACAGCACAGTGTAGTCAGGATGCTCCTCAACAAAACGTCCAAAGTCCTCAGCTGGGCACGAGTCGGCCAGCGAGCAGCCTGCCTCCAGATCGGGCACCAGCACTTTCTTCTGAGGGCAGAGTATCTTGCAGGTCTCACCCATGAAGTGCACACCGCACATCACGATCACATCGGCCGTCGAAACCGCAGCCTTCTGTGCCAGAGCCAGCGAATCACCCACAAAGTCGGCAATGTCCTGTATGTCACCAATCGTGTAGTAATGCGCCAGGATCACGGCGTTCTTCTCAGCTTTCAGCCGTTTGATTTCGGCTATCAACTCGAACTTATCCATAGTTTTCAACTTTTTCTATTATTATTTATATGTATTTGTTTTTAAAATAAAATTTTTTCAAAAACTCCTATATTCTGATGATAATGGAGTGTTGATAAGGTGGATAACTTTACGTCTTTTTCTAGTTCGTAATTTATCAAAAGTTATCTTACTTTTGTCAACAGTTGACAGTGTGTTCATACCTAGGTTGATAATAGTTGATATCTCATCATGGTGGCAGGTCGTATATCTTTATGCAGGTAACCACTGTCTTGTAAATATCTTGATTTACTACACTTTTCATCACATCTGTGATAGCTGCATTTTATGTTGATAACTTCTGAATCCACCATGTTGAAAACCATTTTCAACAAATCAACATTCACCCTTTCGCGTGCAAAGTTAATAATTTTTTCAATACGATGGACTGAATAACTCCACTTTTTTGAGTGAAAAACTTTTTTATATTTTGTTACTAAAAAATTTGGCAGTTCCAAATATCTTATTATGCTCAAGTTTTCTGACATTTCCAAATTTTTAGGACAAAACTTTTCATTTTTTTTCCAACACTATTTTATCAACAGTTTTTGGCTTTATCAAGGAGTTTTCAACATAGCATACAGAGTGTAAAGATTTACTGTCGCCTGTTGATAGTTTTATGGGGGTTGTTACACTTATACATTCGTCCCTTTTACATGACGTAGTCATTCACTACTCTTTTATTACTCTTTTACTACAATTACTGAAGTCCAAAACTTAAAACATCAAGATTGTTTTACATGTAATAAGCAAAAATACTTCACTCCTTCACCTACTATAGATATCTTGTTGATAAAGAGAGACTCCATATGGCTTAAAAGTGTGAAGGATGAGTTAAGGATCCTTCACCATCCTTCACCTTTTTCGTTGCAAGAAAATCAATGATAATTAAAGGTATAGAAAGTGAGTGTGAAGGAGTGAAGGATTTTTTAGAAATCCATGTGTAACCAAAGCCTAGCGTGTATGGTGATATCTCATGTTAAATTGCAAAGGCACACCAGTACTTACTGATGAGTTTCTGTGCATTCACAATTGGGCACCAGCGTTCACGGCCGAGCTTTTGTGCATTCACAATTGGGCGTCAGCGTTCATGACCGAGCTTTTGTGCACTCACAATTGGGTGTCAGCGTTCATGGCCGAGCTTTTGTGCACTCACAATTGAGCGTCAGCGTTCACGGCCGAGAATTGTGCGTTCACAATTGCACATCCGTGAGTGCGGACGTGCAATTGTGGATGCACAATGGTTTATTAATATCCAATGTGAAAGAATTTGAAGTTTACAGTGATAATATCTTCAGTTGTCGGATAGTATTGCGTACTATACTAACATTATGAGTATATTAGTTGCCAATTTAATTAATCAATATCAGGCATAAAAAATGACTATAGATTTAGAATATAAATAGTTTCAGGATGCTCTCCATCAAAGAAGAAATGTGCGACATTACAAAGCCATATCTTCTTTATCTCGATTTTGCTGTCTTCGGTGACATACGTTCCTCCGTAATCATCATGATCAATAAGTTCGAATGTCACATAGTTTCCAGAAGAAGACTCTTCTGTATCGACATCCAAAGAAACCAACCTGTCATCTGTAGTCAAGCAGATAATCTGCTCCATCAACCATTTCTAGCTCTTCATGGGCATAGGGTCAATCGGGTATAGCAGCATACCACTTACCGTCATCTTCTTTTTCAAATGTAATATTCATAGCTCTTTTTAAAAGGAAGGACTTCTTGCTCTCCCATATATTGATGTAAAAAATAAACAAGATGTAAACAAATAAAACCTCGAAAATTGAGAAGATACTATCAATATAAGTATATTTCATAATTACAATGTTGTAAAGATATGCATAATTTCAAAAAGTTGGCATAAAATAAGCATAAAAAAGTTGTGTATTTTGTGCAATCTGTGAATTTACCTGTTCATTGTATGAAAAAAACAGGGTATTCACGGATTGCACATTTCTTTTCCTTTCTTGCACGACATGGACGGAAGAAATGCCGTACCTTTGCAGCGTCAAAAAACAAAAATACGTTCGATGACACGACAGAGACTCGCACGATGGACGTCAAGACCACCGTACGAACAGAGACAGAAGTCAATACATTTAATAAAAAAAGAAATTAAAAACGATCTAGAACCCCGGGGACGATACAGGTGAGCCCCCAAAAAAGGATTATGAAAAAGTCAATCAAGACAATCGCAGCATTCACGATGGCAGCATTCATGACAACGAGCTACACCGCTTGCAGCGACGAGCTCGAGAGCGATCAGACCACCTATGATATGAGCGCCAAGACCAGCAGGCAGCTGTATCCGCTGGGCTGCGGCTACCAGACCATCGTTGGCACGGCGTCGGAGATAGCCGGCATGCGCATACCGGTGGAGTCAGACCAGATCCGCATAGAGAGCAGCAACGGTGACATACAGTACCATATCGTCAGGGACAAGCAGGGCTTCTACCTGAGCATCAGTACAGAGGTCACAAACGGATCCACCGACCACATCGTGCTGAGCAACGCCGAGGGCAGGACCAAGGAGCTGGACATCTATGTTCAGCCGGAGTCGGGCACTGGGACCCGCGCCACGGTTGATGGCATAGCGGCGGATGCTCGTGCCCGTGCCGCCCAGTTCCTGGGCTACACGTTCAACATCCGCAACTCGAAGATAGCCACCGGCCGCAACGCCCTCCGCATCAGCCCCGACAGCATCGACACCCCCAACCTCGGCTACAAGGTTTCTTTCCAGAAGCATGAGGGCTCGACGATGAACGAGATCACCAGGGAGGTTAGCCGTGAGTTCGGCGCGAGCATACCTATTCCTGTGGATGGCGTTGCCGTGACGTTCGGCATCACGGCCAAGTGCTCTGAGAAGACGGTTACCCGCAACAACTACGAGTATCTGGTGGCATCTCGCCGCGTGCTTGCCAGCGAGGGCGTGATCACGATGGCGAGCCTCCAGTATCCTGAGCGCTGCATAGGCCTGCTGAACCCGACGCTGAACGATGCGCTTAACAACCCCCAGAGCGCAGAGTACCAGAAGTACGTAGGCCGCGATGGCCTTTGCCGTCTGCTCGACACCTACGGCACACACATCGTGACGGAGTGCCAGCTGGGTGCCACGACGCAGTCCATCTTCTCGAAGAAGAAGGACTTCACGGGCCTGACCACCGAGGAGTCTCTTGGCCTCTCGCTCTCTGCCGAGATCCTTGGCGCCCCAAAGGACGGGGAGAAGGAGAAGGCCGAGGAGAAGCAGCAGAAGGCCAAGAGCATCTGGGAGAAGAACATGGAGCGGGGCATGGCGACCCCCAAGTCGTCGTTCACGGCACAGTTCAGCGACAAGCTGTCAGATATCTGCGAGTCTATGGAGGCCAGCACCGAGGAGTACATACGCGGCGGCAAGGGCACGACGGTCAGCAGCTGGAGCTTCGACTACGAGGATGCCACGCAGTGGGACCTCATCGCGTTCGGCACGGAGAACACGCTGGAGAACCAGAAGCTTCACAACGGCGTGAACGAGAGCCTGATCCCGCTCTACCGGTTCTGCGTGGATCCGGACCGAGCCATGGAGCTGAAGTCTCTGATCGAGCCTGACGAGGACGGCCGCATAGCCTACGTCCAGTACCAGGAGATGCAGAAGCCACAGATCATCCTTGCCGACGTTGTGCTCGACACCATCCCCGGCAAGTCCAGCGCATGCGATGCCCAGCCGCGCGTCATGAAGGACCCGTTCGGCGTGACGCGCATGTACTTCCCGATGATCCAGAACCCCAACTTCGGTTACAGCGACTCGAACAACGGTCGTCCTCTCAACTTCAACGACTGGCACTTCCGCGCCAAGAGCAGCGAGTACGACGGCGAGCTCAAGCGTTCACTCGTCTGCTACTATGCCCTCGACTACGACGACGGCCACAACGGCGTGCTGAGCGTGCGTCTCGGTGACGAGGACAGCCAGAAGCAGGCCGACGAGTACAAGCGCGGCGTCTATACCTACCAGATGTTCTCCTCATCGACCATCGACACCGAGAAACACACGCACGTCCTCGTGAAGTATGCCGACCGCGACACCCGGCCTGAGGACAAGATCACGGGCATCGGCTGGTTCTACAACGACAAGAGCAAGGACGAGGACAACGTCTTCACCTCGACCGCAGGCACCGACTGGGAGGCAGACCCTACCTTCTCGGCATCGGCCAAGCAGGACTTCAGGAAGTACTTCGGCGAGGGCAACTTCAGCTGGGGCAACAATGCCAGGTTCGCCCAGTTCAAGGAATGGCACTGGTACCTGTTTGGCGCAAAGTATGACATCGAGGTGGATCGCCAGATCTCCATCGGCTACACCAAG